>JAUBOM010000365.1:0-1506 GCA_036700245.1 Microcoleus vaginatus BM001213989
TAATCAAAACTGGCGTTACCCGTGAAGTTAGTGCTGGGGGTGAAGATGACATTGCCATTAGAGAAGGTAACGCTGCCATTGACAGGATTACTGACCCCCGTCAGGCTGAGGCTATCGCCATTGGCATCGGTGTCGTTGGCTAACAGAGTTGAAGCCTCCAGGGTGACAGCAGTATTTTGAGCCGTGGTAGCGCTGTCAGTGTTAGCCACGGGGGGTTGATTGGTGGGAGTCGTTCCCTGACCAAACACCACATAACTCTGCCCTGCACCACCGATGCCGTTGGGGGAGGCACCTGTTGCCCCGATAATCAGGTCATCAAAGCCATCGCCGTTGACGTCCCCGGCGCTGCTGACCGACCAGCCTGATACGTCACCCACCGCGATGCCGTTAATCGCAAAGCCGTTGCTGCCGTTGAGGTCTGAGAGGTTGAGGCCCGCACCAAAGCCACTGTTGCTGCCAAACACTACATAACTTTGCCCTGCACCACCGATGCCGTTGGGGGAGGCACCTGTTGCCCCGATAATCAGGTCATCAAAGCCATCGCCGTTGACGTCCCCGGCGCTGCTGACCGACCAGCCTGAGAAGTCACCCACCGCGATGCCGTTAATCGCAAAGCCGTTGCTGCCGTTGAGCGTGGACAGGTCCAGGCCCGCACCAAAGCCACTGTTGCTGCCAAACACCACATAACTTTGCCCTGCACCACCGATGCCGTTGGGGGAGCCAAAGGGTGCCCCGAGAATCAGGTCATCAATGCCATCGCCGTTGACGTCCCCGGCGCTGCTGACCAACGAGTAGCCTGATCGGGCATTCCCCGCGATGCCGTTAATCGCAAAGCCGTTGCTGCCGTTGAGCGTGGACAGGTTGAGGCTGGGACCAAAGCCACTGTTGCTGCCAAATACTACATAACTCTGCCCTGCATAACTGATGCCGTTGGGGGAGGCACGGTTTGCCGCGATAATCAGGTCATCAAAGCCATCGCCGTTGACGTCCCCGGCGCTGCTGACCGACGAGCCTGATTCGTCATCCGCCGCGATGCCGTTAATCGCAAAGCCGTTGCTGCCGTTGAGCGCGGACAGGTTGAGGCTGGTACCAAAGCCACTGTTGCTGCCAAACACTACATAACTTTGCCCTGCATAACTGATGCCGTTGGGGTCGGCAAGAAATGCCCCGATAATCAGGTCATCAAAGCCATCGCCGTTGACGTCCCCGGCGCTGCTGACCGACCTGCCTGATACGTCACGCTCCGCGATGCCGTTAATCGCAAAGCCGTTGCTGCCGTTGAGCTCTGACAGGTCCAGGCCCGCACCAAAGCCACTGTTGCTGCCAAACACCACATAACTCTGCCCTGCACGGTTGATGCCGTTGGGGTCGGCACTGTCTGCCCCGATAATCACGTCATCAAAGCCATCGCCGTTGACGTCCCCGGCGCTGCTGACCGACCTGCCTGAGATGTCACCCGCCGCGATGCCGTTAATCGCAAAGCCGTTGCTGCCGTTGAGGTCTGAG
>JAUBOM010000185.1:0-10255 GCA_036700245.1 Microcoleus vaginatus BM001213989
CATTACCATATTTTTCGGCTCTCACTCAACTATTTTTGACCTGAATCCGTACGCTAGTCCCTTGCTCTATCCTTGAGAGTTAAACACTTCTAGGGCCACGCTCAACAGCGAAGTACAGACGACCTGGCAGGTCGTCTCTTCTACTCTGAAAGGAGATTGAGGCAACCATACCTCACCGGCCGGGCCACTACACCCCTCCACTCCGCGAAAGGATTCAATTCAATGTAAAGCTGTCCTAAAAGGATGGGGTTTCAACCCTCCGCTACGCTGCGCCCATAGTTCTGATGAAACCTCCGTTTACACGCGCGTAAGTGGGCGATCGCAGCAAACGAAGGCATGGTGGTGAGGCAAAACACCAGCACGGGTTTTTCTACGATCGCGCCTTAAGCCAATCGACAATAGTGGGAGGAAGGTTTCGCTGCACTTTACTGCTGACGTACATCCCTATGTGTCCAACTGGGAAGGAGCGCAAGGTATAGTCTTCGCTAGCAATGTATGTCTTAAGAGCTAAGGAAGATGCTGGAGGAACTAGATGATCTTGCTCGGCGTAAATGTTCAAAATCGGAATGCGGATGTTTGCCAGATTCACTCGCTTGTTGCCAATCTCGACCTGACCTTGAATCAGTTTGTTTCCCTGATAGAAATCCTTCATGAACTGTCGGTAAACCTCTCCAGCTTGGTCGGGACTATCAAAAATCCACTTTTCCATCCTGAGAAAATTGATTAGTTTGCTTTCACAATCAATGTTGTCCAGAAGGTCAATATACTTCTGAACTCCTAACTGAAAAGGCTTGAGCATCAAGAACTCTAAATTCAGGAAGTCGCCGGGAATATTCCCCAGGGTATCCACCATTAAATCGATATCTACAGCCTTTGACCCCAGAGTGCATCCACCCCAAACATTGAGAAGCCCCTCATTGATGTGAAAATCGACGGGAGTGACCATAGTAATCAGGTTTTTTACCTTCTCTGGGTAAAGGGAACTGTAGCAGAGGCTGAAGGTTCCCCCCTGACAAATGCCTAACAGGTTGATTTGTTCTAAGTTGTGGCGATCGCATACCACATCCACACAGTTATTGATATAGCCATTGATGTAGTCGTCAAGGGTTAACCAGCGATCGCCACGACTCGGATAGCCCCAGTCAATCAGGTAAACATCCAAACCAAGCTCTAGCAAATTCGCAACGAGCGATCGCCCCTCCTGTAAATCGACAATGTAGGGACGATTAACCAGGGCGTAAACAATGAGGAGGGGAATATTTAGCGAATGCTCAACTTTTGGCGAGAAGTGGTACAGCAGTACCTTGTCTTCCCGGTAAACTTCTTCCTTGGGAGTCACCCCGACTTGAATATCTTCCTCCCGCAGGCGGGTGAAAATCTCAGCGCCCTTGACCGCTTTTTGGGTTAGCTCTCTCGTTGCCATATTGATATTCTGAATTCCTTGCGAATAGTCACTCCAGAGCTGGCTTAGCCTCATTGTAGGAGTAGAGAAACAGACCGAAGATAATCGAAAACACAAGGTCGATCGCGCCCGGAGCTAAATAGAATGGGTGAAGATTGCCGATCGCGGTGTGATAAACCAGCACGGGAAAAACCGAGGATTGGGCGCAGATCCCAAGTTTCACGATATCCTGGCGGGAAAGGTCGTTACCCACCCACCAATAGCCAATCCCGAAAACGAATATCAACACAATAAACATATGTAAATACTCAGGATTGGCCAGAGGTTTCAGATTAAGCAACTGGCGAATCCATTGGTCGCCAAACAGTAACCCGACAGATTCAACCCCATTTATTACAGTCTTTCCCAAAAACACGTACTTCCACGTCATCGAATTTTTCATACTTCATGCTTCACCCTTTTAGCTGAGATTCTGCCATGACTTTTTTAAGGCTTTTGAGTTCCTTACGCAATTCGTAAATATTTTGGTAAACCTCGTCTACTTCCCTCCTAGTTGGTACATCGTACATCTTCAGAAACACTTCCATAACCTGTTGCTGGTAAAGTCTGTAGGTCATGGCGGAGTTCAGATAATTTCCCCGAGCTTCAAGAGCATCTTCTGCACGCAACCTCTGTAAAAATACTCCATCAAAGGCCTTACTCCAAACTGAGAGTAACTGCTGCCAGTCCTGAACCGTTTCGCCTTTTTCTTCATAGAAAGCTAACTCTCGCATCGTCTCCTCAAAAGCTTTCAGCCAGACATCAAGTAGTAATAGCTGATAGTCAAAGTTTGCCTTAGAAAAGTTAATGCCGGCATCAAAACTTTTAAGCAGTTTGTTGTTGAACTCACGAGCAAACCCTAAATTTGGGCTTTGCAGAACGCTACCAAATGTCTTTCCATACATATTCCAGTAGAGGTTGCTGAGTTCAATCAATGCTCCAGCGTAACCCCCTACTGCTCCGGTTTCGCTTTTTAGTGACTGCTGTAATGATTCTGCCCAAAGCTGAGTCAACTTTTGCAGCCCCTTCAGGTAAATCTGCCACAACTCGGCTTGATTTTGAGTAGCCTTGACCGCAGCAGGCGTTGCGGGAGTTGTTGCAGACTTGATGAAATCGAACCAGCTTTCCCACATATTTGCGTCAGCTACATAATATTGATATGTTAAACAGACAAGATCGATATCTTGTCTCCTTAAAACTTACTTCCTGCTTCAGGGTAGGAAGTCAACTCCTTCTACTGGGAAGGCGTCTATTCAGAATGACGCATCCTCCCAGAAACGTTCAAATCTACCTATTAATCAGACCACACTTTCTAACTCACATTTGTTGATGTACGGGCGTTGCTGATTAATCCTAAGATCACTTTTCTTGGTTGAAGGATTTTGTTGCCAACAAAGCTAAAGCCATTACACCAGCGATCGCACCCCACTGGACAACCGGATTCTTAGCCAGCCAGTCAGTAACACTCGGTATGACCATATTGCTATAGTCTCCATCAACTCTTGTATCAGTTGGGACAGGTTCGTAAAGGTTGTTTCGATCCTCTGGGGACTTTGGCTCATTGCTGCGCTGACCCTGAAAGCCGATGAGCAGCAACAAAGAATCTGCCAGTTCGGGTGAGAGCCGCTGTAGCGCAGCTAGAACTCTAGCCGAATCCCCAACAAAGAAGTCACGAGTTGGATGTTCAGCAACGTAGAGGATGGCGTCAGCTACCAACCTGGGGTCGTAGTAGGGCGGTATTCCAGCAGGTTTTACACCTAGCTTGGTGAGGCCATTGTTCCAGAAGGGTGTATTGATGACCGCTGGTTTCACGCTAGTCACGCTCACAGGTATGTTCTCATGTTGCAACTCCAGGCGCATAGCTTCGATGAATCCCTCAATGCCGTGTTTGGCGGCGGAGTATGCACTTTGATAAGGGAGACTTCGCACGCCCTCCATTGAAGAGATGTGGATCAGCGCCCCCTGTCCCTCACGCTTGAGATGGGGTAGCGCCACCATTGCACCGTATACCTGCCCCATCAAGGTCACATCAATGACGCGCTTAAACTCTTCGGGTGTGGTGTTGTCGAATGTGGCAAAGATGCCGACCGCAGGGACGTGCACCCACGTATCGAGTCGCCCATATACTTCGACTGTACGGTCTGCGATCGCTTTGACCTGCTCGAACACCGACACATCGGCAACTACAGCAGTTGCTTCACTACCGAAACTCCGAATCTCATCCACGAGGGAGGCTAGCTTCGACTCATTTCGACCCGAGACAACTAACTTTGCCCCTCGCTTGGCAAACTGAAGAGCACTCTCGCGTCCGATGCCGCTGGAAGCCCCAACGACGACAACAACTTGCTGATTGATTGGCTTCAATTGCATTATTTTTCGTCCTCTAAATCAATTCTATTTATGAGTGATCCGATTCTTGGTGATTCTTTATACTTTTAAAGCTTCAAGCCCCTCAACTAAGCCAGCGCTCCCTTTTTCCGTGAGTTTTGCTTAATTACCTGCTTCGCCAACGGGCTTTCCCGGTGAATTTGCCATCAACCCATCCCGATAAAGGGGGGAACCTGTCGGATAACTGGCCATCCTCAAGAGTTTGGTTTAAACCGAGTTCACCAGGCGTTGGGTCAATTTTGTTGAAGAATTCGGAAGGCTAGCAGGGTTAATGAGACGAGCGTGACTTTAAGCCTCTTTAACTACAAGCTCCAGAGTAGAAAACTAGCGTTGCATTCAAGGAGGGCCGGGATCCCAACAATGTAGTCAGTAGAGAATTAGGCGGGTCAGTACAGCTTGTTTTGATTACTCTTACAAGCGAGCATGGCTTTAGCCCTGAGTTACTGACCAATTTGGAGAAGGCGTGTTGCCTGCTCTTTTATTAATGGCATTAATCGCCTAGTCCAACACTCAGTCGATCGAGAGAGTTATAGGAAATAGCCTGAAAACCCTGTGGCTCCAGCCCAGAGATGAAAGATCGCGGGAGACTCTAGTCTCCCAGCCAAATCCTTGCTTCATCAGCAATACGAGTTATACTGTGAATTTTCTTTACTTTTCGACCCCTCTTATGTCAAATGAACTAACATAAAAACCGGAGGTAAAGCAATGCTAGTTTTTGAGTTTAAAGCCTACGGAAAACAGAATCAGTTCAATGCAGTCGATGAAGCAATTCGTACCGCTCAGTTTATCCGCAATAGCTGTTTACGTTATTGGATGGATAACAACAAAGTAGGCCGATACGACTTAAACAAATACTGTGCTGTACTAGCTCGCGATTTTCCGTTTGCTGAAGAACTCAACTCAATGGCTCGACAATCGAGCGCTGAACGAGCATGGTCTGCTATTTCCCGATTCTACGATAATTGCAAAAAGGAGATTCCTGGTAAAAAAGGTTATCCACAGTTTCAAAAAAACTGCCGTTCTGTTGAGTATAAAACAAGTGGCTGGAAGCTTGCAGACGATCGCAAATCAATCAATTTTATCGATAAAAAAGGAATTGGGAAGTTAAAACTGAAAGGTACACGCGACTTGCACTTTTACCAAATCAGTAAAATCAAGCGGGTGAGACTGATAAAACGTGCGGATGGCGTCTACGTTCAATTCTATGTCGATGTCGCTCGAAAGGAGAACACACAACCCTCTGGTACTACGATCGGATTAGACATGGGCCTGAAGGAATATTACACCGATTCAAACGGAGTTACGGTTGAAAACCCTAGATTCCTGATCAAAGGTGAAAAAGTTATTAAGCGTTCATCACGTCGGATATTTAGGAAAGTAAGAGGTTCAAACAATAGGGGCAAAGCTAGGCAGATTCTAGGCAAACGCCATCTCAAAATAAGTAGGCAACGTAAAGACCATGCTGTGAAATTAGCAAGGTGCGTAATCTCATCAAACGATGTAGTCGCTTACGAAGATTTGGGAATCAAAAGTATGGTCAAAAGTCATTGTCTAGCTAAGTCTATTAATGACGCATCTTGGTATCAATTCCGTATTTGGCTTGAATACTTCGGTAAAGTATTTGGAAAAATTACGGTTGCGGTGAAACCCCAATACATTAGCCAAGAATGCTCTAAATGTGGTGAAGTTGTCAAAAAAACGCTATCAACTAGAACACACCTTTGTAAATGTGGGTGTGTAATGGATAGAGATTTCAATGCAGCTAGAAACATCCTTAGTCGAGGATTGGGTACGGCGGGACACGTCGGAACCTTTGGTCTTGAACCAAGCAACGCTTTAGGAGAGCTGACCTCTACTGTTGTTGGAGAAATCCTGCCTCAGCAAGTGGGCTCGTAGATTAAAGAATCCCCGTGCGTTTACGTCGGGGAGTGTCAATGTATGGGAGACAGGCGAGCAGGCAGAGCATGGCGATTGGATGGGCGATCGGTCAGCTTCAGCGGGCGATCGTGTACTTACCTTAGTGTGTAGTGATTTGAAAGTTTGTCTAATGCGGTTTAGTGAAGATGAGACAAGTACCCGCTAGTGAGCGATCGCAAATTCCGAAGGCGGTCAGTTTAGTCTAAACCTTCCCCTGCAAATATTACTTGCATAAGCTCAGAAGCCTCTTATCACAAATATTTCAATTGAAGTATAGCCTTTATCATACCCTGTCAGATGCAAGTTTAGACTAAAGGATTGAAGAATTGGGTATTGATGGATTATTAATTAATTGATCGCTTCCTCATCTTTATAATAAAGGCTATCATAATAGCTCATTTTTTCGATTGAAGCTATATACACGCACTGAAACTTCATAAAATATTCCACCTGTCATTGCATTCAGAGAAACTGGAAAATCAAGGTAAATTGCGTCATCCGTGATGCACTGTTCCTTTATTTTAGTTTACCAATTATTAATTTTTAATAACTTTAACTATATGGACACAATGTGTACATATATTTTAATTGACTAAGGTAATGCAGTAGTGAATAATAGAAACACTAACCGAACGTTATGGACACAATAAATGATGGATAAAGCAATTGCAGGAAATCACGCTGGGTCTGGCAGAGAAATTTATCAAATAATTTCAAAAAATATTCAAAAAGTCGTGAAAGGGCAATCAGCAGCAATCAGGAAATTGCTGTCAGCCTTTGTGAGTGGCGGGCACGTCCTCCTAGAAGATTATCCGGGTACAGGTAAAACTACCCTAGCTAAAGCCCTAGCCTTATCTGTCGATGTCACCTTTAAACGCATTCAATTCACACCTGACCTTTTGCCATCCGATATCTTGGGCATATCCATGCTGGATCCTAATCAACGCACGTTCCATTTCCACGAAGGTCCAATTTTTGCTAATATTGTCTTGGCTGACGAAATCAATCGGTCATCACCGCGAACCCAATCTGCCCTCCTAGAAGCAATGGCAGAATTTCAAATCAGCATTGACGGAAATTTGCGCAAACTTAAAGACCCCTTTTTTGTCATTGCTACTCAAAACCCAGTAGAATCTCGTGGCACTTATCCACTTCCTGAAGCCCAAATGGATCGCTTTGCAGTTCAATTTAGTCTAGGATATATTTCGCCAGAAGATGAAGTTAACTTGCTCGGAGACTAAATTAATCAACATCCTATTGATACACTTCAAACCTGCGTTAATTTAGAGGAGTTAATTAGCTTAAAACAACAGGTGAAGCAAGTTAGAATTAGTGAAGAATTGAAACGTTACCTGGTAGATATCGTCAATGCAACTCGCTCAGCCGAAGGCGTACAGCTAGGGGCAAGTCCTAGAGCTTCCATAGCTTTAATGAAAATTGCTCAAGCATTAGCTTTGTTCGATGGCTACAATTTTGTTACGCCAGAACATATTCAAGAACAGGCGGTATCTGTTATCGTTCATCGCCTAGTAATGGAACCTCAAGCGCGTTTTTCTGGTAGACTGGCCCCAGGTGTTGTTGAAGAAATTATTAAATCTATTCCTGTACCTACCTAAAAAATGAAACGTCTTTTTTACGTTATTTTTCGCTTCTGTGCGCGTCTAAATTACTCGCGAAAAAAGCGATTGACTAACACTGGGCTAGTAGTGCTTAGCTGTACGCTTTTAGCCGGAATTTTAGGATTAGATACTAATCAGAGTGTAACTTATCAAATCTTTACTTTCTTATTGTCAATTATAGGAATAGCCATAATTTTTAGTAGGTTTTTTCGCTTCCGTTTTAATGCAGTACGATCATTGCCAAAATTTGCCACTGTTGGAGTCACTTTAAAATACCGTATACTCATTCATAACAAAACTAGCCAGAGTCAAAATAACCTGAGATTGTGGGAAAATTTTGCCGAGCCCTGCCCAAGTTTTCAAGAATTTATAGAAACACCTGAGTCCGGAGAAGAACAGCGTACTTCATTAGATAAATATTTCGGCTATTATCGTTGGCGGTGGCTGATTTATAGAAAACAATGCGCCACAGCTAAAGCCATAGAATTGCCTCCTCTTCCACCCAATAGCAAAACAGAAGTGGTGAGTGAAATTACGCCGTCCTACAGAGGTGTTATCCGCCTCATTGGTCTAACAGTTACTAGGCCAGATCCTTTTGGGCTTTGGAATGCTTGTAAAACAATTTCCTTAGCCCAATCTATGTTAATTTTACCCAAACTCTATCATTTACCGCGAATTGAGCTTCCTGGCTCCAAAAGATATCAATCAGGTGGCGTAACATTAGCTTCATCCGTAGGAGATTCCGAGGAATTTAGGTCTCTGCGGGATTATCGACCGGGAGATTCGCTACGCAAAATTCACTGGAAAAGTTGGGCAAAAGCAGGTAAGCCAATTGTCAAAGAAGAACAGGATGAATTTTTTGTGAGGCACGCCTTAATTTTGGATACATTTCAAAATGTAAAATATAGTGAAATTTTAGAAGAGGCAATCTCAATTGCTGCTTCATTATCCTATGAAGTTCAAACTCAAGAATCATTATTGGATTTGATGTTTGTTGTCCAAGAAGCTTATTGTTTTACCTTTGGCAGAGGGTTGAGTTCTACTGAAAAAATGCTAGAAATTCTCGCCTCTGTCGGTGCCTGTCAGGATAAAACTTTTGACTCGCTCGCATCAGTTTTGATGGAAAAAGTTTCTCTGCTAAGCGGTTGTATTTGTATCTTTTTGTCCTGGAACAAACCTAGAAAAACATTAATAAACTATTTGAGAAGTCGCGGTATTTATACCTTAGTTTTAATTTTAATAGAGCGAGATTATCAATTAGATAGCTTAAATTTAGAACTCATTAAAGATGACTTAACAAGCTGCCATATTTTAAAGCTAGGTCAAATACAAGAGGAGTTAATGAAACTATGAAAATGCCTGTGTTTCTTTTGGGTGTTAGCGTAATTTTTTGGGGCTGGCAGACGGGGCTATGGTTTTTTGCATTGCCAATTGCTCTGATTTTAGAGGCAGCTAACTGGTTGTCTTGTCGGTGGGAGTTTTCAGTTAGTGATTTTAGGCGCATTGCTAATTTCAGCCTAATTTTTTTGTGCTGTTTGCTGGTTTATCTCCTGGTAGCCAACCGCTCTATTTACTTGATATATAATTTGTTACAGTGGCTTCCTGGCGTATTTTTTCCACTGGTAGCTGCTCAGGTATATTCTGTTAAGGAAAATCTGGATATACGCCTAATGTTTTTGTGGCTAAACAAAACCACAAAAAAAGCACCAATTAACCACTTGATGGTGAACCTAAATTATCCATATTTTATATGTTGTCTGCTATCAGCTAGTGCGACGAATAGTAGAGACATCTCTTTTTATGCTGGGATATTTGCATTAACTGCTATTGCTTTGTGGTCGGTGAGAACGAAAAATTTTTCATCTATTCTCTGGCTTAGTCTGATGTTAATTGCTGGCAGTATAGGATTTATGGGCTAGATGGGTCTGCATCAACTTCATTTAGCAGTAGAACAGCAATCTATTTCATGGCTTAGTAATGAGAATTCTCAAGAAACAGATTTTTTGAAAAAACAAACAAACATCGGGTCAGTGGGATTATTAAAACAGTCCAATGAAATTATTTTCCGAGTTGCTCCTGAAGCTAAACAGACTCCTCCTCGACTGTTAAGAGAAGCCACTTATAATCATTACAATTCTTCACTTTGGATCGCCTTAAATCCTAACTTTGTTTCTGTACAACCAAAAACTAATGGCACAACTTGGGATTTAGGCGACCAGCTACCGAACCCATCCAGGATTACTATTTCGACTACACTCCAAGGCAACCAAGGTTTATTAAAGCTACCAGATGGAACTTTCAAAATTGACGCATTGCCTGTTAGTCAGATGGAAAAGAATAAATACGGCACAACTAAAGTAGTAAAAAAAGTTGATATGCTGGCTTATAGAAGCTACTTTAATAATAATTTCTCTGTAGATAGCTCACCTACAAAAGACGACCTGCAAATACCAAAATCAGAAATACCTGCACTGAATAAAATCCTCCGCCAAATAGATATTCAAGGAAAGTCGCCACCAAAAATATTAGATAAAATAGAGTGGTTTTTCCTAAATAACTTCGTTTATTCACTGAAGCTTACGGGTAAAGACAATGGTGCTACGCCTTTATCAACATTTTTACTGCACAGTCGCTCTGGACATTGTGAATATTTTGCTACTGCTGCGACACTTCTCCTGAGAAAACTCGGTATACCCGCCCGTTATGCTGTTGGATATTCTGTTCGCGAGTTTAGTTCTTTAGAAAACCAATATATTGTAAGGAGCCGCCATGCTCATGCTTGGACTTTGGCTTATATCGCGGGAAAATGGCAAGCTTTTGATCCTACGCCTTCTGATACCAAATCCGGTTATGATAGACTACTTATAATCACATAAAAATAAAAAGCGAT
>JAUBOM010000366.1:0-1503 GCA_036700245.1 Microcoleus vaginatus BM001213989
GTTACATTTTAATTTCCACAAATCTGCCAAATTGGCAACACAGCTCTAATTAGTCCAGATATATTAGGTACATCGAAAGCAAACAAGATTGCTTGGAGCAAGCAGTTAACCAACAAGGAAAAAAACTATGATTATCTCAGACCTAAACCATGTAGAAGTTGTTTCCGAAGAAACAGAAACCAGTATTGAAGGCGGATATTTTGCCCCCTACTACCCCTACTACGGCTACGGCTACAGTTCTGCCAATGCTGGTGCTGGGGCAACAGCCTACGGTCCGGGAACTTCTACATACACATTCACCGGCACAACTACCCAGCCTGGCTATTCTAGCTCTTCCAGCAGTTCGGGTTCTAATACTAGTTCTTACGGCTACTACCCATACCCATACTACTAACAGCAGTGTAGACCATCCGTCAGAAACTCAGCTATGTAAAGAAATGCAATAATTCCTGGATTGACCCATATATAGGTAGTTCATAAATTATCGCCCAACTTTACATAGCTAGTTTATATAGTGTCAACATCCTTAATCGCTTTGAGTGGCTCGCATTTTAACATCAGTTAAGGATATACTAAAAATTGTTTCGGTAGAAAAAAGAGTAGAAGACGAGGCTCGTTTTTGAATATCAAAATACATCGATTTTCTGTAGCTTTTGAACCCACACTTCACAAATATTCATGAAGTTAACTTGACATTTTAATTTCCACAAATCTGCCAAATTGGCAACACAGCTCTAATTAGTCAGATATATTAGGTACATCGAAAGCAAACAAGATTGCTTCGAGCAAGGAGTTAACTCACAAGGAAAAAAACCATGCTTATCTCAGACCTCAACCATGTTGAAGTTGTTTCCGAAGAAACAGAAACCAGTATTGTTGGCGGAGCTCCTTTCAGCTTCTTCCACAGCTTCTCCACCAGTTATGTCCCTCCTGCAGCTTTCGCAGGAGCCAACGGTCCGAGAATTTATACATCCACATCCATCAGCGCATATACCCGGCCTGGCTCTGGTGGCTCTTCCAGCGGTTCGAGTTCGAGTAATGTTTCTTACTGGTGGTACTAACAGCAGTGTAGGCCATCCGTCACAAACTCAGCTCTGTAAAGAAATGCAATAATTCCTGGATTGACTCCTATATAGGTAGTTCACAAATTATAGCCAAACTTTACATAGCTTTTATATAGTGTCAACATCCTTAATCGCTTTGAGTGGCTCGCATTTTAACATCAGTTAAGCATCTACTAAAAAGTGTGGCGGTGGAAAAACAGGATTATTGATGACTTAGACTATATAGAGACAGTGCCAAAAGCAAGTAAGCTTGTAGGTGCTGGTGAGACGATCGCGACTGGTAGCGCTAACAAATTAGCCATTTATGGATTTGGCAGTGTTGGTGCTAATGCTTTTGCTATTGGCGAAAATACCTCAACTCTGGCTAACACTGACACAAAGGTCTATGTTAGTTTTTATATTGCTTTTACTGAAGCCTCAGCTACAGCTAACTCTTACG
>JAUBOM010000186.1:0-10230 GCA_036700245.1 Microcoleus vaginatus BM001213989
CCCCTTAATAAGGGGGGGTTGGGGGGGGTTAATTTCCGATTCAGAAATATCCCAACTTTCTATTATTTCTGCCACATCGCGAACAACCTGACTGACTTCGTGAGGCAAAGTACCGCCGTTAGTATCGCAAAGCACGAGCCATTCTGCACCGGCATCCGCCGCAACTTCTAAAGTTTTAATAGCATAGTCTCGATTGTGCTTGTAGCCGTCAAACCAGTGTTCGGCATCGTAAATAACGCGCCTTCCCTGACTGCGCAAATATTCAATTGTATCTCGAATCATCGCCAGATTTTCTTCTAGCGTCGTCTTCAAACTTTCAATAACGTGCAAATCCCACGACTTGCCAAACAGCGTCACCCAACGAGTACCTGCGGACAAAATAGCCTGCAACATTTCATCATTAGCTGCCGTAGTTCCCGGTCGCCTAGTCGAACAAAAAGCTACAACTTCTGCTTGAGTTAGGGGCTGTTCTTTGAGCCGCCAAAAAAATTGTACGTCTTTAGGGTTAGCCCCCGGCCAGCCGCCTTCAATAAAGGGAATTCCTAAACTGTCTAACTGCCGAGCAATTCGCAGTTTATCTTCGAGAGATAAGCAGAGTCCTTCGCATTGAGCACCGTCTCGCAGCGTGGTATCGTAGATCCAGAGCCGATTTGTCATGGGAAATTGCGATCGAGAAATTGGTAATATATCACTTACTATATTAGATGAATTTATTTGTAATTAATGCGATAATATATATGAAAATTAACATAAATCTAATCGGGGTAAATTACTGTGGTCAAGGTACAAGCGCAAGGAAAAACATTTGAGTGCGATCGCGGAGCCAATCTCCGTGCAGTTTTGCTCAAAAACGGCATCGATCTCTACAACGGCAACGCCAAAGTCATCAACTGCCACGGCCTCGGCACTTGCGGCACCTGCGCCGTCAACGTCGAAGGCGAAGTTTCCGAGTCCCAGTGGCGCGAAAAAGCCCGACTTTCGGTTCCTCCCCATTCTTCCGCATCCAACCGCCGTTTGTCTTGCCAAACCAAGGTTTTAGGCGATATTAAAGTGACAAAATATGACGGTTTCTGGGGCCAGGGTTCTGAAACTGTCTGGAAACCACAAGCCTAGATTTTTTGTTAAGAAAGGCAGATAGGACGATCGCCTGGCAAGATAATATGTAAGACTTGCACAAGAATTCTAACTGTAAGGTGTCCCGCGTACACCTTACCATAAAGAAAGCCGAGAGGTCAAAAAAGCCAGAAAGTCCATATAAAAGTTAATGAATTCATCTCAAGATATTCTGATTATTGGCGGCGGAATAATTGGTCTTTCCCTAGCAGTAGAACTGAAATTGCTAGGGGCGTCTGTCGCTGTTCTCACCGCCGATTCTAAACAACCAACGGCCCGGGCTGCTGCCGGAATGCTTGCCCCACAAGCCGAACGAATTCCTCCCAGTCCGATGCTGGATTTGTGCTTGCAAAGTCGCGCACTGTATGACGCCTGGGTGGAACGGCTAGAAGATATTACCGGATTGAAAACGGGATATTGGCGATCGGGAATTCTCGCGCCCGTGTATCAAAATGAGCCTCAAGAAAAGCCGCTTTTGTCAAACCTTAATTATCAATGGTTGGACAGAGATGCTGTTCGCCAACATCAATTGGGATTGGGTCAAGAAGTAATTGGCGGTTGGTGGTATCCTGACGACGCTCAAGTTGACAACCGCGCTTTATTTCGGACGCTTCAAGTTGCAAGTAAAGAATTAAAAATTGATATTATTCAAGGCAGTGCAGAGGAAATTATTCGGCAGGAAAACAGAGTTTTTGGAGTGGAAACAACCGCAGGAAAATTACAAGCTGACCGTTATGTTTTGGCTGCAGGCCCTTGGTCTGAGAAATTATTGGATATTCCTGTTTATCCAATAAAGGGGCAAATGTTGTCAGTATGCGTACCAGAAAATAGTGGAGTGATGCAGCCGCTGCAAACAGTTTTATTCGGGACTGGCATTTATATTGTGCCGCGTCTAGATGGCAGAATTATTATAGGCGCTACTAGCGAAAATGTGGATTTTACCCCTGGAAATACGCCTGCGGGAATGCAAAGTTTGCTAGCAGGAGCAATTAAGTTATATCCCGAATTAGAAAATTATCCGATTCTGGAGTTTTGGTGGGGATTTCGACCGGCTACTCCTGATGAGTTGCCGATTTTGGGCGCTAGTGTTTGGGAGAATTTGACGCTGGCTGCGGGGCATTATCGCAATGGCATCTTGTTGGCTCCGGTGACGGCTAAATTGTTGGCGGATTTGATTTGGAATCAGAAATCAGATCCGTTATTGGCTGCTTTTCATTATTCTAGGTTTCGATATTCAGCACTTAATTAAACCTCTATACGTAGGGTGCGCACTGCGCACCTTTCCACTGTAAGTAGCGCGTTAAACCATTTTTTTTCCTGAGTCCTGATTAGTTCGCATCCTGTTTTTTGGGTTGGTTCAATTCCCTGCATTTAGCAAATGCCAAATCGTAAGCATTTTGGTAATCGCTACCGCCTAGCATCAAATCACCGTAATATTCATAAGGTTGATTGCCATAAATTGGCAGCGGGTCGTCTTCAGGATAATCTTCTTTTGACTCTTCTAGGATTGCTTTGAGTTTCTTGACGCTGAAGCGCTGTACTGGGAAATAATGAAGGTCTTGAGCGATGAAACCGAGATGGGGAAAGGTTGGGTCAACAATTCGCTCGTCGAGTTCAATCCAGCTATACTCGATGGGTTTATACGGTGCTCCGGGCACAGCTAAAAAGCCTTGAACATAAATTGCTCCCTCCGTGGCTAATGCTGCTTTACAAGCGTTGTCAAAGCAGTTTTTACGGTTGCTTTTGATGCGAGCCGCTATTTCAATAGAGAGCGCCTCATCTAATAATTCGGTCATAATCCCTTCTAGTCGCGTGTGCGAATAAATTGTAGCAAGTTAGAGCTCCGAGCACACAGAACGATCGCCACCAAGTGCGATTATTTCTGAAATTCCCGTCTTCAGGAGTTGATACAGAATCAAGCAAAAAGTCGTGGATGTTGTGTCAAATTTGGCTTCCGGGGCGCGCGGTTTGCCGATCTACGCCCACGGGGTGATACAGCCAGTTTGTCGATCGCCCCTATCACCCTCCCAACGGATAAAAAGTTTTTGGGAGTAGCCCAACTTTTGAACCTGCGATCGAGTTGGGGTAGATCCCGCAACTGTAAAGTGTGCAACAGACGATGCAAGCAACAATAGCGGCATACATCACCGAAGGTCGATCGTGCAACCAACCAATCATATTAATGCCTTCCCGTGCAGCTATTTGTTCGGCTGCGGACAGGCTTCACAGTTTTTTTTGTAAACAAACCAGAGTTGTGATAACCTCATAAATGTGCAAAAATCGGTTCCCACAAAAAAACCTTTGGAAGAAACGGGGAAAGTCCGGCGTAAATCCGGCCCTGTCCCGGAACTGTGATGAGATTATACAGTCTCTTAGTCAGAAGGCCCCCGAGCATCGCAAACCTGTTCTTTTTCGTCTACGAGGCAGAGATGACGGTTAATTAAGCCTTCTCAAAATTAATGTGTTATGGCGATCGATCTATTGACTTAGAACGATATTGATTAGATTTAACTTATTCTTGATAAATTTTTAGTCAAGTAATAGTTTAAATGCCCCAAATAGCCATCCTATCCTAATGCTAAGCTAAGCACTTATCCACACATCATAGATATACTGAATGAAAAGCGCGATAAAAAAGTCGGATTTTGTGCTAGCTCCTTATATGAACAGCAATAATCTGAAAGCTACTTGCCAAATACTCAATACAGTGATTCCTTATATATTTTTATGGTTTTTAGCATTTAAAGCGGCTGCCATTTCTGTATTCCTGCTTCCGCCGATAATGGTATTGATGACACTTTTTTCAGGACGTTGTTTCTCTTTGATGCACGATTGCGGGCACTATTCACTTTTTAGTTCCAAAAAAGTCAATCGCATTATGGGTTTTCTGCTAGGTATCATCAATGCGATTCCTCAGTACCCCTGGTCGAGGGGACACGCTTATCACCACAAACATAATGGTAATTGGGATATGTACCGCGGCCCTTCGGCGTTGATATCCACCGAAAAATTTGCGGCGCTAAGTCCATTTAGTCAAAAGATGTATCAGTTACTGAGACACCCATTGATGCTGTTTCCCGGTGGTTTTTTCTATCTAATTATTAAGCCAAGACTGGCGCTGATATTGGGAACTACGGGTTTTATTCGACATATTTTTGCTTGTCTCAATCAAGATTTTGGCATTGGTTTATCTGCAATCATTGCTTCTTATAAATCCAAACATTGGTATACGACGGCTGAGTTTTGGGATTTATTGTTCAACAATATTTGTGTTGTTGGTAGCTGGATTTATCTGAGCAACTTACTGGGGGTTGGCTTTTTCTGGAGTGTTTACTCAATTGTGATGACCTGTTCAGCAGCGATATTTATCTGTATTTTCTTTGTTCAGCATAATTTTGACGGTTCCTACGCTCATAAAACTGAGGGTTGGGACTATCTTCTTGGCGCAATTGAAGGTAGTAGTTATCTAAAATTACCACCTATTCTCAATTGGTTTTCGGCTGATATTGCTTACCACAATATTCATCATCTCTCTGAGCGCATACCTAACTATAATCTTCGGGCTTGTCACGATGCTAATATTCACTTGCTGGCTAATTCAAAATCACTGACTATTCGCGATATTCCTGACTGCTTCCAATTTATTCTCTGGGATGCTGCTTCAGATAGTCTGCAATCGATTAAATTATTTCAGCAACAACAAGAAGAAATTCCCTTGAGTAATGTAGCTAATTAAAATCGGTTGGCAATAAATTTGGTGGCTTTTTTATAACCAAAATCCTATGATTAGGATGCAGCTAGTGGGATAAATTTTAACCGTAACTTTCTTAGTTAAGTAGGTGGTTACAAATAAACATTAGATGGGTCTGGCGGGTTTAGCCGGGAGCTATGCTAGCAGCCAGTTAATTCTGACAAAACTCGCCCTCCTCGTGACCAGTTTATTTGCACCAACCTACTTATCTAGGGTCTAAGTATAGATTAGTCAAAGTATCTGTCACTTGTCAATGCAGCAATTCCTCTAATTTTTGCTGGTTCCACAAATACTGATAAAGCCCTGTTTGCCCTACCAATTCAGCGTGAGTGCCGCTCTGAACTATTTCTCCTTTCTCCATCACAAAAATGCGATCGGCACTGGCCGCCGCTGACATTTGATGCGAGATAAAAATTACTGTTTTGCGATCGGTTCCCGTTGCCAAGTTTTGCAAAATGTCGGTAGCAGTTTGATTGTCAACGCTGGAAAGAGCGTCATCTAAAATTAACACCGGGGCGTCAACTAACAAAGCACGAGCAAGTGCCGTCCGCTGCCGCTGTCCGCCGGATAAAGTAATGCCGCGCTCGCCGACAACTGTTTTGTACTGCTGCGGAAAATTTAGGATTTCGGGGTGAATTTGCGCTTGTTTCGCCGCAGATTCAACCTCCGGCTGTTCCGCTAAAGGGTTTCCGTAGCGGATGTTATTCTTGATGGTAGTGCCGAACAGAAAACTTTCTTGCGGAACGTAGGCGATCGCCCCGCGCAATTGGGTCAATTTTACCTTGGTAATATCATGTCCGTCTACAAATAACTGACCCGGATCGATATCGAGCAAGCGTGGCAGCGCATTAGCTAAAGTTGATTTTCCCGAGCCGATCGCCCCAACAATTGCGACAGTTTCTCCCGGTTTTATGGTAAAATCAACATCTTTAAGCGCGGGTGTCTTAGCACCGGGATAAGTATAATTTAGATGGCGGGCGACAATTTCGCCTTGGACTGGCATTTTCAGTTCACCTGCATCGGCAGCATCCTTAATTTGCGGTTCCACAGTCAGAATTGATTCGATGCGATCGACACTCACTTCTCCCCGCTGGTAAGCAGTAATTGTGAAACCCAAAAGCGCCGTCGGAAACACCAAACGCTCGACATAAATCAGCAACGCCACAAAATCGCCAATGCTAATTTGACCGTTAGCAATTGCCCCGCCACCAGCAGAAAGCAGCACCAACAAACTGAGGCTTGCCAAACCGCCCAGCAGCGGAAAAAGAAAGTTTCTAGTTTTTGCTAATTCCAAATTGGCTGATAGCAACTGTGCGTTGCTATTGCGAAAAGCTCGGCGTTCGTTTTCTTCTTGAGCGTAGATTTTAATTACGGAAATTCCGCTCATATCCTCTTGAATCAAATCGCTCATCGCCGACAGTTCCTCTTGTACCGCTAACTGTTGGATGCGAAGTTTGTCGCTAAATAACTGTACCAAAACTAACATTAAAGGATAAACTGCGATCGCCAACAGCGTCAGCCGTACATTAATCCCCAGCATCACCGGCAAAGTCAAAGCATAAGCAAAAGCTGTATTCGCCAAACTGAGTACCGCAAACCCCACCAAGCGCCGAATATTGTCCAAATCGGAAGTAGCGCGGTTAATTAAATCCCCTACCGTATTGGTGGCAAAATAAGACGGTTCTAATGTTAATACATGGTTGAAAATTTGCTGTTTGAGGTCAAATTCTACTTGACGCCCCACGCCAAACAGCAGAATCCGCGACATCATCCGAATTACCCACATAATTGAGGCGAGGATCAGAATTAGTGCCACGAAGTTGAAAACTTGGTCAAATTTAGTCGCAACTTGGAGAGTGTCAACTGCATTCCGAATCAGCAGGGGAATGTAAACGCCCACAGCATTGACAATTAACAGCGAAAAAATGCCCCAGAATGTTGGTTTCCAGTGCGGGCGCATATAAGAGGCGAGTTTTTGCAGTCGAGAATAACGAGCCATGTGTTAGCGGGTAATTTGAGATTGATTGAGGAAAGGAAGAAGGTATTAGTCAGAAGGTAGAAGGCCGAAAAAAATAATACAAGCTCTATCCGAAGGTAGATGCTCGAAGGCCGAAGTTAAGAAATTTTTGAATAAAAATTCTGCTTTGGGATGACGCGGCATAAAAGTTGGGTTTGGAGCCGAACCAAAATTCGATCGATATGTCACAAACCCCATTATATCTGTGGGCACAGGATATCTGTGGATACACGAGATCTCTGAGGACACGGCGAGTGCCCCGTGTCCCTACCTACCCGCTGTGAGGACACCGGGCACGGCGCCGTGCCCGAAAGCGAATGGCAACGATCGCCCAAATCTCCAATCCGCCCCCGCAATCCCCCCAGCATTGGGGCGCGCTACAATCAAAAATCGATCGGCTTAGCACTCAGACTCAGAGAGTGCTAAATTTGCTAATGTAAGCGACAGGAGACAAACATGACCAAAATAGTTGCATTTAGCGACAAATCTCGGCGGGCACTAGAACGCGGCGTCAATCAACTCGCCGATGCTGTCCGCATCACCTTGGGCCCGAAAGGCCGGAATGTCCTATTGGAAAAGAAATACGGCGCTCCCCAAATCGTTAACGACGGTATCACCGTTGCTAGGGATATCGAGCTCGAAGATCCCCTGGAAAATGCCGGCGCTCGCTTAATTCAAGAAGTCGCCTCCAAAACTAAAGATATCGCAGGCGACGGCACAACAACCGCAACGGTAATAGCTCAATCCCTCATTCGCGAAGGTTTGAAGAATGTCGCAGCAGGCGCGAACCCAGTCGCGCTGCGCCGGGGTATTGAGAAAACGATCGCCCATTTGGTACTGGAAATCGCAAAATTGGCGAAACCCGTCGAAGGAAGCGCCATTGCTCAGGTCGCCACTGTCTCCGCCGGTAACGACGAAGAAGTCGGCGCCATGATTGCTCAAGCAATGGAAAAAGTCACGAAAGACGGCGTAATTACTGTGGAAGAGTCGAAATCTCTGACAACAGAATTGGAAGTTGTTGAAGGGATGCAGTACGATCGCGGATATCTTTCTCCGTATTTCGTCACTAACGGCGATCGCATGGAAGTTGATTACGAAAACGCTCGCATCCTGATTACCGACAAAAAAATTAGCTCGATTCAAGAACTAATTCCAGTTCTCGAAAAAATCGCCCGCACCGGTCAACCGTTCCTAATTATCGCCGAAGATATTGAAGGCGAAGCTTTGGCAACTCTGGTAGTCAACAAGGCCCGCGGCGTATTGAACATTGCAGCTACCAAAGCTCCTGGTTTTGGCGATCGACGCAAAGCTATGCTTCAAGATATCGCCGTGCTCACCGGCGGTCAACTGATTTCCGAAGAAGTCGGACTCAGCATAGATACCGCAACCCTAGAAATGCTCGGTACCGCCCGCAAAATTACGATCGACAAAGAAAACACGATCATTGTTGCTGGCGACGAACACAAAGCTGACGTGCAAAAACGGATCGAGCAAATCCGCAAGCAGCTAGAAGCGACGGATTCCGACTACGACAAGGAAAAGCTAAGCGAACGCATCGCCAAACTCGCCGGCGGTATCGCTGTAATTAAAGTCGGCGCAGCTACCGAAACCGAGCTCAAAGACCGTAAACTGCGTATTGAAGACGCTCTGAACGCTACTAAAGCTGCTGTGGAAGAAGGTATCGTTGCTGGAGGCGGCACAACGCTACTTCACCTGATTACAAAAATAGATGCGATCAGAGATACTTTAGACAGCGAAGAACAAGTAGGCGCTGACTTGGTGAAGAAAGCTTTGGAATCACCTTTGCGTCAAATTGCTGATAATGCCGGCGTTGAAGGTTCCATCGTCATCGAGCGAGTGCGGGCGAGCGAGTTCAACATTGGCTACAACGCTCTCACCGACGTGTACGAAGATATGATTGCCGCTGGGATTATTGACCCCGCTAAGGTCGTGCGATCGGCTTTGCAAAATGCCGGTTCCATTGCTGGCATGGTGTTGACCACTGAAGCTGTGATTGTCGAAAAACCCGAGAAGAAAAAAGCCGGCGGCGACATGGGCGACATGGGCGGCATGGGCGGTATGGGCGGCATGGGCGGCATGGGCGGCATGGGCGGCATGGGCGGCATGGGCGGCATGGGCATGATGTAGTCTTCAGTCATTAGTCTGTAGCCTGTAGGGTGCGCCATAAGCACCATTGGTGTCAACAAGCGCGTCTTACTTAGTACCCGTCTACTGTTTGACGATTAGGGCAGCTTCAAGTCCCCCGGCGCCCCCCTGATAGTCCGGGGGGACTTGAAGCTATCAAAGTCCCCGCAACGATTCGTCCGATGCAATGGAGATCCGGACTCGGGCTTCTAGCGAGAGTTCTCATGGATTTTAAGCTTAAGTTGACACCGCAGCAGTGGGCGCCTTACCCGATCGATAAACTAAGATTCTTCCAAGCAACCGCCTCTGGCCCTGGGACGTTCTCTTTTAAGACGAGGGAGTTACATTGTTGCTGTGCAAGTCTTGAGGGTACTGAAACAGAGTTTCGAGATAAACTCTCGCAGCTTGGCGATAGCTGCGTGAAGCTTCAGGCGTACCGCTATCGGCATTCTGCAACAAAAACAGCGACAGGGCCGCGCAAAATACTCGGTCTAGATCCCATTCGGGATGGGTTTCCAGGTAAGTTTTGAGAGAATCGTGCAGCGTTTCGGGAATTTCGGCAAAAATACTGACTGTTGGGTTCATCATTTTTTTTAGTCTCGCTAATAAATTAAAAACAGAAACCCCCTTCGGCCGGATACAGGTGCAGGCACAGCCGAAATCAGAGCGCTTTTTTTTTAGGTCGGTCGCATCATTGTGCGCTATCAGGGGGTGGGTTTGTCAATGTTGCGAAATATTACAAAGTCCTTTAGATAAAAAAAAGGTTTACCAAATAATAAGCTTTTCAGGGCATCTTTTGTTACATATCTTTATGTTTTGGGGGTTTTATGAGGGATTGGGCAGCAAGTTAACGAAATCCCCAATTCCGCAGCAAGATGCTACCGTGCCGTTAATTTCTGTGGAAAACTTTGTCTAATCTGTGGAAAACCTCAGACTTGCCTGTGGAAACGCTGTGGAATGTTTAGGGAAAAGTCAGGGAAAAAATAAGAATTGCAAAGGGCATGGGACATGGGCAGGGGGCATGGGGCATGGGGCATGGGGCATTGTTGACTGTTGACTGTTGACTGTTGATTAATGTTATTGGTTACAGGACTTACGCAATGACGCTATATATAGCGCATTAAGGATCTGGCAATCGCCAACAGTCTGATACCATTTTTTTAAAGATGTGATAGAGATAAAGAATGTAAAATCCAAGACCATC
>JAUBOM010000187.1:0-10034 GCA_036700245.1 Microcoleus vaginatus BM001213989
AATTTTCTTGTGGAACAGGCCGGAAAGCCTGTTCATAAAAAGCTTATTGAGAATGATGCAACATCTCGGATCGAACCGGGTTGCTTTGGTTGTTAGTCATTAGTTAACTGTGATTTGATAATTTTATGATACAAACCTTAATTGAGCCGTTGCAGTACGGATTCATGCAGCGATCGCTCGTAATTGCCATTCTAGTCGGCATCGTCTGCGCGATCGTCGGCAGTTACCTAATGGTACAGCGGCTGGCCTTGCTCGGAGACGCCATCAGCCACTCGGTTTTGCCCGGATTGGCGATCGCATTTATCATCGGAGCAAATATCTTTATCGGCGCCTTCATTGCCGGAGTTTTGAGTACAGTAATCATAGCTTGGATCAAAACTCGATCGACAATCAAAGAAGACGCGGCAATGGGCATCGTATTTTCGGCATTCTTCGCCCTCGGCATCACCCTCATTACGATCGTCCAAAAAGACAACAAAATCGACCTCAACCACTTTCTTTTCGGCAACATCCTCGGCGTTACCGCCGAAGATGCGATCGACACAGCCTTGATTGTCGCCCTAGTCTTATTAGTTGTAGTATTCTTTTACAAAGAACTGCTATTTTACACATTCGATCCATTAGGAGCGCAAGCAACAGGTTTGCCAGTCAACCTGCTCAACTTCGGACTGATGGTACTCATCGCCCTCACAATAGTTGCCAGCCTCAAAGCCGTTGGCGTAGTGCTAGTCTTGTCCCTATTAATTACACCGGCAAGTACCGCCTATCTCCTAGTCACTCGCCTGCACCAAGTAATGATTTTAGGCGCAATAATCGGAGTTATTTCCAGCATTAGCGGAATGTATCTCAGCTACTTCTATAACTTACCATCCGGGCCCGCAATAGTTTTAGTTGCATCGGGGTTATTTGTGCTATCATTGCTGTTCAGTCCCACTCAAGGAATCCTCACCCAGCCCCGCACAAGCTCCGGTCAAATTCCTCCCATATGGCGGGAATTAAAAAATTTAACCAAAGGCCGATAACATTTAAATTTAGTAACGTTTCAGCGCCACTCCTGGAATTTTTAAGCTGTTGTGCATTTAAATTGTATGTTGAGGGCCGGCTCTCCTGCCCACCCCACAAGAGTAAAAATTTATTTTACCCTGCAATTTGAATGCGGATTAGCTTAATGACCCAAATTCATCTATGGAGTAAATCTAAAATCTAAAATCTAAAATCTAAAACCTAAAATCGAGCGATCATCTGCGTTAATCCGCGTGCATCTGCGGTTCAAAAAAGCCTCTCCTTTTAGGAGTGCGAGAAAGCAAAAATGGGATGCTCCCGAATCCCACGATCGCAACTGCGAACTATTGCTCAAAACAACTGTACAATAACAAAAGTTAAATTTTCACGCAAACAGAGCTACCCAGTTAAAAAACATGACAGTCAAAGTAGGAGACACCGCCCCCGATTTTACCTTACCATCTCAAACTGGCACATCAGTCAGCCTCAAAGATTTTAAAGGTAAAAAAAACGTCATAGTCTACTTTTACCCCAAAGACAACTCACCCGGATGCACAACCCAAGCTTGCGCTTTTCGAGATAGTTACGAAGTCTTCAAAGACGCAGGTGCAGAAGTCATAGGAATTAGCGAAGATTCGCCACAATCGCACCAGGAATTTGCCACCAAATATCGGCTACCATTTACACTGCTGAGCGATACTGGCAACAAAGTGCGGCAATTATACGGAGTTCCAGCTACACTGTGGATTATGCCGGGTAGAGTAACTTATATCATTGACAAACAAGGCGTTGTCCAGCATATTTTTGACTCGATGTTAGACTTCCAAGCACACGTTGCACAAGCGCTCAAAACTTTAGAAACCATCAAAATTTAGATGGATTTGCTTACATAATATTGTTTGTAGTGAGGACGAAAGTCCTCATTGTCTAAAAAACCAAGAAGAAACTAAATTCCTGGCTGCGAACTAACTGTTTGTAGGGAAAACGGAAGTTCTGAGACTAGAGATTTTCCCCTACCCAATTTTTTAAAGCTTGAATAGCGCGGGTTCTGCCAGCAACTTGACTCTGCTGGGTGTACTGATTCACCAGTTCGACGATCGGGATATTGGGGAAAGTGGGACTCACATCAGACTCAATATATTGTTCGGCTTGCAAGACGTTGATTTGTAGCCCTCGCCGTCCGTATCGCCAAAGTTCCGGGACTCCTAGAATTTGATAGTTATCCAACTGCGTGCGAGAGGTGAGATCAATTTCTATAGCTAAGTCTGGGGGCGGATCAACACTCATATCGACGCGATTTTTACCGATAACGGCTGCTTGATTTTGAATGTAAAAACAGGTATCCGGTTCGACAGCCTGACTCATGCGTTCATTTTTCAAGGTTGTCGAACCCAAGGACTCAAATGCTATTTGTCTTGCTTCCAACAAAATTTTTACCATGTCGCCAATAATTTCCTTGGCTTTTTCATGTTCGGCCAAAGGAACCATAATTTCTAACCGTCCGTTACTGTAGGAAAGTCGGGAAGCACGACGTTCTCCTAATTCCGCCAAAATACTTTCAAATTGTTGCCAGTTCACATCCTCAACCAGTAATTGCTGACCCGGTTGAATCTTCAATTGTCTTAACTCCAATAGCATAATTGTTCATCCATTTCTCTAGGAAATATCACCAACGTCCTTACTACGAATCATTATCTAAAAAAACCAAGAAAGGACTAAGATCCTTACTACGAACCAGGAGTTTGTAGTGAGGACTTTAGTCCTTTTTTTGCTAACGGCTTGCAGCCATTAACTATTAGCACTCAGCAATTATCTAGCTTTTCGCAACACTCGATTTTTCAGATGCAGCGCTTTCGGCAGTTTTGCCATTTTTGCTATTACCGTTACCGTTGCTGTGGCGGGGTTGGATAACTCCATAGCCACCGTGAGTCTTTCGTTCGTAGAGTACGTTAATTTCGCCTGTTTCGGCATTACGAAACATATAGAAATCGTGATCGATAATCTGCAATTGTTCCAAAGCTTCTTGCACAGTCATTGGAGGCATAGCAAAATACTTAGTCCGCACTACCTCAGCAGGAAGTTCGGGAGTTCGATCGCCAATCAGATCCGCTGCTACAGGATGTTCTTCAACTACCGTAACCGTTTTGGCACTATTCTGGGTCTTATTGTCGTGGCGTTTTTCCTTAAATTTCCGCAGTTGACGAGCTATCTTGTCGGCAACCAAATCGATGCTGGCATACAGGCTTTCCGTGCTTTCCTCAGCCCGAATCACGCTGCCGTTAGCATAAATTGTCACCTCAGCAGTGTGTTTAGGATTGATCCTGGGGTTACGAGCCACCGATAGATGTATGTCCACTTCCATCGTCAAATTTTGAAAATGGCTAACTGCCTTTTCAATCTTTTGATTGACGTACTCGCGAATCGCATCGGTGATTTCTATATTTTTACCCTGGATAACAAGCTTCATAGAGCTCCCTCCCTTCTGTAACGTGGGTCTAGTTTATACAGTAGCACTATGTATTCTAGAAAACACTTATCTTCCAAATCTTGTTTTATATGTTGACAATTCTTGATTTAAACTACGCCAATATTCCGTAATAACACTATTGATTTTTTTCATGATTTCCCCTCTGATCCCTCAACAGCTAAATGCACCACCCTGCTTGCTCTTCGATTGGGGACTTGTTCCCTACTCCCAAGCTTGGGAAATCCAGCAAAAACTTGTGCAAGAACGCCGCGACAAGCCTGATTTGCCTGATGTTCTGATTTTGCTGGAACATCCGCCGGTTTACACTTTGGGAATGGGAGCAAAGCTGGAATTTCTGAAATTTGACCCGGGTCAAACTGGGCCGGAACTGCACCGAGTTGAGCGGGGCGGCGAGGTGACTTACCACTGTCCTGGCCAATTGGTGGGCTATCCGATTTTAAATTTGCGCCGTCACCAACAAGATTTGCACTGGTATTTGCGGCAGTTGGAGGAAGTGCTGCTGGGGGTGTTGGAAGTTTGCGGGTTGAAGGGTTCGCGGGTTCCCGGTATGACTGGAGTTTGGGTGGATGGGTGCAAGGTAGGTGCGATCGGCATTAAAGTCAGCCGCTGGATTACGATGCACGGTTTTGCTTTAAATGTTTGTCCGGATCTGGCAGGTTTTGGGCAAATTGTACCTTGCGGGATTCCCGATAAACCTGTTGGGAGTTTAGAGCAGTTTATCCCGGGAATTGAGGTCGATCGAGTGCGATCGATCCTTGTCGCTGAGTTTGCTCGCGTTTTTGCAGTGGAAATTGTGCGATCGAATGTGTAGGGTGTGTCGCTGTCAACCCTACACATTCGATCGCAGTCGGTTTTTTAAGTGCGATCGGAATTTTCTTCCTCATACACCATTAAATCTCCCGGTTGGCAGTTTAGTGCTTTGCACAAAGCATCAAGAGTTGTTTCATCAATTCTTGTCAGCCGGCGGCGGGTTTTGAGTCTAGAAAAGGAAGTTGGGTGCATTCCCACCAAAGCAGCCAACTCTTTATTGCTGATATTTCGCTCGGCCATTACAACTGCCAATTTCCAACGGATGACCACTGTTGATGCTCAATTAATAGCCTGGACTTTGCAAGCTGATGTTACCATCCCGCAACCTTCACTATCCTTTAATTAACCGCTACGGTAAATTATTTGAGGTTGGCAGTTGACTAAGTTGGGAAAATGACCTATACTCAGAATGTCCAAACGGAAAAGCGATCGCCCCTTTGCCTCGAAAACTCAAGGGCGATCGCTATCCGACTATTTTGTAGTTAAAACTCATGATATCACAGCCAAAGTCAGTTCCCGAACTCCTGCGCGAAGAAATTCCCGACGCACCCACCGGCAAGCAACCGATCCGATTGTTGATTTGCGGGATTCCCAAAGGAGTCGAAAGCCTCATCAATCTGCTGCACGTTTTAGGTTTTGCAGAAGTTGGTGAATGGAGCCCGCCTTTACCGTCCCCGATCTCCGGTGAAGTAATGCGGATTTTAACCCGTTACTGGAAAGAATAATTTAAGGGCGATCGCCCTTTATTCAGCCAAGCGCGATCGCTCTTAAATTATCACAAACCTCAGGCTTAATTCTCCACCCAATCGCTTAAAAACTCCAGACTAAGGATGCTAAATATCGAATCGAATTAACGCGGCGGTGTTTGCGAGACTTGGGGGTATGATGCGCGATCGCGGGCTTCTCTAACCTTAGAGAGAAGGAAGACCGATGCAGAAATACGTCCTAAGAGTCTTGCGATCGCCCCTAGCGTCAGGTAAGATTCTTGTTAATTATTGCGCTCCGCTCTGGAGAAAAAAGTTATGGCAGATATGTCCGGTCAAGACCCCTCGGAAATAAAAATGGCGACGGTTGATGAAGAACAAAAAGGCGCAACATTTAGCGGTACGGTCATCCTTGCTATCGATGCCGAGGAGGGTGGGGAAGTCGTTTTCTTCAGAGACTTTTTGATTGAAGATTATAAAGGCGAACTTACCGCTTATCTGGGAACAGATGGCAATATAACGAAAGGCATTGATTTAGGCCCACTTAAGCATAAGAGCGATAGCTTTAAGCTGCCAATTCCGCTGGGAACCGATACATCACCCTACAATACAGTCGTGCTGCGCGACGAAAAAAGCAAGAAAAAAATTGTGACGATCGAGCTGTAAAATTTGCAATTTAGCTCGTAGTTGGACCAAATTCGTTAGCGCAGCCCTCGAAGAGGATCGCCCTTTTTTTCCTGAAGTGCGATCGCTCTTAAATTAAGGTGCGTCACTTTCGATCGAACAGTGCAGTTGTAAAGTGATGCACCCTAATTTTTAAAATGGAATCGGGTCGAAATCTGGATTGTCAGCTTCGTTAGACGAACCCGACTGGCGATCGGACTCAGGATTTGAAGACTGATGCGAGTTCCAATCCGAACTAGACGTGCGGTTAGCGCCGCCTGGAGCGCTGTTAGGACTGCGGTTTCGCGAACCTAAAGGCACTACATTGCTAGGCACATTAGCCGGCGCGCTGTCGCGAATTTGAGCCGGTTGGGGGGCAGTTCTAGCTGGGGGAGCAACACTCATTTCATCGCCACCGACACTGTAAATCCTTTGAGCTGTCAGTTCAGCGCGCTTTTCTTTAATACCATCTCTTTCGATCGTATTCATGCTGAGCCGCCCCTCAATAATCACGCGATCGCCCTCGTGATATTTCTCGTGAATTTCTTGAGCAAAATTTCCCCATCCTATCACTTTCAAATGTTCGGGCGGATCTTCAGGTTTTGGGCCTGGAAACTGCACCAGCATCTCAGCGATTTGAAGTTGATTGTCAGGAGTATAACGGAGTTGCGGTTGTTGAATTATTTCCGCCATCAAAATGCAGCTATTCATCTGTTATCTGTGCGTAATTGGGAATTGGATGAAGAAGGAACAAGGAACAAGGAACAAGGAACAAGGAACAAGGAACAAAACAGCTATCTGCTTACCCGTCACTGGCGTGTCTTGCTATTGGGAATTGGGAATTGGGAATTGGGAATTGGGAATTGGGAATTATTGATGTTTCTGCGCTCTATCGCTATTAGTTGTCACGGCTTACCGATTACCGATTACCGATTACCCATTACCCATTACCAAATTTATCTTGGCGAACCGCCGCCTCAGTTTGGCTGACAAAATCGTGAACTAGGCTGCGGTACTCCTTCAAAGTTTCAGATACCCAATCTCGGTCATCACTGTTGGCGAAGATATGAACGATCGGTTCGCTCGCATCGGGCAAGACTAATACCCAATTGTCGTCGCTGTAGTTAAAAATCTTCACTCCATCTATTAATTCTAAACGATCGGGCGAATGAGTTTCTACTAAATGTCGCATCAGCGAACCCTTGATAGTCCAAGGACAGCGCACGCTGTAACTGCGGTGGGTGACGCGGGGAAGTTCGGCTTTGATCTGTCCGAGCGATCGCTCCTGAATCGTCATCATTTCTATCACTTTAGCAATGCAGAACATCCCGTCAAATCCGGGATGCAATTGCGGGAAAATAAAACCCATAAGGCCGCTGCCGCCCAAAACCACATTCGGGTTCCTATTAGCAGCTTCCATCAAAGCAGTTGGGTTCGCCTTAGTGCGGATTACCTTGCTTTGATAGCGGCGGGCGATCGCCTCCACTGCAGAAGACGCATGCACCGGCACTACTACTGTACCTTTAGGATTAGAAGTCAGCATCAAATTTACCATCAACGCCGTCAGCATTTCCCCGCGAATCGCTATCCCAGACTCATCTACCAAAATGAGTTGTTCGCCGTTAGCCGACACCTGCACTCCAAAATTAGCGCTGAGTGCTTTCACCACCCGGCCGAGTTGGTCAAGCAAATATTCCCGTTCCCCGTTGCTCAGAGAAGTCTGCTTGAGACTGGCATTGAGCACCACCGCATCGCAGCCGAACTTGGCGAGCATTTGTGGCAGAATTGCTCCGGAAACTGCGTAAACGTAATCGATTACCACCTTAGTATTGCTGTAGCGTATTGCCTCAACATTCATCTGCCGCTCAAAAATGCGGTTGTAAACGTCGAGAGCTTGGTTAAAGTACGACATCTCTCCAATTTCCGGAATTAGAGCCCGCCGCAAATCTTCCTTAAAATAAGCCCCCTCGATTTTTTTCTCAGCCCCTTTAGTAATATTAATGCCTTTGATATCGAAGAATTCAATTAAAATGTGGTCCGAGCGATCGGGCGAAATGCGAACGTGAATGCCGCCAGCAATCGACAGCGTAGACGAAACCGTGCGCGCGATCGGAATCGCCGTCGATTCCAAATTGACCACATTAATTCCCACCGACATCAAACCCGCAATCAAAGACCTCGAAACCATCCGCGAAATGCTCCGCTGGTCGCGAGAAACCGATACCGAAGTTCCGGGTTTCAAAGTCGAGCCGTAAGCAGCGCCCAATTTCACCGCGAATTCCGGGGTAACATCCACATTTGCCAGTCCTTGAACGCCACGCTGACCGAACAAATTCCGCTTAGCTTGTTCTCCCCAGATTAAATTTTGATTTAACAGAGCGCCGGATTCAATATTTTTGCTCGGCCAGACGCGCACGCTTGGCCCCACTTGCGCTTCTTCTCCCACGATCGACATCGAACCGACGATCGCACCTTCCAATACATGAGCGCGCCTGTCTACGCGGCTGCTGCGGCAAATCACGCAGGCCCTAAGGTGAGCGTCTTCGCCGACAATTGCTCCGTTCCAGACGATGGGACGTTTGAGGTTGGCATCGGCCCCGACTGTCACGTTATCTCCGAGCACCGTACCGGCATCGATTTTAACTCGGGCTCCGATCCGACAATTGTTGCCGATCATGGCCGGTACTTCGATGATCGCGCTATCGTCAATAAAAGTATTCTGACCTACCCAAAGTCCCGATCGAACTTGGTTGTAGTAGTTCAAATCCAGTTTGACCTTTCCCCGCAGCGCGTCGTACTGAGATTCCCGGTAAACATCAAGCTGGCCGACATCGCACCAGTAACCCTCGGCGATGTAACCGTACATCGGCTCGTTTTTTTCCAGCAGCAAGGGAAACAAGTCTTTCGAGAAGTCGCACTCTTTATTTGCAGGCAGGTAGTCCAATACGGACGGTTCTAAAATGTAGGTGCCGGTATTGACGGTATCGGAGAAAATTTCGCTGCTAGAAGGCTTTTCCAGAAAGCGGCTGATGCGGTAATCTTCCTCGGTAATCACCACCCCGAATTCCATCGGATTGGGAACGCGAGTTAAAATTAACGTGGCTTTGGATTGCTTGCTGCGGTGAAATTTCAGAGCTTCCGTCAAGTCGAAGTCTGTGATGCTATCGCCGCTGATGACCAGAAAAGTTCGATCGAGCAATTCAGCAATATTTTTTACGCAACCAGCCGTACCCAGCGGTTGGTCTTCCTCCACAGCGTAAGTCATTTGAACGCCAAAGTCTGCCCCGTCAGTAAAATATTCGCGCATGACATCGGGAAGGTAATGCAGCGTTGCAATAATTTCCGTAATCTGATGCCTTTTTAGCAAATTGATAATGTGTTCTGCGATCGGGCGATTGAGAATCGGCACCATCGGTTTGGGCAAATCGCACGTCAGAGGTCTGAGCCTCGTTCCTGACCCCCCAGCCATCAGCACTGCACGCATAAAATCCTCCTTGCTTAAAAAGCACTCCTGATTATTTTTAACTAGAACGAAAATCTAAAATTTTTGGGTCAGCCGTCAGCTATCAGCTCTTAATTAATTATTATCCGCGAGTCTCAGTAATCTTGGGAGGCAAGTTTAACCCTGGGTAGCGAGCGCTACCGATAACAATTCTTCAAAATTGCTTTCGGTCTGAGAAATGATAGATTAAGAATAGCGCTTTGGCTCGCTCACTCTTAATCCAACTTAATGTAGCAAAGGGTCGCCCGTCAAACGAAACCCGGTCAGTAACCCCGGTCTAAAGACACGGGGCTTGCAAGAGAAATCTGGCAAGCCGTACTGACCAGACTAAGGCTTAATTGCCTACGTTTTGAGAGTCACGACACCCTGTGGATGCCTAGCTAGTCCCCTGTGCTCTGTCATCTGCAATTAAACAGTTCTAAGGTCACGCTCAACAGTGTTGCAGGTTTAACAAGCTCTCGAAACATTGTCGAAGCTAACATTACCCCAGAAATGGGAGGCTCAATTGAGCAAAATACTATGCGTACAGGATTGGAAGATTTGAAGCGGTAATTTTCCCGTTGAAAGTGCAATACAAAAGTACACTCCCGTTAACCAATCCCAAGGCGGTAGTAAATCAAAAATATAAAGCCGATGATCAAAGCAGGGGGTTTCTACCCATTTTTTCTGATGAAAATCATCAGAAAAAATGGGCGGAGCGAAGCGGAGGGATCAAACCCCGTCCTTTTAGGACGGATTTACATGAATTTTTGTTAAGATATACCATTTCACACAAGACATACTAGTATGTGAAATAGCGTACTTAAGGTAAGCATGACACTAAAAGCCTTCAGCTATCGATTCTACCCAACGCCGGAACAAGAAA
>JAUBOM010000367.1:0-1494 GCA_036700245.1 Microcoleus vaginatus BM001213989
AACCCTCCCCGAACCCGCGGGGAGGGAGTAAGAAATTCACAAATGATTTAGGATTTCTATATTTCACTTGCGGGAAGCGAAATTGATATTTTCAAATGATAAAGTCGAATAACTGAGTTTTTGCTGAACCCTCCTAACGGGCGTCTTCCTGTTTGAGAAATAGAACCGGATGAATTTCTATTTGAATCAAATGCAATTATGTTTTATTTGAGTGAAGGAACAGAGGTTTTTTCCAGTGATAAATTTGAACGCGCTCAAGTTATGCAGCGGTTATTTTTTGAGCAGTACAGTCACGAACCTTTTATTGCTACTTCTCGTTTTTGGTATTTGACGGGGAAAGCACAAGAATATCAGGAAGCACTTAAACAAAAACAAGCACCGGGTTATGGTGCTTTGGGGGTGATGGAACAGCATTTGGCAAACCATGCTTTTTTTACAGGCGATCGCTATACTATTGCTGACATCGGTTTATTTGCTTACACTCACGTTGCGGGCGAAGGCGGATTTGATTTAACCAGATTTCCAGCAATTCAAAGTTGGATAAATCGAGTAATAAATCAACTACGGTATATCAAAATATACTATACGTTTAGAACATTACCGTCACCTTTCTCAGTTGTCTAAAGTAATAAGTGCAGCGCCTTGACGAGTAAATTTTTACGCTGCTGTAAAACACTCGTTAAGCGTATTGCTGGGTGGAAAGAAAACTTTATCGAGGTTGAGTTAATGTGGCTCCTCTTCATCTGTTTCGGCAATGTTTTGTTTGATGGCAAAGCCGTTGAGAATTATGTCTCGAATCAGTGATACTTCGGCATCCAGGTTTTTGGCGTGATCTTCGTATTTTGCTGCCGCACTTTGTAAATTGTAATTTCCCATTCGCTCAGACATTTGACGGAAAAATATGACCTTTTCCTCCATTATTCGAGCTGCCGACCATAAGGCTTTCTCCAAATTCTGAGTTTGCTCTGCCAGAAATGTATCAGCCGTAAAGGAGTGCCCCGTGTGACAGCGAAACCGCAGGGGCTCTGAGTTGTTAACTTGCCAGATGCTGCCGTTGCATTCAGGGCAGGTGTAAGTTGTCCGAGTCCCGATTGCTTCTACATTCTCTAAAAGCTCCTTAGTATTCATTTGCTGTTGAGCAATGTTAGATTCAATTTCGATCTCTTCGGTCATGGGGTAGGCCTCTTGCTCGGTGGCTGGTTGCTTTGATAACTGCACTAGCAGGTGTGGGATTTCTGCCAGTGGCAGGCAGCGATCGACCTTGACATATCGCAAGGCACTCTTTGGCATACTGGGGTATTCTGCTTCTTTTGGATCTTGGACGATCGCCACTCCGCCCCGTTTCTTGACTGCCTGTAATCCCACCGTGCCATCATCGAGATAGCCAGTCAGTACCACAGCCACCACCCTTGAACCATAAGCACGAGCGGCGGAACGAAATAAGCTGTTCGACATCTAAATTGCATTAACTAAGTTACCTTTATTTTGTATTTT
>JAUBOM010000188.1:0-9933 GCA_036700245.1 Microcoleus vaginatus BM001213989
GCACTTACCAAACTATATTTGCTATGGTAAGCTAAAGTGAAACAAAAGTAAAGTCACCCTAGAGGCGGGAGGTTTTAGACCCAATTTTTCGATAAATGCCTCTGCGGGTACGGACACGGCAGCGCCGTGTCCCTAAAAATATAATGTGCTTAAACTGCAGCAAAGAATACCTTAGACTTGACCGGATCGGGAGTCATAGTCTTGTCACCGGGCTGCCAGCCGGCGGGACAAACTTCATCGGGGTGAGACTGGACGTGTTGGATAGCTTGCAGAGTGCGGAGGGTTTCGTCCACGTTGCGGCCGAAGGCAAGATTGTTGATAGTAGAGTGTTGGATGATGCCTTCTTTGTCGATGATGAACAGACCTCTGAGGGCAATGCCTGCTTCTGGGTCGAGGACGTTGTAGTCAGAACTAATTGTTTTTTTGAGGTCAGCAACTAAGGGATAGTTAAGGTCGCCGACACCGCCTGATTTGCGGTCTGTTTGTATCCAAGCGAGGTGAGAGAATTCGCTGTCAACGGATACGCCGAGGATTTCGGTATCGATTTTCTTGAAGTCCTCGAAGCGATCGCTAAATGCTGTAATCTCAGTCGGGCACACAAAGGTGAAGTCCAAGGGGTAGAAGAACAGGACTACATACTTTTTGCCTTTATAGTCGGACAGTTTAACTGTCTTGAATTCCTGATCAACTACGGCTGTTGCTGCGAAATCAGGGGCAGCTTGACCAACCCGGAGGCATTCACTGGTCATAGATTTTTTTTCCTTTTTTACGAACTGTTACAAATATATCATACTCATAACGACTACAAGTATCTTCTTGAGAAATCAAAAAAACACGCTCTCAACATTGAGAGCGCGGTTTTTTTGATTAAATAATGGCTCAGGCGGGATTTGAACCTGCGACCTTGGGCTTATGAGTCCCCTGCGCTAACCACTGCGCCACTGAGCCAAATCTACTTCACGATTTACTATCATAACACGGTAGGACGAGCTATGTCTTCTTTTCAAACAACCGAATTTCTAATAACTTCTAGTAAAAGTTATGAGTTTTGGTAATCATTCAAAACCCATAACTTCCGACCAGTCGTTACCGAGAAGCGCTGGACGCATCGTCGGGCAGAAAAGCCATTGGATTGATAGCACCCTGTCCTGCGGGATGAATTTCAAAGTGCAAGTGCGGCCCGGTACTAAAGCCGGTGCTGCCCATTTCTGAAATCTGTTCCCCTTGAGCGACTCTCTGACCCTTTTGCACCAAAATGCGGCTGTTGTGGGCATAGACAGTCTCAGTACCGTCTGGATGGGTAATTTCCACCAGATACCCGTAGCCGCCGTCATTCCACTGAGCATAGGTAACCACCCCGTCAGATGCTGCCACAATTGGCGTGCCGATCGGCCCTGCAATATCAATTCCCTTGTGCATCCGTCCCCAGCGCCAACCGTAGCCAGAAGTAAGAACGCCCTTAGACGGCCAAATAAACCCGTTAGCCGACTGTTGTTTGCCGTTAGGCAGATAAGTATCAGGGTTGGAAAGCGGAGGCAGTTCCGGAGAAACCATGCGTCCCAAAGACGGGTTGCTCAGGGGGTCGTAACCATCGGCTCCCAAAGGAGCTGTTGCCACCACAGGCTGTTCCTGAGCACTTGTCGGAGTCAGGTTTATCGGTTGCTGTTCCGCTGCGCGAGCGGGGTCCAAACGCTCTTGCTGCTGCTTCTGAACCTGCTCGGACCAAGCTCTCGATGGCGGTCTGCTGATTTCATTCTGCACCGCCTCAGTATAGTCGGGGGTGTAGAGATAGGGATTGACACTTGGGAGCTCCTCAGACTGGTTGCTCGAGACTCTTGGCGCCTCCGGTCTGTCAGTTGGAGCCAGCGACACCGCATTTGCCCCGATCGAATTGCGCGAGGCACGATATTCCTCTCGCAGCCTGACCACTTCTGCCCTCAAGCGTTCGGAATAAGGGTTGAGAGCTTCTGCGGTGGGGAGAGCCTCCGAATTCGACTCTGGTAAAGCGCTAGTTGGATCGGCATTTAAACCCTGGGCGCTAGCATTTGGCACGAAGCCGATCGGCTGCGGGTATTCTTCCGTAGCGATGGCGGTAGCAGTTGCACTGGCTGGCCCAGGCAGGGCACTGGTATCAACTGCACCTGTAAATGTTGGTTCGCCTTGAAGATTCAGATTCCCGGGGTCGCTAATGGTTTGGGAAACTTGAGTTAGCGGAATGCTGTTAACTTGGGGAACCATCGGCGCTGAAATATTGTTCAGGCCTTCCAAGTTCGCCAGGGGAGAGACAACCGGGACTGTGGGCGCGGGTGCTGCAACGCCAGCACTGGCTATTTCCGAGGTAGACGAGCTGGGGTTCAAAGATGCGGGAACCGAAGTCGCCGACCAGACAGATGTAGAGTTGGAGGCCGAATAAGAGGCTGCCGCCTGCACCGCTGGATTATTTGACCCTACTTGGGGAATTTTCAGCCGTTGATTAACATTCAGCAAGTTAGGGTTGCCGAGCTTGTTGACCGAGATCAGCTCTTTGGGTGATACGCCGTGACCTTTGGCGATCGCATCTAGCGTATCTCCCGGACGCACGCTGTAGAGTACCTCAGCCGGCCGGGCGGTACTTCCCGCTGGGGGGACTAGCACAGCCGAGGGCAAACTGGGTGTTGCCAGAGACTGTTCAATTGACTCGAATGCTCGATCGGGCGATGCTGCTTGACCGACCCCGGCATTGGGAATTACAGGTGTGGTCCCGAGGTCAAGAATAGTTGTCTCTGTTGCAGAGCCCGGGGATGCCAGCGTCGGTGCTGACTCCGGCAAAGATGCCGCAGGTGTAGATAAATTTGCTTCCCCCTCAGACCCTAACAGGGTTCGACCCGATTCTGTGGTGCGGTTTTCCTGTTTTTTCAAACTGTCGATCGCCCCCTCTGCGTTCGGGATGTCGATCGAACCTTGTTCCGGTACCGTCGTGACAAGCGGGGTCGCTGCAGTCGATGGCAGCGCTGTCATGGCAGCACTCTCCAACGGCTCGGAGCCAGTCAGATTTAACTTTTCTTCGGGATCGACCGCCGCTGCGAACTCTAGCGAAGCCAAGGCGGTATCGGCGGCGTTCTGTTGTGGCGCCGCTCCCGGAGCCAGAGGAACTGTGAGCTCTTGGCCTACTTCGAGTATGATATCGGGTTTGATGTCGTTGGCAGTTGCTAGTGCCAACGGTTCAACTTCATAATCCCGAGAAAGCTCCCAAAGGCTTTGCCCCTGCTGCACCTTAAGCGCCACCTGGTCAGAAGGTGATCCGGGCTGTTGGGCCCGGGAACCGTCAACTTGTGCGGAGGTAGCGGGTCCGTTGGCCGATACTGGCTGTACTTCAGCGGTGGATTCTGATGTCGGTGCGAGTTCAGACGCGCGAGCGCTGTCTCCATTTCTCGGTAGCAGGATGCCAGAAGCACCTACCGATATTGCCAGCCCGATCGTGGCGAGAGAGCGAACTCTGCCTGTGCTGAGCGTTGTCTGTTTGGACGGTTCCGCAGAACCGTCTCTGTCGATTTCACTAGCCTGAACAGGCTTAATTTGGGGATATGTTCGTTTCAAAAAAACGACCTCCTACTGAGAAGCGCTAACTGTCCTTGGAAACACTCAAGGGGATCGCATGACGCTGAATTTAAATCAACAAGCAAAAATATTCTGATTGTTGACAGCTATCATGCTTAGGCCAGATTACCTTGCTTTTTTAATTTAGACAAGCTCAAACCGTCAAAAATTTTGAAATTATCGGTCTAAGCTGCTGCAATTAACCCCAAAAGCCTTACACCGCAATAGCTAGAACGAATACATAAAATCTTCGTTCTCGTAAGGCTCTGAACTCTTACCTATTATCCGACTGTATGCTAATTTCCGGACAGGCTACAACCGTATATTTACTAGATATAGTGTTCTGACCCAAGCTGGTGCTCGCTCACGCCCTAGAGCGCTAAAATCCTCTGTTTTTGTTGCTGAATCATCTTGCGAGTAATTTGGTGTTGCTGATAACAATTTGTTTTTGCATCAATAAAATATATTAATCTCGGCTAGCGAGATTTTCACCGCTTTGATACAAATTTCTTATACTTAAATGGAGATTTGGCAGCCTCCGGCAGCTATTAAATATCTATATATTTATGTGTTGATAATGATCGATCCCAGCTCTCCCAACTGTCGTTTAGCCTCAAATAAACCTACAGCGGCACTGACGGAGAGGTTCAAACTCCTGACTCCAGGCTGGCTCATAGGAATAAAAACTGTGGCGTCGCAGGAATCTAAGACGAATTGGGGAATGCCTACAGTTTCCGAGCCAAACATCAGCCAGTCGCTGGGCTGAAATTGGAATTGCGCGTAACTGCATCGCCCGCCAGTGCTGAATCCGATCGTTCGTCCCCCGCGCTGCTGCCGACAAGCCTGAAAAGCCGCTAAGTCTTCGTGGCAGTGGAGATTGACGTAGGGCCAGTAATCTAAGCCGGCCCGTTTCAGGTAGCGATCGCTAATTTCAAACCCCAGTGGGCCCACTAAATGCAGTTCCGTGCCTGTGGCAGCGCAAGTTCGGGCGATATTGCCAGTATTCGGGGGGATTTGCGGGTGAATCAAGACAAGTTGGGGCATGAAGCTAATAAAAAGCAAAAAATACAGAAAGTGGGAAATTTATCCAACTACCCAAAGGTAGATATACCTTATAGCTTTTATTTATAACCTTTGTCGAGCTCCATTGATTAAATATTCTGATTTGTTTTAAGGGCGGCGCTCTGCAACTTTTTCGCGGGAGGTTCCGGCTATTTGTATTATTGGCTGAGTACGCATACTCAGGGGGCTAGTGAAAGCCCCCGTTATAATAACGACGGGTACTTCAGGCAACTAACTGGGCGCACAAGTTGTCTTCGAGCTCCCATTCTTGGTGAGCCATGCCATTAATCCCTTGCAGAATAATACTGCGGGTGTCCGAACCGCCCTCGTGCAGCTTCAACCACTGCTGGGCGGTGTTGCCTTCCCGGAGAATCTTTTTGAGCGGCGAGAGAAAGCAGCTAAAGCCTCGTTTTTTGGCTATAGGCCAGACTTCTCGGTAAATTTCCTCAATCCAATCTCGTGCCAGAATAGTTCTGCCGTCTTGCCAGTGGGTGAGTTCGGCATCCAAACTTTTCCCGGATGCAGCAATTTCGTTGGCGTCTGTGAGGGCAACTAAGTCTTCGTTGCGGGTGGCCGCCGGTAAGGTGCTGAGTTCTAACGGGTCTAAGCTGGGGTCTTCCATCATCTGCCAAATGCGAGCTTCTAGTAAGGCAGTGATGGCCAACAAAGCCAGAGGATTGACTTCGAGGTCGCAAATTCTCAGTTCGAGGCGGTTGAGACAGTAGGGGCGGCGATCGCCATTGGGCCGCACTGCAGACCACAAATGGCGGACGTTTTGCATGGTGCCGAGTTCTAGCTGTTCTTCAGTCCACTGGATGTAATGTCTGTGACTTTCAAACAGGGGGACGATGGGGGGAGTTTTGGGAAACAAACCCCACCTAGTGGAATGATAGCCCGTGACTTCGCCGTCGAGGAAGGGGGAAGAGGCGCTCAAGGCAAGGTACAGCGGTGCTTCGACGCGGACGAGGCGGATGGCGCGCATCAGCAGTTCTGGTTGAGAGATGCCGATGTTGATGTGAATGCTGGCGGTGACGACTTTGGTGCCGTAGGTTTGTTCTATGTAGGTGTGGTAGGGGTTGTTGGGATCGGATCGGTAAAATCGATCGCTCCCCCCGAGAGACAAGGTACTTCCCGGCAGCAAGGTATAGTCGCCCAATTGTTTGAGATACTCGCGCAGCCGGACTCGCGGCTTGACTAAAGCGCACAGCAGGCGATCGTAGCTCGACAGCGGGGCGGTCGTGTACTCCACATTGCGGCTATCAGGCTCCCGCACAAATCCCTCTAGATCGGCAACTATGCGATCGGAGAGACCGACAACCTCACCTTGGGGAGTGCCAGTATACATTTCTACTTCAAAGCCTTTTGATAGCAGCACGTTTGTTCCTCAGCTAAGTTGAGTGCTAGTTTCTAGTATCCCAAAAATTGACCTGTTCATACTATTTTCCACGAGGCAGAGTTGAAATTTTTCGCCAATGGCACTGAAACCGGGTTTTTCGGCACTAGCTTGTTTGAGCGTTTGTGTGTTAGTTGCGATCGGGCTGGCACGACAAATACTGCCATCGCAAAGAGTTTCCGAGGCGGTTTTAGACTCAGAAAGGCTGTTTGTTCGATCGCGGGCGTGTTTCATTCGGCCTTCGCCATCGCACGCATGGTGAAGAGAAGCCACCCCTGCCTCAGATAGAAGTTAGAAAGCACTGCCTACTGCCTTCCTTCTAGCTTCTTCCTTCTGCCCTCTTCCTTCCTCCTTCGACATCTGTTTTCTGCCTTGAGGGGGATAGCCGCAGATATATCTTTAGTGCGATTCTAAAAGATATATCTGCAATATTTTTGAGATATTATTAACCCCTAGAAATCCCTGTGAAAGAGCCAGAAAAAAAAACTCCCAACTTTTGGAATATGCTAAGCAATTTAGCCTTAGTTCGGTTTTTGCTTTTATTTGCTTCAGGTTGGGCTGGACTGCAACTTTTAGCTTACTTTGAAACTGCCGTCGCGGTTTTCACGATTGCTGCACTCGTGGCTTTTTTGCTCAACTATCCGGTGCGGGCTCTCCAGAGATTTTTACCGCGAAGTTTAGCTGTCGCCTTCGTTGTCTTGCTCACCATTTTAGTTGTTGGCGGTCTCACCGTCACCGTAGGCGTCACTCTTTTATCTCAAGGGCAGCAATTAATTGACAGCCTGACTGAATTTGTGAATGCTCTGGCGCCTCTGTCCGAGCGCATCGAAGCATTCCTGCGGGCGAGAAACCTACAAGTTAACCTGCGAGTTATTGAGGAACAACTGCGAAATCAAGCTTTGGCTGGAGTTGTTTCGAGTATTGCTTTTTTACAAGTATTTTTAACCAATTTATTGAATTTAATATTAATTATGGTGGTAGCCTCTTTCATGTTACTTGATGGAGAGAGGCTGTGGGTGTTGGTTCTCAAATTTATACCTCGACACCTGCACAGGCGTTTAAGTTTAACAATAGAGCGAAACTTTTTGGGATTTTTTCAGGCACAAATTCTGTTAATGTTATTTTTGACAACAGCAAGCTTTGTAATTTTCCTGCTGTTAGATGTGAGATTTCCTTTAGTTTTAGCATTTATTATCGGATTGTTTGATTTAGTTCCGGGAATCGGAGCGACGCTGGGAATTAGCTTAGTGTCTTTTATTGTATTGTCTCAAAATGTGTGGCTAGCTTTAAAAGTCTTGGCAGTTTGCATTGTTTTGCAGCAAATTCAAGACAACTTTATTCATCCGAGACTCATGCAAAATTCCCTTAACCTCAATCCGGTAGTGGTGTTTTTTGCACTGTTAGTAGGCGCGAGAGCAGCAGGACTTTTAGGCATATTTCTCGCTATTCCGCTAGCAGGAGTGATAGTTAGCTGGTTTGAAATTGAAGAAATGCAAGCGGAAGGTTAATTGATCCAGCCATCCTATTTTATATCAAATCCGGCTGAAAAACTAAGTTTGAAGCAGCAGACTAGAACCCCAATGCCTAGAACAACTCTCCTTTGCGTAACGCAAAACTAAAAGTAAAGAGAAAAAAGCAACGTAGAGTGTACCGCTCCGTGCGCACCTTACTGCGTAAAGTCAATGAATAAATTGCAAGTCAGTAGGAAATCTGGCATTTCTGAATTAAGGGATGAAGCGATCCGGTACAGGGACATCACCAAACATCAGGTAATGAATTAATAGACTCTTCGAGTGAGCCAGCATTTCTCGCTTACTTGGAATAGCATAAAGTTTTGCGGTGTAGACGAGCTAAATAATGACTGCCGCGCCTGTTCTCTCCTTGTACTCTGGTCATATAAATTTGGCTCACAATCGGGTCGCCATTAGGAATGAAACAAAGATAAACCGACCATCCATCAGTGACGTAAAAATAACAATGCCAATTACTAACAATTGCCCATAAAGGCTGGAAAGTAACAGCACTACCATCTCCAAAGAAGATCGCCAAGATGCCAGAAGCGAAAATAGTCTACCGCTTTTCACAGCCAGATACAAGTTTTTTTTAGTCGATAAAGGCTTCTACCTTATCGCCTGGAGCCGACATCAGCAATTTGTTCACGTGTATAGGCATCTGGCAACAGTTTTTCCACTGCTTTTAGCCAAGTAATAATGGTTGTATAATGAACACGCAATGACCGCGCTCAATTGCTCCCATACCCATGCCCTTGACATAGATTTTAAGACATTCACGTTTGAGTTTATCGCTATAGCCACGATTGGTTGTCGGTAGAGAAACTTTCACGGGGCGACCACAACTGCGGCAGAGGTAATGAAAGCTTGCCTCTTTTATGTCTATTATTACTGGTTCTCGTCGAGCAAGCAGTCTGGACATTCCATACTGCTTAACCTCAATATCATCCTTTAATTATGCAACGCCGGAAATCTTTCTTCTTCTGGTTCAGGAACATAAATGTAATCCCAGTCAAAGCACAGAGATTGAGTGTGGAGGCTGATGTCAAATCCGCAGTGAGTAACCATTTCTGTAGTAAAAGTTGCCATGATTAACTCCATAATTTTTTTGTAAGAAATCTTAGGCTTTTTAACGTAATAGGCGCGTCTGGCAAAAAAGATTCTCTCATCTTTCGGCACAATTATGCCATTAATTTTGTGTACGTATTGAATCGGCTTGATATAGGTTTCAATAAACTGCGACTGATTTTTTTGCAGTCTCGCTAATCTTTCGTGTTGCAACCAGCTCATTTGAAACACAATTTTAATAAATTCAAAGCCCAAAATGTAGTTGAAAACATTATTGCGTTCTTCTGTACTTAAGACGAAGCGGAGTGCAGATTCTAAATATTGGTCAGTTTTCCGGCACGCTTGTTGAGCTGAGTGGATATAAAATTGTTTGATGTAGCTTCTTAAATCTGATTCGTTTAATTCTTTTTTGACTCGAAATCTGATTAAATACTGTTTGACTCGGTTGAGAGTATCTACATCTTCAAACATTTTGGAGACTAAACCGTCGGCTGTGTAATCATCTAAAAATTCTGCTTGCGAGTCGGCAGTAGATGCGCACAATATGTAGCAGAGGGACAAGACATAGCGCCGCTGGTTCCAAGGCAAGCTTTGGGCCCAATCTTTAACTTCTATAGGAAGTTTTTCCAGCACAATATCTGTGTGTCGGCGTTGAGCAAGGTCGGCATCTCTATTTTTTTCTGGAATCATTGCCTGAAACCTTTATCAGTAAGTAGACAAATTACTATATCGCAGATCGTGGGAGGGGGAAGCTGCGACAGAGGGTTACAAGCTATTGTATCTTATTTTCTTGCCATCTATCTAAATATATATTCTGTTGGAATAGGGTGTGTGATCTGTCTCACACTTTTGGGAATTTTAAATCACAAATGCTAGCTCTTCGCATTACATTGTGGGGCGGCGAGTGTCACGCATAAAACTTATTCACCTCACCCGAGCAACCACGGGTTTCGTTGATGATTAAGTGGGGTAATTGATAACTTTTTGTTAGTAAGAATTGCTGAGGTCAATCATGAACTCGACTACAAGTATTTTCCCTGAAAATCATTCCGCAGACTTAACTTTTCGCGATCGCCTCGTACAACCAGTACCACTGTGGCAGTGATTGCATGGCAGTGGGAGATCCGCAAGTAGCTTGGGGATGGTGCTAACTTATATCGGTACGGTGTCCTTTTGAGAGAGATATCCAGTTATTGGGACACCATCTTTTCCACATATAGCAATCCTAATGATTTTCTATATCTAGAGCAATCCTAAATAATTTTCTGTGTGTAAGTATATTGACGTATTTTGGGGAAATCAAATTTATGTTCGTTAGTAAAA
>JAUBOM010000018.1:0-87134 GCA_036700245.1 Microcoleus vaginatus BM001213989
ACGGCTTGTTAGATTTCTCCTTCAAGCCTCATGCCTTTAGGCTGAGGTTCCTGACATAAGGTTCCCTCAGTTCTGGAGACTCAACAGGTAGTAGTTTGTTATTTTTAACCGATCTCGCCTTTCTAATATTATGGCGCTAGGAAGGTGGTTGCGGATGGGCCAGGACACCCCTCTGGGTTTGGTGTGGGGTTCACAGCTCGCGATCGACCAGGGTACTGCCTTGTCTGAAGTTTCAGATTTCAATAAAATAACTGAAAGAGAGATAGTCTTGCACAGCGGAGCAATCCGGCTCAAGATAGTTGACAAATTTTAACATTTTACAAGTCAGGAGGTATAGATTAGTGTCTGTCGAAATTCTTCAAAAGTCTTCCACAGTCCGCAAGCTTGCACCGCGCTACCGCGTTCTGCTGCACAATGATGATTTCAATCCTATGGAGTACGTGGTGCAGACTTTGATGGCGACGGTACCGAGTCTGACTCAGCCACAGGCTGTGAATGTGATGATGGAAGCCCACACTAACGGGATGGGACTCGTGATTGTTTGCGCTCTCGAACACGCTGAGTTTTACGCTGAAACGCTCAATAATCACGGATTGAGCAGCAGCATCGAACCTGACGATTAGAACCTGACGGCACTGTAACGGCTTTGCCCAGCGCGTTTTTGAGTCATACCGTCAACCCTCATACCAAAAAGCCAAGGGTTAGGCCCTTGGCTTTTTGGTATATTTAATGCGGTAGATATGGAAACTTGAAGAGCATAGGTTTTTCGGAACGGCCGGAAGTGGTTCGGAGCTAGTGAGCTCGATCGCCAATTTCAACTCTCCAATCTCAAATCTTTATCCGAGGAAATTAATGAGGAAATTAATAACGTCCTCCTCCGCCTCCACCTCCGCGAGCAAATTTTCCAGGACCGCCGCCGCCCCGGTTGCCACCACCCCGGCCTTCATCTTCGCGGGGCTTAGCTTTGTTAACTTTGAGGTCGCGACCCATCCACTCTGCTCCGTCGAGAGCACTAATGGCTGCATCTTCTTCAGCATCTGTTGACATTTCTACAAAACCGAAGCCGCGGGGGCGACTGGTTTCTCTGTCGGTAGGTAGATGTACTCGCTTAACGGTTCCGTATTCGGCGAAGACGGTGGTGATGTCTTCTTGGGTAACTTGGTAGGATAAGTTACCGACGTATATCGACATGAGGAATAACTCCAAAATTTAGACAGTGCGAAGATTTCAGTTTCGGAGAGTTCCCTGCCGATACAGAAGGGCAAGTTTTTAGACAATTCTGTAGCAATGAACAAAGCCTGCAACTGAATCTGATTCACACTTGGTACTTTAACATAGAATAGTGTCTTATGAGTAGGTTTCAGCAGTTAATTAAGTAGTTCTAATTAAACGTAAAACTTTTAGGGTTTTGGGCAACCTGGTTTCTCGGTGTGATGTTTTGCCTGCTGTGGAAGCAGAGAAAGTTGTGGCCCCCCCTGTCACAGCAGGAAAGATACATCCACCTTGCCAAAGTTGGTAGTCAAAGCTAGGTTCACGTTTTCCAGGGCTTTGACTAACCACACCACCCCTTCTCGGGTAGAAAATTCGTAGTGACCGAACAAAATTGCCAACCGCTTTTCGAGATAGGGCTTAACTTTGCCGCAAATTAGCACGATCTTTAGCAGCAAACCTGTGGTTTGGGTGGGGCCGAGGTTGGAGATCAGGTCGATGAAGACAAAGTGGTTGGGCCGCGCAGGACTCTCTACTACTAAAAAGTTTAATAACTGGCTGCAAGTTCTGATCATTAAAAATTCGTTGAACTTCTGAGAATCGTTGTGGGGAAAGGTTTTTTGTAGTTGCTTATACAATTTTTCGTTAAATTGGCGTTTGCCGTAGCGATCGTCGCTGACAGAAGAAATCAGATATTCGTACAAGTCGTCTTTAAAGGAGCGGTATGAGCCTGTTGTGCTGGCGTTCGCCGTGAAGCGGTCCGCTAGCTGTTTGTAGGTATCGGCTCCTTCTACTTTTCCGACAAATTGCTTGAGGGCAAAGAACAGTTCCGGGTCGCTCAACAGCGTCGGGTTTTGTATATTCTGTATACTTCGGTTGAAAGTAATTGAGGTTTCCCGGCGAGCTGTTTGGGCTTTTCTCACTTGGTGAGCGACGTATTGCGAGAGGTTGACTTCAAATTGCTGCTGCTTTTGAGCTTGGATTTTTTTAATGACTTTCTGCTGTTCGTAGGTGCTGTCGTCGCTGAGGAGGCAGTGTTTGTAAAGGTAAGGGTAGCGGGGAATTAAGGTTCCCAGGGCAAGGGTAGCTGGGGTTTTGCTGTTGCTGCTATCTTCATTGCTGTGATTTATGACTTTGGCTAAGCGTTGGAGGGTGAGGTACTGTTCGCTTTCAGTAAATTGATTTACTAATTTGGGGAGGGCTGCTCGCCCCCGCGCTCGATTGTACCCCACTAGAATTTTGGGCGGTTCTTCAAACACAGCGATCAATTCAGGGATGGCTGCTTGCTTGTTAGGGTAAGTTTGCCAGCGGTTGATCAGGATGTGACAGCAGCGGTTGAGGACGTACTTGAATTCTTGTTGGGCCTGTTCAGAGGCTGCTATTTTTTCGAGTGCGTCGGCGACGGAGCGATCGGGGTATCCGGTACCCTCGATAAACAAAGTGCGAAAGCGGCTGATGAGTTCGGCCGGCTGCTCTACTTGTACCAACTCCAGCCAGTGGTTGTAAAGTAGCTGTTCTTGTTCGTGGCTTTGTCTGTTGTAGTCGTTCACTGTGGATTAACCCTCCGAGGCTGGGGTAGGAGCTTTCAGCGCTCTTAGCTTAATAAATTGGCTCTTGAAGTGCAACAATTGAGTCAACCGAGCTTTTGGCCGGATGAGGCTTAGGGGTAGAAGCTGTCAGCACCTTAAGCCGCTCAATTTTTTTGCTTAGTTAAACTATTTACCAATACCAGCATGACATAAATTGTTGGTAATTAGCAAGGCCTTAAATCATTAGAGACTTTGTAAAGTATTGGTAAAGATTGTGGGTGGGTCGGGATAATTTCTTGGTTGGCTGACGATTTAGTATTAGGATTGTCAAGGTCAATCCTGGTCAGTAGACCCCTGTCAGTTAAATTTGAGGTCGGGGAAGGTAGGATTAGCTGTGAAATAATTATTTGAAATGTGAGTGCTGGTTATGGTTTGTCGCGTAAGTATCGCCCAACTTGCTGAAATTTTAACTGTACCTTTGCCTGCTGTGCCTGAGGGCGTTTTGACAGCTTTAGGGACAGGTATTGCCACAGATACGCGCACTCTTGAGGGGGGCGAAGTATTTTTGGCGCTGCGGGGAGATAATTTTGACGGGCATCAATTTGTGGCAAAAGCCAGGGATTTGGGGGCCATTGCGGCGATAGTCGATCGGGATTGGCAAGAGGAATTGCCTGATTTTCCGCTGTTGCGCGTTGACGATACTTTAAAAGCTTACCAGTCGATCGCAGCCTGGTGGCGCGACCAATTCAGTATACCTATAGTTGCTGTTACTGGTTCTGTCGGTAAAACTACTGTTAAAGAATTAATTGCGGCGGTTTTGTCAACGAGGGGAAATGTTCTTAAAACTCAATATAACTACAACAATGAAATTGGAGTACCAAAAACTCTGTTGGAGCTTTCGTCGTCACACAATTATGCTGTAATTGAGATGGGGATGCGGGGCCTGGGTGAAATTGCGCTGCTGTCGCAAATAGCGCGGCCGAGTATTGCGGTGATTACTAATGTAGGAACGGCGCATATTGGGCGATTGGGTTCCGAAGAGGCGATAGCCGTTGCTAAGTGCGAGTTGTTAGCCGAAATGCCTGCTGAGAGTATTGCCATTCTCAATCACGATCATCATAGATTAATGGCAAGTGCGGCGAAAGTTTGGCCGGGAAAAACTTTAACTTACGGGTTAGAAGGTGGGGATTTGTGGGGGGAATTACTAAATAATGATACAATACTTCTAGATGGTATGGAGTTGCCACTGCCATTACCGGGGCGTCACAATGCTGTGAATTATTTGGCGGCTTTGGCGGTAGGAAAAGTTTTAGGTATTGATTGCGAAGTTTTAAAGCAAGGTTTGTCTGTGCAGTTACCGGAGGGACGGGCGCGCCGCTACGATTTGCCGCAGGATATTGTGATTCTGGATGAGACTTACAATGCTGGTTTGGAGTCGATGTTGGCGGGGCTGAGACTGTTAGCAGATACTCCAGGAAAGCGCCGGATTGCGGTGTTGGGAACGATGAAGGAATTGGGCGACAGGGCGATAGAATTTCACCGACAAGTGGGAAGGGCGGCGCGAGATTTGCATCTGGATGCTTTGTTTGTTTTTGCTGATTTTGAAGAAGCGGCGGCGATGGCTGCAGGTGCGGCGGGTTTGCCTTTTGTACAGGTAGAAGATATTGCGAGGGAGAATTCCCGCGAAGATTTAGCAAGGCATTTAATGGAGTTTGTCACACCGGGCGATCGTATTTTATTTAAGGCATCTCATTCGGTGGAGTTAAATCGAGTTGTGGAGAAGTTTCGCGCTGATTGGGCTGGCGAATAATATCATGCCCGCGTCAAGAATTATAATTAAGTTCGTAGGGCTGACGAAAGTCTTCATAAAACTCGCTCGGACTGAAGTCCTCGCTACACACCTATGTTTCACACGACGATAGGATATCATCTCCAAAGTACGCGCGAGCGGAGCTATCCCGAAGGGAATCGCCCTCCTTCACTCTCCTGGCTGAATTTGACTCCTCACCCACTCCCGGAACAAGCGAATTAAAGCATTTTCTTTTGTAGTCCTCCTCAATTCCAAAAAGCGCAGCATCTCAAATTGCGACAAAAAAGGAAAAGTCGGAGACACATCCCTTTCTGTATATTCCTGTGCTTCCAACTGATAAATTATTAAACGATTCCCGTCGTAGCGCCAAACTTCCGGTACGCCTAAACTTGCATATAAAGAAAGTCGATCGATCGAACTGCTAGTCACGTCAATTTCCACAACTAAATCTGGCGGCGGATCTTGATTGAGATCGATTTGTTCTTTGTCCCAAACCACATCCTCATTTTGGATATAGTAGCACTGATCCGGTTCCAAACCGCGAGCCAAATCTTCGCGCCTGCAAGTTAGTGAACCCAAACTGCAAATTTCAACATTCAATTCATCACTCACACTTTCTACAAAACGTCCCAAGATTTTTTTGTACTTTTCGTGGGGTGCTAAAGGAGTCATAATTTCTAAATTTCCACGATCGTAAGTCAGGCGAATTCCTCTCTGTTGGGTTAACTCATTCAGCAGGGATTCGTAAGTTTTCCAGCTAATGTTTGTCAGCAGAATTCCGCTACTTTGACTCGGGATCAGGGTGGCTGTCATGGCTACCTGCCTGGGTTGTAGATTATTGCTCGTATTTTAACAAAAATTATTTTCTTTGACGCGCGATCGATCGCCCTTTTAAAGAGACTTTTTAAAGAGACTTTTGAAGGGATCATCTCTTTTGGATGGTAAAAAGCCTTTTTTGGGAGTGCCAGCGTCCCGCACAGCACAGGTTGTATATCTGGCTTTGAGATATCACAGCGAACACGGAGTGTCACAATAAAATTGGGATACTCCCATTAACCAATGTTAAAAACTAGAAAAATCTAGTTTTTAACATTGGTTATTGAGTGCGACGAATCGATTCGTCGCACTCAATACATTACTTGGCAGCTTGACGCTCTTTCGCTTCCTTGATCACTTCTTCCGCGATGTTGCTCGGACAAGGAGCATAGTGCGAGAAGGACATGGAAAACTGGCCGCGCCCAGATGTCATAGTACGCAAGTCGCTAATGTAACCAAACATTTCGCTCAACGGCACATCTGCCTTGATCCGTGCTCCTGTCTGGCTTGTCTCCTGAGATTTCATCATGCCCCGGCGGCGGTTGAGGTCGCCGATCACGTCGCCCATGTAATCATCTGGAGTGAATACATCGACATTCATAATCGGTTCGAGCAACTGAGGCCCGGCTTTCGGCAGAGACTGCCGATAGGCCGCTTTGGCAGCAATTTCAAAGGCCATTGCTGACGAGTCAACGGGGTGGAAACCGCCTTCTAGAAGCGTGAATTTCAAGTCCAAGCAGGGGAACCCAGCCAAGACGCCTTTGTCGATGCAGCTTTCAAAGCCTTTTTCGACCGCTGGCCAATATTCTCTCGGCACGCTACCACCGGTCACTTTTGACTCAAACTGGAAGCCACTTCCAACCTCACCAGGCTCGATGACATAGCCGATTTTGGCAAATTGACCGGAACCACCTGATTGCTTTTTGTGGGTGTATTCGTCTTCGAGGCGTTTGGTAATCGACTCGCGGTAGGCTACCTGTGGTTCGCCGACTTCTACTTCGATGCCGTGGGTGCGCTTGAGAATGTCTACTTTGATGTCGAGGTGTAACTCGCCCATCCCCTTGAGAATCGTTTCGCCGCTTTCTTGATCCGTCACCATGTGGAAGGATGGGTCTTCTTGCACCATCTTGGTGAGGGCTGCTCCCATTTTTTCTTCGCCGCCTTTTTGTTTCGGTTTGACCGAAATCGAAATAACGGGATCGGGGAATACCATCGGCTCTAGGGTGGCGGGATTTTTGGGGTCGCAGATGGTGTGTCCGGTGCGGACGTTTTTCATGCCGACGATCGCCACAATGTCCCCTGCTTGGGCCGATTCAATTTCTTCGCGAGAGTTCGCGTGCATTTCCACCAAACGGCTGACGCGCTCGGTTTTGCCCGTGGCGGTGTTGAGTATGGTGTCGCCCTTGGACAGAGTACCCGAGTACAGGCGCGTGAAGGTTAGAGCACCGTAGCGATCGTCCATGATCTTAAACGCCAGTGCCCGCAATGGCCTTTTGGGATCGACTATCGCAAACTCGCCGGTTTCCTCGCCCTCGAGATCGACTTCTGGCTGCGGTGTGACTTCCATCGGGTTTGGCAGGTAGTCAACTACGGCATCGAGAACCAACTGCACGCCTTTGTTTTTAAACGATGAGCCGCAGTAGGTGGGGAAAAATGCCCGATCGCGAGTACCTTTGCGAATGCAGCGCTTGAGGTCCTCGAGGCTCGGCTCGTTGCCTTCGAGATACTGTTCCATCACAGCGTCGTCTTGCTCGACGGCCAGTTCGATCAACTTTTCGCGCCAAGTTTCGACATCATCGACCATATCGGCGGGGACATCTTTAATTTGATAGTTCATCGGATCGCCGGAGTCATCCCAGATCCACGCTTTGCGGGTCAGCAAATCGACTACGCCGCAAAACTTTTCTTCTATGCCGATCGGCAATACCATTACCATCGGTTTAGCACCGAGGATTTTATCGACTTGCTGGACAACGCGGTAAAAATCTGCACCCGTGCGATCGAGCTTGTTGATGTAGATGACGCGAGCGACTTTGGAATCGTTAGCGTAGCGCCAGTTGGTTTCAGATTGCGGTTCAACTCCACCCGAACCGCAGAACACACCAATGCCACCATCAAGAACCTTCAAAGAACGGTAAACCTCGATCGTGAAATCGACGTGTCCCGGAGTATCAATGATGTTGAGCTGATGCTCGTTCCAGAAGCAGGTGGTAGCAGCGGATTGAATCGTAATACCGCGCTCTTGCTCCTGTTCCATGAAGTCAGTCGTCGCCGCGCCTTCGTGAACTTCACCAATTTTGTGGATTTTACCTGTCAGTTTCAGGATTCTTTCAGTTGTGGTGGTCTTGCCAGCATCTACGTGGGCGAAAATGCCGATATTTCGATAACGAGTGAGATCTTTCATAAAAAAATTCGGGAGGTGGGAAACGAGCGTGTCTTTAGACCGCTCGTGGAAAACGGCTCGGCGGTTTCAACCGCCGTGAATCTTTCCATTACACGGGGATTGCTAAATTCGGTGTACTTCTGTGATGTACTTTCGATGGGACAATTACCATCTCGAAGGTCGCAACCCGCTCACGCATAATGTTTGCTCTTTTATGAGCCTCCCTTGCGGGGTAATGTTAGCTTCGACCTGGTTATCTGGGCTTGTTAGGCTTACAACACTGTTCCAGTGACTTTAGAACTGTTTAATTGAAAGCGACAGAGCGAAAAACTAGCTTCGCATTTTCCGGTGTCGTGACCCAAATAACGGCTGCTCTTTCGAGCGGTCTGGTCAGTACAGCTTGCGATAGATTACTCTTGCAAGCTCAACGGCTTTAGCCATGAGTTACTGACAATTAATGTTGAGATTAAATGCGACGAACCGTCCGCCACCACCTGCAAGCACGACAAGCGAGGAATCAATGTTGCCAGCGTGCGGCCAGTACAGGCTAGATTTCCTTTTCCCTGTTTCTGGCAGCACTACCTTAATTTTGACACTTTCTCGTCATTCCTGCGAAGGATTCTTGGTTTCACAAGTGCCGCAAGCCTGGCAACTTATAAAAATACCCCTGACGAAGGGAAAAATCCTCTCCGAAAAATAAGTTGGTTTGAGGCACTCATTGAACAAATACGAGTTACGCATGGGGTCCAGAAACTGTTTTTTTTTACGATAAGACGCGTTGGGGCCCGCACACTCGGTAAAAAACCCGGTTTCTGAGAGTCGGAGTGCGTAATTCCTGACCAATTTATCTTTTTAATACCACTTAAAAAAATAATGCAACTTTAGACAAGCTCCCAACCCATACAAAATCAGTCATTCTCAATTCTTTAATCTACAATCTAAAATCTAAAATGGTATGAGTTTCTGGCAAGAAAGCCGGTTTCTGACATTACTGCCTGATGCTCCTTCTACCGAACATACAATAAAATGGCGGAGGTTCTGTCATCATAAACTGGTTTTTTATACTTTTGTCGATCGCCCTTCACGATAATCTTTCCCATAAAAACCCCGTTGCTGCCTTCAAAACTATCTAAGTCAAAATCGACCCACTCATCATCCGCTGATATCTCCGCTCCAATTCATCCCGCACCACCGGCCACTGATTCAAACTTTCATCATTCTCAATTACCATTTGAGCCGCCGCCCTCGCCAACTCCAAAACCTCCTGATCCTCCACCAAACTCGCCAAAGCAAAATCCGGCAAACCCGACTGCCGAGTTCCCAAAACCTGACCGGGCCCGCGCAATCTCATGTCCATTTCTGCAATAAAAAAGCCATCTTGAGATTGTTCTAAAACCTTCATTCTTTGCATAGCTTCGGCAGTTTTGGAACCGGGCATTAACAAACAATAAGAACGGTTGCTGCCCCGACCCACTCGACCCCGCAACTGGTGCAGTTGCGACAGTCCAAAACGCTCAGAATTTTCAATCAGCATTACCGTGGCATTCGGCACGTCTACTCCCACTTCGACGACAGTAGTAGATACTAATATATCAGTTTCTTTGTCTCGAAACTTAGTAATTGCCTCATCTTTGTCAGCACTGCTCATCCTGCCGTGGAGCAAACCAACCTTAAACTCAGGAAATACACTTTTTTCTAGTTTTTCTTTTTCCTCAATTGCCGATCGCACGTCCAACTTTTCCGACTCCTCCACCAGCGGCAGCACCACATAAACTTGACGCCCGCTAGCCACTTCCCGCCGAATCAAATCGTAAGCTTGGCTGCGTTCTTTGGCAGACAGTACAGTGGTGTGAATCGCCTGTCTACCCGGGGGAAGTTCATCAATTTGACTCACATCTAAATCCCCGTGCAGCGTCAGCGCCAGCGTCCGGGGAATGGGAGTTGCCGTCATCGTCAAAACGTGCGGCGCTTCGCCTTTTTGCTGCAATTTAGCGCGCTGCTGCACACCGAATCTGTGCTGTTCGTCAATTACCGCCAAACCCAATTTATGGAAATTCACCGTATCTTGAATCAGCGCGTGAGTTCCCACTAAAACAGGCAATTCTCCGGTTTCTAACTGGCTGTGAATTTCCCGGCGCTTTGCTACCTTTGTCGAACCAGTTAACAGTTCGACCGACAAGTGCATCAAGTTAAACCAACCTACCAATTTGCGGTAGTGCTGTTCTGCTAAAACTTCTGTCGGCGCCATTAAAGCGGCTTGATAGCCGGATTGAATTGCTGCTAGCATTGCCACGACGGCGACTACGGTTTTGCCAGCACCGACATCGCCTTGCACTAATCTGTTCATCGGTTGCGGCGAAGCTAAATCGTTGAGGATGTCGTTAATTACTCTTTCCTGAGCATTAGTCAAGGCAAAAGGCAAGATTTCATAAAAATGTTCGATCAATTTGCCACTAGGAATGATGACTGCACTAGCTTGAGCTTTTCTTTGGGTTTGGCGGCGCTTTAAAAGCCCTAATTGCAGGTAGAAAAATTCGTCAAAAACTAAGCGGCGGCGGGCGGCGGCCAAACAATCTCGATCGAGGGGAAAGTGAATATTAGTCACGGCATCGGCTAAACCCATTAAACCGTAACGTTCGCGCAAATCCTCTGGTAGCGATTCTGGCAACATTTTCGCCGCCGGCATTGCAGCCAAAATCGATCGCCTCACCGAACCAGCATCGACTCCCTCCGTCAGCGGATAAACTGGTATCAGGCGGCCGACTTTCATTGATTCGATCGCACCGTCGGAGTCGTCTAATACTTCTAACTCAGGATTTTCTAAAGTAATTCCATATTTACCCTGCTTCACCAACCCCGAAGCTGCCAGCACCGCACCACTACAATACTCGCGCTTTTTGAATTCTTGCCAACCGCGATTACTGTAGCGAGGGCCTGCAAAAAAACGACTAATTTTTATTTCTCCGGTGCGGTCTTTTAAAATTACTTCTAATATGGTTAACTTCTTATTTTTCGGACTAGAAAAGCAATTGCAGCGCTTTACTTGGGCGATCAAAGTGACTGTTTCCCCAGCTACCAGATCGCGAATTTGTACTTGCTTTGCATAGTCGATGTGGTTGCGCGGATAGTAGTAAAGCAAGTCGTATACAGTGTATAAACCAAGTTTGACCAAGCGGTTGCCGCTGGCGGGGCCGATGCCGGCGGTGCGGGTTAACTGTTGGTCGAGAGTCAGATCCGGCGGTGCGGGTGCTGAACTCAGGGGTGCAGTTCGGGGAACGGAAACTTCTGGGGCGGTTGGTACGTCCGGGTTTGCGGGTTTGACTTGTCGTGATTGTTCAAGCTGGTGGCGAGTTTCTTGTTCCCAAACTTGCTCCATGTGCCTCAGAAAACTGACCGTAATGGCGATCGAATGCTGGCGCTGTTCGAGATCCTTCTGAGGGTAGATGTCAAATTCAGCGGCTAGTTGTCTGGCTCGATCGCGCGAAGAAGCAGCCACAGCAACTGCAAGCTGTCTCAAACTGAGGCCCAGAAACTCGCTGAAGCGGTATTGACTGCCTTGGATGTCGTTAAATCCGCGATCGGCTTCTACTGAAAGAGCTTTTTGCAATCGCTGCCATTCGGGTCGATCGATAGTCATATCAATTTTAGATTTTAGATTTTAGATTTTAGATTTTAGATTTTAACTTTTTAAATTTTAACTTTTTCTTTTAAGAAGCTTCCACCAAAAAAGTATAACACCGAGAAACCCGGTTTCCAATAGCTTAAAAGTTGTACGTTTTTCCGACTTCCATCGGACTTCTTCCGACTTCCTGACATCCGTTACATCCGTTACATCCGTTACATAATCCGTTGCCGAACTTCCTTCTTCCTTCAACATCCGATCAATCTTCAAACCAACTCGATCGCCAAGCCGACTCAGCCTCCACCACAGCGAGTTCCCGCTGCTTTTTCTGGTAATCGCGGCCTAGCGAGTTCAACCTTACAGAAAGGTTGCGAATTTGCTGGCGCCAAGCCGAGGTTCCCGCATCCGCAAACTCTATTTCCGACAGCCGCAGTTTAACCGCTGTAATATGCAGCGCCCTACTAGCCAATGTTTCTGCCAAGTTTCGCGATGCTGATGGGGCATCGGTTTCAATGATTAAGTTTAATAAGTTAGGCGGCCCGGCAACGCTGTCGCCGGAAGATTCAGCACCAGAAGCAGCCTCTAGAACAGGTTCTGGCAATTGACTGGGCAAGATTCCCGACTGTTGCAGCAAGCGGTTGGTGTCGCGAGAAAGCAGCTTGATAATATGGGCGATCGACTTTTCAATACTATTTTGCCAGCGCGCCAAACTTTCCGGGGAATTGGTAGTTGGCACCTGGTAATTTGCCACTGAAAATAGATAGTTAATGGCGGAAAGTTCTTTTTTTTCCTTTTGGTTTTCTTCGTCTTCCTCTTTTTCCTCTTCTTCCTCTTCGTCTTCCTCTTCTTCCTCTTGGTCTTTGTCGAAGTCGTCTTCCTCTTCCCCTTCCTCTTCCTCTTTCTCTATTTCTTCCTCTTCCTCTGATTCAGTCACCAGGGATCGCAATTTTTCCTCCGACGCCGCAGCCAAACGCCTTACAGACTGCTGCATTTTTTGCCGCGCGTCGAAGGACAACTTGAGAAACGACTCCGGTACTGATTGAGTGCAAAGGTGATAGCAAGCCAAAATTAACTGCTGCCGCACCGCTTGTCCCAACGCAGTTAAATAACCCTCGTAGGTAATCTGAAACTCCAAAGTCAAGGCTGCTAAAGCCTCTTCGAGTCCTGCCAAATCTTGCTCTATTCGCTCTCTTGCTCGCACCATATCTCTCGTATAAAATTAAAATAGGACACGGGCGAAAAAATTAGGTTTCTGCCACAAATTGTCTGAGTCTCCATTTAATACTGGTTAGAAACCGGGTGTTTGTTACGCAGTGCAGGAGTCCTGTAAAAATTAAAAATTAAAAATGTCAAAAATCAAGCTTTCACATTTTTAATTTTTAATTTTCCATCTTAATTTAAGATTCTTGAGCACCCATTTGGGCTGCCACTTCCTCGGCAAAGTTAGCTTCTACCTTTTCAATGCCTTCGCCTAAGACAAAACGCACGAAGCGGCGCACTTGGACATTTTCTCCAATTTTGGCGATCGTTTGTTTCACCAACTCTTCCACCGAGATATTCTGATCTCTAATAAAAGGCTGATCCATCAAACATAACTCTTTCATGCGCTTGTCAATGCGGCCTTGAACAATCTTTTCTTTGATGTTGTCCGGCTTATTGCCCAAGTCATCCTTGCCCATTTCAATTGCCTTTTCTCTTTCGACAATTTCGGCGGGGATATCTTCAACTTTCACGTATTCCACATTCGGGCAAGCTGCAATTTGCATCGCAATATTCCGCACCAAAGCTTGGAATTCTTCGCGGCGGGCGACAAAATCAGTTTCGCAGTTAACTTCCACCAACACTCCCACGCGGCCGCCGGTGTGAATGTAGCTACCTACGAGCCCTTCTGAGGCAACCCGTCCTGCTTTTTTGTCAGCCCCGGCGAGACCTTTTTTCCGCAGCCACTCAATGGATGTCTCGATATTACCTTCGTTTGCAGCGAGGGCTTTTTTGCAGTCCATCATGCCCGCGCCGGTTTTGTCGCGCAGTTCTTTAACAAGTTTTGCAGATATGTCCGCCATCTTCTTTAAGTTCCCAATCAAAATTAGTTATTAGTCATTAATCATTAGTCATCAGTCATTAGTCACTAATCTTAATGTTAATGATTAGACAAGAGTGAAGAAATACCCAGTCTACCTTAGGGCGGACTTTGTAGGTGTAGCGCCAGAGTTAATTCTGACTCTGGCACAATGAATGCTTTTGTCAGAACTGTACTAATGACTTAGGCTCGTGCCATGTACAATTAAAAATTAAAAATATCCAACTAAAAATAATAATTATTTTTAATTTTCAATCTTTAATTTTTAATTTCCTGGTGTCAGATTCCGAGGGCAATACTAGCTCTCGGTTTCTTCGCCTTCAGCGTCTGCTTCCTCTGGATCTACATAATTGGGGTCATCCAATTCTTCGATTTCGACATCGTATTCAGCGCCTTCGTAACCACCTTCGTAGTCGTAGTCTTCCTCAGAGTCGCCGCCCTGCTGACCGTGACGACCTTCGTAGATGGCATCAGCCAACTTGCCGACAATCAGCTTGATCGATCGAATAGCATCGTCGTTCGCCGGAATCGCAATGTCCACCAAATCCGGGTCGCAGTTGGTGTCCAACAGAGAGACGATCGGAATTCCCAACTTTTGGCATTCCAACACCGCATTATACTCGCGACGTTGGTCTACCAGCACCACTCCGTCGGGAATCTTGCGCATAGATTTAATCCCGCCCAGATATTTCTGGAGTTTGGCCATTTCTCGGCGCAGCACCGAAGCTTCTTTTTTCGGCAGCAAATCGAGGGCGCCGATTTCCTCGCGGCGCTCCAAATCCTTGAGGCGCTCCACCCTAGACTTAATAGTCGTCCAGTTGGTGAGCATTCCCCCCAGCCAGCGCTGGTTGACGTAATAAGCACCGCAGCGTTGAGCTTCTTGGGCTACAATCCCGGCAGCTTGCCGCTTCGTACCCACGAACAAAAACTTTTTGCCTTTTTCTGAGGCCACTCTCATGTACTCGTAGGCGTCTTCCATAAGCTGAGCGGTTTGCACGAGGTCGATGATGTGAACCCCGTTGCGCTCTGTAAAAATGTAGGGAGACATTTTCGGGTTCCACCGACGGGTTTGGTGTCCGAAGTGAACCCCTGACTCTAACATTTGAGCCAAACTGACTACTGGCATTGTATTTTTAACTCCTGATTCGGGTTAATCCTCCATCCGGTCGTATTTCTGAAGGTTTGCACCCTCGAAACACCCGAAAACCCGGATGTGCGAATTTAAACAACTTTTCTAGTTTATCACAGCGCGCCCTACTTTTTCTGAGAATCTTATATCCCTAGGGTTGGATGGCTGATGGGCACCCGGAGGTGAGATTTAGTGCGGGGTGCGCCGGCTGCGGTTAGAGTTACTTGCAAGCGCTTCTTAAAACGAAAAATCCAGGTGGGAGGTTGCCAAAGCCTTTGTTCGCTTGTGAGAGAATGGCGTTGTTGGTGCGCCTCTTGTGCCTTCTACCTTCGATCGAGGTGGTATCCATTTTTTTTCGATCGGCAATTCTGTCGGCTTTACTGGAGTGCCATCTCGAGCCGCAAAAATCCCAAAGCTAAAAACGCTATGCCCATCCCCATTCTCGTCCTGCTTGAAGTTCTAATTGTCATCGCACTTTCCCGGCTTGTCGGTTTAGCATTTCGATCTATCAAACAACCTCAAGTCATTGGAGAAATTGTAGCAGGAATTATGCTTGGGCCTTCTTTGTTTGGCTTAGTGGCACCAGATTTAGCAACAGCACTTTTTCCAGCCGAAGCCGTTCCCTTCCTCAACCTGCTTTCTGAGGTGGGGCTGCTATTTTTCATGTTCTTGATTGGTTTGGAACAGAACCCCAAGTATCTCAAAAGCAATTTAGATATCGCGATTTTAACTTCTCACGTCAGCATTATAGTGCCGTTTTCCCTGGGAAGCTTGCTAGCACTGCTGCTGTATCCCATCGTTTCAAACGATAGCGTTTCGTTTACAGCCTTTGCCCTATTTTTGGGCGCTGCGATGTCAATTACTGCCTTTCCGGTGCTGGCAAGAATTATTACAGAACATAACTTGCAGAATACAAAATTGGGGACGCTGGCCCTGACTTGCGCTGCGGTAGACGAAGTGACGGCGTCCTGTTTGTTAGCGGTGGCGATCGCAGTTACGCGAACTAACTCCATGCTGGGCGCTTTGCCGACACTTATTCAATCTTTAATTTACATCGGTTTCATGATGACTGTAGTCCGCTGGTTCTTGCAGCGGCTTTCCAAGCACTACAACCGCACCGGCAGATTAACACAGTTAGTGGTTTCGGGAATTTACATGGGAGTTGTAGCTTCTGCCTTAATTACTGAATTGATCGGCATTCATTTAATCTTCGGTGCATTTTTGCTGGGTGCTGCCATGCCGAAAAATGCGGCATTAACCAGAGAATTAGCTGAAAAAACCGAAGATTTTGTCCTGATTTTTCTGCTTCCCATCTTTTTTGCTTACAGCGGCTTGCGCACTCAAATCGGCCTGCTTAACAGTCCCGAATTGTGGCTGCTGTGCGTCGCAATTTTAGGAGTGGCAATTGTCGGCAAATACGTCGGCACTTACGTGGCGGCCAGAGTCTGCGGCATCAGCAACCGCGAAGCTTCAGCGCTGGGATGGCTGATGAATACTCGCGGTTTGACTGAACTAATTGTGCTGAATATTGGTCTTTCCCTAGGCGTAGTTTCGCCGCTGCTATTTACGATGTTAGTCATCATGACTTTAGTCACAACTTTTATGACTTCGCCTCTGTTGGAGTGGACTTATCCAAAATGGTTAATTCGGTTAGATATTTCTGAAATTAGCTCTGAAGATTCAGAATTAGAAGATTCACCAATTGCCGGTAGCACCGAAGAAACAGGTAAAAAATTGCTGCCAAATTATCGAATTTTAGTACCGGTTGCCAATCCCAGCACGCAGAAAGGTTTACTGCGACTAGCGGTAGCGCTGGGGCAGCCGGCTGCTGGTATGGGTGGTGACGATTTACAGTCGGCGGCGGTTCATGCTCTGAGTTTGATAGAATTAAATGAGAATTATGGCTTTGAAAGTACGCCTGTGGAAGCCGATCGCATTATTCAAGAGCGCCGCTCGAAATTATCAGAATTGATCGAGAGTTTGGAAGTGCCCGAGGCGAGAAAATTCGTACATCCCATCATTCGGGTTACTAATGATGTAGCCCGGGAAACGGCACAAATTGCGGAGATCGATCGCGCGGATTTGATTTTAGTAGGATGGCACAGGCCTACTTTTAGCAGCAACCGTTTGGGAGGACGTGTCGGCAGAATTCTCAGCAACGCAAAGGTGGATGTAGCAATTTTTGTTGACAGAGGCCGGGAAAAATTGAATAACTTGTTAGTACCTTACGCGGCAAACATTCACGATGATTTGGGGTTAGAATTGGCGCTGAGACTGTTAGTTAATAGCGAGGAACGCCGTTTGACGGTGCTGCGGGTGGCGGTTGACGGGGAATCGGGAAATGAGCTGAGTTACGATTTTCAGCGAGTGATGGATCAGTTGCCGGTTGAGGTGCGATCGCGCATTGAAACTCCGATTGTGGAGGCTGCTGAGCCAATTCAAGCAGTGGTGGCGGCTTCTGCTAATGCTGATTTGACTATTGCGGGTACGAGTCGGGAGTGGGGAATTGAGCGCCAAACTCTGGGACAGTATACTGATGAATTGGCTGTGCAGTGTCATTCTTCGCTGCTGATTGCGCGGTGCTACGTTAAAGTGCGATCGCACTTGGCGTCGGTACTTGCTCAAAGGTAGTCAGTTGACTGTTGAGTGTTGACTGTTGACTGTTGAATGTTGACTGTTGAATGTTGAATGTTGAATGTTGACTGTTGACTGTTGAATGTTGAATGTTGTTATTAGTTATTGGTTATTTGTGGGTTAGTACCAATGCCCAATGCCCAATGCCCAATGCCCAATGCCCAATGCCCAATGCCCAATTATTAATTACCAAGATTATGAATCATTTAAGCCTCAAATCGCTGGCATTTTACGGGGTTGCGATCGGCTCAGTTGCGCTGCTGTTTAAAGTAGTCAGTGCTTACGGCGAAACAAATTTAACGGCGGCCCCGGCAATTGGGGGACGTTATCGCTTCGATGCTCAAAGTTTGCCAGAATGTCTGAAATCTGATTCCTTGGTCTTGACAATCGAGCAATCAGGTGTTTATTTGAGCGGTAATTTGCGATCGGTCAGCAGCGAAGCAGATGGGGAAAAAATAGCCGAGGAGAAACCTACTCTACAGGGCAAGTGGGAAACTCAAGGATTGAATTTGTCGGGTGCGGTTCCTAATTTAGCCGGTTGCAGCGATTCCACAGCAACGGGTCAAAACAGTTCTGTTAAAATGCGAGGAATTGTGGAGGGAGAAAGCCTCAAGGGAAAAATTAGTCTAACTGATAAGGCGGGGGCTACTGATTTTACGGCTCAAAAAGAAGCGCCGCCGAAACCCCAGAAGAAGGAACATTGATCGATCCCAATAGGGAATCGGTAATTGTCAAATTCTGGCTCGGTTTCCGACTCTGTGATATTAAATCCGGTTACGTCGGAAGGATGTCGAGGGTGCGATCGCCCCGCTCGCTTTCGGAAACTACAGCGCGACCCGGGAAAAATTATAATTCCGATGGGGGCGATCGAACTCTCGCCGGAGCTCGTCCACTTCCAAAACCCAAACATCGAATCTGAAATCGAGCACCAAGAATTGTTAGAGTGAAAGATATACATAAAAGTCAACGATCGAAATAAAGTATCCCTGAGGAGTCGTCGGTTCTGAATTTGTCATGCCCGACACCCCACATACCCGTATAGTTTGTTTGGAATGGATGTTGCCGTGATATTAATGCCGTCAGAAACTTCGCTTACCCAGTCAAACCCGTTGATTTTAGACAGTTTGCCAGACTTGTCGCCCTCCGATGGGGGATGTCCCCGCCGAGCCAGATTGCAAATTGACTTGATGTTGCTGGCGATCGAAGCCTTGTATCTCGGAGGTGCTGAAGAAATGCTGGCAGTGTCAAAGGACCTGGAATTGGAATCGATTATCAAAAATCGGGTTGCCCTTTGGCTGATGCGCAATACTAACCCGCTGAGACGCTACACCCAGCGCCGCTCCCTTACTATGGTGGAGGCAAAAGCGCTGGTGGCGATCGCCTGTAATATGGCGCGCAAGTTAACCGCGACAATTCGGCAATTGCTGCTAGACTCGCAGCAGTTGCGATCGAGAAATATCCCCCTCAACCAGCACTTGCCACTGGCAGAGTATTTAGAACGCTTTCGAGCTCACTTTCGAGCGCGCATGAACCCCAAGCGATCGCTAGTTGCAGCTTACGATTCCGACGACAAGCTCAACGAACTAGCTTTGAACTTGTTGAGCAACCTGCTATTTTGTACAGGCACAGCCGGAATGCAGCGCTTCTGGGTTAGCCTGTTTGATGGAGAAGTTGAATAAAAAATGACTATTAGGCGTCAGTACAGTCTGCCAAATTGCACCCTGGTTCTAGAAGGGTTGAGCGATGGATCCGCAACCAGCCAGTTAGATAAACGGCCGGTGCTTTCCATACTAATGAGCGCTGAATGCTATGTGACCGGTCTGGGCGAGCCCCTCAGCGGGGGACGAGAGTTTTTTGAAAGCTTGGTCAGGGTCGTCAGCAGCTACGCTCAAGAATTTATGAGCGGAGTGCATTATCCCGATCGCTACGGCCCGAATTTGGGTATGGTGCAGTTGCACAGAATTGACGGGAATTTGCATCGGTTGACCGTTCTACCCGCCTCCACAGGCAGCCCAAGCCAAATCGATCAAAAAACAGAACTGTCGGCACAAGTAGATTTGACGACGGTACAGCTATTTGACTTAGTGGAAGCGATCGATCAGTTTTTTGCCGACACGCAGACGCTGCCGGAATTGTCACTGCAATTAACCCCAATTTCCAAGCGTTACGTCAAGTCTGCCGAACCTTTAGCGAAGCGGAGTTTGCCTGCTGTGGTGGGGGTGTCGAGTTTGGCTTTGGCTGCGATGGCGTTTTTCTTGGTGCCACTGCCCGAAGTCCTGCGCCCCAGAGATCCGGTGCCGCAGCCCAATCCTGGGGGCCAGAATCTCGGAACGCCGACTCCGGGCGGATCGGGTTCGCCTAATCCCAATCCTACGCCGGAGGCTGACGGTTTGCTGCCTGGGGCTCAAACTCCGAACGCTGAATCGACTTCGCCGACTCCGAGTCCCGCGCCGCAGCCGGAGGCTTCACCTAGCGCCACACCCCAGTCGAACACTTCGCCGGAAAGCACACCGAGTCCTGTTTCTGAAGGTTTGGCAAGCCCTGAGGTGGCAGCCGTGCCAATTAGCGATCCAGCGGAAATTGAGCTGTTGAAGGGCAAACTTTCCCAGCAAATTGACGGAGTTGTGAAGAATAAGCCTCCGGTTGATGCGGAGTTGGTTTATCGGGTGAGTGTCGCCCAAGACGGGGCGATTGTCGGTTACAAGTCGGAGAATTCGGCAGCAGTCGATCGATCCGAAACGCCGTTGTCGGAGTTGCTTTACAAGCCGGTTGGCAGCAGACCACCTGCGGAACCGCTGGCGGATTTCCGAGTAGTTTTTGCACCAGACGGCAATGTTCAAGTCACTCCTTGGTAATAGCGAACAATCACTCGGCGGTTGAAAACGATCCTATAAAAACAAAGTCCTAGCAGAGAGAAACTAAGAAATAAGCGGGATATTTAACCCGGATTTGGTATTATACTAAATCCGGGTTTGTCATGCGCTTGATGAAGTCGGATCTTGAAATCGCGTCTACACAAGCTTTCGTCCGCCTCCGCAGACTTCGTTTGACTCTATGCAGCGATTTCCCGATCGCAATCATCTAGAAACCGATTGCTGAATCAAATTCCTGTCGGCGCGGTAGGCTCAATATCTGGGTCAAATCCCCCGACTTGATTTGTGCGAATTATCCACAAAAATTCTCCTTGTTTTAATAAAATTTTGGCGATTTCATCTTGGGTGCGCCTGGGCAGCATTGTTCGGAAACTAATAGCAGCTTTTATCAGGTTCGCTATATCAACAAAAGAGGTTTTTTTTAGTTCCGAATCAATCCCCGCTAATCTCGAATTTTTGTGCCAATCTGGACGGACAATGCCGAGGGGCATTAATACTTTTTCTAAACTCTCTCCTAAAGCTACTAACTGGTGAAATCTTTGAGTTTGTGCGGCGGCGGGATTTGTTTTCAGCCAGTCTTGAATCTGAGGATTTGCCTCTATTTCGGAAGTGATTTTTTTAATTGTCGCGTAAATTGCCTGACTTGAATCTTGGACGCAAGAAGTTGCGGGCGTGACTAAACTTGCGCCGGTGCCGTCTCCGCTGCGGTAGCGGGCCATCATGATATCTAGTTGCTGGTTTAGTTCGGTTAAAGGCGACAAGGTGATGCCGCCAAAATCGTAGTCGCAACACACGCAATCTAATTTACAGATAATATCGCAAACCGGGCGATCGCCCAACCAGCCGCGATGCAAGTCTCCCATGTAGCTTTGCCATTTGCTGGAACCGGCAACAATTCCGTCGGGATTGTGGGCGTAAACTTGTTTGTATTCTATGTCAAAACGCAGTTCGCTGGTAAATCGATCGCGCACCACTTTTGCTACTCCGAAAGCAAAATGTCCGGTGACAATTCCCAGCGGTGCCGGTTCGCCTTTTTTGCCGCCGATACCGCCGAAACTGTGAATCACTATCCCGATATCTCCTTCTTGCCAAGGGGAGATTGAAGCGTTTTCTGTAGCATCATTTGGGGTTAACAATACTATTTTTGCTTGACCTTTTTGTGCTGGTGTATTTTCCCAATTTTTGCTGCTTAAATAATCCAGAGATTTTTGCAGACCGAAATGTGTTTCATCTGGTGTTAATTGGGCTATTTTGCGGGGTTCGATTGCCTGCACTACAAACATACTGTCTTCGTCTCTTTCGCCGTAAATGTACCAGCCGTCTGGATTTAATGGCGATTGTTCGATCAGGTGATTGGTAGACCTCGCTACGCCATTTTTGTCTGGCTGTACTTGCGGAATCCGAATGATTTCGGCGGCGCCGTCAAATTGTTGAGATGTTTTGTTGAAATGCCGAACAATAAATTTGTCGCTGTCGGGTTCTTTTCGCTGTAAAATTGAGACGAAGGCGCATAAACGTCCGATAATTTGTACTGGTTCGCGATCGATCGTGAGTTCATGGCGATCGCTGCTGCTATAGTTAATCGCAATCACCGGCCTGCGTAGCATCACAGTCACGCTGTCTTCGAGTCTGGTGCCTGCTAGAGTTTCTAAAGGACCTACATTTCGCCAGCCGTTCAATCTATCTGGATGAATGTTGCCAGATTCTTTACTATCTATAGCCTGTTTTGTGAAGTTGAGATCTTGCGTTACTGCGTGGACAAAAAACTGTACTTCGCGATTTGTACTCCATTTCAAAAATGCTATTTTGCCAATAAAATTTTGATATTTTTTGGGTGCATTTATTACTTCAAAAAACACTGTACCGTAGGGCTGGCGCTGTTCGCTTGAGGGCAAAATTAACCGCCCGTGCCAAAGAGCGATCGGCTTGTAGAGATGGGCAACTGCTGCTGAATCTTCGCAGATTATCTCCGGCTGAAGCGGTTCTGAAATATCGGTTTCTGGTTGGAAAATAGCAGCAGCTAACTTGCCGTCACTTTCTACGAATTGCGGTTCTAAAAAAACCTTTTCAGGTTCGGAAATATTAGCGGTTAAATTTCCAGCCTTTCTTGGGGATGGTTGTCTAGAAAAAGGGCGGTTTTCCTCGAATTTAGCCTGCAACCAATTGATGCAAATCCGAATAAAAATAAAAGCTGTTAGGCAGGAAATAACAGCCAGAACTATCAGCGCCAGAGTCAAAATTAATTGGTTGAAAGATTGACCTGACAGTAAAAAAATTGTGGGCCCGATCAAAGAAAATACCGCCATAATATCTAAAAACGAGTTTTAGGTTCGATCCAGTCTGTGCTGGCTTGACTGCCGAAAACTAGGGGTTTGTCCTCGCTGACAGCTATCGTTTGGCCGGTCATATCAACTGCACAAAGAGGCCAAGATCGATCGCCCAAATTGCCGGCGCGGAACAGAACTTGTCCGGGACAAACTTGACTCCAACCCAACAATACAGCATGAGTGTAAAGACTGCGAGCGGGAGCAACGGTATAAGTATAATTATCATTTTTGTCCCAAATGACACCGTAGTCGGACATATCGGAAGAGTTGAAAAGTGCTTCAAATTCGCGGGCGAGAACGCGGGAACCCTCTTGATTCCAAGAAACAGGCACTAAAATGGCGATCGTCCCGGACATATCTGTGTCATCGCTAGCATACATTCCGCTTTCCGCCAGGGGCGAAGCAGCCGCCACTGTTTGCAGTTCCCCGGTTTTGAGATTTTCCACAAACATGACGCTGCTAACCCGACACCGGGCGAATTCGGCCTGTACTTGCAACTCAATTCGACTGTAAGCGGCGTATTGGCCGTTAGTTGAAACGAGGGAAGGACTGCGATAGTAGCGGAGGCCTGTGCCGGCAGTTGAGCTCACTTTAGCATGAGTGGCACTAATCCATTCCCAAGGAACGGGATAAGGGCTATTTAAAGGGTCAGTCATCGGCTTTTTTTCCAAAATTTTTACGGAATTATCCAACAGATTCAGGCTTGCACGCAACAAACTAGAAACCTGGTTTCTGCCTCAATGCTTCGCCGCCAAACCCCAGATTTGTAGAAACCGGGTTTTTTTTTTCAGATTTTAGATTTGTCCTCCCATCTAAAATCTAAAATCCATCGGCTTGCGGGGGCAAGGTCTGCTAACTTAATTTAGTTCGTTACACAACTTAACTCAACTTTTATTAAAATCTCACAGTTAATCGAAATTAATATCGTATCTGAACCGAGAAGGAGTTTGACCTCATCACCTCATACTTTACTAAACTTTCTTTACTTTCCATCAAGCGAATTATGGCGATTATATTGACAGACGTTCCGTTTTGTGCTATAAGGTCTAGATAAACCCAAAAACCAAAGCAATTTGCTTGTGGTTGGCAATTTTTTTCTGGTTTGTAAACCACGGTGGATTTAAAATTGACCAGCCTATAAAAAGGTCGAACGGGATACCGCGATTCGTTAAATGGGTTGAAAATAATGATTAAACAATGGCTAAAAGCTTAAAAAAAAAGAGTTGTAGTGAGAAAAAAGAGGGTGTTGCTCTAGCCGAATTTACGGCCCTCCAGAAGCAGGAGTCAGATCGAGCAAGGAAAATACTTAGAGTTGAATGGTGAAGCAAAGATAAAATTGAGCCAAGTTTTGTAGAGCAGGAAATATGACGCGATCTTTTAACCAAAAACCTTCAATCCCCCCGACTCGCGTCTCCAAGTCGCGGGGGAAAGGTTTGCTTGTACTGTCGCTGATTTTTCGGCTGCTGCTACTGGGGGTAGGTAGCGGTTTTGCCTGGGTTCTGGGGATGGCGATCGCTCAAATTTATCCATCAGGGGCGACTGAGATGCCGCTGGCCGAAAGATTGGTGCGTCTAACTCAAAATTTGACCCCCAGCCCGAAACTCACACCAGCAAACCAAATTCCGGCGCTCCCGACACCAACGGCTACACCCAGTCCCCAGTCAAAAGTCAGTCCTGCCCAGAGAGAGAAATTGCAGTCGGATTTGAGACAGTTGCAGGGCGAGATCAACGCGCTGATCGGCCGCACGGCGGCTTTGGAAAGTCAGTTGGGCATCAGCCGCCCGACGGAAACTTTGGAAAGGCGGTTGCAGTTGATGTCGCGGGAATTGGCGGCGCCGGAAACGGCGGCAAGTCCTGTTCCTGCTTTGCCCGCGATCGGCAGCAGCCCGAGTCTGAGCCCTGAAACTGTTAATACTGCGCCACAGAATGCCAATAATCGCGTGTTGGCCGGGAATGGGCTGATGGTAACTCTGCCCAGCGATGTTTTGTTTGATACTGGCAGCATTTCTTTGCGCGCGGGAACGAGTGCGATTTTGGACAATTTGGTGGCGGATTTGGGCAATTACGAGGGGGCAACTGTGCGGGTTGCGGGCCACACTGATGACGCGGGGGAAGCGGCGGACAATCGCAATGTGTCGTTGGCGCGGGCTCAGGCTGTGGTGCGGTATTTGTCTGGTGTGTTGGGCCCGAAGTATCATTGGGTGGCGATCGGCTATGGGGAAAGTAGCCCTTCGGTAGATAATAGTTCCGATACTAATCGGCAGCGCAACCGCCGCATTGAAGTGGCAATTAGTCCTTAGTCAGCGGACTTGTGGATACTAGATTTATTGCATGAATCTTTGATTGATAGTCAACCGCAGATGTCAGGCAGATAAACACGGATAAACGCAGATAATTTCCCCAGAGGTGAGCGAATGCTTGCAATTGGAGTCTACTGTGTTGAATTCTCAAGGGGTAAGCTGCTGTCACGCTGAAGGTGTAATAGGTGGCAAGTCAGAATTATTTTTAGCCCGATCTATTGCTTCTCGATGTTCGCTCCTAAGCTTCGGTTTTAAATACAAGTTCTCAATCAAAGCTGCCACTCCCGCAAACCAAGGCGGTACAATTACGGCTCCGATAATTCCCAATACTTGAACGCCTCCCAAGACAGACAGCAATTGATATAAAGGATGCACCCCGACTGATGAACCAACCAGCAAAGGATCGAGGACGTAGGTTTCCAAATTCTGGATGATTACAAATAACAGCAATACCCACACAAATAGCCAGCCGCCTTTAGCAAAGGCTACGATTAATGCTGGTACTGCTCCCAAAACTGGCCCGATGAAGGGAATTAAGTTGGTAACGCCGGCGATCGCACCCAAGCCTAAAGCAAATTCCGGCATTCCCAAAATGCTCAAACCTGTGGTAATAAATATCCCTAAAATGCCCGAAACTAACACTCGCCCGCGAATATAACTCCCCATTCTTTGACCGATTGGCGTCGCTTGGGCGGCTAATCTTGTATCCCAAGGTTTCGGGAAAAACTGCACCAAACTTTTAATTAATGTGTCGCTGTCGGCAACCATGTAACCGGAAATAAATAAGGCTAAAACTAGGCTGAAGAAACCGCCTAGAATGCCTCTCGTTAAACTGTACGATCGCAAAACCAGTTGTTGGCTCGATCGAATCAGCCAATTAGTCACCGATTGAGTGTCCACGAACTGACCCACCAAGGTTGGGGCATCGTCGCTCAACCGACTCAATACATTAGTTGCTACAGTTCGCAAATTTTCGACATAAACTGGTAACTGCCGCAGCAGTAACTCTATTTGTTCGATTACCGTGGGGCCGATTAACACTACCGTCCCGGTAAATCCGCCGATGAGAGTTAAATAAACCATAATCACCGCCAGCCAGCGCGGAACCCGCATCGTTTGCGCCCAATTAACGATGGGGACGATCGAAGCAGCCAGCACGACTGATATCATCAGAATTACTAGCAAGCTGCGCAATTGCCACAGCAGCACTAGCAGCAAGGACGAGCCTACAATCAGCAGCAAGTTAGGTAAAGAAATAGTTATCCGTTGTTCTGACATGATTAAGTCCTTCCGCAGCAGCAGGGCTGGTTTATTTATATTCTCAGTTACCAAATATATTTCGGGTAAAACCCGCCTATACTCATATTATAATAAAAAGTAACATCGACACAAAAAAATAATATGCAACCGCCATATTCAACTCAAGATTTATCCACTATTTCGTCTATAAAATCACCAACGCTGTTTTACGAATGGCAAAATTATCGCTGTGCTTATGATGTTTATAACCCAACTATTGGGACAGAAGAGAGCATCCCTTTGTTATTAATCCATCCGATAGGAGTGGGTTTGTCAAGAGTTTTTTGGCAGAGATTTTGTGAGAGTTGGTACAAAGCAGGGAACAGCAATCCGATTTACAATCCCGACCTTTTGGGCTGCGGCGATTGCGAAATGCCTGCTGTGGCTTGCTATCCTGACGATTGGGCTGCACAGTTGCAGTATTTCTTGGAAACTGTAGTCAAAAAACCTGCGATCGTACTCGTGCAAGGTGCTTTACTGTCTGTAGGCTTGGCTTTAGCAAAAATGCAGCAGGAAAGCGGCTCAAATTTAATTCGCGGCTTAGTTCTCGCGGGGCCTCCCGCTTGGGCTGTGATGAACAAACATTCGACAGAAAGACAGCAAAGAATTGTCTGGAATTTGTTGGGTTCTCCCTTGGGAAACGCTTTTTATCGCTACGCCAGACGCGCTGAATTTTTGCGATCTTTTTCTGCGAAACAACTGTTTGGCGATGCTGCTAAAATTGACAGCGAATGGTTGGATGCTTTGCAGGCTGGGGCGGCAAATCCTGACAGCCGTCACGCGGTTTTCTCGTTTTTAGCGGGGTTTTGGCGCCAGGATTACAGCGGTACGATTCAAAAGTTCGATCGCCCCGCACTCGTTCTGATGGGAGAAAAAGCCTCAAGCATCAGTCAAGCGGGTAAGGAAGAGAAACCGGATGAAAGATTAGCGCAATATTTGGCTAACTTTCCCAATGCGGAAGGTTTATTAATTCCGGGGCGGAATGTTTTGCCCTACGAATCAACGGCAGAATTTGTCGCGGCTGTTGCGGAGTTTGTTAATGGGAGTTTTTAACCGCAGATATCAGCAGATGAACACAGATGAACGCGGATGGAATTTCATTTGCGTTCATCCGCGTTCATCTGCGGTTAAAAAACTCTAAATTTCAACTGCGATGCCAAATTGTTGTACCATCTTTTTGATCTATCAGAGTAATTCCCTTGTCCTTGAGTTCGTTGCGAATGCGATCGCCCTCAGCGAAATTCTTAGCTTTTCGGGCATCTTTCCGCTGCTGAATCATCGCCTCAATTTCCCCATCACTCAAACCGTCAACAGCATCATTGCTATCACTTTCCGGCTGAACTTCCAAACCCAAAACCCCAGCCAAATTCACCAAAGTCACCCATTTTTGCTGCAACAATTCCGGCGAAATTTCTGTTTTGCCTTGATGTACTAAAACATTGCCTTCCTTGCCCAATTCCTTGGCTAATTCAAACAGCACAGTCAAAGCAGCGGGAGTATTTAAATCATTATCCATAGCTGCTTGAAATTGCTGGACTAATGTGTTACCTTCTCCAGTCAATTTATCAATTTTCTCAACATCCCAACCCAGTTTAGAGCCGTGTTGACTGCCAAAAAGTAAGCCTTCCTTAAGAGTGTGCCAGCCATTTTTAGCGGAGGCGATCGCCTCTTCGGTAAAATCAATTTGACTGCGATACTGCGCCATGAACACAAACAGCCTCACTGCCATCGGTTCCACCGCTTTTGACTTCTCGCTTCCTTCCAAAGCTGTATCGCCAGACCAATTCCCATCCAACAAATCGCGAATTGTAATAAAATTGTGCAAAGATTTCGACATCTTTTTGCCATTGACAGTCACAAAAGCATTGTGCATCCAATATTTAGCAAGTGGCTTGCCCGTCGCGGCTTCAGATTGAGCAATTTCGTTTTCGTGGTGCGGAAAAGTTAAATCGGAACCGCCGCAGTGAATGTCAATGGTTTCGCCCAAGCAATCGCGCACCATCGCCGAACATTCGATGTGCCATCCGGGGCGACCTTTTCCCCAAGATGAATCCCAAGCAGGTTCTCCGGGTTTAGCGCTTTTCCACAGGGCAAAATCAGAGGAATCATGCTTTTTTTGGGCTTCTATTTCTGCGGTTTCCAATCTACCGCTAGCCCCGGCCTGCATTTCTTCCAACTTGCGGCCGGAAAGTTTTCCGTAATCGGCAAACTGCCTCACTTTGTAATAAACGTCGCCGCTGGAAGCATAGGCATAACCTTTATTTTCTAATTCGTGAATCAGCCGTTTAATGCCGTCCATTGTATGGGTGGCGCGGGGATATTCATCGGCCCTGAGAATATTCAGCTTGTCCATATCTACAAAATATTCCTCGATGAAGCGTTCCGCTACGGCTTCCATTGTGGAATTGGTTTCGCGGGCGCGATCGAGAATTTTGTCGTCAATATCTGTAAAATTCTGCACGTAGCGGACATCGTATCCCCGCCACATCAGATAGCGGCGCACCATGTCCCAAACAATGTAAGCGCGGGCGTGGCCGACGTGGCAGTAGTCGTACACCGTAACGCCACAGCAATACATCCGCACCTTTGGGGGTTCGAGGGGTTCAAAAGGTGATTCGCGACGGGTTAAGCTGTTGTAAAGCGTTAGGGGCATGGGATTTGAGATTTGGGATTGACGTACTGCTCTAATTTATTATATTGCTGTTGGTGAATCTTTCGGTGTCACTACCACACATCTGTTAAATCTAAGACAAATCCCGGTAACACATCTTCCCCTGACAAAGTGCTGGGATTCTCTAATATTTCCACATCCTGATTTTGTCTGTATAATATTTCGACTTTCTTATTTTTGCGATCGATTAACCACCCCAAACTTGCTCCATTTGCCATGTATTCCCGCATTTTTTCCCGCAATGGTTCCAGGTTGTCAGACTTAGAGCGCAATTCTACAACGAAGTCTGGACAGAGGGGAGCGAAGCCTTCTTGTTGTTTGGGTATGAGAGTTTGCCACCGTTAGCCCTATTGAATCTAGGTTTTTGTCCAGTTCATCTTTTACAAACTGCTGAAGTTTTGCTTTAGTACGGAAAGCATCATTAAAAGCTTCTTTTACTCTGCGCTGCTTCCGAGTCAGTGTCCTTCGATTCTCCTTAGCGAGTTAGTATGATTACTTTTTACTTTCAGTCTTCCAGCAGGCACAGCCGGATGTTTTCAAGTTTATCATATTCCCAAAGATATATCTATTCTCAGAACTTACCCACTCGGATCGAAAAAACCTAATTTTTATGTGTTTCTGCGTGCTGTGACGAAGTTTTCTGGAAAAAACCAGGTTTCTGACTACTCGTGCCTAAATCCCAAGCGATCGCTAATTTTTAAATCGAGCAGTTATGCTGGAACGATCGCCTCTTGAATATGGATAATATTTCCCTCGGAATTTAAGATATAAAACCATTCCCTCGGAATGATAGTTTGATTCAGTATTCTGAGATGATGGCTCAACTCTTCAATAGAGAATGTTTCTACATAAGTGACAGTTTTTGTATCGCAGGGTTTGAAACGATCGTTTTCTCCAATGTAGCGAGCCTCACCAACATAGCCTAAACTTGACAACAATTCTTCTACTTCGAGTTCGATAATGGGCATACTTAAGTCGTCATCTGGGTAATCGACAAAAACAGCAATTTTACCTGTTGCCGGAACTTCTAGTTCTGGAGAAGTCCAACCCTGTTTATAGTCCCAAACAATTGTACCTTTAGTCTTCATCTTCGCCTCCTGGGAAAATACACTGCCAAATGTTCTTCTGAAAGTGTTGAACGGCGAGTAACTTCCGTCCTTTTGCTTCTTCTAAGCAACGTTCAACTGCTTTTTTTCTGGTTCCTGCTACAACGGATTCGGTTTGAGGATTCCCCATACGCTGGATTTCATCTTCAGAATCTTCGAGATAGTCCACTGGGTTAGTTGCCATTGTCCGAACCTTCATGCTGCTGTTGACGGGAGCAAAGTGCTCGATCGATCAGCTTGGCGACTATCCAAGAAACCGATCGCTCTTCTGAGGCTGCCCACGCCTCTAAAGCGACTTTCTTTTCTTTGGGGATGTATACCGCTATCAACTCCCGCTTGCGTTTTCCACCCACGAGTTCTTTTTCTTTTAATTTTATAGACATTGTATCTTCTATCTTGAATTTTACTATGCTACTATATGCTATAGTAGCATATAGTATGAGCGCGCCAACAAAAATTTAATCCCTTGGTGACAGGAAGTGATGGAGAGGGAAGCATCGGGAGAATACTTGGCTGGAAGTGCGATCGTATTTATATAGATATTGCATACGGATCGCCCCCACCCTCCAAACCCATCAAAAGCCCCGTATCGCAATATGTCATCAAATCCTGACATTCGCTTGAGAACCGATCCCCCAAAGCTCCCAAATGTCAAGATTCCCTGACATATTGATCCCCAAAATCACGAAAATGCGTATAAGTACCCAGGATTGAGGCAAAAGACCCCTTGACCCGATCGCAAGTTGTCTGCAAGATTAAGTCATGACAAAGCGATCCCAAAGAAATGCTTCGATTAAGCTAAGCAGCTCGGGGAGTCGAATAGCGCGTGTGCTGCCAGCACAGCGTTGCTAGCAGCACCGATCGCACTCACAAAATCGATCTTGTCAATCAAGAATCGACAGAAAAGTTTTATTTAGATCGGACGGTGCGCGCAGAAGCCAAGAAGTCAAAACCCCCGATCGCATTGGGGAAAAGACAAACTAAAAACAAGCAAGGCTTCAAAGGTTGGAGAGATTTGGAAGCTCGATAATATTTGCATTTAAAAGAGTTTCTAACTCAAAAAGTCAACACATTTGTGTTGAGAAGAAAAATCTAACCCGCCATCCCAAATTAGTGGAGAACAAACTCATGGCAAAAGAACGCCCACCATTAGAAGAGATGACTTTGCGACAACTCCGCAGAGTTGCTAGCGAATGTGGAGTCTCTCGCTACAGCCGGATGCGGAAATCGCAACTCCTGGCATCAATTCAAGAAATTCAGCGCACCAAGTTTTCATACAGTCCATCTCGCAAACTAGAGGCACAAGAAGCAGTGGAAGCAGCAAAGTTTGAACTCGGTCAAGAAGATAGAACAGGTGGTTCTTTGTCGTCTGTAGATGAAGGTTTAGCAGATTTGCCCAACGGCTACGGCGAAAGCCGGGTTGTTTTAATGCCCCGCGACCCAGAATGGGCCTACACTTACTGGGATATTCCCAACGATCGCAAAGAAGAATTGCGTCGCCAAGGAGGACAGCAATTAGCCCTGCGGATCTACGACGTTACAGATGTTAATCTCGAAATTCAAAGCCCGCACAGCATTCAAGAATATCCCTGCGACGAACTGGCGCGGGAATGGTACGTGCCAATCCCCGTCAGCGATCGGGACTACGCGATCGACATCGGCTACCGCTGTGCAGATGGTCGCTGGTTGATATTAGCTCGATCGGCCCAAGTCCGCGTTCCTCCCGTCTATCCCAGCGACTGGATTGAAGATCAATTCATCACCCTCGACTGGGAAGAAGACTTGTCTGGCAAAACCTTCGCCGAACTGGTTCCTCCGGCCAAGAAAATCGCACAAGCAGCCAATGGCGCTGGTTTGAGCACCAACAACGCCATCTACCAACAAATCTTCGGCATGGCAGAATCTGCCGAAGCCATGCGCGTAGCGGGTTCTGTCTTCGGTTCCATGCAGCACGTCGCCGGTTCGATCCAGCAAGTCGGCATCCACGAACAAGCTATCAGTTCCTACGTGTTCCCCTCCGGTGTCGGAATGTGGGCGGCAAGCGCCATGTCCGGCCTCACCGCGTCGGGTGTCGGTATGTCCGGCCTCACCGCGTCGGGTGTGGGTATGTCCGGCATGACCATGTCAGGTGTCGGTATGTCCGGTATGACCATGTCGGGTGTCGGTATGTCCGGTATGACCATGTCAGGTGTCGGTATGTCCGGTATGACCATGTCAGGTGTCGGTATGTCGGGTGTCGGTATGTCGGGAGTTGGCTTCGCCGCCCCGATGCGCCCCCGCCAGTTCTGGTTAGTTGCTGACGCCGAACTGATCGTCTACGGCGCCACCGAGCCCGACGCCACCGTATACGTAGGCGGACAGCCGATTAAACTCAATGCTGACGGCACTTTCCGCTTCCAGATGTCTTTCCAAGACGGCTTAATCGACTATCCGATTTTTGCAGTAGCAGCAGACGGCGAACAAAACCGCGCCATCCACATGAAATTCGAGCGCGAAACCCCAGAACGGCACACCAATACCAAGGAAGATGCTGTTGTGGAATGGTTGGGCTAATCGCGGTCGATCGCTACTAGGGCGGTCACGCAGGTTTGTGCCAATTTTTTAACCATCACAAGGCATAGTCTGAGCAGATCGTGATTTGTTAATCTTAATTCCAGACAACAACCCATAACACCCCCTATACACCGTTCTCCTGTTTTGAGGAGCGGTGTTTTTTGTATTTAAGACTTACTCAGAAACCCAGTTTTTATAGCAGAATAGCTCGTGGATCGGGCGAGCAAAAAAAGTTATATCCATTCTTAAAAGTAGGGATAAATATAGATTGGATGCGAGCATCTGTAGGGACTTAAACCAAGCCTAAGTCCGGCGCGGAACTCTGCGACTTTTAATAATTGATAGAAAATTAATGGTTGTAGCAAGACTTTTTTAAACTGGTATAGCCGTTTGTAGTTGAGTGAATTACAGATATCCGGCCCAGGACTTTGGCTTAGCCTAAGTCCCTACTTTATTTCGTTCGATTGACAACTGCTCTATGAGACAATTCTCTCAATATCTATCTGTAGGTAGATGTTGACTTAACTCGCTAGCTAGATGGTTAAATCACAATTGGGACTCTTCACTCGACCATTATTAAGTAAGCTAAAGTTTACTTAAACTTTTATTGCACAAACTCGCTAAATCCAGCGAAACAAAAGAAAGCGAGTTATTAGAGAAATAAGGCGATCGCACCGCCATTTCTCAAAAGCAAATGCAAAAAATAAATTCCCCGCAGCAACCAAGCCAAAAGCGTCCCCGTCTTTTAGCCTTATTCGCTGTCACATTAGCCGCCGTCTTACTTTTATTTATTCTGCCTGCACTGACTCAACAGCCAGTCGTGCTCACGATGTTGATGCAAAGCCAAGACATTCTTAACTGGAAACCGTTTGTCAAAGAATTTGAACAAAAAAACCCCGGCATTCGCATCAACCTCATAGAAGGACCTTTTGACACAAACCTCGTAGAAAATCTTTACACATCTGCCTTTCTTTTAGGCGAATCGCCCTACGACATCATCAACATGGATATTGTCTGGGTTCCCAAATTTGCAGCCGCAGGTTGGGTAAGGGATTTGACAGACAAAATTCCCCCCAAACAACTATCAAAATTCATCCAAGGTAACGTCGAAGGCGGGCGGTATCGGGGCAAACTTTACCGAATTCCCCACGCTTCCGATGCCGGAATGCTTTATTACCGCAAAGACATTTTAGAACAAGCGGGAATTCCAGCGCCGAAAACCTTTGAAGAGATGGTAAAAATATCTCAAAACTTGCAAAAACAGGGACAAGCAACTTGGGGTTATCTGTGGCAAGGCAAACAATACGAGGGAGTTTCTGCGATGTTTGTCGAGGTACTCTCCGGTTTCGGCGGCTTTTGGGCTAACCCTCAAACTTTTGAAGTTGGGTTAGATAAACCGGAGGCAATTAAAGCAGTGGAATTTCTCAAAAATACGATCGCCTCCGGCATTTCTCCTCCGGGTGTCACCACCTACGGCGAAGAAGAAACCCGGCTGTTGTTTCAAAACGGCAAAGCGCTTTTTTTGCGAAACTGGCCGTATGTTTGGAAGCTGGCAAATGCCGAAGGATCGAATGTTAGAGGCAAAATTGCGATCGAGCCAATGCTCAGCAGTATCGGTCAAACAGGCGGTTCTTGCTTGGGCGGCTGGGGCTGGGGAATTGCCAAAACCTCAAAACATCCAGAACAAGCGTGGAAAGCAATTAAATACCTTACCAGCGAGGAAACCCAGCGCAAATTTATTTTACAAACCGGTTTAGTTCCCAGTTACAAATCCCTATTTACCAACAAAGAAATAGTCGCCAAATATCCCCACTACCCGCAACTGCTAAAAGTAGTGGAACGCCCAGCGTTGCGCCCGCCCATAGCACAATACGCTCAAGCTTCTGATATTTTGCAGCGTTATTTGAGCTCAGCTTTTACCGGGAGAATGAGTGCAGAACAAGCAATGAAAGCAGCAGCTACCGAAACTCGCAATTTATTAGGCAGTTTGAAACAACCCCAAGCTTCGTAAATTTGACATCTTGCCTCTGTCAGAAACAGGCTTTCCGGCCTGTTCCACAAAGTGTGAATTTTTTTATTGTGGGGTGGGCCGAACAGCCCGCCCGAACAGGCTTTCCGGCCTGTTCCACAAAAAGTTAATTCAATTGTGGGCCGTTGCTCCTAGCCCGCCCAAAAATAAATTAAAGGTGAACGAACAATATGCAATTAGACAAGATGCGACAGCGCGAACAAAAAACCGGGTGGATATTAGTAGCACCAGCTTTGATAATTCTGATGCTAGTATTTGCTTACCCAATATTGCGCGCTTTTTGGCTGAGTTTATTCACCCAAAACCTCGGTACAGAATTAAAACTGGTTTTTTCCGGTTTTGCTAACTACAGTCGAATGTTAGGTGACGGGCGTTTCTGGCAAACTTTAGTCAACACCACAGTATTTACAGTCGCCTCTGTTGTGCTGGAATTAATTATCGGTATGGGCATTGCCTTAGTCTTAAATCAATCCTTCCCAGGGCGCGGCATCGTGCGGACAATTTCCTTGCTGCCTTGGGCGCTACCCACTGCATTGATGGGAGTAGCTTGGGCGTGGATTTTTAACGACCAATACGGCGTAATTAACGACATTTTGAGGCGTTTGGGATTGATTCAAAATAGCATTAGCTGGCTGGGAGATCCGACTTTGGCAATGATGGCAGTGATTACAGCGGATGTGTGGAAAACTACGCCCTTTGTCAGCTTGCTTTTGCTAGCGGGATTGCAATCAATACCCGGTGATTTGTACGAAGCACACGCGATTGACGGCGCCAGTAGCTGGCAGAGTTTCCGTCAAGTTACCGTGCCCCTGCTGATGCCGCAAATTGTGATTGCTGTGCTGTTTCGATTTGCCCAAGCTTTCGGCATTTTTGACTTGATTCAGGTGATGACGGGAGGGGGGCCGGCGGGGGCAACTGAGACCGTTTCTATCTACATTTACAGCACGGTAATGAGGTATTTAGACTTTGGGTATGGGGCGGCTTTGGTGGTGTGTACTTTTTTGCTGTTAGTGGCAGCAGTTGCGATCGCCGCTTACCTGTTATCGAGAGCCCGGGTGAATGCAGCCGGAGGAAACTAAGACGATTTTAGATTTTAGATTTGGGATTTTAGATTGCTACAGGTTAAGTTAGTTCGCGATCGCACGCCAACCCCAGAAACCCAGTTTCTTCCTATATTTCTCGTGACCGAAAGCATCCAGGATACAAGCCCCCGGATTCATTCCTTCGCAGACTCAGGACGGAGAAATAAAAAACCTGTATGCGAGAAACTTGCCCCCCGAATTTATCCGTGGGGTCAATGCTTCAATCTAAAATCTAAAATCTAAAATCTAAAATCGATTGACTGTCCGCAAGACTGGTAGAAACCGGGTCGATCGCCCCACAATTCTATTTCTTGAAACTCTTGTGGGGTGTGCAGGAAAGCCCGCCCCCCACAAAGTTAAATCTAAATGCAGAACAACTTAGCACGTTCCTTTAATTGGTATAAATTATGTCGATCGCCCGCGAACAACACACCCAAAAAACCTTTGACATCCGGCAATTAATCTTGCCAATCTCCGCGATATTAGTCGTCGCATATTTCCTCGCACCTATTATCTGGCAGGTGCTAACGTCTTTCAAAGTAAATGCAGATATTTCGGCGATTCCCAACGTCTACATTCCCAAACGAATTACTTTCGATCATTACCTGTCCCTCTTCCAACGTCGCCCGTTTGCTCTTTATATTTTAAATAGCGCTTTTGTTTCGATTACTTCAACATTGCTGTGTTTAGCAGTAGGCGCTCCCGCAGCTTACGCTTTAGCCAGGTTGCGGCTGTGGGGCGAGAAAATCATCCTGGCAACTGTGACGATTGTAACCCTGTTTCCGGCTGTGCTGCTATTCTTGGGACTGCTGGAAATTGTCAAAGCTTTGGGTTTAGGCAATAATTATTTAGCATTAATTATTCCTTACACTGCGATCAATCTGCCGCTGACAATTTTGGTAATGCGGAGTTTCTTTCAACAGTTGCCAAAAGATTTGGAAGATGCGGCTAAAGTTGACGGATACAACACTTTTCAAATGCTGTGGCAAATCGTGCTACCGATGACATTTCCTGCGTTAGTCACAACCGGAATTCTGACGTTTATTTCAGCTTGGAACGAGTTTATTTTTGCACTGACATTTATGACTCGTGAATCTCTAAAAACAATCCCCGTCGCCACGGCTCAACTCAGCGGCGCGTCAGTCTTTGAGATTCCTTACGGGCCGATCGCCGCAGCTACTGTTTTGGGAACTTTGCCCTTGGTTTTGCTGGTTTTGGTGTTCCAGCGGCGCATCGTTCAAGGTTTAACTGCGGGGGCGGTAAAAGGATAATTTAAAACTCGTTAGAACTGGTTCCTAGGCTCTGCCTGGGAACCGATATCTAGAGGCTCTGCCTCGCTTTTTAAACAGGAAAATTGGAGGCAGAGCCTCCGGATATGCGTGACCAGGCAGAGCCTGGTAACGAGTAAACTGGTTCCTAGGCTCTGCCTGGGAACCGATATCTAGAGGCTCTGCCTCGCTTTTTAAATAGGAAAATTGGAGGCAGAGCCTCCGGATATGCGTAACCAGGCAGAGCCTGGTAACGAGTAAACAATCAACAGTCAACAGTCAACAGTCAACAGTTTAAAAATCATGGCAAAATTGCAACTAAAAAACCTCAATAAAACCTACAGCCCTAAAGTTGTTCCCGTGAAAGACATTAGTTTGGATGTCAGCGAAGGGGAATTTCTGACATTGCTGGGGCCGTCGGGGTGTGGCAAATCTACGACGCTCAGGTTAATTGCAGGGTTGGAACAGCCAACTAGGGGCGAGATTAGAATTGGCGATCGCAATGTCACTTATCTCAGACCGGGCGATCGCGATATTGCCATGGTTTTTCAAAGTTACGCGCTTTATCCGCACATGACAGTATACGAGAATATGGCATCGAGCCTCAAACTTCGCAAAATCTCCTCCAGCGAAATCAATCGGTTAGTGACGGAAGTTGCAACATCCCTCGGATTGACGGAATTAATCGATCGCAAACCCGGGAAACTATCGGGCGGACAGCGGCAGCGAGTCGCCCTCGGCCGCGCATTAGTGCGCCAACCGGAAGTATTTTTGCTCGACGAACCTTTGAGCAATCTCGACGCATTATTACGGGAAAAAGTTAGGGCCGAACTCAAACAATTATTTTCCTCCCAAAAAGCTCCTGTAGTTTACGTAACTCACGACCAAACCGAAGCAATGACGCTTTCTACAAAAGTCGCAGTTCTTAACAGCGGCAACGTGCAGCAACTAGACCCGCCGCACTTAATTTATACCCGTCCTGCAAATCAGTTTGTAGCGGGTTTCGTGGGCAGCCCGCAAATGAATTTGCTCGTGCTTAAATGCCAGGGCAATTTTGCGGTGTTGGGGGATTTTCGAGTGCGACTACCAGATATGCCGACTGTGCCGCCAGAAATTGTGTTGGGAATTCGTCCGGAACACGTCGGCTTTGCAGATGTAGAGGCCGGCAATATGTCGGCCCCAGAGGCAATTAAAGGTGAGGTTTATTTAGTGGAAAACTTGGGAATGCAAAATTTAGTTAGCGTCCGAGTTAAAGGTTTGGAGTCAGTAACGGTGCGGGCTTTACTGCCAAATGACCGCCACTGGAATTCGGAAATTGTAGAGCTGGTTTTTCCGCCTCAGTTCCTGCACTGGTTTGACGTGAAAACTGGCGATCGCTTGCAATAAGAATTTGCCCTGTATAGCATGATTGATTGAAAATGGTCTAACCTTGTGCTGAAAAAAACCTTTTCTGCTTCTAACTAATTTATGACTTTAGTTAGAGGTAGAAGTATTTTGCTGCTGTTAAGGTGAAATAGGTGTAGAAAAAACTAATTGGCTGACACATAGGTTGCGTGTTTACCAAATTTTATCGCTAACCTATAACTCTATTTATGTGGTTAATCGCAAGTTGAAGCTAAGTTGGCTTTCCCTCGCGTTAGCTGCGGATTTTGGAGCAAGTCAATTAGATGAAAAAATGTTGAAAATTATCACCAATCAACTTAGGGAGTATGACCGAGATGAATTTGATTTCCACAGCCATTGCTCGCATCAGTTCCCTGCTTAAGGGCTTTCAAATCAAGAGTTTTTTAAGTGTTGTCCTAGTCGGTTTTCTGCTGCTAACAACAAGTGTTGATTCGGGAAGCAGTAACAAAGGTTTGGGCACGCAAGCCAGCTCGAAGACCGAGCTAAACAATCCTGAAAGACCGCAAACAACGCGGGAATGGAGGCAAGAAGCTCGCGAAACCTCAGAATCTCCGGGCGAACGAGCTCAGAAGATTGGGCAAGAAGCAGGAGCAGCAGTGAAAGAATTCGGGGAGATGTACCAAGACACTGCTAAGAGAAGTATCGGCGAATTAAAGGGTAACTAGCTCCACCTAAAGAAATATAACACTGAGAAACCTGATGGCTGTAGGCGCGGCGCCAAGAGTGCCTGCCCTTCCGGGTTTCTGAACACCTGAAAAGTTTGACGTTTAAAGAAGTTGAGCAACTTAATACGGCAGACGCAATCAAGTAGCCGAGCATAAATAAACAAGGACGGACGCTCATAAACCCGGTTTCTCACGTGAAACTGGGTTTTTGAATTGGAAGCCTTTTATGTTAAGTTACATCAAATCCGCGTTAAAAACCCCTTGATAAGACTCGGCGGTTGAAACCGATCCTATACAAACTTTCGTCCGAGCAGAGGGGGACTAAGAAATAATAAGACTCCGCGGTGGCAACCGGTCTTACACAAACTTTCGTCCGCCTAAGCGCTGGCGCGCTGGCTTCGCCCACGCGGACTAAGAAATAATCGGTAAGGCACTTATGGCTCACCCTACATATAGAAGTTTCGCGTAATTCCTGATGAATAAATATCTTAACAGTCTTGGTTTGACCTGTCTGCTGTTCATTTTACCTGTTTGTCCGGCGACAATTGCCCGCGCTCAACTTCCCGAAACTTCTGGTACTAATGCCAAGCAAACAAATCTCCTCAAAGATGAACTGTATTTTGGCTTAACTAAACCCGGAGGCGAGACAATTTCTGAATCAGAATGGCAGGAGTTTGTCAAAACCGTTATTACTCCTCGCTTTCGGGAAGGGCTAACGGTATTAGACGGCTCCGGGCAGTTTCTCAACAGCTCGGGAATTCTGATTCGAGAAAACTCTAAAATAGTTATTTTGATTTATGAAAGTAGCTCGGAAAAAAATCAAGCTATTAATGAAATTATCGAAACTTACAAGCGGACTTTCCAGCAAGAGTCAGTGCTGCGGGCCACCAGCGAAGTTAAGGTTTCTTTCTGATGCGGTCAATCGATTTTAGATTTTAGATTTTAGATTTTAGATTTTAGATTGAAACCTTGACCCCACGGATAAATTCGGGGGCAAGTTTCATCGGATACAGGTTTTTTAATTCTGGGTCCTGAGTCTGCGAAGGAATGAATCCGGGGGCTTGTATCCTGGGTTCTTTCGGTCATCGAATCAGTGTATGTATGATATTATTTGTGGTAATCAAGGTCATAGCTTAGAAAGTTGAAATTCGACTGCCATTTCTTGGCGCTGGATATCACAAATTCGCGCAGTGTGGAGCCGCACTCCGTCATCTATTCCCAGCCCGATCGACCGCTCCAGTATTAGATCGTACTTAACTGACGGTCGTTTGCCGGCCTGTGGTAAGAAAATAGATAAATATGTGGGTCGTGTTGCCTGCTGTTCAACTGGCTCATTCAATATTTCAGGATCAAAATTGATTCAAGGAATTAGCCACAAATACTGCAAAATTGTCGATCGCAAGGATGGCTATGGTTACGCCTTTTGAAGATTCACTCGCTTATTGAAATCCCCGAGTCGTTTCCCGGGCGGGCAATCTTCGTGACCCTCGTTTCTTACCGAATTTTTTTATGAAAGTGGCAACTGCAAATGATGATTTCTGTTGTGATACCCACATACAATCGCGAGCAACCTCTGCGAGAGACATTGGCTGATGCGATCCGGCAAAATTACCCGAATTTTGAAGTGCTGGTAATCGATCAAACTCGCACCCACGACTCGGAAACTCAAGTTTATTTAGAGGAATTGGCAAAGGCTGGCAAGATTCGGTGGTTTCGGGTAGATTGGGCGAGTTTGCCGGGAGCACGAAATTATGCAGTGCGGCGCGCAGTTGGAGAGATTATTTTATTTATTGATGATGATGTACAATTGCCTGATGGTTTTTTGGCGGCTCACGCTGGCAACTATTTAGAAAAACCCGATGTGGGATGTGTGGCGGGCAGGGTTTTTGACAGAATGAAACTGGATGATTCTGGAGGCGATTTGGCGATCGAATATTTGCCAAGAGAAGCGATGGATCCAGGGATTGCCTGGTATTTTCTCGATTTGGTGCATACAGTAAAACCGCAGGAGGTGCTCTCGGCTAGAGGCTGTAATATGTCTTTTCGCCGGCAGGTTTTTGCCGAATGCGGGCTGAGGTTTGACGAGCGGTTTGCAGGCAGTGCGGTGCGGGAGGAGTCGGATTTTTGTTTGAAATTGCGATCGACTGGCATGAAAATTTGGTACGATCCCAATTCCTGTTTAGTTCACTTAGGGGAAGAGAGCGGGGGATGTCACGATGTCAGCACGCGATCGATCGAATATCAAATCACATTTTATCACAACCATTTCCTCATGGGATTAAAAAATTTAACAGCCTTTCAATGCCTGCGATTTTTCGCCAAACTGTTTGACTGCCACGTTTTTGGAAATCCGCCTTGCGATAAAAGCCGATCGCCCATTAAAATAATTGTTCGATTTAGTTTTTATATCCTCGGTTTTATCAGTGTCCTCAATACATTAATTCAGTCCATCTCGAACGACGGACAAATTTACACCCATCAAGATCGCATTAATCCTAATTAATTATTATTACCAATTGCCAATTACCAATGACTAAAAAATGAGAATTCTCGTTGCCAGCCACACCTATATAGTTGACCTTAATCGGGAAAAATTCAAGATATTAGCAAACCTAGAACCAGATATTGAAGTAACAGTTGTAGTGCCGCAGCGTTGGAAACCCGGAGGCATACAAAATAAAATTATAGAAACGCAATTCTACCAAGAAGGCTCATTTAAAGTAGTTCCCATATCCAATTATAGCCAAAACAATCAAGGATTGCTAACATTTGGTACAGATTTAATAAAACTTTTGCAAAAATTTAGACCGCAGATTATTCAAGTTGAGCAAGGTTCAAAATCCCTCGCTTGCGCTCAGTTAATCTTACTAAATAAAATCTTCAAACTGCAAGCAAAAAATATATTATTTACCTGGTGGAATCTGCCTTATCAATTGAATTGGCTTGTTTCCTTCTTAGAAAATTACAATCTTCGGCACACCGACGGAGTTATTGCAGGCAACCTAGATGGAGCTAAAATTTTACAGCAGCGGGGCTATCAAGGTGCGGTAAAAGTAATGCCACAACTCGGAGTAGATGAAACTTTGTTTCGCCGCAGTGGTAAAGACGCTGACTTGTCGCGCAGGTTCGGCATTGAACCGACCGATTTTGTGGTAGGATTTGTAGGACGATTTGTAGAAGAAAAAGGACTGTTAACTTTAGCTTCTGCTTTGGCAGGGTTGAAAAAAAGCTCTTGGAAGTGGCTGTTAGTAGGGCAAGGAAAATTGCGGGCGCACCTCGCAGAAAAATGTATTGAATGGGGAATCAGCGACCGAATAATCTGGGTAGAAAGCGTTTCCCACGAAGAAATTCCCCCCTACATTAACTTAATGAACTGTTTGGTATTGCCCTCGCAAACCAGCTATAAATTCAAAACTTTGACCGCTGTGGGCTGGAAAGAACAATTCGGTCACGTTTTAATCGAAGCGATGGCCTGTCAAATTCCGGTTATTGGTTCCGACTGCGGGGAAATTCCCCACGTCATCGGCGATGCGGGGTTAGTATTCCCCGAGGGAAATGCTGGGGCTTTGCGAGAGTGTTTGCAGCAATTGATCGAGCGGCAGGAGTTGGCTGCCGATTTGGGCGATCGGGGTTATCATAGAGCGATGAGCAATTATACAAATAAAGCTTTAGCGGAGCAGTTGTTGGAATTTTACAAAGAGTTGTTGTAACTTTTAGCTGTATAATGCAAGTGTTAAATAAAAACTGTCGTAAATGGCTATTCCTTCCGAAATACGCTCTTTGGTTACCGAACTCTACCAGGTACTAGACGATACAGAGCGCCAAGCAACGCAGGGACTTTTTGCACTTAGAAGAGCAATGTCTCTTTCTCCCCAGAATGAAATACTGATGCAATACTTTTCTTCGATCACCAATTTTCAATTCAACGTAGCAGGTACTCGCTTACAAGCAGAACACCTGGTGGGCAATGTATTGATGGATGGTGTGCCCGATGAAGATGTTCAAAAAGCAGGAGATTATTTAGCAGCCTTGCTACAGATGGCTCCAGAATCTAAAATTATGATAGACAAAGTAGTTGAGAGATTAGAAGCATTGCCATGAAACAATTACCTGATGAAAGCCTACTCCTGGAAATCCTGGAAATTGTGAAAGCCGCTGAAGCCAAAGCCAGTGAGATGTATGATTTTTCCAAGAAAATATCTCACAATACCCAAATTACAGCAACAAAGAGAGAGGAAGCTGAACAGCTAGACGGGCAGCCTTTTGCAGATAGATAATTAAATTTGTAATGGGAGATGTTGGTATGTTGATTTAAATAACTATCCCCCATGCGAATTCTCCAAATTATCCCCTCAATTTCCCTCGTCTACGGCGGGCCGAGTCAAATGGTACTCGGACTTTCTGCGGCCCTCGCGGCCAAAAACATTGATGTGACGATTATCACCACAGATTCTAACGGAGATATCGGTCAACTTCCCTTAGATGTTCCTCTGAATGAACCAATACAACAAAACGGCTATCAGATTATTTATTTCCGCTGTTATCCCTGGCGCAGATATAAATTTTCATTCTCGTTATTGCAGTGGTTAAATGAAAATGCGCGACAATTTGATCTGGCTCACCTTCACGCTCTTTTTTCGCCAGTAACTACCCTCGCGGCTACAATTGCAAGATATCATGATTTGCCGTACATTATCCGTCCCTGCGGTATGCTTGACCCCGCTGACTTGCAGAAAAAAAAGCGCTTGAAACAGATTTATGCCACGCTTTTAGAACGCCCTAATTTAGCAGGGGCAGCCGCAATTCATTTCACAAGTAAAGAAGAGGCTAAAATCTCAGAAAGATTTGGTTTGGGCAGCACAGCCAAGATGCCTGTGCCACGGGATTTGGTGATCCCATTGGGGGTGACAGCAGGTTTGTTTCCTAAGAGATTGCGAGATTCTCAAGTGCCAATCATCTTATTTATGTCGCGAATTGCACCTAAAAAAGGGCTCGATTTGCTAATTCCAGCATTAGAAAGTATTTTAGGATCGGGGATAGAGTTTCACTTTATTTTAGCTGGTTCAAATCCCCAAGATGCTGATTATGAAACACAAATTAAAGTACAAATTCATAATTCCAGCTTAGCAAAATACACAACAATAACTGGCTTTGTGAGCGGTGATTTAAAAGCTGAACTATTGACAAAATCCGACTTATTTGTATTGCCTTCTTATTACGAAAACTTTGGCATTGCTGTAGCAGAAGCGATGGCCGCCGGTGTACCTGTCGTAATTTCCGATCGCATACATATTGCGGAAGACATACAGCAAGCAGAAGCTGGTTGGGTGGGGCCTTTGGAAGTTGGGGCGATCGCCAATTCAATCAAATCAGCACTTCTCAATCCACAGGAGCGCCAACGGCGGGGATTGAATGGCAAAGAGTATGCAAAAAAGCATTATAATTGGGAGGCGATCGCCCAGCAAACCATCGATGCTTACCAGCAGATTTTGTCATCTCTAGCAGAAGTCCGATGGAAGTCGGAAGAAGGAAGTTCGGCAACGGATGTAACGGATGTAACGGATCTAACGGATGTCAGGAAGAAGGAATAAGGAATAAGAAATAAGCAATAAAATCAATCGTTTCAGCCATTAACAACGCTCTAACCGTCTTGGCGGCTGCTATATTGACTAATGCGACTGGGGTTTACCTTCTACTTCTTCTCCTGCTGCGAGTTCTTGTGCTGCTGCTATCTGAATTTTCAGGCGAGATTTTTTCAAGGCTGCTATTGCTTTTAACATCAGTAAACTCAGAGTTTGACGTAGCAGTCGCGGATTTTCTTCTAATTATAATCTGCCCATTAAGAGAGCGACCACAGGGTCTGCCGAAGGAGTCTATGTTCCTTCGATAATCGCAGATTGCCGCCTCTGCAATCGGTTCTTGACAATCATTAATAAAGCTTTGTGCTAATTGGTAATTCTTGCCGTCTCCCTGCTTTGAGAAAACTTCTCCAGCTTGTTGAAAATCTGATACTGCTTGCGATTTTGTTCCCAGCATACAGCGAATAGCACCTCGTTCCAAATAAGCCAAACCATAATTAGGATTAACGCGAATAGCTTGTTCGTAATCGCCGATCGCCTTTTGCTTGTTTCCCAATTCATAGTATGCTTGACCGCGACCGAAATAAGCTTCTGCCAAGTTAGGATTAAATTGCAGCGCTCGATCGTAATTGTAAATTGCCTGCTGCTTGTTTCCCTGTTTTGAAGTAGCAATTCCCAATCCTAGGTAAGCTTGAGGTATGTTCGGATTCAGCACTAAAGCCTGAGTAAAATTGGCGATCGCCCCCGGAACATCTCCCTTTTGAACTTTCAAAGAACCTTGGTTGCTGAAATTTGCAGCTTTTTGAGCGATCGCAACTCTTTGACTGATAACAGCGCGATTAGCCCGGTAATTAGATAACTTATTTTGAGCTAGATTATAAACAGGTGTACGTGAATCGATCGCTTCTAAAAGTGCGCTCGCCTGTTGCCATTTACTTTGCGACTGCTGCCAAACTTCGATCGGATGAGGCGGTTTTTGCACCACCACAGCAGCTTCCATCGCCAATTTTTGAGCCGTTGCTAGACTTTCGGCCGCCTGTAAGTTTTGCTGTACAGGAACCAAACTCGGGCGCAGTTTCAGCAAATCAGCTCTAGCTTCTTGATACCCAAAGCCGGGGAAGTTAGGAATTTTCTCTAAATTCGCGATCGTTTCTTTAAGCCGTTTATCGAAACTTCGGAGCAGATTTACATCGGTGGCTTTCCCTGCATTCTGCGTTTCAAGGGCCAGTATTTTCGCTTGCTTCAGGGTTTCATTTCCCGATCGCATTAAGGCGATCACTCCTGCACCTGTCCCCAACACCAAAACCCCTAAACTTGCCGCTATAGCTAGCGGTATTTTGCGACTTCGCGAATTAACTTGATTGTTAATTGGCGATCGCACCGAGCTCGTCTCGCCGGAAGGTTCCGCTTCAGGTTCCACCTCCAACTCCCAAGCCGGCAACTGCAAATCATCTGCTGCTGTTCCCGCTGCCAACTCGTTAGTAATTGGAGCAATATTATTACTATTTCCGCTGTTATACTTGTCAGCAAAACTCTGCAATCCTGCCTGATATCCTTGCCCTACCGCCTGAAATCTCCACTCTCCGTTCTTTTTATACAAACGACCAAATTCTACAGCAGTCTCTCGCGAAAAATTCTCTTTTAATTCATACCGAACAAGTTCGCTTTTTTTATCCAAATTGCTAATTTGGATAAAAGCATTTTTGATATTGCTAAAATTTGCATTAATTTTCTGTGCTTCGTGAATAGTGACTACAAAAGTTATTTCCTCAATTTCAGGATTAATTTTATCTAAAATAATGCCGTAAATAGTCTTATTATCTTGACTTCGCTTGTTTTTGTTAGGAATCGATTGCAGTACCGAACCGTCACTGGATTGGAGATTATTGTAAAAGATAACATATTTATCGTTAGGTGTTTTGCCGTCAGCACCTAGCATAAACGCAGAGGCATCTATCTGGTAGCTTTGTCCTGCCTCTGTCACCTGCCAACCGAGGCCGATCGCCATTTTTTTTAAACCAGGCGCTTCTTTAGAGATATTAAATCTCTCACCCTTACTTAATTGCATTTCCATCTGCTTATTGGTTAAAGATAAAACTTTATAGTGTTCATCTTAATATTAAGTGGCACGAGAGCTTTTCCTATTTAATAAAACTTAATTTTTTGCGGCTAATAGCGGGATTGATTAAAAATATGTGCTGCCTGTATCCGAATTTATGGAGATTTGCTTAGAGAGAATTACGTAAGTAAAAACCGGGGTTTCTACAAAACCAGGTTTCGACAATGGAACTTAATTTGGCTGTACTTTTGAGGATTTTCAGAACTAGGTGGCAGCGTCACGAAATTCCCAAAATCTCCAACCGTTTGATAGCTTTTTTTGCCCAGTTCAGTTGTATAAATGCTGACAACGCCTAAATTCTGACGCTGCGTTGTATTGTCGAACAAGCTTTCGATGGTGTCCCGCTGCGAAGTCAGCAAATTCTGCAACTGCCAGTATTTTCGCTTGCTTCAGGGTTTCATTTCCCGATCGCATTAAGGCGATCGCTCCTGCACCTGTCCCGAACACCAAAACCCCTAAACTTGTCGCTAAAGCTAGCGGTATTTTGCGACTTCCGGAATTATTAACTTGATTGTTAATTGGCGATCGCACCCAGCTCGTCTCGCCGGAAGGTTCCGGTTCTGACTCCACCTCCAACTCCCAAGCCGGCAACTGCAAATTATCTGCTGTTCCCGCTACCAACTCCTTAGTAATTGGAGCAATATTATTACTATTTTAGCTGCAATACTTGTCAACAAAACTCTCCAATCCTGCCTGATATCCTGCTCCTACCGCCTGAAATCTCCACTCTCCATTTTTTCTATACAAACGACCAAATTCTACAGCAGTCTCTCCCGAAAAATTCTCTTTTAATTCATACCGAACAAGTTCGCTTTTTGTATCCAAACTGATAATTTTGATAAAAGCATTTTTGATATTGCTAAAATTTGCATTAATTTTCTCGGCTTCGTGAATAGTGACTACAAAAGTTATTTCCTCAATTTCAGGATTAACTCTTTGTAAGATAATGCCGTAAATAGTCTTATTTTCTTTAGATCGGTTGTTTTTGTCAGGAATACATTGCAGTAACGAACTGTCAAATGATTGCAGATTATTGTAAAAGATAAAATATTTATCGTTAGGTATTTTGCCGTCAGCACCTAGCATAAACGCAGAGACATCTATCTCGTAGCTTTGTCCTGCCTCTGTCACCTGCCAACCGAGGGCGATCGCCATTTTTTTTAAATCCGGCGCTTCTTTAGAGATATTAAATCTCTCACCCTTACTTAATTGCATTGCCATCTACTTATTTGTTAAACATAAAACTTTATAGTGTTCATGTTAATATTAAGTGGCACTATAACTTTTTATTTTTAATAAAACTTAATATTTTGCTTTTATTAGCGGGCTTGATTAAAAATATGTGCTGCCTGTATCCGAATTTATTTAGATTTCATTAGAGAGAATTACGTAAGTAAAAACCGGGCTTTCTACAAAACCCGGTTTTTACGATGGAACTTAATTTGACTCTACTTTTGAGTATTTTCAGAACTAGGTGGCAGAGTCACGAAATTCCCAAAAGCTCCAACCGTTTGATAGCTTTTTTTGTCCAGTTTAGTTGTATAAATGCTGACAACGCCTAAATTCTGACGCTGCGTTGTATTGTCGAGCAAGCTTTCGATGGTGTCCCGCTGCGAAGCCAGCAAATTCTTGCAACTGCCGATCAAAGTATCTGTAATGCCGCTCAAAGCTTTCGGCACGCGAGAATCTTTACACACAGTGCTTTCCAACTCGGTTTGGAGTTCGCCGGAAGCATAAGTTAGGTATTTGTCTCTCCCAGGATTTGTAAATGCCATGCCGGCGGCCACAAGAGTCAGGGCGATCGCGGCTTTTCCGACATTGCCGAAAAAATTAGAAGTTGACTTGTGAGTATTCATTGCTTTATCAATAATCATTTTTTTTAGCTCCGTTGAGTTATATGCTTCTCTTAATTTAAACTACACCTCCTGAGAAACAGATTTCAGAAAGGAGGGGACAGTTTTTAGATTGGAGGCCAGTTGCGAGTAAGTCTCTGACTGGCCTACCTTCCTTCTACGTTTCCCCCTCCCTCAAATCGGCTAAATCTTCAACAAAAGATTTAGCTGGTTCCTAGGCTCTGCCTGGGAACCTAGATCCAGAGGCTCTGCCTCGCCGATCCCCGCCAAGAAGAGGCAGAGCCTCTGGATTTGCATCCCCAGGCAGAGCCTGGGGACGAGGAGCCTGCTGGGGACGAGGAAACTTAGTTTCGCTTTGATTTTTGCCGCTCGATCTCCCGCTGCAACTCTTCAATCTGACGGCGCAAAGCCTCCGTCTCGCTGTTAGGCGTTTGGGACTTCACATCAACCGCACCCTCAGCTACAGCCCGCTTGTAGTTCCCTCGCTTAATTTGGCGGTATTCCTCGGAAGTTGCCCAATCTCGCAAATACCGCAGGCGTTCCACCGGGAAAGGGTGACTCAGCATCACGCCTTGCCCGCCGTTGTAAAGTAAAAATTTATACACTTGGTTGAGGTTGTCCCGATCGAGATCTTGATAGTTGTCAGACTGGCGGATAAATTCTTGCAAACTGCATTGGCTAGCATATTTACTGCTAACTCCCGCAAGTTTCATCATGGTAATCATCACACTGTTTAAGTCATCCGTTACCAACAAAGCCGCCCGGTCTGCCGATAACTCAGCCTTGCGGCGCCACTCGTAAAAAGCGTAAATTAAACCGCTGCCGACTATATTTCCCAGCCCGAAAGTCATCTCGCCAATTGTCGATGCAACGCTCACTGCCCAAGTCGCCATTTGATTTAAAATTGGATGACCACATTTAATGTGTCCCAACTCGTGAGCCAATACTACCCGCAGTTCTGACTCGCCCAACAAGTCTAAAAGACCAGTGTTTAATACTATATAGGGCTGGGTTTTTCCCAGGGCATAGCTGTTAACTGAGGGATTCTGAGAAACAAACAAACCCGGTTCTGGAAAAATATCTAAATCCTGCAAGCACTCCCGAAATATATGATAAATACTGGCATATTGGCGGGGCCCGACTTGAATGCTATTTCCCATTAGGTAAACGAATTGCGGTCGTTCGTAGATAAATTCTACAAATTTGCTGGCAATTAAGTCAAATCCAGGTACGCTCCGCAGCGCTTCCTCAGCTTGGCGATCGAGGGGATGCTGAAATGCTTCGCTAGAAATTCCAGTATAAGTAGGCATGGTTGTTGCAAAAATTACATCTAAAATATCTCAGTGTTGCCGCTCGCTGCGGGTGCTAGCTGGCGCCTGACTTATCAATCTTATCTTGACAAATTACGGTATGTAACGAAGTATTGCGTAAAAAAAACCGGTTTCTGGGCTCCCCTGTAAGTCCTGTTAAAATTAACGTTAAAATTGTGATTCTGCCAAAGACGCGATCGACAAACATCTTTGACAGTGCCTGTGTATCGCCTCACCCAACAATTGGAACGTGCAAAAATGGCTATCCTGCGACTCGAAAACGGTACAACCTACACTCAACAGAGCGACATTACCCGAGAACTCGCTCCCTTAAACATTCAACTCAACCGCTGGCCCGTGGGTGACAGCGCTGAAATTCAAAATTTGTTAGCTAAAGATGCGATCGACGATAGCGAAAAAGAGCAAGTGCTGCAAGCCCTCGACGGCTACTTTCAACAGCTAAACAAAAGTGCAGGCTATCAGGATCGCGACTTAATCGTACTGCACCCAGACATTCCCAACCTCGACACCATGCTGTCCAAATTCAACAAGTGCCACATCCACGCCGAGGATGAAGTCCGCTATATCGTAGCAGGCGAGGGAATTTTCGGCTTCGTGCGTCCCGACGGCAGCCAAGTCGAACTCACAGTGCAGCCGGAAGAATTTATCAACGTGCCGGCGAATACAGAACACTGGTTTTATTTGACAGCAGCCCGGAAAATTAAAGCGGTGCGCTATTTTACTACCAAAGAAGGCTGGACACCGCAGTACACAGATACTGAAATTCGATCGCGTTTAGCTGCTGTTTGAACAGAGTTGACGCTTGACGGTTGACAGTTGACGGTTTAGCCCTAAACGCACCGGTGGTCAGAAACCGGGTTTTTTGGCTCAGAAGGCGCCATGCAGCCCGCAGATACTGACAAAAAACCCGGTTATGAAGGTTTCGATGCGTAAGTCTCGCAGTTGACAGTTGAGGGCAATCTTCAAACCATCTAAAAATCCTCAAATCCAGCCTCAAATTTTGTGGTTTGAAGATTGCAAAATGCTCAAAGCAACCGCCTCCGCCACCTTAATCCCATCAATCCCCGCCGACAGGATTCCACCCGCATATCCTGCACCTTCCCCAGCAGGATAAAGACCTTCTGTATTCAAACTCTGATAATCTTCCTTGCGTTTAATCCGAATTGGTGAAGAAGTGCGCGTTTCCACCCCTGTCAAAACCGCATCATCCATCGCAAATCCTTTAATCTGTTTGTCAAAAGCCGGAAGTGCTTCGCGGATAGCTGCGATCGCATAATCTGGCAAACTTTCGCTCAAATCAGTCATCACAACTCCCGGCGTATAAGACGGCTGCACAGCCCCTAGCGCCGTCGAAGGGCGATTCGCCAAAAAATCACCCACAAGCTGCCCAGGGGCGTTGTAAGTGCCACCGCCTAACTCAAATGCCCGTTCTTCTAGGCGACGCTGAAACTCAATTCCTGCTAAGGGGTGACCCGGATAATCCTCCGGCGTGATACCTACCACAATCCCGCTGTTAGCATTGCGTTCATTGCGAGAATATTGACTCATCCCATTAGTGACAACTCGCCCCGGTTCTGACGCAGCCGCCACTACCAAACCACCGGGACACATACAGAAACTATACACAGAACGATTGTTTTGGCAATGGTGAACCAGTTTGTAATCGGCGGCGCCCAAAAGCTTATGGCCCGCCCGATCGCCAAAACGACAGCGATCGATCGTAGTCTGCGGATGTTCCACCCGAAAACCAATGGAAAAAGGTTTAGCCTCGATGTAAACCCCGCGCGAAAACAACATTTCAAAAGTATCGCGGGCGCTGTGTCCCACCGCCAGAACTATATAATTACTAGCAATATATTCTCCACTGGCGAGGGTAACTCCCTGCACTTTTCCATTTTCGATGTGGATATCTTCCACACGAGTTTGAAACCGAATTTCTCCGCCTAATGATTCTATTTGGGCGCGAATACTTTGGACAATTCCCACCAGTTTGAACGTGCCAATATGCGGTTTATTAATATATAAAATTTCCGGTGAAGCTCCCGCATTCACAAGTTCCTTCAGCACCTTGCGTCCATAATGCTGAGGATCTTTAACTTGGCTGTAGAGTTTGCCATCGGAAAAAGTACCCGCACCACCTTCGCCAAACTGAGCGTTAGATTCTGGGTTGAATTCTGCTTTTTTCTTCCAAAATCCAAAGGTATCAACCGTGCGATCGCGCACTGCTTTTCCGCGTTCTAAAAGGATGGGGCGAAACCCCATTTGTGCCAGCATCAGACCTGCAAACATACCGCACGGCCCTGTACCAATCACAATGGGGCGAATCGTCAAATTGCTGGGGGCTTTGGCTACCAAGCGATAACTCGTGTCTGGTGTTACCATCACATGAGGATCTTTTTTGAAGCGCGCCAAAAGTTGCTTTTCCTGTGTCGTCTCTACATCCACAATATAGACAAGGAGGATTTCTGCTTTTTTACGAGCATCGTAGCTGCGCTTGAAGATGGAATAGCCGAGCAATTCTTCCGGGGGAATTTGCAGCTTTTTGAGAATGGCGCTGGCGATCGCATCTTGAGGATGATCTAGGGGGAGTTTTATTTCGGTTATGCGTAACATATAGTGGAAGGAAGAAGGAAGTTCGGCAACGGATTGTGTAACGTATGTCAGGAAGAAGGAAGAAGGAAGAAGGAAGAAGGAAGAAGGAAGAAGGAAGAAGGAAGAATAAAAATCCCGAACAAAAGTATTATAACTATTTCACTGGACATCCTATGGGCGATCGTCATGGTCGATCGATTTTTGATTTTAGATTGAAGAAACGTTATATAGCGGTTCTCAATAAAATGAGGTACACACCGCTCGCAACTGATGCCCTATGCCCTATGCCCTATGCCCTATGCCCGCGAGAGCACCTGATGTTACTGAGAAAGGCTATAATAAGCAAAAAATTAAGTTTTGTAAAGACCCTTGACTGCAACATTTACACCCAAAAACAGCCGCACCTGGCACGCTCTCAACCCCCTGTGGCAAGGAGCAGAAGACGCAGTACAGAAGGGTTTACCCCACACCAAGCTCGCACCCGCGTGGCAAATACTGCTCCTGGGCGACGGTTCCCCCACCCGTCACCTGCAACTGCTGACAGGGGAACCCACAGAAGTAGATGTGATCGATATGTCTTTAGTGGGTGAAGACGCAGACGGCGCACCAGAGCAAATTGTCGCGGTTCCCGGGCCGCGCCTGCGCCGACAAGTGTGGCTGCGGACTGCTTCTGGACAGCGTTTAGCCTATGCTACTTCTTGGTGGGAAGCTAGCCATGTAGACGAATATTTACAAAATAAATCTTTGCCAATTTGGGCGAGTTTAGCGCGACTGCGGACAGAATTGTATCGCGATGTGCAGGGCATTTATTGCGGTGATTCGGTGGCTTTGGAGTCAGCTTTTGAACAGTCGGGGCCTTTTTGGGGGCGACACTATTTGTTTTGGCATCACGGGAAGCCACTGACGCTGATTTATGAGGTGTTTTCGCCTTATTTAACTAAGTATTTGGGGCCGATGCAATTGGATGTTGATTGAGATGCGATCGGCCGATCGAGGGTTTTGGCATCTGACGCACTTTACTAATTGTGACACGCTTGCCTTAGTCTTTTTTGATAAACCGCGAAGACGCCAAGGACACAAAGAAGAAGATCGATCCCGAGGGTATACAGCCGGATTTGGTATGAGCTCCCCCGGCATCTTCAAGAAGTCGGGGAGCTGGATTTTCTAGCTATTGATAGTTGTGCGACGAAATTTCACTCGCAAACCGTCGCGGGGACGGGGAATCGGTATTGTGATCAAATTCAAATCTTGATCCGGTAACAGATCCCATTCAAACTCCCGAACCATCTTTGCTGCAAACAACTTCATCTCTAATCGGGCAAATTCTTTGCCCAAACATTCTCGCAAACCGCCGCCAAAAGGTACGTAACTGAAAGGTTTAGGCGATCGCTCCGAGCTAAATCGATCGGGGTCGAATCGATCGGGCTCAGGATAAAGCTGACTATCCTGATGGGTTTGAGTAATCTCAGAAAGCACGCTCCAACCCTTGGGAATTTCATAGCCGCCGAACTCACAAGCATTAATTACTTTCCGAAAAACACCTGCCACCGGTGGAACTAAACGCAGCACTTCTCGCAGCACCTGTTCTAAATAGGTCATTTGTTTGAGTTGTTCCAATGTTAGGGGTTCAGTTGCGGGGAACTGCTGCTGTTCGGCCCGCACTTTTGCCATCACATCGGGATTTTGAGCTAGGAGAAGGCAAAAAGAGGTGAGCGCCGAAGTTAAAGTGTCGTGTCCCCCAAACAGCAGCAACAGCACTTGATCTTTCAACTCCTCCAAACTCAAACTATTTCCCTCGTCATCGCGACCCGAAATCAGCAAACTCAAAGCATCCTTGCCACTAGGGGTTTCTTGTTGGCGATCGCGAATAATCTTTTCCAGTTCGGCTAACAGTAAATTTCTGCTCTTTTTCGCTTTGTTAAACTTAGTAAAAGGCAAATCCAAACCGATAGAAAATAAACCCTCTACCAATGTTTCAAAATTATGTCCTAGCACTGTTTCTGAACCATTATCAATCCCTACTAACAACTTACTCGCCACATCAAAAGTATAATTTGTCAGTTCAGGATACCAAGTCATGGTTTCCATTTTTTCCCATTTTTCTAAATAGCGCTGAGTGATATCTTCCATCGCGCCGATGTAGCCAACCAAAGCTCGCGGCCCAAACGCTTGGTACAGCAACTTGCGCCGATTTATGTGGTTAGCACCCGTTTGCACCGTCAAGGAAAGCGGCCCTAAAAGCGCTCTCGTACTCGCAGGAAAACTCGCAACAAAATATTGGTTTTCATTGCTTAAAACAAACAAACTAGCCTCTTGACCACGCATAAACACGGTAGGCTGTCCGAAAATGCTGGTTTTGAAAATGGGCCCGTACTGCTGGTGGCGTTTTTTGGCAAATTGGGAATCTTGCAAAAAGTTGAGGGTATCGCCAATTAGGGGTAAACCTAAACTACCGGGAGGTAATGCCATTTTTGATTTGTGATTTGTGATTTTTAATATCATATCAATTTTAGTTATTTGGTGGGCAATACGCACCAGACAAATTTCTGGTAAAATAACTTTTCTCTGTTGGTAGCCGGTAGGGTGGTTCAGTCTTAAGGTTAGTACAAAAAACTCTGGTTTTTCCAACTGACGCACTTTCCTAATTTTGCCGACAAACTAATTTAATTTTTTGTTCTTTTAATCAGAATCTCGATCCTAAATTCAATGCCTTTCCCCTCCACGGAGAAACACTTGATTTCACCTTTATGTTTTTCAACAATAGAAGAGGAAAATTGAACCCGAAGGTATACAGCCGGATTTGGTATGAGCTTCCCCGACTTCTTGAAGATGTCGGGGAGCTGGATTTTCTAGCTATTGATAGTTGTTCGCCGAAATTTCACTCGCAAACCGTCGCGGGGATGCGGAGTTGGTAGTGGGATCAAATTCAAATCTTGATCCGGTAGCAGATCCCATTCAAACTCTCGAATAATCTTTGCCGCAAACAACTTCATCTCTAATCGGGCAAATTCTTTGCCCAAACACTCTCGCAAACCGCCGCCAAAGGGCACGTAGCTGAAAGGTTTAGCCGATCGCTCCGAGCTAAATCGATCGGGGTCGAATCGATCGGGTTCAGGATAAAGTTGACTATCCTGATGGGTTGGATTGATTAGATAAAGCACGATCGAACCCTTGGGAATTTCGTAGCCACCGAACTCGCAAGCCTTAATTGCCTGGCGAAAACCACCTCCCACGGGCGGAACCAACCGCAGCACTTCTCGCAGCACCTGTTCTAAATAAGTCATTTCTTTGAGCCGTTCCAGGGTTAGCGGTTCCGTAGCAGAGAACTGCTGCTGTTCGGCCCGCACTTTTGCCATCACATCGGGATTTTGAGCTAGGAGAAGACAAAAAGAGGCGATCGCCGAAGTTAAAGTGTCGTGTCCCGCAAACAGCAGCAACAGCACTTGATCTTTTAACTCATCCAAACTCAAACTATTTCCCTCCTCATCGCGAGCGGAAATCAGCAAACTCAAAGCATCATTGCCACTCGGGGTTCCAAGCTTGCGATCGCCAATAATCTTTTCCAGTTCTGCCAACATCAGCTTGCGGCACTTTTTCGCCTTGCCAAACTTAGTCCAAGGCAGATCTAAAGCAATCGAAAATAAACCCTTAGACCAAGTTTCAAAATTATGTCCTAGCGCCGTTTCCGAACCATTATCAATCCCTACTAATAACTTAGCCGCCACATCAAAAGTATAATTTCTCAGTTCCGGATACCAAGTCATGGTTTCCATTTTTTCCCATTTTTCCAAATAGCGCTGAGTGATATTTTCCATCGCGCCGATGTAGCCAACCAAAGCTCGCGGCCCAAACGCTTGGTACAGCAACTTGCGCCGATTTATGTGGTTAGCACCCGTTTGCACCGACAAGGAAAGCGGCCCTAAAAGCGCTCTCGTACTGGCAGGCGAAGTCACAACAAAATATTGGTTGTCATTGCTTAAAATAAACAAATTAGCCTCTTGGCCAGACATAAACACGATAGGCTGTCCGAAAAAGCTGCTTTTGAAAATGGACCCGTTCTTCTGCTGGCGTTTTTTGGTAAATGGGGAATTTTGCAAAAAGTTGAGGATATCGCCAATTACGGGTAAACCTAAAATGCTGCGAGGTAATGCCATATGTGATTTGTGATTTGTGATTTGTGATTTGTGATTTGTGATTTGTGATTTTTAATATCATATCCATTTTAGTTGTCTGGTGGGCAATACGCATCAGACAACTTTCTGGTAAAATAACTTTTCTCTGTTGGTAGCCTGTAGGGTGGGCCAGTCTTAAGGTTAGTACAAAAAACTCTGGTTTTTTCAACTGACGCACCAGACTTATTTTGCAGACAAACCCATTTAATTTTTTGTTTTTTTAATCAGAATCTTGATGCTAAATTCAGTGCCTTTCCCCACCAATGAGAAACAGTTGACTTCACCTTTATGTTTTTCGACAATAATTGAAACAGAATTGTATCGCGATTTGCAGGGCATTTATTGCGGTGATTCGGTAGCTTTGGAGTCAGCTTTTGAACAGTCGGGGCCTTTTTGGGGGCGACACTATTTGTTTTGGCATCACGGAAAGCCACTGACGCTGATTTATGAGGTGTTTTCGCCTTATTTAACTAAGTATTTAGGGCCGATGCAATTGGATGTTGATTGAAATGCGATCGGCCGAGCGAGGGTTTTGGCATCTGACGCACTTTACTAATTGTGACACGCTTGCCTTAGTTCTTTTTGATAAACCGCGAAGACGCCAAGGACACAAAGAAGGAGAAGAAATCGATCGCGAGGGTATACAGCCGAATTTAGTATGAGCTTCCCCGACTTCTTGAAGATGTCGGGGATCTGGATTTTCTACCTATTCATAGTTGTGCGACGAAATTTTACTCGCAAACCGTCGCGGGGACGCTGAGTCGGTATTGCGAGCAAATTCAAATCTTGATCCGGTAACAACTCCCATTCAAACTCCCGAACAATCTTTGCCGCAAACAACTTCATTTCTAATCGGGCAAATTCTTTGCCCAAACAGTCTCGCAAACCGGCGCCAAATGGCACGTAGCTGAAAGGTTTAGGCGATCGCTCCAAGCTAAATCGATCGGGGTCGAATCGCTCGGGTTCAGGATAAAGTTGACTATCCTGATGGGTTTGATTAATCCCAAAAGCCACCATCCAACCTTTAGGAATTTCATAGCCGCCGAACTCACAAGCATTAATTACTTTCCGAAAAATACCTCTCACCGGTGGAACTAAACGGAGCACTTCTCGCAGCACCTGTTCTAAATAGGTCATTTGTTTGAGCTGTTCCAATGTTAGGGGTTCAGTTGCGGGGAACTGCTGCTGTTCGGCCCGCACTTTTGCCATCACATCGGGATTTTGAGCTAGGAGAAGGCAAAAAGAGGTGAGTCCCGAAGTTAAAGTTTCGTGTCCCGCAAACAACAACAACAGCACTTGATCTTTCAACTCCTCCAAACTCAAACTATTTCCCTCATCATCCCGACCCGAAATCAGCAAACTCAAAGCATCCTTGCCACTAAGGGTTCCTTCTTGGCGAGCTCGAATAATCTTTTCCAGTTCTGCTAACAGTAACTTTCTGCTATTTTTCGCTTGGCCAAACTTTGTCCAAGGCAGATCTAAAGAAATCGAAACTAAACCATTGCACCAAGTTTCAAAATAATGTCCTAGCGCCGTTTCCGAACCATTCTCAATCCCTACTAACAACTTACCCGCCACATCAAAAGTATAATTTTTCAGTTCAGGATACCAAGTCAGAGTTTCCATTTTTTCCCATTTTTCCAAATAGCGCTGAGTGATATTTTCCATCGCGCCGATGTAGCCAACCAAAACTCGCGGCTGAAACGCTTGGTACATCAACTTGCGCCGATTTATGTGGTTAGCACCCGTTTGCAGCGACAAGGAAAGCGGCCCTAAAAGCGCTTTCATACTCGCAGGAAAACTCGCAACAAAATATTGGTTGTCATTAGTTAAAACAAACAAACTAGCCTCTTCGCCGCGCATAAACACGGTAGGCTGTCCGAAAATGCTGGTTTTGAAAATGGGTCCGTACTGCTGGTGGCGTTTTTTGGCAAATTGGGAATCTTGCAAAAAGTTGAGGGTATCGCCAATTAGGGGTAAACCTAAACTGCCCGGAGGTAAAGCCATATGTGATTTGTGATGTGTAATGTGTGATTTTTAATATCATATCAATTTTAGTTATCTGGTGGGCAATACGCACCAGACAAATTTCTGGTCAAATAACTTTTCTCTGTTTGTAGCCTGTAGGGTTGGTCTGTCTTAAGGTTAGTACAAAAAACTCTGGTTTTTTCAACTGACGCACCCGACTAATTTTGCCGACAAACCCATTTAATTTTTTGTTCTTTTAATCGGAATCTCGATCCTAAATTCAGTGCCTTTCCCCACCACTGAAAAACACTTGATTTGACCTTTATGTTTTTCGACAATAATTGAATGGGAAATCGCTAAACCCATCCCCGTTCCCGAACCGATCCGTTTTGTAGTATAGAACGGGTCAAAAATCCGCTGCTTGACTCGATCGGTGATACCTGCACCGTTATCAGCAATTCTAATCACAGCGAGAGTACCTTCTACCTCTGTACGAATGCGGATAATTCCCGGATTTTCGAGCGGTTCTTGTAAAACGTCAATAGCGTTAGCGATAATATTCATAAACACTTGATTCAACAGTCCGGCGTAGCACTCCACCCGTGGCAATTGTCCGTATTCTTTAACGATTTGAATTGCTGGGCGATCGGACTGAAATTTCAGGCGGTGTTCTAAAATCATCAATGTGCTGTCGATGCCTTCGTGAAGGTTAATTTTTTTCATGTCGGATTCATCGAGGCGAGAGAAATTCCGCAAACTCCGCACGATATCCCGGATGCGAGTCGCTCCTACCTGCATCGAAGACAGCATTTTCGGCAAGTCGTCTAGCAAGAAATCCAGCTCGAACACCTCTATTGCCTCCTGAAGAGCTGGAGAAGGTTCTGGGTATTCATCTCGATACATTTGCAGCAGTTTTATGAGCTTTCCGATGTATTCTTCTGTGTAGGTAAGATTGCCGAAAATAAAGCTGACCGGGTTATTGATTTCGTGGGCAATTCCTGCTACCATCTGACCGAGACTCGACATTTTTTCTGCTTGAATGAGCTGGGTTTGAGCTTGCTGGAGTTCGCACAGAGTTACTTCGAGTTTGGCAGCTTGTTCTTGCGCTATCCTGGCTGAATCGACGCTTTGAGTGTAAAGTTCCGCTTGATTAATGGCGATCGCCAATTGGTTGCCCACTGCCACTAACAGTTCCACTTCTGCATCGCTCCAACACCGCACGCTCCTAGTAGCGCTACAGCAAATTACCCCAATTTTACCACTAGATGTTTGAAGGGGAATGTCCAGCAGAGAATTGAATCCTACATACCTAAAAAATTGCCGCTCTCCTGGATTGGTGACAGTCTCAAAATCATCGATCCGAATAATTTCCAAATTGGCAATCCGCTCGGCATGAGAACCAGTCATACCAGCAGGAACTACACCCAAGAGCGAAGGCAAATCGGCATTTTTCGCCTCGTATTGCACGGCCCAAACTGGCTGCGAGGCCTCTGGCACATACCAAATAAACAGACACCGATCGAGTTGCAGCAAGTCGCGAATCTGCTGGACAGTTGTTGCCAAAATAGTATCTAAATCCAGAGATTCGCGGATATTGCTAGCTAGCTGGTTCAGCAGCGCTTCCTGCTCCGCTAATTTACGGAATCTCGTTTCCGACTTTTGCAACTGTCTTTGAGCTTCTTTTTGTTTTGTAACGTCCAAACCCAAACCGATTAAGCCGATCGCGTTACCCTCATCATCTTTGACCTGAGTTTTGATTGTCTCCAAATAATGTTCTTTACCATCAGCAAGCTGCATCACTTCTTCAGCATAACAGGGAATATTTTGGCTCCACGCTTGCGCGTCAGATTCCATGCGGTTAGCAGATGCTTCTAATCCCAAAACTTCGGAATAGTGAGATGCTGCTAAAAATCTTGATTCGGGAATAGCCACATCTTCGCAGAAAGTTTTGTTAACTAATAACATCCGGCCGCTAGCATTTGCCATCCAGACCCAGATCGGAGCGTTGTCAATAATTGCCCTCAAAGTTTGCTTCTGTGTGGCCAGAGCAACTTCTGTTTGTTTGCGCTTAATCCCCAGGGCGATCGTATCGGCACTTGCCGCCAAAGCAATTTGCGTTGATTCATTCAACTCCTGGCGAGCAAATATCGCTATTACTCCCAGCAACTGATTGTCAACAATTAGCGGATATCCAGCAAAAGCCACCATTCCTTCTCGTGAGGCCCATTCTTTGTCCTGGATTCGGGGATCTTCTTTCACAGAATTAGTGATGTGAGGTTGTCGCTCCAGGGCGATTAAACCAATCTTGAACTCGCCGACAGCAATGCGGCTGTGAGCCCCGTCAATGTGAGTATATAGCCCCGCGCTTGCTTGCAGTTCCAATACATTTCCCTCTTCATTCAGCGTCCAAATCCGAGCAAAGGCAGCATCCAAATGGCGCACAACTGCATTGGCGCAATATTGCAAAGTTGCAAGCAAAGTCTGGTTTTGAGTTAGAGAAATTCCCACATCTGCTGTGAATATAGACAGTTTCAATTGTTCTGCTAAAGCTTGTTCTGCTATTTTGCGCTGTGTAATGTCCGTAGCAGCACCGAGACGCTGCTTAATTTTTCCCTCCTCGGTTCTGCTAAATACTATGTTCCGGCTGACTAACCAGTGCCAAAAATTCTGTCGATCGCGTACCCGATATTCGTACTCAACAACCTCGCCGTCGGGAGCATTTTCTAAGTGCTGAAAATATTCGGGAAATTTAGCTAAGTCGTCAGGGTGGATGATGGTGGGCAGCAGATTGCTGCCCATGTTTTCAACTTCTGCGCTCGTATAGCCGAGGGTATCAGTGATTTCGCGGTTGCTGTAGACATTTCGCTGCTCGCTTTCGTCGTAAACAAAGAGAAGATTCGGACTGGTATTGGCAATTCGCTCAACAAAAAGCTGGCTCTCTTGCAGCGCTGCTTCTGCTTGTTTGTGCTCGGTAATGTCGCGGCCGACACCATACATCAATTCTTCCTCCCAGAAACGGGTACCAGTCCAGGCTATCCACTTGTAAGAACCGTTTCGACAGCGCCAGCGGTTTTCAAACCCAACGGTATTATTCCCCGCAGCAAGACTTTCAGCTTCTTTTAAAGTAGTTTCGCGATCGTCTGGATGCACGAATTCAATGAAGAGTTGGCCAACCATTTCTCCTGGGGAATAGCCGAGTATTTTTTCTGCTGCTGGATTGATGCGTTTTACATAACCGTCAAAACCAATGACGCACAGCAAATCTAGCGAGAGGCTAAAAAAGCGATCGCACCCGTCGGGTTCGCTGGATGGGCGATCGTTTCCCGCTAGGGTCCAAGAGGCGTTTGAACGCGCCCATACCGCCCAAAAGACAATATTGGCTATTCCCAAAAGTCCCAGGACGAGTTGGCGAGCGTAGAAATTATCACCGGTGCCACCTACGAGCCACCCGTTTAACACCAGCAGTACAACTATCAAAATTGAGAATAAACTGCCAGCGGCGATCGTCGCTAGGCTAATTTCTTTTTCAGACTGCTTGCTGCCGAATGCCTTTTCTCTTCTAGTGACTGCTGCCGTAATTTTTATCAACAACAGTTGCAGCGAGTTCGATAATTTAGTGCTTTTTGGTTCTTCAATATGAACAGAAGACTTCATTTTTTTACTCTTGATTCCGTTTGACTTCTTGTGACTCAAAATTACAATAAAGATGTTTAAATATTGTAAGATTTTCCTAGGTTGGGAAATCTAGCCTTTTTAAATTTGCGTAAATCTACGCAACCCCGCAATAGAATTAAGTGTATTTACGGAATTAGCGAGCAATCTCTTTTTAGCTGGGGTGCGCATTTTTTAATTTTTCTGACTCATATAGAGAGTCTATCTATAATACTACGCTACATATTGCTGTTAGTCATTGGACATTTGGCCTAATCTACCTAGTCCTGGACGCAGAACCTAATTATGTACTGCGCCTCAAGCAGCTTACTGCGCTTTTACTAGCGTGTTACCACTTTTTGCGTCCAGGAATTACTGGGTTTGATGTCCGAAAATACTGCGTGGAGTGCCCTGGCTGTGGGTTGAACAACCTGGAATATTAGTCAAGTTCAAGCAGGTTGAATTTGACCATAAATTATGAAGTTAAAATAAAGATAAACTGCTGATTTGTGAAGATAAAATGAAATAAATCTTGGTAGCAGTTTTTCTTTGCACGAGATGTTCGCGCCGAGCGGGCTAATTAGTAATTGGTAATTGATATTAGTTTCAAACACTAGATATCAAACTTGTTCCGATTCCTCAGCAGGCGATGGGGGCAAAGGGGCCACAGCAGGCCAAGCAGCTTGGCGACCTAGTTGCTGTTGCCGAATTCGCTCCAAATTCCCTGCTGGAATAGAAGCTATAAGTTGCCGCGTGTAAGCTTGCTGCGGTTGGCGGTAAATGCGTTCGGCAGTGCCCATTTCCTCGATTTTACCTTTGTTCATGACGATCGCGCGATCGCTCATAAACTTGACCACGCTCAAATCGTGAGAAATAAAAATATAAGTGAGTCCAAACTCTGTTTGCAACTCCTTGAGCAAATTTAAAACTTGCGCCTGCACAGACACATCTAATGCCGAAACCGACTCATCGCAAATAATAAACTTAGGATTCAAAGCCAAAGCTCTCGCAATAGAAATTCGCTGCCGCTGTCCGCCGGAAAACTCGTGAGGGTAACGCCGCATAAAATCGGGATTTAAACCCACTCTATCCAACAAATAAGCAGCGCGATCGCGCTGTTCTTTCTGGTTCTTACCAAAGCGGTGAATCACCATCGGTTCCATCACCGCATCCCCAATATTCAGGCGCGGATCTAGAGAACTAAAAGGGTCTTGAAAAATAATTTGCATATCGCGTCGCAGCCACCGCAATTTGCGATCGTACTCTTTTTTCATCCGATAGTTAGCCATCCACTGCGATGCCGCAATACTTTTCGCAGGAGGTGTAATTTCTTGACCTTCAAAAAACACTTTACCGCTGGCTGCCGGAATTAATTGCAGCAAAGCTCTCGCCAAAGTTGATTTGCCGCAGCCAGACTCGCCCACCAAACCCAAAGTCTCGCCCGGGTAAACCTCAAAAGAAATATCGTTTACCGCCATAAACAAGCGTTTAGTTTCGCCAAACATTCCCTGCACCGGAAAACCGACTCGCAAGTTATTAACAGCCAGCAAAGGCTCGGAAATATTCGGCAGCCGAGGCGGTTTTCCGGTTGCAAAAGCGGGATTTCCCGCGCTGCTGTCGCCGTCTAAATCGGCATTTTTCTCGACAATGACTAATTCGCCGCTAGCATTTGTGGTGACATCCATAAAATCGGAAACTGTCGGCAAGCGGCGCAGTTGCCTCTCGAGAGTTGGGCGACAAGCTAATAAACCTTTTGTGTAAGGATGTTGGGGTTTGCTGAAAATTTGTTCGATCGCACCGCACTCAACAATCTTGCCTCGGTACATCACCGCCACCGTATCGCCAATTTCAGCAATGACGCCCAAATCGTGGGTAATAAAAATCATTGCCATGCCTCTAGAGTCCCGCAACTCCCGCAGCAAAGCTAAGATAGTTGCCTGCACCGTTACGTCCAAAGCCGTTGTCGGTTCATCAGCAATTAATAAAGTTGGATTGCAAGAAATGGCCATTGCAATCATCACGCGCTGGATTTGGCCGCCTGAGAGTTCGTGGGGGTAGCGATCGAGCATAGCTTGTTTTTGGCCGTTGACGAGCTGCATCACATCGCGATCGTCCTCCATAACTGCTTGATTCCCCGCAGCAGGCCCGGAATTCTCTTGCCGCAAAGCCAAACACCGCTGCCTGATCTCATCGTCGCCCGGTAGCAGCTTCACCTCTTGCAGCAGAGAAGCAGCTTTGCGCCGCGCTTCTGTCTGCGACACCTTTTGGTGCAAACAAATGGCTTCTGTGAGTTGAAATCCGATCGTATAAACGGGATTTAGCGAACTCATCGGCTCTTGAAAAATCGTCGCAATCTGGCTGCCCCGGTATCTTTGTTTTTCCCTGTCCGGGATTTCCAGCAGATTCACAGCCCCATTGCTAGCGCCGTCTTTTGTCGAATAAAACCAAATTTCGCCCTCGATTTTCGTTGACGAACTCGAAAGCAAACCCATAACAGCCAGGGATGTTACCGATTTTCCAGACCCCGACTCTCCCACGATTCCCAGAGTTTGCCCTCGCTTGACCTCAAAGGAAATGCCGTCAACAGCTTTGACTTTTGCAGACGCATCGCCTGCGTCTGCAGACTGAAATTCAACCCGCAGGTTGCGAACTTCTAGGACGGTTTCACTCATGGAGGTCTATGGCAAAAGTTAAAGGGAGATTAAGTGGATTGTAGCAGGGCCTGTTGAAGGCAGAAGGCAGGGGGAAAGTTTTAAGTTGTAAGTTTTGAATTTTAAAGTTTAAATTCTTTAACTTAAAACTCCAAACTCAAAACTGAGAACTACTCGAGTGCCTTCTGCCGGAGAGTGATTTTCCTCAAAAACCGATGACCTGAGTGTCAGCAGGCAGTGCAGTGGCCTCGGAGACCTTTTTAAACACGGTTGCCTGATCGTTTAAGGAATTAGGCCTCGCCTGTCCGGGATTGGTGCCTTGCAACTGAAGGCGCATTTGACCTTCGGCAGTCAACTCAAAAACAGTCTCAACGGTTTCTGTGCTGCTGAGGCCGACATCAAGGTGCATCGGTTTTTCACCGAGATTAACTTTGTACCTCATTTCTTTGGCGCGGGCGGCTCCGTCGGGGCCTTTAGCCATGAGAAACAATTTGCCTTCTGGGGCAAAGACGAAGGTGAAAGACTGACCCGAGGGGACTGTGCCTTGCCATTGGCCTAGGAGTTGCTGGTCGAGGTTGCTAGCGGCCGGGGCGGCTGCTTGGGCAATTATTGGTGCCGCTGCGGATGCAGGGCCGAGTGAGGCGTTAAAGCTGGCGAGGATGCCGAAGCAAAGGCTACCTGCGATCGCTTTGCCAATCATTTGTGAATTAGACATGAGACCGAGCTAAAAATTGGTTATTTGTTTTGTACACTGTAGCGGTAAAACCGTACTTTGTTTAGTTTAAATCGCTTTTAGGGATAGACATATAGCCTTTCTCATTAACATGAGGTGCTCTCGCGGGCATAGGGCATAGGGCATAGGGCATAGGGCATAGGGCATCAGTTGCCAGCGGTGTGTACCTCATTTTATTGAGAACCGCTATAGGTTGAGGTTCAAACCTGCAACGCACTTCTGATCCCCGGACTAAAGCTTGTTCTGAGCTTGTTGGAGGGTCACGGGGATTTCACTTTTTTTTTGTAAAATCCACTACCAATTCTGGTTTAATTGTACAGTTCGCTGTTCTGAGTAGATTGTTCTCAACTCAAAACAGCTAACTGACTATTGCGTGCGATCGCACAGATAATTTGGCACATCGAGCGCATTAATGGTCTTTGATTAATTGCTTTCAGGATTGCGATCGACTTTTTCTGTCGGAGATTCTGTCGGAGATTCCGGTGCGGGTACCTGTGGATTGCGCGAGCGTTTCGTTCGCTCCAATGCCTCGGCGTAAGACCAAGCCACGCTCACAAGAAAAGCTTTCGCCATGCCGGACACATTTTTTGAATCTTCGCTTTCCGGCGGTTCAGCTTTTTGGTTGCCGTCGTTCGTCATATTTTTGTTTTCTCCCGGGCAGGTTTTTCTAGCGACTTGTTCCAGTGTGCGATCGATACCCAAAAATTATGATTTTTCTTGCTCCCGCACCCTACTTATCTTTGAGGGTATGACCTTGATTACCACAAATAATATCATAAATGTACTGATTCCATGACCGCATCAGAAAGAAACCGATTCTTCGCTGGTAGCCCGCAGCACTGACTTTTGCTGGAAAGTGCGCTTGTAATGAGCGATAATTTCATTAATAGCTTGATTTTTTTCTGGGCTACTTTCATAAATCAAAATAACTATTTTAGAGTTTTCTCTTGCTCGGAATTCTCTCTTCTGTTGAGGAACTGCCCGGAGCCGTCTAATACCGTTAGCCCTTCCCGAAAGCGAGGGGTAATAACGGTCTTGACAAACTCCTGCCATTCTGATTCAGAAATTGTCTCGCCTCCGGGTTTACTTAAGCCAAAATACAGTTCATCTTTGAGGAGATTTGTTTGGGCATTAGTATCCGAAGTTTCGGGAAGTTGAGCGCGGGCAATTGTCGCCGGCTAAATAGGTAATATGAATGTGCGATCGCTAACAGCAATACGGCTACTACAATATCTCTGTGATTAAGTCTTTAGCCATATTGCTCGAACCTATTTTGATAATTACGCCCGCCCAATGCGTGTCGATAAAAATCGCCTGCTGATGATAATTAAAGGTTTAAGTGAAGACATAAACGACAGGGAAAGGCGGAGATAGCCTACTGTTGCCTCATTTTTTTAGAGTTATAAACTCATGCCAGAATCCCAGGAGCCAAAATGATTGTTGCTGCCTCTGAAGCTAGTAAATAAACAATTAATGTTTTGCTGAAACGCCAATTTTCCGTTCTAATTATATAGATGTCGCGGGCGAATGCTACTAAAAAAAAATAATAAACTAGAATACAGTCCTAAACTCAGGGCGATCGCATAAATAGACCAAACAGCCTTGCTCAATTTAGATGGAGATTTAAATCTGGCGGTAGACTTTTGTATGGCGATCGCCCGCAGCAGAATTGCATTCGACAGCAAGACGAGGACTCCAAACATCATGTAGGGTCTTGCCTGTTGCGAGTACAAGACGTGAAAGGACCCCACAGCGACGATTGTAACAGCCATCAATCCTACAGATGCAGAGCGAAATAATTTTCAGGACAGCCAATAAACCCTGGGAAAAACTAACAAACTAATCCAAGCTGAAAGACTTCTGAGAGCCGCCACTTGCGGGCAGAACAACTGTACCCAAAATCAGGCTAAAATAAAATACAGTGGCGACACTTGAGGTTTTTCTGTAGCTAAACCTTTAACAGTATCCAACCAAGTTTTTTCGGGATTTATCTGCTGGTATTTCCCAGCAAATCTTTGACACTAATTGTTTTGCCTTGAAAATCTTGCTGCACCATTTCCGTCCAGGTGTAGCCAGAAATTCGCAGCGAGGTGAGAGATTCGTCGAAAGAGTAGACTTTGCGATCCAGGGCGAGTAAAGCGAAAAAATATCCCCGTTATTAATATGACGACAATTAAAACTTTTAACGAAATTCGATGCAGCCGCCCATTTTGAATTGATTGGCTGTTCATAAAATCCTAAATGGGGAAATGAAGAAAGAAGGTTTGAGTTTTTAAGGATAGAGAAAATAAGAATGAGGGGATAAAGAATGAGAAATGGGTTTCAATATCCCCTATATTTTAAGAGAGGGTGCTTTATTCTTCCTTCTTCCTTCTGGCTTCTCCCTTCTTCCTTCAGATTAATTCCCCATTGCCATCAGATAGCTATGTGTTGCTGAACGGCTAAAACTAAATTTTCAGTCCAGAAATTAGCCAATTCGGCACTAGCAGCTTCCACCATAACTCGCATTAGCGGTTCAGTGCCAGAAGCGCGAACCAAAACCCGTCCCTGTTCTCCCATTGCAGTTGTAGCAAGTTCGATCGCCCTTTGCATTGGCTCGCACTCGTGCCATCTTAGGCGTTTTTCGCGATCGTCCACCCGAATATTTCGCAGCAACTGCGGATAAGTTTGGAAACTGCCACTTACCAAGTGTGCCAAAGATTGCCCGGACTGGCGCACCAGCGAAGCCAAATGCAAAGCTGTCAGCAAACCGTCGCCACTGACACCGTAATGCGGACAAAGAATGTGTCCCGATTGTTCGCCGCCCAACATCGCACCGGTGCGCTGCATTTCAGCGTGAACGTACTGATCTCCCACGTTCGTTCTAGTTAGTTTGCCCCCCAATTCTTCCCAAGCTCGCTCGAAGCCGAGGTTAGCCATTACAGTAGAAATAATTAAATTGGACGGTAACTGTTCGGAGTCGCGCAACTGCCGGCCCCACAGATAAAGAATGTAATCGCCGTCAATCGCTCTACCTTGGTTGTCAACACCCAAAACTCGATCGGCATCGCCGTCAAAAGCAAAGCCCAAATCAGCATTGTGTTCCAAAACCGCAGCTTGCAAACTTTCGAGATGAGTAGAACCGCAGTTAACATTAATGCGATCGCCATCAGGAGAGTCGTGCAAACAGATCACATCCGCCCCCATTTGCGCGAACACCGCCGGCGCCAAACCCGCGGCCGCCCCCCAAGCCAAATCTAAAACAATCCGCATTCCCTCCAAATTCATCTCTTGCAGCGAATCACAGAGCGAAGTGGCATAATCTTTAACCAACTCAGACCGATGGTAGTGGTGTCCCCAACCCAAGCTAGAAATTGGAACCTTTGCCCCTCGGATTCCCGCTTCGATTTGTTCCTGCAACTGCTGCGACAGCTTCGAGCCGTTCGATCCGAAAAACTTAATGCCGTTGTCTTCTGGGGGATTGTGGCTGGCCGAAATCATCACTCCGCCGACAGACTCTGAAACGCTTGCCAGATAAGCAACGCAGGGAGTGGGACACAAGCCCAAATTCCACACTTCCAAACCGGCGGCTGTCAAACCCGCTGACAGTGCCATTGCCAGCATATCGCTGGAATTCCTGCTGTCTTGCCCCAAAATCACAGGCCCTTGGTTAGGGGTATTTTGGCGTAGAACTTGTCCAGCCCAGAAGCCAACTTGCAGGGCTAGGGGTGCATTCAACAATTCTCCAACTTTCCCGCGAATGCCGTCTGTGCCGAAGAGTTTTGTATTGGGCAGGGAGAGGCTATTTCCCAGCAGAGTCGTCTCGCGTTTGGCTGCCTGTACCGAGTTAGCAGCTTGAAACTCGCTGCCACGATGGCGCGAAGGTGTCTGAACCATATTCACTCCTTTAGGAATATTCACACTCACACTTTGCAGTTTATGTTACAACTGAAAGTCTTTATTTTCAGCGTAAACTCCATTTATTTCGTCGATTGCTGAGGCAAATTGCTCTGACAACCTACGCACAAAGCTTAACTTCATCGGAAAAATTTTGTATTCTACCCAAAGGAAAAACTTTTAGTCCCGGGCGCGCCAACGCCAGGAAACCCGGTTTCTTTCTGCGTCCAGGAGTGAGGCTGCTGCTGTTTGAGCCTGTCAGCCACTGCGGGTATAGAAGGTTAATGCTGTATTGCCGTATATTTTATGGCGGCAAATTTCTAGGCCGGAAATCGGTTGTGTCGATCGCTCCGGGCTGTGTTCGACGGCGATTTCGCCGTTTGGTGCTAGCATTTCTTGGCTGGCGATCGTGTTTAACACAGGTTCGTATAAGTCGCTGGCGTAGGGCGGATCGAAGTAAATGCGATCGAACTGCTGCCCCGCTAGTGTCACCAATTTCGCCGTCGCGTTTCCTCGCAGTATTTGGAATGTTTGGGACGAGTCTGCTATTTGCTCCCAGTTTTCGCGGATAATCGCACAAGCTTTCGCCGACTGTTCGATGCCAGTGACACTCGCGGCTTGACGACACAAAGCTTCTGCACCCATCGAACCGCTGCCGGTACAAATGTCAAGCCATCTGCAATCTGCGATCGTCCCTTGCCAAATATTAAATAAAGCTTCTCTGACTCGCGAAGGTGTAGGGCGAGTTGCGAGTCCCGGCAGTGTTTTGATTTGGCGATTGCCACTGATTCTCAGACTCATACAATTTTAGATTTTAGATTTTAGACTTTAGATTGGGGATGACTGACTAAATATGAATTTGGTGCAGACTTACAGTTGCATTTTTTATTAAAACTGGTATCATTTAAAACTATAAACACCCGGTTTATACCACAAACCGGGTTTTGCACAAATCCCCTAAGCGGCTACTTTTGCCCTCACCTGACTGACAAAATTTGACAGCATTTGCAATCCCGTACTCGAAGACTTTTCCGGGTGAAATTGCACGGCCATCAGATTGTCTTTAGCTATAGCCGCCGTCACGTTTTGACTGCCGTGAGTCACAATTGCCGATCGCACTTCCCAATCAACTGGATCGACATAATAAGAATGCACGAAATAAACCCAAGGATCGGACGGTAATTTTTCCCACAGCGGCAAATTCTGCTGAGTAAATTCCAATTGATTCCATCCCATGTGCGGAATTGTCAAACCCGGTTCCGAGCGAAATCGGCGCACTTTTCCCGCAATAACCCCCAATCCCGGTTCTACGCCTTCTTCGGAACTTTCAAACAGAATTTGCAAACCCAAACAAATGCCTAAAAAAGGTTTCCCCGAGGCGATCGCCCTTTTTATTGGTTCTATCAAATTGCGCGATCGTAAATTCTGCATTGCCGGGTCAAACGAACCCACCCCCGGCAAAACCACCGCATCAGCCTGCTCGATTATAGCAGGAGAATCTGTAATTTTTGGCACTGCACCCACATTTTCCAAGCCTTTACAGACTGAGTGCAGATTGCCCATGTCATAGTCTACTACTGCAATGACAGACATTGACTTACTTGCCTTATATTATCAATATCAGTATTATTGCACAAATATGACTGCGAAAATCCTGCTAACCTCATTTGATACTTGGCTTCCCCATCAGAAATCCAACTCTTCTGACGACTTATTAGCCAAGATTTCCCAGATAAAATTTTTGCCTGATTCCCTGACTTTTTTGAGGAAACTGCCAGTAGATTTTCAGCTAGCACCTAATTTAGCGATCGCCCAAATCAACCAGCTCCAACCCGACACTATTATCTGCTGCGGCATGGCCGAAAGTCGGAAAAAATTAACCGTAGAATCTTGCGCTTGCTGCGATAGCGACATTCTGAAAACAGCAGTTAATCTCGAACCGCTAGTTGCTGATTTAGCTGCAACAGAAATCAGTCACGAAGCCGGAAAATTTGTTTGCGAAGCCCTGTATTATTCGGTTTTAAAACATATTTTCGATTCTCAAATAGCCGCTAAATGTATTTTCGTCCACGTACCAACTTTAACTCCAGACAACGCTGACAGAATGGTCGCCGATTTTTTATTAGTTATGCGACGCCTAACTCTCGCAATTAATAAATAGGTCGCTCTAATTCAACATAAAAATTTATTTAGTGTTCAGAAACCCGGGCTGTTAAAGAAACCGGGTTTCTCGGTGTTAGTTTTTTTGACAGACAACTGCCAACTGCCAAGTCATTAGCCGCCGTAATTCCAACCAGTGCTTTCTAGCAGCAGCGGATTGCCTTCTCGGTGGACGCCTGCAGCCACAACTTCTCCCACATAAACCGTGTGATCGCCGTGTTCCACAGCACCGACAACTTTGCACTCGACGTAACCCAGAGAGTCCGAGATAATCGGACAACCAGTTTCCGCGCCGGGATAAAATTCTACATCCTCAAATTTATTGCCAACGCGGCGCTGCTGCTTGAAGAATTTCTGGGCTAAGTCTTTCTGTCCTGCTTCTAGGAAACTCAGAGCAAAAACACCGCTAGCTTTGATCATGGCGTGGGATTTGGAGTCTTGCTTGACGCAGTTGACAACTAAGGGAGGGGTAAAAGAAGATTGCATCACCCAGCTAGCGGTGAAACCGTTGACTTCCTCCCCGTCTTTGACACCGCAGATGTACAATCCGTGAGGGATTTTCCGCAAGATGGTCTTTTTAGCTTGTTCGTCTAGCACGGGCTTACCTGTTCGATCGATAATTTTACATCGCTCAGTTTACCTTTTGGAGGGCCCACAAACCCAACTGTCTTAAGGGCGATCGCACCGATCCGAATGCTGAGACTGCCAATATTGCTATTTTTGATACCAAATATTCCGCTCCCAGTAATATATATTTTTATTGACTTCAACTAAATTTTCTGTATGTGACCATAACTAAGAATAGAGTTTCTCAAAAATTTAGCTGTTAATATTTTAGTCTTTATCTAGTAGATGTAACTGTTAAGCCTCAAAAAATCAGGCATCAGTCGTAGACAATGGCTGAGTTGTCACTTATACTTGTAAAAACTAGGAGTGCATCTGATGAAAGAATCTTTTAAACGTAACTTTTGTTATGGTCTGGTAGCACTGAGTACACTATCTCTAATTCTTTTCGGAATAGTTGGCATAGGCAGAGGAGATAGTCAACTGAATTTTGACGGTGCTGTTCTTTATGCTGCTGGACGCGCTTGGCTGATGGGTTTAAATCCCTACAACCACGATTTCCTCGCTCAAAGTGTAGCAGGAATAAAGGAAATTCACAGTCTGGAAAATGCCGCTTTCTTTTATCCTCCCCAATCGGCACCACTGTGTATGTTTGCCGGTCTTTTCGATTACTCGGTTGCCAAGTACATCTGGCTAGGACTCAACCTGCTGTCAATCGCCGCTATTATTTTCATGACTGTTCGTACCCTCAATCAACATCAAAATAATAGTGAAAATCAACTGGGCGGTTGGATCATGGCTGCGATGGTTATCGGCAACCCATTCACAGCCCACGTTGTGTGGATGGGTCAAACTTCTTTGATGGCTTTTACTGCCACAATGGCTGCTTGGTTCTTCAGCCAACGGCAAAAATTTGTATGGGCAGGAATCTGTTTAGGTATAGCCAGCTTTAAGCCACAACTATGCTTTTTGCTCTGTATTTGGTTTTTGCTAGAACGGAACTGGAAAGTATTAGCTGTAGCCTTCGCAACGGCTACAATTATGAGCGCTTACCCATTGGTGCTGTACGGCGGGCCCGTTGCGATGCTGGCAGCGTGGTATCAAGGAATTCAAAACAGCTATAGCTCTTTGTCTTTCAATCAACCGGGGACTAGAGATATAATGGGCATGGAAAGTCTTTTCGCTTCTTTCGGCTTGAAGATACCGACTATCAAAATTACGGCAGTAATTTTATCGGTTCTGCTGTGGGTGTTCCGCAATAGAATTAATCGAGAAGATGTCTTTGCTGTGCTGATGGGTATATCCTTCACGTTTCTCGGATACAATCACTCTTACGATTATGTAGGTTTGTTCCCGCTTCTGACATCGCTGTGGCTGTATTCCAGCAATAACCGCAATACTTTACTCAGCAGTATTGCTTTAGTTTTTGTGCTCTTTTTCCCGAGACGGGTATTTGAAGCAGCGAATCTGCCTTTTTTGATTCACTGGAGAACAATTGTTGTTTTGATCCTGCTAGTTAGTGTTGTTGCATTCAGCATGAAAGCTAAATCCAGTCAAGGATTCCAGCAAGAAATCGCTTGATTTTCGCAGAGTGGCCAGGGGCAGAAATTATCATAAGACGCGCTTGCCTCATCAACCGGGTTTATACCAAAAAAGCCTGGTTGGGCCGCTATACCTCTACGAAGAAACCGGGTTTAGGAACCTCGGCCTCCAAGACTTAGGGAAAAAGTAATTTGACGCACTACTTATAGCGGTAAGGTGCCCATGGCGCACCCTACACAATTAGGTTCTGCGTAAGTTCTGAACTCAAAAGTCATCGAGGGGCCAAGGGTTGCGAAGAACGAAGAAATCTCAAAACTATTGTGCAACTCCGTGCTTCTTAAACCAATCTTGCAACTGTTTCCAAGCATCCTCAGCTTCTTTTTCCCGGTAAGTGGGGCGATAGTCGGCGTTAAAACCGTGGGGCGTATCTGGATAAAGCATAATTTCGGAACCGCTGCTGCCAGTTTTGAGAACTTCCCGCATTTTCTCGACTGTATCGTTGGGAATTCCCTCGTCTTTGCCGCCGTAAAGCCCCAATACCGGCACTTTCAAATTTGCTGCAATGTCGATCGGGTGTTTGGGAGTTAAAGCGGTAGAATTGCCAACCAAACGCCCGTACCAAGCCACTCCTGCTTTGACTTTCGGGTTGTGGGCAGAGTACAGCCAAACCATTCTGCCACCCCAGCAAAATCCTGTAATTCCCAACTTATTAATATTGCCTTTTGCTGACTTTTGTGCCCAATCTACGGTAGCATCTAAATCCGACATAGCTTGAGCGTCAGGAACTTTCGAGACAACTTTACTAACAATTTCTTGAATGTCGGTGATTTTAGAAACATCACCTTGACGGGCAAACATTTCTGGGGCGATCGCTAAATAACCTAATTTGGCCAAACGGCGGCAAATATCTTGAATGTGTGCGTGAACTCCGAAGATTTCTTGAATTACCAAAATTACTGGAAAATTGCTGCCGCTGGCTGGCATTGCTCTGTAGGCTGGAATTGAGCCGTCTGTTACGGGAATTTTTACCTCACCTGCTATTAAACCAGCAGCATCCGTATTGATAACGGCAGCCGCAATAGGATGAGCTGCTAAGGCAAATCCGGCGCTTAATGCGGTGACAGTAATAAATTGTCGGCGAGTTAAATCTTTCATGGGACAGAAGGAAAAAGTAAGAAGTAAGGAAAAATAAGGCGGGTTTTGTACGGATATTGTGGGCAGTATATCTGATATTGCTTGCTATACCCGCCCCTACAAGATTAATTTTATCAGATTTAGATTGAATTCTGAATTACGAATAATTAGCTAAATAGATAATCAAAAAAATATAGTATTTTGTAGGGCCCCTTTAGCTAATAATCACTCCTATACAACCGATAAGATGAGTGCAAAAGCCCCCCTCCCCATTTAATCTTGATTTGTAACGACTACTTATTTGCCATTTTTGATTTTTTTCGGAATAGCCGATCGTGCTCTGGATGGTACAAGCGCGATCGCCCTTCTGCTTCTTTTCCCAAGGCCGGACTAATCACATACATTGTCGTTCTGAGCAAATTATTTTCGCGGGTAGCAACTGCCATTTTGTCAAGGGGAACCAGCACAATTTTTTCATCGGGCCAGCCCAACCGATAACAAATCGCTACAGGCAAATCAGAGGGGTAGTGTTCCATCAATTTAGCTTGAGCTTGTTCGACATGGCGGGCGCTCAAATACAGGCACAAACTCGCTTGATGAGCCGCTAAACTCGCCAATTCTTCGCGTTTTGGTACTTCAGTTCGACCGCTAATTCGCGTCAAAATAATTGTCTGCACAACTCCAGGAACTGTCAACTCAATTTTAAGTTTAGCTGCAGCAAGTTGGAAAGCACTAATTCCCGGGATTACCTCAAAACCAATTCCAGCCTCGGCCAAAGCTTGCATTTGTTCGCCGACGGCCCCATAGAGACAGGGATCGCCCGAATGGAGGCGGACGACGCTTTTTCCGTCCTGCACTCGTTCCACCATCAAAGGTACAATCTCTTCGAGGGTCTTATCAGCAGTTTGGATCACTTCAGCATCCGCGCGTACCCCCTGCAGAATTTGCTCTGGCACTAGCGAATCAGCAAATAATATGACATCGGCTGCAGCCAATAATTTTTGGGCCTTAACAGTTAACAAATCCGGATCTCCCGGGCCTGCACCTACAATGTATACCCCTGGAATTAGGGATTCAATCTCTGTCAAACTCATTGCTACTAAAAAATTTTCTAAATTTACTGGCGCTTCCGGATGCACCTGTTTTGGTTGGAAGTAAGGGATGGTAGATGCACCCTGGTTTGAACCCTAGAGACTAACCTCTCTGGGGTTTTTTATTGATCCTCTGGGGATTTGTGAGCGATCTTTGCCCTATCGCCGTTGGGGGGAATAACATCTGGTAAAGGTCGATCGGCCAAATAAAGCCAAGCCAACCCGCCCAACCCTAAAACAATCCCAGTCAAGCTTACCATTTGCGCCGTCCGCAGCGGCCCGAACATCAAACTATCAGTTCGCAACCCTTCAATCCAGACTCTACCTGAACTGTAAGCTGCGATATAAACCAAAAACAAAGCACCAGTTTTTAAGCGAATTTTGCCCTGCAAATCGCGGAAAAATAAAGTCAGAAGCAACCCAAATACTGCCAAATTCCACAGGGATTCGTAGAGAAATGTGGGGTGGAAGTATTCAAAATTAGCGTAGGCGGGCGGGCGGCTGTTTGGGGGAATATAGAGTTTCCAGGGCAAATCCGTAGGACTGCCAAAAGCTTCGGAGTTAAAGAAATTTCCCCAGCGTCCGATCGCCTGACCGAGAATTGCCGAAGGCGCGATTAAATCTGCCAATTGCCAAAAAGAAACTCGCTGAATTTTCGCAAAAATTAAAGCTGCGATCGTGCCGCCCAAAATCGCCCCGTGAATGGCAATTCCGCCTTTCCAAATCGCAATAATATCCTCTGGCCTCTGGGCGTATTGCTGCCACTCGAAAGCCACGTAATAAATTCGAGCGCAGGGGATAGCGCCCAAAACCAGCCAAATTGCCAAATCGCCCAGCAAATCCGGGTTGACGCGGCGCTTTTGGGCCAAGTATTGGGACAGGCTGACCCCTATCAAGACGGCAGAAGCTATCAACAGCCCGTACCAGCGGATGGCTAGGGGGCCGAGTTGAAAGATAATCGGGCCTGGGGATGTAAATTGAAACGCTAAGGGCAGCGCCAGAATATTTAACACCATAAAAGTTGCATTAATTGTGATGGAAAGCTGTCTAATTTGCATACCCAACAAACTACAGAGTTTATTTTAGGTGGCTGCGGTCATTTATACGCAATTTTTGGGGAATTTTGCCAAAAATTAACTTTGTTGTCGAGATTTCTGTTATTGCAACCTTGTTGACGTGGCACGACGGACTCAAAGGCTACACTCAGAATCACAGAATTACCTTGAAATGCGTCCAGCAATATACAGCAGGTGGCAGGTTTATGAAGTACACCCGCTTATCGATCGATTCCCGTCGGGACAAGGCACTGCCGTCTCCATACTGCACTTCATAAACCGGGGATACGCTGTAAGCGTCACTGGGGCTGGACATACAAAAACTATGGGTGTTAATATGCAATCATCAAAACCAATATTATTTCTTAATCAGGGAATATTATGACACCATCCAAATTTTACATTCCTTCCTTGGACGGAATTAGGACGATTGCTTTTCTCCTTGTCTTTTTAGATCATGCAGGGGCCGATCGTATTGTCCCTGGAGGCTTTGGTGTAACAGTGTTTTTCTTTTTAAGCGGATATTTGATCACAACTTTGCTCAGACGTGAATATGAACAAAACAAAGCCATTAATTTAAAACATTTTTTTTTACGACGTATTCTGCGAATTTGGCCTGGGTTTTATCTAGTCTTATTCCTAGGAGCTATCTTGACATTGATAGGTTTACTGGAAGGAGAAATACAACTACCAGCTTTTTTAAGCCAGGTTCTACATTATTATAACTATTATCAAACTTTTGTTGCTCCCGATGGAGTAACTCTTGGTAGTGATGTGTATTGGTCTCTGGCAGTGGAGGAACACTTCTACTGTTTTTTCCCTTTTCTCTACATAGGTTTACTGAAAATGCGTGTGAGTCCCCAAAAGCAAATGTTAATTATTTGGGGAATTTGCTTAGCTATTTTAATTTGGAGATGTGTTCTAGTGTTTGGCATGGGAGCAGATAAACTTCGCATCTTTCATTTATCAGATACGAGAGTAGATAGTATATTGTTTGGCTGTGCATTAGCGGTCAATGGGAACCCAGTATTAGATACTCCCTATGGCTCCGATCGACTGTGGAAGTATTTCGTACTACCAGCCGGAATTACTGTAATTCTTTTGTCGCTTATAAGTCCTTCTATTGAATTTGCAAGTACATTGCCTTACACTATTCAAGGTATTGCACTACATGGTCTTTTTATGGCTGCTATCCGTTTTCCCGATTGGGGAGTCTTTCAAATTCTAAATTGGAATTGGATGCGGTTTATTGGTTTGCTTTCATACTCGCTTTATTTAGTACACGATACTGTAATTAACGCTGTTTCTATTTATTTACCTCAAATTTCTGTGGTTTTGCAAGGAGCGATGAGTATGCTGATTTCCCTGATATTAGCCTATGCAATGTATAGGTATATAGAGGTGCCATGCGGAAAGCTACGCAAGCAGTTGTCATCCTCATCAAGTTAAGTGCCAGAAAATATTTACCAAGTCTATTTTTGCCAATTTCGTCACCGATCGCCAGCAGCTTTGGTCGAGAAGTTTTAAAATAGAGGGTGGCTTTAAATTTTCTGATGACCTATGTCTCCTACTTCCGTTTCTCAGGTGTACTCTTCTGGTAATTCCAAGGGTGCGAATCAGTCTCGCAAGACTGCTGCTTTGGCTGTTGAGTCGGGTAAAATTCCGCCCTTGCTGGGGGCGAGTTTAGCTGAGTTAACGGAGTGGGTGCAGCAGCAGGGACAACCGGCTTATCGCGGAAAGCAGTTGTACCAGTGGATTTATGAGAAAGGCGCACGATCGATCTCTGACATTTCTGTATTCTCGAAACAGTGGCGCGAGACTGTTGCTAAAATTCCGATCGGGCGATCGACCATTCACTATCGATCGGTCGCACCAGACGCCACCGTAAAGTATCTCTTAAAACTGGCAGACGGTCAAATCATTGAAACAGTAGGGATTCCCACCGATAAACGCCTGACTGTGTGCGTCTCAGCCCAAGTTGGCTGCGCGATGGGCTGCGACTTTTGCGCTACCGGAAAAGGCGGTTTCAAGCGCAATTTAGAAAAACATGAAATCGTCGATCAAGTCTTGACAGTACAGCAAGATTTCGGCCGCAGAGTCAGCCACATCGTATTTATGGGAATGGGCGAACCCCTGCTGAATTTCGATAATGTTGTAGCTGCTGTCAAGTGTTTGAATCAAGACGTAGGAATTGGACAGCGAAACATCACGATTTCCACCGTAGGAATTCGCAATCGCATCAGCCAACTAGCCGAACATCAACTGCAAGTTACCCTCGCCGTCAGCCTCCACGCTTCCAATCAAAGATTGCGCGAAGAGTTAATTCCTAGCGCCCGCCCTTATGTTTTGGGTGACTTAATCGCAGAATGTCGGGAATATGTGCGATCGACTGGGCGGAGATTGAGTTTTGAATACGTGCTTTTAGCTAATGTGAATGATTTGCCAGAACACGCAGCCGAGTTAGCAACTCACTTGCGCGGTTTTCAGTGTCACGTCAATTTGATTCCTTACAATCCGATTCAGGAAGCTGATTATCAGCGACCGACTCCCAATCGAATTAACAGTTTTGTTTCTGTTTTGAAGGAAAAGAAAATTGCAGTTAGCGTGCGGTATTCTCGCGGCTTAGAAGCAGATGCTGCCTGCGGACAATTGCGGGCATCCGAGGTTTAGGTTGGGATTTTTTGCCGCGATATTATAACATCGAGTCAACAGTTAACAGTCTAAGCTGCTACGCATCTAAATTGAATAAAGAGACGGGTTCTCCTGCCCATTCCACAAGAATTGTAGAAAAATTGACTGTCAAATTAGATGCACAGCAGCTTATCACCCCGTCATATCAAATCTGTTAGCATCAGAATTATTCCTATCTCTATTCTCTGCATCTGCGTGAATCAGCGTCAATCCATTGTCATCTGCGGTTAATAAATTCTCTTTTTTTTACCGCAGATACAGGCAGATAAACACAGATTAACGCAGATGAATGATATCAATTCCGGTTGCACCATCATTGATATCAGTTTTTCGATTGAGAGTCGTACCGCCAACAGCCAACAGCCAACAGCCAACACTACTGTGCTTAAACTGTTCGGAAATCGTTAACACCAATTAGCGAAGCGTTGACTCCGATTAAAGAGGCGATCGCAATTCCATTTACTTTAATCAAAGTATTGTTATTACTCTGACTAATTTCCAATTGATTGAAACTCAAACCGCGAGACAATCCTAACACATCTTCGCCTTTAACAAAATCGGAAATAATATCAAGTCCGAGATTACTTGCGATCGCAAACGTGTCATTACCAATCCCGCCAATCAAGCTGTCCTCTCCTAAATCTCCGAACAATAAATCGTTGCCATTACAACCGAGGATAGTGTCGTTGCTTCCACCCCCATAAATTGTATCATTTCCAGCACCGCCATCTATCAAATCATTATTCTCATTGCCACCGAGTAAATCATTGCCATCATCGCCGCACAGGGTGTCATTTCCTGATTGTCCGAAGATAGAATCATTGCCTTGACTTCCGACTATGACATCGTTATCTTGGTCGCCGATGAGGATATCGTTGCCTTTGCCCCCATCAATAAAGTTGGCGCCTTCATTGCCATAAATGAAGTCATTGCCCTCTTCACCGTTAATCGAATCGTTCCCATTATTCCCGAAGATGATATCGTCGCCTCCACCGCCTAGTACGAGGTCGTTACCTTTGCCGCCAGTCAGGAAGTCATTGCCGCGCTTTCCGTTGAGGAAATCGTTGCCTTCATTGCCGTTGAAAATGTCTGGGCTGTTGCCACCAATTAGGTTGTCGTTACCTGCTTTGGCATCGAATATATTGGGGCTGTTGCTGCCCAAATAACCGTCATTTTTGGAAGTACCAATTAGGATGCCTTCATTGCCGTTGATAATATTATCGACTGGATTTGGTCGATCGAGGTTTGGTCGTTCAATGCGATCGCCAATGCAGTTTGGATCGGCTGCGGGCGTTGGTGTGGGCGTGGGTGTGGGAGTTGGAGTTGGAGTTGGAGTTGGGGTGGGCGTGGGTGTGGGCGTTGTATCTACGATCGTCAAAATCGCCGTATTTTGATTTCCCAAACTAGCATTATTTGTGGCATTTGTCAAACTGAGATTGACAGTTTCATTCTCTTCTACTAAGGTGTCCTCAGTGATAGGAATAGTGAAAGTTTTGCTAGTTTCGCCAGAGAGAAAGTTTAACGTACCCGACGTAGCAGTGTAATCACTTCCGGCGGTGGCGCTACCGTCAGCAGTGGCGTAACTCACAGAGGCGGAAACATTGGTTTCACCTGTACGATTAACTGCAATTGTTTGGGTTGTGCCGTTTTCATTAACGCTGTAAGTGGCGCTACTGAAATTAAAAAATCCCGGCGCTACTATGTCGTTATCGGCGATCGCCACTGAAGCAGTTTCAGTACCAGAAGTCCCCAAATTGTAAGCAGCCGCACCCACTAAAGTCAGCTTCACAGCCTCGCTACCTTCCACAAGGCTGTCGTCCAGGGGAGAAATAGTAACATCTGCGAAAGATTGACCTGCCGGAATGATAATGCTACCCGTTAAATTCGGCGTGTAATCATTGCTGGTGGCAAAGCCCGTACCGCTAGCAGTTGTATAATTTACTGTCAGCGGCAGGCTGGTACTGCCCGATCGCGCGATGCGGAAAGTACCCGGATTTGTACCAGATTCGGCTGCTGCTGCGTCTGTCGCAGTAATAGTTACCGTCGGTAAGGCAATATTAAACCTGGCTACAGTCGGATCGTGGTCGCTGTCTTGGTCGGCAAATTCTGAGTTGATGTGAACGACATCAAATCCGGCTAAATTTTCAGCTAAATTATTGCTAGCTAAAATGTGGTCGAGAACCTGCGCGTTGCCTTGAAAATTATAAGTGTAGCGCTCATTTTCCGGCAGAGTTTCGATTAAGTTTTGCAGTACAGGCGTGCCGATACCGCCTGGAATTCCCCGAATTACATTCAGCGGTTCGGAAAATTGAAAATCGTTTAAATCTCCAGCAACAATCACATTCGCATTGGCATCGACTGCCAAAATGCTATCGACAAAATCGTTGACAATTTGTGCTTGCTGGCGACGCTGAGTTTCGCTGCTGAGGACAGGTGGTTGACTGGGACCGAAAAGCGGTTGATCTCCGCCTTTTGAGTTGAAGTGATTGGCAATCACAAATACTTGCTGACCGTTGAATAGAAATTCACCGACTAGAGGCTTGCGGCTGCTATTAAATGCTGCATTAGTCGGGTCAATTCTGCCGGGACTTGCTGACAGTTCGGGCGCGCCACTGACGCTGTTAACTGTTGTTGGGGTTGTGGGAGTGCCGCCTGGGCGATCGACAAAAGTAACGCGGCTGGGATTGAACAAAAATCCGACTCGAATATTGCCACCCGGTTCGCCGCCGTCTCGGTTGTTTACAGGGTTAATTTGCCGGAATTCATAAGTCGGGCCGCCCGCTGCTTGAATGGCGGAAATTAAGGTATTGTAAGTTATGTCAGCCGCAACAGTAGTGTCATTAATCGCCCCGTTGTTGTCTTGAATTTCCTCCAAATTGATAATATCAGGACTTTGGAGGTTGCTGACAATTCGGCTGGCTAGGGCTGGGAATTTGGCGGTATCGCTTGGGTCTAAATTCTCGACGTTGAAGTTTGCGACTGTCAGTTGATTGGCATTTCCAGTTAAGTTTGTAACTTCTTTAGTCAAGCCGCCGGAAGTGACGCTGGATTGAGGAATTTGAGCGGTATTTAAAACCTCGTAATTGCTGAAACTGTAACCGACGATGCCTGAGACTGCACTCAATTTGTCGCCGACGTTGGTAACAGGCGATAGGCTGCCACCGCTGGGAGGATTGAGCAAGGTGTCGTCAATTTGAATGCGTTCCGGGTTAAAATCAGTAGCAGAAACGGCAATCCCACCGCGATTAGTTCTGCCCGTAGCATTTGCACCGTTATCTGGCAAAACGTAGAATTCGCCCAAGTTACTTGTGGGGCCGACAACTACTGGATTGTTGACTTGTACCAGCATTCCTTCTAAGCTTTCATAGAAGTCGATGCCTTCAGTTGCCGGGTCGAAATCGCCGCCAGTTTCTACATTGCCCGCAGCAATGAAATCATTTTGAATGGAAGTTGTAGGTTGAGTGCGGCCGCCGTTGCCGATAATAGTTGGAGTAACTGTACCGAGAGATGCGATCGCCCCCACCGCAGCCCCAGAAACCGTAGCATTAATTTGGGTAGTCGTAAGATTGGTGGCGTTGTTAGCCGGGCGGAATTCGTCAACTCGACCCGTTACCTGTACCGATTGTCCGACTGTCGGATTCGCGATCGCGGAATTTCCCAGGAACACAAAAATCGCTTCCGATGTAGAATCTGGATTAGGCCCCGTGTCGGCAGTCGGGTCTTGCATATAAAAACCGCGACCGCCGCCAGCGCTTATTACCGCTGTCACTACACCCGGAACATTGCTAACAGTTTGAGTGGCTAAAGATGAAGTGTGACTTGCGCCTTGAATGTTGCGGATGCGAACCGGAGAATTACCTAAAGTTACCGTCTCGCTGCGGAATTTCTGGAAGTTATCCTGCGGCAATTCTTTGGAGATAATGTTGTTGCCGTACCACACATTGTCGCCGTTATCAACTAATAGCTGAATCTGACTGCTATCGGTTAAGGAACTCGGCACTTCCACGATTGATTCAAAACTGCCGCCTGCATTCAAAGCCGTCAAGTCCGCCGATCGCACGATCGGTGCATCAGCAGCATTTCCAGTCCAAGTATACAGCCGGAAGTCTTTCGGGGCCGTACCCGTAGCGCTGTCAGCAGGACCGGCGACAATTAGGTATTCGTTGCTAGCATTGCGATCGATACTGCGAATTCCGCGGCCGCCCAAATCTAATTGAATCGGATCGCCGATGGTAGCGCTGGTAGCCGTCCCCGTTACCAAGCTGCCAAAGTTAGTAATCGGTGCGATCAAAGCTTTAGTGCGATCGGTTGTCGGAACTTGCGGTGCCCGGAATGCAACGTAAGCAGTAGTGTTGTCCGGGGCAAATGTCAAGCCTTCAATATTGAAACCGTCGAGGGTGGCTGCTTCCGGCACTTTGCCCGCGGCCGCGCTATCCGTAAAGTTGAAACCGTTAGTATCTCCCCACGCAATCAAATCGCTTCGCAGGTTGTTGTACTGGCCGGTGTAAGCCAGAGTTGTTGCCGCACCGGTACCGGAGATATCCGTCGCAAACAAGCGGTAACGGTTGGGGCGCAAATTGCCGCCGCTGGCGTTGCTGTGGGAACCCAGCCAGTAAATTCGGTTGCCGGCGCGGGTTGAAGCTTCGATGTCAACTTCTCTGGGAACACCGCCGGATAAGTCACTCAAGCCGAGAGAGTTAGTAAAATCAAAGGTTTTGACTGGTAAGCCGGAATTTGCCCGATCGTACAAACGAATAATTTGGTCTTCGTCGTCGGCGACTACCATATAGTTGGAGTCGATCGCGATCGCCGTACTCGCATCGCTTGTCCCCGTGAGAAAGCGACTGATCGCAGGAGTGCCCGAAGCAGCAGAAGCAGCGTAGTTGAGGACGGTAGATGTTGTGCTTGTTCCGTCGCTAACGGTGACAGTCACATCAGCATAGCCGACACCCTCGGGAGTAATTTTCAGATTGCGGTTTGCACCGGTACCGCTGAGGGCTAGATTGGCGTTGGGAACGACAGCAGTGTTGCTGCTGGTTGCGGTTAATATCAGACTGTCGGCAGCAGTCTCGGCATCGGCTAAAGTAAAGTTGACACCGAAGTTTTTTGCCGGATCGGTGGGGTCGTTGATGACCCCAGACAAGCTAGGAACTGTTAAAAATGTAGAAGCTGCACTCGGTGCGATCGTTGGAGGAGTGTTAGCAGTCGTTCCCACAGTTGTAGTGACAGTCGCAGTAGAGGAATTGTTGGTTTCGTTGCTTTCGGCGATCGTATTTCCCGGATCGGCAACGGAGGCCCCAGCAGCGCTGGTGACAGTACCTGCAGCAGTTGGAGTAACATTAACAGTCAGAATTGCACTGCCGCCTGGATCGATCGCATTTGCTGAAAAGGTAACGACTCCACCCGCTTGACTGACGCTATAACCGGCAGCGCTAGCCGAATTGTATGTCACCCCCTCCGGCAGAGTGAAGTTGGCGCTAACTCCTGTCGCAGCAGCAGTACCGCTGTTAGCTAATGTCAGCGTGTAGTTGAAGGGAGTGTTAACCGTTGCTGTAGCAGAGGCGCTGCTGGTGATGGTTAAGTCGGGTAAAGGAGTTGTGGTGGCGATCGTCACTGCAGCAGCAATATCTGTTAGTGCAGTAGGATTAGTCACAGTCGTAGCTGTGCGCGGAGTCGTCCAAGTACCAGTACCGGGATTGTAAGTTCCACTTAACTTAGTAAACGCCCCGCCAGCAGGATCGGGAAAAAGAGTTGTATTAGTTCCATCCCCAAAAGTTCCCTGTGCATTCTTGTAGATATCATTTGTTGGCAATACATAACCGCCAGTAGCAGGATTTGCACTCCCTACACCCGTCCCAAAAAATACAGCATCAATCGGAACAGTTGTGCTAGTAATGCTGGCAACCGGAACGTCAAAAATCCCAATAGCGTCAGCATTAGTGCCTCCATTCCCTAGCACCCCGGAAGTGTTCAGAGATCCAAAACCATCACCTGCGGTTGTGCCTGTATTGATAGTTTTCAGCCAATTTGCCGCAGAAATATCTGTAGTGGCGGCACCGTTAATTAATTTGCCAGAACCCCCTACATAAGCAACTTGTCCCTGGGTGAGAGTACCTGAATTAATGCTGAAACCGTAAGTTAAAGCAGCCCCGCTAACCCATCCGTTGGGATTTGCAGTGCCATTATTTGCCCACACCATCGTGTATGGAGTCGCTGCAAAGTCGATCGCCTCTGTAGCAATTACCTGCAAATACTCGTAAGGGCTATCTGTACCGGCTGGGTTTGCCATGTAGCCGGAAATCACTAATTTTGCTGTCATAAGACTTTTTCCCTAGTTGGCGATCGTTATTACTCCCAAAAATCGATATTACTAGCCTAAAGTTAAGGAATAGTAACTGTTTATTTAAGTAACAGTTAATAAGTACCGATTAAAAATTATTTACGCCATTCTTTACCAAATTATAGCGACTCTAGCCAATCCCAACAATACAAGTGTCAGCCGATCGCCCCACCGCACCTCTAACGAAATATCCACTCTTGCGATCTATCGCTACTAAAATCTGCGCCTACCTGACTGCGGGCGCCCTACAATTTTCTAGCATTTTCAGCGGTCATAAGGGCGATAGGTGCGATCGCAATCTGCTGTTATTGCACCATAATTAGAGTATTTAGCCTCAAATAGTTCGGAAATCGTCAACACCAATTAAGCAGGCGGTAACTGCTCTCAACCAAGCAATTACTTCTCCACTTACCTTGAATCTAATCCGCGCCTTGCGATCGTTCAAAGTAATTGATAACTGCTTTAAACTCCGACATCCAAACAATACCATTTTTTGATTCACTTTGTTGACTAGGCTCACGCTGATTCTTTGCCTAAGCGTGAACCAGCAGCGATGGATGGGTCAGGCAGTTCGTTGCTGTAGGTCTCCTAGCCGATCGAGTATTGTAAATAGGGGTTGTCGCGAATTGTTCTACTGTTTCAAGGGTCGCTAATTGCGAGTTTTTCCTTAATAATTAACGCCCCCAACGCCAGCCGAAACGATTTGGCAGGTGCACCCCGCTCGGCGAAGTTTTGAGCATATTCTGCTTCAAATTGTGACCGCAGGATGAGCCTAGCCCGGATCGCCCAGCGGTTATCTTCTGCCAGCTTTCCTCCTCAGGAAAATTAAAAGTCGAAGGGTGGGCCCGGAGCTGCCTCAATTTTTCGGTACATGGTGGTCGGTGATGCAAGAGTCTTGACCCATTAGATCGCGCTTTTTTTTGCACTTTTCCACCTTTTTTCAGTCAGACAACCCAAGGCCGCGTCTTTTTTTTCAATTAATTCAGCAAGCCCTATGTAAAGTTGCACAGTCCACGCTCCAACAACCAGAACATACAACGAAACAAAGCATCCTAAACCAGCGACACGGATCGAGTTTGGCCCATAAGTGGTGCCTGTGGCTATTTGCCGCATCCAATACAATTTACAGGGGTGCGCGTGGTAATTTAATTAGAGGAAGATAAGTTATTCAAACAACATATCCGCCGACGTCTCAAGTTTACGATCGGAATGCTATTCAAGCATTTGAGGACTCTGTTTTGGA
>JAUBOM010000189.1:0-7110 GCA_036700245.1 Microcoleus vaginatus BM001213989
AATGAAGCAGGAAGTAAGTTTCACAATACTCAGGAGTAGATTTGTCTAGTTATGATTAGTTGTGAGTAGGTCTTATGTAACGGTTGAATATTCAGCCACGGTTGTTCGGATAAACTCAATCAAGATGCAGAGTCAGAATTTCTGACAAAGCTGCTGGATAACAGTGATATATCTTCAACACAAATGAATACGCTCTCCTCATTGATGCGGCAGATTGAGCAGCTAGGCGCTGCGCGCTCACTGCGCCAACACATTGCTAAAGTGCAAAATGGCGACAGCAAAGCAGATACCTCACGCGCTGGCGGGCCTCTTCTGAGCCGTTTGTCGCGCCAGAAATGGGTTCTGCCCGAGACTTTTACGAGATTTACAAGTAAAACCTCAAAATCAAGCCTCAAAAATCAAGCTCGTTCCCCTATGTTGGCCCTGGTAGCGGTAGTTTCCCTAAGCAGCACTCTGGGCCACCGCTTCTACAACCAGCCGAAACTGGATGTGGGGACGAAAGCTCCTCAGACGATTAAGGCTCCTGCTAGTGCTAGCATCCCGGATTACAAAACTACTGAAGAACAGCGGAAAGCAGCGCGGATCGGGGCTGTAGCGATATTAATGCTCGATCCTGCAGTCGATCGACAAATTTATCAAGAATTACAACAATTTTTGCAGCAGGGAAGCGAGCTGCGGGAGGCGGTAGGGTCGTTTCCGTTTGCGAGTCCCTCGGCGCTCTCAAATGCGGCTCAGGTTTACTTGCGGGGCTGTCCCGAGTGGGAGTGGCGATCGATTTTGGCGCAAGTGGGGGACCACAGTGCAACGCACGAGCGGTTGAGTTTGGATTCCCCCGCAATTGCTGCGCAGACTCAGAACAAGTCTCAGCAGGATGCTGTCGCTCAACTGCAAGCTTACAGCCGTGAGGTTCCGGCAGCAGACTTTCAAAGCCTGACAGACAGTATTTCCTCGGCTCGCCGACGCTATCTCAATGCTGTGGAGGCGCTGGGACAACCGTCGGTTTTCCGGCTCGGACAGATTTACGATACTTCGCTGTTTGATTTGTCGGATGCAACTTGGCAGAAAACCCAAACGGGTATGAGTCGGGCGGCAAAAAGGATTGTGGCTCAAGGTATCCCGCAGGGCTTGCCAAAAGAGATTTTGAAAGAAGCTGTGAAGCTGCAACTGGCAGATGAAGTGCCGTTAGAGTCCCAAGCTTTGGCGATTGACGGTTTAACAGCGATTTTGCAGCCAAATCTGGTGAGAGATCCCGAGGAAACCAAACAGCTAGCTGAATTAGCCGCGCAAAAGGTCAAACCGGTGATGATCGCAGTAAAGCAGGGCGACATAATTGTTGCACAAGGAAAAGAAATCGCGCAGGAAGATTTCGTGTTGCTCGACTATTTTGGTTTGAGCAGGCGGGGGGTGAATTGGCTCGGGCTGGCGGGTTTTGTTTGTTTAGTCGCGGGGGCAATTGCGATCGTACTGCTGGTGGAAAGGCACTACCGCTTGCGCCGGAGAGATCATTTGCTATTGCTGCTGCTGACTTTGAGCGCGCCGGTGCTGGTGAGTTTGGGGCTACCTTGGACGAGTTTGCCCGCGATCGGGATTTTAGCGGGCGGCTTCTACGGTTCGGCGGTGGGAGTGACTGTGGTGGGGCTGCTGTCGGCGCTGCTGCCCGTTGGCTTAAATGTGGAGTTGATTCATTTGGTGGCTAGCGCGGCGGGGGGATTGCTGGGCGCTTTTATGGCCGGGCGCCTGCGATCGCGCGAGGAATTGGCTCTTTTGGGCGTGGGTGTCGGCTTGACTCAGGGCACGGTTTATCTGGTGGGGACTCTGATTGCCAGCGCGGCTGCCGGTGCGATTTGGTACGTGGTACTCGGTACGGTGGGCGCGCAAAGTTTGGCCGGTTTGGCTTGGAGCGTTGTGGCGATCGGCATCAGCCCTTATTTGGAACACGTTTTTGACTTGATTACGCCGATCCGGCTGGCGGAACTTGCCAATCCCAACCGCCCCCTGTTGAAGAAATTGGCTGCGGAGGCTCCGGGGACTTTTCAGCACACGCTGTTTGTGGCTAGTTTGGCGGAGGCTGCGGCCCGGGAGATCGGCTGCAATGTTGAGCTGGTCAGAACTGGCACCTTATACCACGATATTGGAAAAATGCACGATCCGCTCGGATTTTGTGAAAATCAAATGGGCGGGGCCAACAAACACGATGAAATTAATAACCCTTGGGCGAGCGCGGACCTTATTAAAAAGCACGTTACCGAGGGGTTGGTGATGGCGCGGAAGCATCGATTGCCGAAGGCAATTCAGGCATTTATTCCCGAGCACCAAGGTACAATGTTGATTGCTTATTTCTACCACCAAGCGCAGCAAATTGCTGCAAAAGAACTAGAAGATTTAAAGATTGCTTTGCCAGATGCTGATAATTCAAAGTTAACAATCCCAAGTCGCCAAGTGAGGGAGGAGGATTTTCGCTATGACGGGCCGATTCCGCAGTCGCGGGAAACGGGGATTCTGATGCTGGCGGATTCTTGCGAGGCTGCTTTGCGATCGCTCAAGGATGCTACTCATGAAGAGGCTTTGAATATGGTTAATCGGATTTTGAGGGCTCGCTGGCAGGATAATCAGTTGCTCGATTCGGGTTTGACTCGGGAGGATATGTCTCTAATCGCGGAGATTTTTGTGCGGGTTTGGGAACAGTTCAATCACAAGCGGATTGCTTATCCTAGCGCAGTTTTTACTCCCAGGTAGGAGGAAATTTTGAGTTAGGAAAAATATGAGGGCATTTCAGTTGTGGATTAGATTTTATTGCGATGTGTCCCGCAAAGCGCCATGCACTTGAGTATTGCCGCTGACAATTACCACAGTTTGCTTGATTCCTGTGATTAGCCAATGTCTGTCTGTTTGAATCAAGGAGTGAAAATAGTTACCTCCTGTATCCAGCCGATTCTGTCCTGCTTCGCGATCGGGGTCAAGTCGATAAATGCGGTACACAGACTTACATTTGGCAGCATCCCTTTTAATAGTTACCTCGTGATTTGTGCTGACGTGCAGCGTTCGCAAACCGGCAAGACCTTCTACCCGCTGTTTTATGTATTCTTCTGCGGTTACTCGTCGGGGAGTTTCACCTCGAAATTCTGAATAGTCGATATCTATTTCGTCTGCTAGATGCGATCGCAATTTTTGCCAGTCTTGGGCATCGATCGCATTGGCAAATGCTACGATCGTATCTACGACCGCAGCGCGATCGATAATCCAGCGGATGTCTGGCAGTTCGTACATAAAAAATAAATTTTGTGAGTTGTCAGTTCAAAAGATTTTAATTTTTAACCGCAGATGAACGCGGATAAACGCCGATTTTTGTGTTGATTCTATCCTTTGACTCCGGCGGCGGTTTCTGTTGGCACAATGTATTTTTGCAAAAGCAAAAATAGTCCTAAAACTGGAACAATAGAAATAATGGAACCCGCCGCAACTAAACGCCAATCTAAGGAAAATGTCCCGGCTAAATTGGCTACGCCTAAAGGTAAAGTGTAATATTCCGGCCTGTCTAAAACTAGCAGCGGCCACAGAAAGTCGCTCCAAGAACCGATAAATACGAAAATTCCTAAAGTGACTAAAGCTGGCTTAATTGCGGGAATCATGACGTGCCACCAAATGCCTAATTCTGTACAGCCGTCGATGCGGGCGGCTTCTTCTAGTTCTTTGGGAACTGCTAGGAATGCTTGTCGTAATAAAAATATGCCGAAGGCTGAGGCTAGTCCGGGAAAGATTACGCCTAAATAACTATTTTTTAGTCCGAGTTGTACTGTCAATATGTATAGGGGAATCATGACTATTTGGAAGGGAATCATGATTGTGGAAATGATTGTGATTAAGATGGCTTCGCGGCCGCGAAAGTTGAGTCTGGCTAAGGGGTAAGCGGCGAGGGCGCAAAAGAAAACGTTGATGCTAACTGTGAGGCCGGCAATCAGGGTGCTGTTGAACAGGTAGCGGGCGAAGGGGTTGGTTTGCCAAACTTTGATGAAGTTGTCGAGGGTTGGCTGTTGCGGCCACAGTTGCGGGGGAAATTGAAAGATGTTTTCGGTGGGGGATTTGAGGGAGGTACTCAGAAGCCACAGCAGGGGAAACAGCATTAAAAGTGCGATCGCGCTCATGATGCTGTACGTCCACAGGGTACTCCACCGCGAGGGAGTGTTGTTTGGGGAATTTGGTTTTTTGGTTTTGAGATTGTTCATTGTTGGGATATGATGATAAGTCCTTGCTTCGTGAGAAGCCTTGTTGTCCATAAGGGGATTATTGCCATGAAACCGTTTATTTACGAAACAATGTACATTCTGCGCCCTGATCTGGGTGAGGAAATGACAGACCAGGCGATCGCTAAATATCAAACTATTTTGCGCGATCAAGGTGCTGAAAACATCGAAACCCAGCACCGCGGCAAGCGCCGTTTGGCTTACGAAATCGGCAAGCACCGGGACGGAGTATACGTTCAAATGAACTATACAGCTCCGGGCGCTGCAATTTTTACCCTAGAGCGCGCGATGCGTCTGAGCGAAGAAGTGATTCGCTATTTGACGATCAAGCAAGATGTGCCAGATGCACCTGAAGCTGAAGCTGAAGCTGAAGTCGCCGAGTAGCATTCGTTTGACACTCCCATGCCTAAAGGCGATAGGATTCTTCGTTCATAGACCCAACTTGCTTGCGACTGGATTGCTCCAACCAGAGTAGAGGTCGAATCTCCCGAAGCGTTCGGGTCAAAGACCCAAGTTCCCGTGTGCCCCACGGTACTCAAGGCTAATTTCAGGATGTTGATAGCGGCGTTCCAGTCTCTGTCTAGAACGAATCCACATCCACAGACATGAAGTTCTCATAGACAGAGACTTTTTGACTGTTGCACCGCAGTTAGAACATTGCTGGGAAGTGTAGGCAGGATTGACCGCTACGGTTATCTTGCCAAACTTTACCCCGACCTACTCTAGCCACTTCCTGAATTGATACCAACCCGCATCATTAATCGACTTAGCGAGACAGTGATTCTTGACTAAGTTCTTAATCCCCAAATTTTCATAAGCGACCAAATCGTTAGATTGGATTACGCAACGCGCCAGTCTCTTGGCGTGTTGTTCACGCTGCCTACTTATTTTGAGGTGTACTCGTCCTAGTCGATTAATGGCTTTCTTGCGGTTGGCAGAGCCTTTTTTCTTGCCAGAAACACGCCGTTGTCGAAACTTTAGACGTTTTTCTCGGATTCTATAAAACTTAGGGTTGGGTTCGGTGTGACCGTTGGAGTCTGTATAGAACTCTTTGAGTCCCACATCTAAGCCAACTGTTTTACCTGTGGGTTCAGACTCCACCTTGTTATCAGCACTGATTAGGAACTGAACGTAGTAGCCATCGGCACGACGCACTAACCTAACCCGTTTTATCTGGTCTAATTGGTAGAAGTTTAAGTCCCATGTACCTTTTAGTTTGAGCTTGCCGATTCCCTTTTTATCGGTGAAGGTTATCTGCTTTCGAGTCTCGGAAAGCTTCCAACCACTTGTCTTGTATTCGACAGAGCGACAGTTTTTCTTGAACTTTGGAAAACCTTTCTTTCCGGGAATACACTTCTTGCAGTTGTCGTAGAACCGAGCAATTGATGAATAAGCTCGTTCGACTGAATCTTGACAAGCATGGGAGTTTAAGGCGTTAACAAAAGGAAACTCAGCTCTCAACAATGTGTTATAGCGATACAGCTCCTTCTGCCCCACACCTTTGTTATCCATCCAAAAACGGACACACTTGTTGCGGACAAATTGAGCAGTTTTAATCGCCTCGTCTATCGCTGAATATTGAGTTGTTTTCCCTTTCGCTTTAAACTCCTTGACAAACATTTGACCTGGAAAACCTCTACATCAATATACTAAGACAGTTAACAGAAAGCCATCCACTGAAGAAGGGGCTTGTGTCCCGTTATTTTTGGTCAAAGTATTGCGACTGCAACGAGGGTTCATTAGAGGGTCGGGTTTTCGAGCCTTCATGCACCAAGGCTCGAAAACGCCACACTGCCCTTGATACCTTCGACTTAGTGCTGCGCGTGGTGGTCACAGCAGCAAGTGTTCCTGAACGTGAAACGATCGCACAGGTTCTCTTTTTCGGTCTACCAGATGGGGCAAAGGGTTTGACGGCTGTTTAGGGTCAGGCGATTAGCCTAAGTTGTTATCCTTTGCCACGTTTCATACAGCCTCTGAAGTTGGGTCTGAATCAACCAGCCTTGCGCCCGATCGCACTCCCTGCAACCTCGATCGACATTCTCGCCCAATTACCCAATTGTAAAGTTTTGTGACAATTTTCATTTGGTAGCTTTAGATACAGAATTGTCTGTTATAGTTAGAGAAAGGAAGAAAAAACCAGCCCAACATTAATCTAAAGAATACGGAGAAACCGCATATGTCTACTGAAAATCAAGCTCGCTCTCTGATGATGCGCCACCACCACATGGTGAAGAACCGGCAGCAATCCATGCTCAACCGCACCGCCACCGAAGTCGGGATGGAAGATACCCACTACTGGGGTCACATTCAAGGCAAACTGCAGCCCAGCCTTCAAGCCAGTTACGATCGCAGCAACGCCACCATGAGCTAGGGCAAGCTCAAATTGCCCAATTCCCTACGAAGTTATTACCTATATTTGGAGAAACCAGTTATGTCAACTCAAGAACAAGCCCGCAACCTGATGATGCGCCACCAACACGTCGTCAAAAACCGTCAGGAATCCATGCTGAGCCGTGTGTCTGCTGAAGTTGGTTTAGATGCTGGTTCTCAAGCGAGAATCGATCGCAAATAACTCGTTTTTTCAACGGCGAGATAGTTGAATCGAGTTTGTTGTTTGCCAGCTAAAAATTAATAATGTTAGTTACCAAACCGTCGCGACTTCTTCTTGAGTTACAACTCTCGATAGGAAGCCGCGATTAGTTTTATGGGAATGGGGAATGGGGAATGGGGAATGGGAAAAGGGGCCCAAAAGAATGGGGAATCTAAAATCTAAAATCCTTCGACTGAGCGCTCACGCCGAAATCTAAAATCTAAAATCTAAAATCTAAAATCCTTCGACTGAGCGCTCACGCCGAAATCTAAAATCTAA
>JAUBOM010000189.1:7210-9858 GCA_036700245.1 Microcoleus vaginatus BM001213989
AATCTAAAATCCTTCGACTGAGCGCTCACACCGAAGTCTAAAATCTAAAATCTAAAATCTAAAATCTAAAATGGTATAATCCCCTTTCAGCAGATGCAAGGCTATTAGGGAGGTCATGATGTCGGACTGGAAAGAAATTGACGGCGGAGTTACAGCACCCAGAGGGTATCGAGCATCGGGAATTACAGCGGGTTTGAAGCCTTCAGGCTTGCCGGATTTAAGTTTAATTTTGTCAGAGGTGGACGCGATTGCCGCGGGAGTCTTCACCATATCCACTGTCCGGGCTGCTTGCGTGGACTACTGCCGCCAGCGTTTGCAAGCTAAGTCTAGCGCGAAAGCAATTTTGTGCAATGCGGGACAAGCTAATGCTGCTACTGGCGAGCAAGGTTGGGCAGATGCGCTTGAAAGTGCCAATTTGTTGGGAAAAGCGCTGAATATTCCTCCAGAATCAATTCTTTTGGCCTCCACTGGCGTCATCGGACAGCGGATTAAAATGGAGCCGCTGAGGGCGGGGATTCCGCGATTAGTTGCTGAGGCATCGGCCACTGGTTCCGATGCGGCTGCTAAGGCGATTTGTACGACTGATTTAGTGCCGAAAACGATCGCCCTGGAAACCATGTTTGGCGATCGGCCCGTGCGTATCGGCGGGATTTGCAAAGGTTCGGGAATGATTCACCCGAATATGGCAACAATGCTAGCATTTGTAACTTGCGATGCAGCAGTGTCGTCGCATTTGTGGCAAGAAATGGTGAGTCGGGCGGCTAACAGAAGTTTCAATCAAATTACTGTTGACGGAGATACCAGTACCAACGACTCGCTGATTGCTTTGGCGAACGGTCAATCCCGCACGCCCGCAATTACAGAAATGGGGGCGGATGCTGAAAAACTAGAGGCGATGCTGACAGAAGTTTGCGTGCATTTGGCAAAGGCGATCGCCCGTGACGGCGAAGGTGCAACTTGTTTAGTGGAAGTGCAAGTTAGCGGCGCCCTGGATGAAGTTTCTGCGAGTAAAATTGCCAAAACAATTGTCGGTTCTTCTTTGGTGAAAGCTGCTATTTTCGGACGCGATCCGAATTGGGGGAGAATTGCCGCGGCGGCTGGGCGCGCTGGTGTACCTTTCGAGCAAGAGAATTTGCGGATTCAATTAGGAGATTTTTTGATGATGGAAAACGGGCAACCGAAGGAGTTCGATCGCGCTGCTGCCAGTAATTATATGAAAGCGGCTGCGGAGGGGGAATATTTGAAGGCTGATACGGTTTTAATTCAGATTAGTGTCGGGAATGGCAGCGGTTTTGCGAAAGCTTGGGGATGCGATTTGAGTTACGACTACGTGAAGATTAATGCGGAGTATACGACTTAATTTTTCTTCTCAACTTTGCATATCGTTTGTAGTAAAGACTTTAGTCCTTAGATGCCCAAATCTGTAAGAAAGGACTGAAGTCGTTTCTCGAAACCGAACTCGCTTGTATGACCGGACACGATAATTGGCTCAAACCGAACGTCTTGCTCTGCAGCCATTAATTGATTGATAGTATAAATTATGCCGTCCAAGGAACCGTCGGAAAAACATCGAGAATGGGAATCCCGTTTAAGGGATTGAGCCCTTATCTAGCGCCCCAAGTTGGCGCCTCGACAATGCCGATTTCTTTTACGTTTTGACCCGTGCATAAAGCAGGCCGAACCCATTTAAATGCGAGTCCAGCCTTGGTAACAACACTTTTACGAAATTGTCAAGAGAAATTAAGATGTGCTGACCTTGCGATCGCCACCCTCTCTAATTAATCACCTGTCGCTGCGATCGACACCTTTCCGTTGCTGTTGGCGTTTCATCAGCACCCCTGTTACAACACTAGCGAATGCAGTTAACGACGTAAGGGGTTCGGGAACAGATTCAGCAACTTTGTATGCATGGTTGTCACTCTCAAATGCAACCGAGCTCTCGCTTAAAACTACTTTGTTAAAAGACTCTCCCGCTTCCGCGAAGAAATTAGCGTAAGCAGCACCAGTGCTGGGGACGACGCTGTAAAGAGCATCACCACCAAACGATTGAAGCAGTCTATCACCGTTGAAGAAACTAATGGTGTCATTTGCGCTAGGTGTACCCCAATACAACCCAAAGTAATCAAGTGGATTAGCAAAGTCGATAGTAACTGGAGTGGTTCCTCTGGCATCGCCCAATATGGAAACTGCCAGGTATTTCGTGGTGTCATCAGGCGAAAGACGAAAGCTAGCACTGGTGCCTGAAACAACCGCAGGACCAGGACCAGGAGCAGAGTAAACAGCGAAACCGCTGGTTGGCGCACCCGACTCGAAATCGATTGTCGTTACCCCAGCCACGCTGGAGAATTGCCCTTGCCCGGCAACAGGTGTACCCCCAAATGTCAGCATAATAGCCTCTGCTGGAGCGGAAATCGCAGTAAAAACTGCTGCTCCCATGATTAGGGCTGACAATTTCTTTATAGAAGTCATGACATTAATTGCTCCCAAAATGTGAATATTGACAGTAGACAATCTCAACGAATTTAAATGCGAGTCCAGCCTCGGTAACAACACTTTTACGAAATTGTCAAGAGAAATAGACTTCTTGCAAAAGGTACGGATTCAGGTCAAAAATAGTTGAGTGAGAGCCGAAAAATATGGTAATGTAG
>JAUBOM010000368.1:0-1481 GCA_036700245.1 Microcoleus vaginatus BM001213989
TTGCTCGTAAATAATCCAATCCAGTAGCGCTATCCCGCTGTTCCCCCGCAAACTGGAAGGAATTACCAAAAGTCCCCGTTTGGTTTAACAATCCTCCAAACGCATCGTAAGTATAGCGGTCAGTTACCCAACCAACCTTGTCAGTAATTACTCTCGTAGAACCCAATCCATCAGTATGAGCAAACCCTTCTCTATTATCGTGGCGCGATCGCACTTATTTACAGAGCATTTCTATGAAAGTTTTAAATAAAAATTATGTTAATGCGATATTACCATTCATAAATTTTCTTCTATTTTTTATTACATTATAATTTCATGCCAAAATTCACTATCTGTGGTAGAGCCTACAATTTCAGGAATTTTCATTAATATATCTTTACTATTGTCGCCAGTTCTACTTCGTATGTATATAGTTGCAGCAGCTTGAAAAAAAATAGTAAAATCCGAAGCTATTAATTTAGAGTCTTGATAAGATTGCCATCTAGCATAAGCCATTATTTGTGCAGTCTCAGTGTTTAATAAAATCACGTATCCATCAGAACCTGCTATTAATAAATAGTTATAGGGACGTTCGCCAATTCCCCACCAACGTAAAACAGTTTCTTGCTTTATATTATTTTTGACAAGATATTCTGCATAATTTTCCTTATTACCAAACCAAACTCCACCTAATGTTAGGTCTCCGCAATCATATTGAAGAATAATTTGTTGAAAAGATTCTGGAAGTTTTGTTTTCAAAATAGCTTCCACTTGTTTTAAAGTTTCAATATCTATGCTAGATTGCTTTATAATTAAATCACTAAGATCCGATCTAATCTCAGTCGGAATTTCAAGAAATAACTGTTTCATTTTTTCTATAATTTCAGGGAACTTAAATAATATTTTTTCCATATCTTGAATAGGTTTTAATTTTTATTTGTGGTGAAATGGTCCACATGAACCAATGTGAGTACCTTGGGGAACTGGGATAGCATGAGCACCTTGATCTACATGATGATGAATGATTTTTTCACCTTTATATGGGGCATGCTCTGGATAATGTTGTATCCATTGGTTATCTATTTTTGGAGAAAGTTCTAGGACTTCAATTTTATGACGATTGGAACTACTAATAGTATCTGGGTTTAATTTGAGCCACTCTTTCCAAAATTGTTTATTATCTCTTATCCCTCCATTTTTAGTTGGTTTTCCAGATGTAAAAGTGGTTGTATCAATCGATTTTTGTGGATCGGGACGACCAGGGAAGTTTGGATCGATAGGTGATGAATATTCAGGTCCGCTTATATTTGGATCGCAAACATTATGAACCAGCACCCCCAACTCCGAAACAAAGTAAGTCGGGATACCCTCAACCTTAAAATTGTAAACCTCAAACAGTCCTTCCCGCTTCTGTACCCGATCGACATCAACAACTTTACCATCTTCCGTCTGCAACAAACTGCCAACAGTTAAATCCTTCGCCTCAACCCACCCCAAATCAG
>JAUBOM010000190.1:0-9775 GCA_036700245.1 Microcoleus vaginatus BM001213989
TTGTGACTTATTTATGCCTTCTCTTATTCCCCAATCAAAGACCTGAATCCTTACTCTAAAGCTGCACTTCATAAACCAGGGATACGCTGTAAGTTTGCACCGATAAAAATTTCAGCTTGCCTGTTTGCAGTTGAGCTGCGATCGCCCGCCAGCTACACACCCAACTATAAAATACCGCTAAGCGATCTGTATTGAGGAGTGGGTTTATTTGCATCGGGGGGCGGGTTTATATATGATTTTAGCTGCGTGTAATACTTTTAGGGCAACCAACCCCTACAGCAGAAAATAAGAAAAACTATCCTAAAAGTGCGAAATTGTGATATTTTGACTGAGAATACCGCCGCCGTTAGGCAACGGAAGTATTAATTACATAGGGTGATCGGAGCATGGCAGAAATAAGAGACACCGCACAAGTAAACTTGCTAGCTGGAACTTCAGAAGATGACCTGATCTTTGGTTTGATGGGCAATGACATTATTGCGGGGAACTCGGGTAATGACAGCATTTTTGGAGGGAAGCAAAGCGATTTAATTGATGGCAATTTAGGTCAAGATTCGCTTTTTGGAGATTTAGAGAACGACACTATTAACGGCGGAGAAGGTAACGATTTTTTAGTGGGCGGAAAAGGCAGCGATTCCATATCGGGAAACTCCGGCAATGATGTTTTGTCGGGGGATCGAGATACTGATATCCTGATAGGCGGAGACGGGGCAGACATATTTGTTTTGAGGCGCTACGCTGAGGCTGATCCGAACCGTACCAGCGGCGGTGTTGGTTTGGCAAATGCGGACACGATCGCCGATTTTGTACCCGGTACAGATTTAATCGGTTTGGCGGGAGGTCTCAGTTTTAGCGACTTAAATATTCTGGAAGCTGGAAACGATACTGTTATTCAAGACCGGGTAACAGGAGAATTTCTCGCTACTCTCAGAGGGGTGAGACAAAGTGCGATTAACCAGGCAAGTTTCACTAATAATATTGGCAGCGTTGTTCCCAATCCCCCGCCTCCACCGCTGACAACGGCTTATGGTTTAACTCCTACTAATCGGATTGTTGGTTTTAGCCTTTCCAATCCGGGAAATGTGATCTCAGATTTGCCCGTGACAGGATTGCAGCAGGGAGAAAGTTTGCTGGCAATTGATTTTCGCCCCGCTAACGGTTTGCTTTACGGGGTGGGTTCTAGCAATCGCTTGTATACTGTCAATCCGAGAACCGGAGAAGCAAGTCAAGTCGGTAGCGGGGAATTTGCTGTTCCCCTAACTCCGGGGGCTGCTGGTTTTGATTTCAATCCGACGGTCGATCGAATTCGGTTTGTCAATCAAGCGGGTCAAAACGCCCGCCTCAACCCGGATACCGGGGCAGTTGTCGATTTTGACACGCTGGCGGGGGGAATTCAACTCGACGCGAATTTAGCTTATGCTGCAGCCGATCGCAATTTTGGAAGTTCGACCGCAGCAGTAGGGGCTGCGTATGTGAACAACTTTGCCGGGGGAACTTCGACAACTTTGTTTGTAATTGACAGCAATTTAGACGTTTTGGTGCGACAAGATCCGCCAAATAATGGAGTGTTGAATACGATCGGATCTTTGGGAGTTGATGCTGGTACCGTTCTCGGCTTTGATGTCAAGAGTGTTGGCGGCCGCGATGTCGCGGTGGCGGCACTGGAAGTTGGGGGCGTTTCGGGCTTGTACAATATCAATTTAAGTAGCGGTCAAGCTTCCTTTGTCGGTCAAATTGCCGATGGCAGACCGATTAACGGTTTGGCTGTGCCTTTGCCTACAGCTTACGCCTTAACTGTCAGAAATGGCGCCGAAACAATTGTCGGTTTTAACGAGGCGGCACCGCAGGCAATTCTCAGCAACGCGGCAGTGACTGGGTTGCAGCCGGGAGAAAGTTTGCTGGGAATTGATTTTCGCCCCGCTAACGGTGTGCTTTACGGTGTGGGTTCTAGCAATCGCTTGTACGCGATAGATCCGGTGAGTGGGGCTGCAACGGCAGTCGGTAACGGGCAGTTTGCTGTTCCCCTAACTCCGGGGGCTGCTGGTTTTGACTTCAATCCGACGGTCGATCGAATTCGGTTTGTCAATCAAGCGGGTCAAAACGCCCGCCTCAACCCGGATACGGGGGCAATTGTCGATTTTGACACGCTGACCGGGGGAATTCAACTCGACGCGAATTTGGCTTACCGGGCGGGCGATCCCAATTTTGGCAATTCTCCGGCGGGTGTGGGGGCTGCCTATGTGAATAATTTTGCAGGGGCAACTTCGACAACGCTGTTTGTAATTGACACCAATTTAGACGTTTTGGTGCGACAAGATCCGCCGAATAATGGGGTGTTGAATACGATCGGGTCTTTGGGAATTGATGCTGGTACCGTTCTCGGCTTTGATGTCAGGAGTGTTGGCGGTAACCAGACGGCTTTGGCTGCGATCGAGGTTGGGGGAGTTTCCGGCCTGTACAATATCAATTTGACGACCGGTCAAGCTTCGATCGTCGGTCAAATTGGTGACGGGCGAGGGATTAAAGGTTTAGCACTGACTTTGATTTAACTGCTAGATTCCCAGCGAAGATCGAGTCCGGTTGAGCAGTTATAATTATTTCCCAGTGCAATTGCAGTGCGAGCTAGAAGTTCGCACTGCAATTCCCAATTCCCCATTCCCAATTCCCGATTCCCGATTCCCGATTCCCGATTCCCAATTTGAGTTAATCTATTATTTTGACGAAAAAGATAAAATGTTATCCCAAGTTTTTTACTTGCTGCGTTCTCGTGCTGACGGCAAATATATCAGCGCTTGTCCCAATCCAGATTCGGCGGTGAGTTACCTGCTGATGTTCCGCGAAGACTATGACGCTTTGAGTTATCTCAATGCCCACGCTGCTGATGTTGCCGATCGATTCGGGGTAGAATCGATTTCTGGTTCTTCTGTCAAAAAGCTGCTCGAACGTTGGGGATTTAACGGTGTGGGGGTTGTTCAAGACCCCCTGTTGCCAAATATTGAGTTTTTAACAACTCATTAAAGTTATTTTCCTTAAAATTGAACTCGAATCATGAATCTAAAAAAAAGGTTGCCACACTCTCCCCTTGCGATCGCCGCTTATTGCCTAATTATTGCGATCGGCATCATGTTTTGGGGCGGGCCGATTTCTGTAGCTGGAGCAGTTGCAGAATTGAGAATTGGCGAAGGGTCTAGCTCTTACTTAGCCTTTCGTGAAGGTCATCGAATTACGATCGTGTCCGGACATTCTTTTTCATGCGATTGGAAAGATGCCTCCAATAACATCAATCGATGTAGAACGAACCTGAAAGGTCGATCGCTTGAGATTGAATTTAAGGAAGGATGGATGGAAGTAGTACCGGAGTGTAATATTAGATACAGCGGACAATCGTTTCAATGCGGCGCTTTTTATGACATGCCCCACAAATCCAATCAAGCCGATCTCTGGGTAGAAAATTCTCTGGGCTTAACAGACTTCGATCGAATTTGGCTTTTTTTAACCAATCCATTAGCCAATATCTTCGGAAAGATGACCGAAAATGATTGGGATAATATAACACCTATTTTGAGTTGGGTAGTAGCCATTCTAATTGCAGCGGCACTCGGTTTGCACTTTATGCAAACACCCAGGGTTGGGTCGAGATTTGCAGGTTTCATTCTAATCGTGCCGATATCAATATTAATCAGACCGATCTTTGAGTGGTTTACACTATTAGTCTTGATACTAACCGGACACGTTGATTGATAAAGTAATAATAAGTAATAGACATCTCCCATAATTATTGTGGAACAGGCCGTCCAGCCTGTTCTTCACAGCCTTTTTGGAAGATGTCTAATAAGTGATAAGTGATAAGTGATTAACTCTCGAATTATAATTTCCATTTTCAAGCGCGGAAGCAAAGAGAGTAGTCATGCGATAAAGCCGTTTCCCGAATTCTCGGATGAGATTCAAAATAGCGTTATCGATCGCCTCGCCTTAAACGGAACTTACACCGTGTAATGGCTGTAGCGATCGCCCGATCGACCTTCCCGAGTCCGAAGCCCCATATTTAGTGCAAATTGTCAAATTTTTCAAGCTTTCACCCTAAATCTGAATCCTGTTGTATATTCGTAGTTTGATATATTCCGACACGTCAGTACACAACCTATGGTTCGAGAATTAGAGCGATCGAGTGCTAGCGACAAACGCAACCTGTCCGATTTCCCCGAAACAGCACCCGCAGCCAATCCAGTATTTTTCAGGACGTACAGCCGCCGTACCGAGACGGGAAGGGAGACTTGGGAGGAAGTGTGCGATCGAACAGTCAAGGGGCTGCAAAAGCTGGGAAACCTCACCCCCGAAGAAACACAACTGCTGCACCGGATGCAAAACCAGCTCAAAACCCTCGCTTCAGGCCGCTGGCTGTGGGTAGGTGGCAGCAAATGGATCGAGCAACCAGAGAATTTTTCCGGCGCATATAATTGCTCCTCAACAAATATTCTCGACTGGCGTTCCTTTGGTTTGTTGATGGATTTGGCAATGATGGGCTGCGGCACTGGGGCAGTCTTGGAACCACAATATATCAACCAACTGCCGCCGATTCGCAACCGTTTAACCCTAACCATGCAAGGCAAAATCGGCTCTACACCCGCCCAGTCGCGCCGTCAAGCAACCGAAATAAAAATAGCAGAAAAAACCGCAACTATTTATGTCGGAGATTCTCGCCAAGGTTGGGTAAAATCCTATCAAACTTTGCTGGAACTATCCACAGATGAAAGATTTGCAGGAGAAGTTCAAGTATTCATCGATTTGAGCGACGTTCGCCCGGTGGGAGAACCTTTAAAAGGTTTTGGCGGAGTAGCAAATCCGGTAAAATTGCCCGACCTTTATCAGCGCTGCGCCGCTATTTTGAATAAAGCTTTAGGGCGGCAGTTAAATTCAGTTGAATGTTGCGTGTTGATAGATGAAGCAGCGGTGACAATTGTTGCGGGAAATATCCGCCGCTGTTTGCCCGAAGATGCCCTAGTTCATACTTCTAAAGGACTCGTTCCCATTTGCGACGTGCAAGTGGGTGACTTAGTGCAGACTCCTCTAGGATTCAGGCGAGTGGTTGATAAATTCGACCAAGGATTTCAAGATGTCTACGAAATAGAAACTAATGGCACTTATCCTAGAGCAACTTTAAACCACTCTCAAGCAGTGCTGGCAGATGCTAGAGGCACAATTGTATGGAAATCAGTTGCTAATTTAGCTGAGGGCGATCGCCTCCTGCACAACACACAAGTTTTACCTGGGACAATTACCCATTTGCCTGCTGACTTTACAATGTCTAGGTCCTCAAAAAGCCGAACAGCTAAGGCGTTTGTAATTCCTGAACTGACAAGTGAAGTTGCTTGGCTGATTGGGTTTACTCACGGTGATGGCTATGTAGCTATTGGTCGCAATAAATACGGTAAACCCTATGGCCGTGTTGAATGGGCAATGAACGCCTTAGATACAGAACTGACACCTAAAATTCAAGCTAAAATCAATGCTGGCTTAGCTTTGTTTGGCTTGACTGCTACTCATGGCAACATCAAGGGTGAAAATACCGCTAAATCCATCTGTTCATCTATACGATTAGCTGAATATTTCCATCGCTACATCAAGCAGCCAAATCTTCCCTTAGCAATTCCTAGTTTTATTTTGCAGGGTTCAGTAGATATCCGAGCAGCTTATCTAGCCGGATTAATGGACAGTGACGGCTCTATTAATAGCCGACCACCTCATCTAGTGACCTCAGTATATCGGTCATTTGTGAGACAAATAAGTGCAGTTTTATCCAGCTTGGGTATTGCTGGCAGAATTATCACCAATTATCCCCAGCAACAAGGATGGCAAATTAAGTACAGCATCACGCTTCCAGCATTTAAACAGCGTTATAACGCTTTGATTTCACCTTACTCTGTTAAGGGAGAACTGCGTCAAGGGCTGAAAATGTATGGTTTTACCGTTCCCGGTGTGATAATGCGGGAAGCTTACACATACAGCGAGATGCGAGAAATGGGGTTCCAAGGTTCCCGCACCGTTGATGCTAATTATGAACGCTATATCGTTGAGACTGATATCTCATTAGATATTCCAGTCACAGTCAAAGGAATAGGCAGTTACGATCATGTCCAAACCTACGATATTGAAGTTGAAGAAGCTCATTGTTTCTACTGCGATGGTTATCTGACGCATAACAGTGCCGGAATGCGTCAGTTTTCTTTTGATGACGAACTGGGGGCAAATGCTAAAAATAATTTGTGGCAACAAGATGAAAGCGGCAACTGGAGAATAGATCCAGAACGCGATGCCCTTCGGATGGCCAACCATACGCGAGTTTTCCATACCAAACCTACACTAGAAGAATGTATTGATGCTGTCCGCAAACAGTATTACAGCGGCGAAGGCGCGATTCAATGGGCCGGGGAAGCTGTAGCTCGATCTAACGTTGATTTACTTTCAACACCGAGTCTTAGAAATGAGTTTTTGAAAGCTTACGACGAAGGAAAAGCTAAAGAGTGGTTGCAGGAACGCCATCCTAATATGACTGCTGGCGAGTTAGAGCATCGGTTAGTCCGTGTGGGCTTAAACCCGTGTGGTAAGTAATTTTGCCTCACGTAAAAAACCTCGCAAAATCGGAGAAGACTGAGATGTTAACTCCGAGGTAAGTAAGGGAATTAAAAATCCTTTACCACCGTAGAGCGTACCGGGTGAACCTTCTTTATTGAAGAATATAATCCTGGCAAGAGTGCGGGGCATTTACAACTACAGTAAATGAAAAAGTACGCCGAGCTACAGATAAAATGGAATCTGTAGAACTAAAGGATAAAAAGCCTTTAGGGTAACAAAACTGGAAATCATCGGCTCTAACTTCCACTGTAATCTTTCTGAGGTTCACCTCAATCAAATTGACCCTTACAACTTCAAAGAACAGGAGGAAGCTTTCAAGGCGGCGGCTCTATCTGTCGCGGTACTTCTCAATCACAAATTTCTTGAACCCCGCTATCAATACAGCCGCGAACTAGACCCAATTGTCGGCGTATCTTTCACGGGATTGTTCGATTTCTTCGTTCACGCTTTCGGGGTTGAGTGGCTGCGCTGGTGGGGGGAAGGCCGCCCGCAAACTCCGCAAGGAATCGCTTTTAAACAGCGGGAAGAAGAGTATTTGAGTGGTTGGCGCGAGATTGTCAATGGGGTAGTTTGGGATTATTGCGATCGCCATTCCTTAAAACGCCCAAATCGCTGCACAACCGTTCAACCATCGGGTACAAAATCTCTGCTGACAGGTGCTTCTCCCGGCTGGCACCCGCCGAAAGCCCAGCGTTTCATTCGCCGAATCACTTTCGGCAAAAACGACCCCGTAGCCCTCGCCTGCATCGACTACGGATACAACGTGATTCCGTCTCAATCTGACAAAGATGAAAACGGCAATTTGCTGAACAATCCCTTCGATGAACGCTGTACAGAATGGCTGGTAGAAATACCTGTTGCGGTAAGTTGGGCTGACTTGCCCGGTGCTGATGAAATTGACATTAACAAGTTCTCAGCGGCGGCACAAATGGACTTTTATATGCAGGTGCAAAAGTTCTATGTCAGACATAACACTTCGGCCACGATTGAACTGCGCGAAAATGAAGTGGAAAGTTTGGGTAGGCGGATTTATGAAGCGATTCGCGATGATGAAGGCTACATTTCCGCAGCGCTTTTGGCTCGGTTTGATGCTCTTGAAACTTTCCCGCGTTTGCCCTTTGAACCGATAAACAAGGAAACTTACACCAAGATGGTGGAAGAGACTTTAGCGCGCCGCCAAATAGATGTTTTTCATGCGGCACTAAGTCGCTATGATTTGGGTGAAATGATGGATTCGGGGCCCGCGGGCTGCGATTCCGATAAGTGCTTGATGCCGGAGACTAAGGCTCTATAATAGCGTTGAATGAGATCCCCCTTTTGGGGGATTTTTTTATGTTTTTAAGTGCAGGTTCACCAAAAATCGTAGGGGCGGGTTTTACCAACAATACTTGCCTAAAATCAATCATCTCGTAAGCCCGCCCTGGCGTTGTATGGTACGTTAGACTTTGGTTATGGGGCGATGATTGAGGGTTTCGCCTCCGTGGCACCCTACTAATTTAGGACTTACGCATGGGGGCCGGTGAAACCGGGTTTTTTACGAAAAGACGCGTTGGAACCCGCACACGGGCGTAAAAAACCCGGTTTCGAGGAGTCGGAGTGCGATCGCGAACTGAGTTTATTGTTAGGCGATTGGAAATCCCATCTACACAAACTTTCGTACCTTTCTAAGAGTCTAAGAAATCAATAGTCCGAACAGTTTTTATATGGCCCAATGGCTTATTCTCGCTTGACTTCGCAGCCCCTGTGGATAATTAAATCAATGTTAGCTCCACCCCTGACGCGGCATTTAATTCGACTTTATTTACGATCCTTGCCCTGTAAAGCTTGTAGTCTCGTTCCAAAAACTGTCCGGAATATTGAAGAAATGAGGAGGATATTTAAGCATGATTTGGTATCATAGAGTGAATTTTTGCTGAATTAAAATGCAGAGGCTGTAGTGCAATGTCAGACCATCAAAATGAACCTAGAAAATACGATGCCGTCCTCGGAGGCCAAAATTTAATTCCTGTCAATGCTGCGATACTCGGAGGCATTCCCGGCGTTAAAAGCCGCTTAGCTTCGCCCGCTGTCGAAGTTAGAATCACCGCACTATCCGAAGCGCTGAAATATGGAGAAGCAGGGTTAGATTTAATAATTCAAGCATTGCATGATGAGTCCCTGCAGGTGAATTTTGCTGCCTATTCCCTGCTGAAAGATAGAAATGAGGAGAAGATTCAACAACATTTACAGAACTATTCTCCTATATTTGAATTTGATGTCATTACCGTAGATAATACGGGAAAAGAAAACAGCCGCCGCAAGTCCTTTGCTCGCTTCTTCCCGGAATACTTAGGCAACGGAATTGTACTGGAAATGGTTTACCTTCCTGGCGGCACATTTATGATGGGTTCCCCCAAAAACGAAGAAGGTAGACTTTATGGCGAAAGTCCCCAGCATCAAGTAACAGTACCGGCTTTTTGTGCAGGGAAATACCCCATCACCCAAGCACAGTGGCAAGCAGTGATGGGAAACAACCCATCGGGTTTCCCAGGTAAAAAACGTCCAGTAGAAAATGTATCATGGGAGGATGCCGTCGAATTCTGCGGCAAACTCTCGCTACAAACCGGGAAAAAATATCGCCTCCTGAGTGAAGCAGAATGGGAATACGCCTGTCGTGCCCGAACAACAACCCCATTTCATTTTGGGGAAACCATAACCCCGGATTTAGGCAACTATAATCGATACGAGCCGCCCTACGCAAAAGCTCCCACAGGACTTTTGCGCCGAGAAACAACCGATGTCGGGAGTTTTCCCCCCAATGCCTTTGGACTGTACGATGTGCACGGCAATGTTGGGGAGTGGTGCAGTGATACGTGGCACGAAGACTTTAACGGTGCACCAACTGACGGAAGTTCCTGGGAAACTGGTACTTTAAGGAATACTCGAGTGCTGCGTGGCGGTTCCTTCTTCTCCCGTGCGGTCGCTTGCCGCAGCGCCTATCGTGTCAGGGAATTGGTGGACTGTGGCTTCACTATCATGGGTTTTCGCGTAGCTATGGTTTTCGGGTAGTCTCCGTAGCTAGTTGACATCCACCCCGGCGTAAACGCACGGGGATTCCTAAGACTCACGACTTAGGTTTCTGCTTCCGTCCCCTAGGGGATTT
>JAUBOM010000191.1:0-9698 GCA_036700245.1 Microcoleus vaginatus BM001213989
CGCTTTTTATTTTTATGTGATTATAAGTAGTCTATCATAACCGGATTTGGTATGAGTGAGATTACTGCTGAGCAAATACTGCAAATCAAGGCTATTGTCGATCGCTATGAAAACTTTAAATATGTTGAGTGCGCCAGCAATATCAAAGATTACTTGACAAGTCAAGGAATTCCTGGAAAGCGCATAAAACTGTACACAGGATACGGAAGAGGTCGGAACAGTGGCATTTATGATGATAGCGTACCGGGAGAGGCTATTTCAGTCAATGGTGGTCACGAAGGAATCGCTATAGTTATCAACAACATAGAAATTATTTTTGACAACCATCACCCGGACGGGCTAAACAGAGAGCACTTGATGGATTTCAAGAGTGGATACAAGAAAGATATCAAATTACGTCAACTCACGGATGGGAGAGTATCATTCTCTTCTTTTCAGTTGATGAAAAAGATGCTATCGATAAATTCTTCAAAGTGTTGGAATAATTTCTCTATCAAGCTAAGATTGTTGAGGACAAGCACAATTTAGTATAGATTTCTTGAATCCTCACTTCACCATGCCTAGATCGAGATTTCACCTTAATTGTCGGAAGTAATTGCCGAAATCGAATATTGATTACCCGCTGAGCTTGGATATTTAACATAAAATGCTTGCACATTTTCCTGATTAAACTGAGCGGCATAATACTGCTTGATTTTGTCAAATGTCTGAGCGGCATAAGGCTGCTTGATTTTGTCAAATGTCTGAGCGGCATAAGACTGCTTGATTTTGTCAAATGTCAGTTCGCCTCCTCCTGTAATATCAGTTGTATGACCTGTGTCAAGTTCGTTCATATACCCCAAAGCTGCTTCAAAGCCTTCGGGATCTTGCTCTGCCTCAATTTGAACATATAAAGGACTTCCAAAATCGTTTTCGTAAACTAAGCTGATTACTCCTTCCCTTTCCCTTTTCCATTCACAAAGACTGATTTTATCCTTATTAATTTGAATAAAATTCTCGCCGTTTCTGACAATTAAAGAGTTTTCATCAACAAGTCGGGGTGGATCGGAAACTATAGTAAGTTCTCCCCATTCCCCTGTTAAATAGTATTTGTCATCCTCCATAAAAAAATCGTCTATGTTCCCGTAATCAACGCTACCATCTGGATCTGCAATTGGCCTGATGTTGTTCACAACCAAATCGTAGGTTTGAGGATGGGGGAATTTGACTGTCATCTGCCGATAACAATACTGTTCCCCAGATAAGGCTGGAGTGTATAGAGGGTGATTCTCAGTGAGGACAGCTTCTAATAGGATTTGTATAGATATTGTATTATCATTAATGCTGAGTACATAGCTATCCTCTAAATAAATATTTTCAAATCCCGGCAACTGCCAGTAGTTTAAGCGTTCCATTGTTAAATGTCCCAATCGATAGGAGTATGATTAGCTATACTTTTTCTGTTGACGGGCTTTCCTTGTAGATCTATTCTACTGCCTTTGGGATTTCTGAGCTCTACATGAGGATGATTGCTTCCCGGAGCTCTTGGAGTTCCCTGTTTAAGCGTTAGCCTAGCTACTCGGTTTTTATCAATATATTTTAACGGGCCATTAGGTGTTTGAGTAAGATGCCATCCCTGTTGTGACTCAGCCCACAGTTTAAAGTCGCTGGCTTGTGGATTAATGCCAGTTGAGATAGCTTGTATTATTCGTTCCCATGCCATTCGCCCCGCTAGAGTTGCCATACTAATAATTCACCATAAATTAGCTTATTCTCCCGGCAACAACTCCAAGCGATATCGGTACAAAGCCACAGGATGCCCCCCAGCAGCAAAATAATCCGGGTCTTGCGGCGACAAATAAATCGCTGTCACCTGATCGGCTTCAATTCTTTTACTCGCAGAATCGCCATTTTCTCCGCCTCCAACAACTCGATAAGCCGTTGTTGTTTCCACCTCGTTTAAATAAATATCAGACTCTCCCCGAAACACCTGCTGAGAAATCTCTGTAGACACAAACTCGCGAGAATTCGGCGTCTCAGTTCCCCGACTGGTAACAATCGAAATTAATTGGCGTTCCCCTTTCAACACAGTAATTTGGCGGTTGGGATTGGTCGGATCGACTTTCACCGAAAGTACGCCGCCATCCCCTAAATAAGCCTTGGCAATATTCAAACCGTTAAAAGTGCGATCGGCTACAATCTTTGTAGCTTTTTTAGATGTATCTTTATAAATAAAACCAATATTTTTTTCCGGTTGAAATCGCACTTTAAATAATACTGGCTGCTGCAAATACTGGCGGTTGCTTTCAAACCCAGGCGTCACAATATTTGGCGCTAAAGGAGCAGCTAAATCCACCAAAGTGCTCGCCACATTCCAATTGCCGGCCATCCAGTCGGGATATACCAAATCTCCCTTAGCGACAGCGATAGGAGGCTTGCTTTCCCAATTCGGAAAACTTGATATGCGATCGCCCAAAACCCCCGCCCTCGCACCGCCACCCCACAGCAACACCAGCAAAACCAAACAAAAACTCCAAAATACCTTCATACCCAATTACATTCAAACAACTAACCTTGTGTCTCTCTTTCTCTCTTCTCTGCGTTCTCTGCGCCCTCTGCGGTTCATTAATTCAGAAATTAGACAACAAAAGAGTTAAACATCATATTTTATACCTTCTCATAAACAGGCAGGATGCCTGTTACACAAAAATCAATTTTATTCTTGTGGGGAGTAGGGGTTGGGCAGGATATCCCGCCCCCAATATGCAATCTCAAGGTGAAAAAGCCTATGTTTTAAAGCGCCTCAACAGGTGCAGGTTCCCAAACTTCCCCGTATTTCTCCTGCAATTGGTGCCAATTTTCCACCTGTCCCGGTTCGTATTCCCCCGGTTTTCCCCACTGCAAAAACGCGCTCAAAGCAGCCTCATTTTGTTCGTCCAGAAAACGGATTGCATAAGTAGTAAAATTGCCTCTTTTCGCCTCGCCAGTTTCAAACTTCACCTGTTTGATTTTGTCCATATTCAAGTGAAACTCAAATATTTCGGCGTGCATATTGGCATATTTACCCTTCGGCAACTCCGCATAAAACAGCTTGTGAATTGAACCGCGAACTTCCAGCACAGCCGCGCTGCTAGTCACGATTAAACGCAGCGTTCCCAATTGTTCGCAAGCTTCCAAGAATTCTTTCAGATTAGGCATAATTTAATTGGGGAATTGGGCATTGGGAATTGGGCATTGGGAATTGGGCATTGGGAATTGGGAATTGGGCATTGGGCATTGGGCATTGGGCATTGGTAATTGGTAATTAAAAACAACAATCACTAACAACCAACAACTAATGACTAATGACTAATGACTAATGACTATTTTTCGTGCAGTTCGTAAGCAGCGACAATCCGCTGCACTAGCGGGTGTCGCACCACATCCGCCTGAGAAAATTCGCAGAAAGCAATGCCCTCAACGTTGCGCAGAATGTTTTGGGCAACTGACAATCCCGACTGTTGGTTTGGTGGCAAATCTGTTTGAGTGATATCGCCCGTTACTACCATTCTCGATCGAAAGCCCAGACGAGTCAACACCATTTTCATTTGAGCCGGCGTCGTATTTTGAGCTTCGTCCAAAATTACGAAAGCATTGCTGAGAGTGCGCCCCCGCATATAAGCTAAAGGAGCTACTTCGATCAAGCCTCTTTCCATTAAATCGGCCATTTTTTCAGGGTCGATCATTTCTTGCAGGGCGTCGTAAAGCGGGCGCAAATAGGGATCGACTTTTTGCTGCAAATCTCCCGGCAAAAACCCTAATTTTTCGCCAGCTTCCACGGCTGGCCTGGTTAAAATCAGCCGTTCGTACTGCTTGCTCAACAGCGCTTGCACGGCGAAAATAGCTGCTAGAAATGTTTTGCCAGTACCAGCGGGACCAATGCAAAATGTCAGGTCGTGCGTGCGTACTGCTTGGACGTATTGCCGCTGCTTGAAGGTTTTGGCTCTAATTTCTTCGCCACGGCGGGTTCTAGCGAGAACGTCTCGCTGCAAGTCTTGTAAATCGCCTTGGCGGTTGGTATCCAAGGCTTGGCGCGCCGTCTGGATTTCAACTCCGGTAATATTTTTGCCGGATTTCCAATAGTCGGAGAGCGATCGCACTAATTTATGACACAATTCTACTTGACTTTTTGTGCCGGAAATCAGCAGTTCTTGCCCTCGCATTACCAGGTTAGCGCCGGTTTGCTTAGAGATAATTTTCAGATTTTCTTCTTGATGACCCGAGAGCGACATAGCGCTTTGAGTGCTCGGCAACTCTATTGTTAATTTTTCAATCATGCCAACATAAGCTCCTCCAAATAAGCAATTAAAAGTTAACTATTAACAGTTAAATCAGTCACTTTTTGCGATCTAAAAAACGCCCGATACTAGGTTTTACCTAGTATCTAAGGCGTCTTTTAGATTTAGCTCCCAAATGAGTTTGGTGCTTGAGATACAAATCAAATCTCCTTTCAATCAAGTCAGGCAACTTTAGATTTTAGATTTTAGATGTACCTCATCCCGCTAACATTTGAGATTTAAAATTTTACATTTGTGTCCGATCGCAAAATCGGCAATCTCAAATCAAGCGGGGCTTGTAATACAAAGTTTACAACAGGCAATCTAAAATCTAAAATTGTTTTTGGGATCGGCCGTTAATAACCGGGAGTATTTCTGCTCGTTCTAAACGTAGGTGTGTTAGTACGGCGAGGTTGTTCTCTCGGAGTTCTGCTAGCTAAGGGACTCGGCGACGGAGGTGGCATCCGGGGTCGGAAGTCGCCTCGCGGCTCGCGCGATCCGCGATCCGGGCGATCGCGATCGCCCCTGGGCGGCCCCGAGGCACGATCGCCCGCTTCGCCATCGTATATATCTAAGTAGAGCGACTGACCCGCCGTCTGCGCCACCGCTTCGAGCGTAGTTCTAATTGCCTGAATATTGCGTCCGCCCCTACCGTAAACCCGGCCTTTGTCGGGATCTTCAAAAGCGAGCCTAACCCAGACCCGCGATTGGCGCGGGTGCAGTTCGCAATCAACCCGCAAAGAGCCTGGGGTCTCTAAAAAAGGCCCAATTAAAAACTTAACCAGTCCAGCGTAGTTGGGACTAGCTGACTGCTGTTGTGCTGGATTCAACGTTGGCTCCGGCTCCGACTTGTTCAAATACATGGGCTTTTCTGAGGATGTCACGCACGGTGTCAGTTGGCTGAGCGCCTTCTTGCAGGCGCTTGACAATCGCTGGAACATCCAGCCTGGTTTCGTTATTTCTGGGGTTGTAATAGCCGAGCTCTTCTAGGGGACGGCCGTCGCGGCGGGTAGAACTGTTCATCGCTACAATCCGGTAGCTTGTCTCGCGTTTTTTCCCGTATCTCTTGAGTCGCAGTTTGATCATCTTCTTGCAGAATAGTCGTTTTTCGATTCTAAGCTATTATGTGGTACATTTACGCGATACATTTCAGACATTTTGGATTTCTCCGACACCTGAAAATACCTCGATCGCATCACCCGCAAGGGTGAAGGGCGTACCCGCCAAAGCTTTTAGCATGATACCAAAAGCACCGTTTGCATCCCTGCCGGCAATATAACCGCACTCAGGACATTTAAAGATTTTGTTGCCGCCCAATCTGCCATGAACGTGACCGCACTTGCCACAGGTTTTAGACGTGTAAGCCTCGTTAGTTTCTACGACTAAGACGCCGGAACGTTTAGCCAGAGCTATTAGTAACTGCTTAAATCTGTAATGGCTCCAAGTTAACATGGATCGTACAGATTTAGTATTAATCCGCCTTTTTGCTCTCAAAACCATGGATGATGTTTCAAAAGTGGGGATAAACACCACCTTGTAATTACGGACTAAGTAACTAACGGTTTGGCGATGAAGTTCATCCACTAAATTGCGGATATCGCTCCGGATTTTGTCAAATGCACGAAGTAAAGAACGGCGTTGCTTAGTCCTAACTTGTTTTTGGTAGGCACGGCTAATTAATTTGTCAAGGTGAAAGCATAATCTCACGATTCGCTCTATGTCTCCCTTGCCAATTTCTAAAACCGTTTCTCCGTCGTAACCAGTTAAAAATGTTCGCACCCCAGGATCGAGCGCAATTACTTTATTCTGGGTAGTTGTTTCTGTGGAAATATACTCGGGAATCACAGCAAACCAACGTCGTCTGTCTCGCACTAACTGGGTGCCATACTTGCAAGAATCTGGCAGTGGTTGGGAAGATTCAAAGCCGCACCCTTTGGTTAGCTGAGGGAACCAAGTGCCTTTGGTATAATTGCCATTTTTGAATTTAATGGTGGCTACTGATTGGCGACAACTACGAAACTTTGCTTCACCATTATTGGCTTTTGCTTGCCTTAAAGCGTCGTAAGCATCTTGTGCGGCGTTGGCTTTGGGGTGTCTCGGTACTGTTTTCAACCAATCTGGCAAATCGTTAAGGATTTGGGCTTCTAAATCATAGCTGCTACCTCGGAAGCCATTTTTCAAAGCCTCTATGCAACGGTTGTAAACAAAGCGACAACCGGCTAACCAATGTCGCCAAATTGAGTTTAGCTTGCTATCAGGATAAACCCGAATTTTCTTCACAGAGTTCGGCGCTAACTTCGCTGTCAATTTCTGTGAGTGTCGTCTTTTGCTTTTGTATTTCCGGGTCTTCCCTGAGTTTTTTTTCGTACTTACGGAGTCCGTAAACCCTTGAGCTGAAACAATGGACGACTGACAACATATCTTGCACGAGTTCTGCTTGTGGACTGTGTTTTTGCTGGTAGAGAACCACGAGTTTACAATCGAATTTTTCACACAGCCATTCGATGAGGTCGAAGCCAAATCGGGCAACTCGGTCTTTGTGGGCAACGACAAGACATTGGATATCGCCGCTGATAATTCGTTCCAGAATGGCGTTAAGCTTTCGCCGCCTAAAATTGAGTCCCGATCCAATTTCTGTGATGACTTCTGAGCCTGGGTAACTTGTAGTAAGTGCCTCAGTTTGTCTTTTGAGATCGTCTCTTTGGCTGGATGTTGAGACTCTGGCGTACAAAACTGTAGAAGGTCGAGCAAGCTCAGTTGTACCGGATTTTTGTTTGAGATATTCGGCAATATCGTAACGTCTTTGTCCTGCCTCGGTTTTGATGGCCTTGATTTTGCCATCTTCTGACCATCGGGCAAGGGTTCTGGGGTTAACTCCCAAAGCGTTAGCTGCTTCTCTTGGTGTGACATACGGCATGGCATTCTTATGGAAGAACACTTTTTATTTTATTTAATCCTGTCCGAGATGTCCATTATATCCGTTAAAGTCGTGTAAACTGCCTTTAGGTCGTCTGTCTTTGTGCGAACCCCAACTCAACCCCTATTTCTTAACCTCCCAGCAAAATATCACTGCGATTTGCTGCCCCCAAGGCAGGTCTGGCGCCGTCAATGTGCGGTGTAATTGCTACTGGCAAAATCGATGCAGTTCCCCACTGCTGCACCAATTTTTGCAAAAATATATCTTGCTGTTCTCTCAAAGAGTCCCAATCAGTGCCGCGATTAATAATTGCAAACCACACTAAACCCCGATCGCGCGTGGGGATCGCTCCAGCCAAAGCAATTACGGTGTCCAAAGTACCAGTTTTCACCACAGCCGATCGCGGAAGGTGTCGGTGTTCCAAAGTTCCTCGATCGCGCCCGGACACTGGAAACAAGTCAGCAACTGTCAGCCCAGTAGTCTGAAGGTTGCGGGCGATCGCCTGCATCATCCCACAAGCCGCCCTCGGAGACATTTGATTTTCCACTCCCAATCCCGAACCGTTAACCAATTGAAGTTCCGCAGCCGGCACCCCCGCAGCCCAAGTCGCTTGCTGCTGCACTATTTTTGCCCCGCCCAAATCGTCGGCCAGCATCTGAGCCATTTCATTATCGCTATGGACGTTCATCTGCTTGAGAATTTCGGCTAAAGGGAGCGATCGGCGCTTCAGCAGCAAACGCCCCGAACTCACAAATTTCTCAGCAATCACGCTGCCGGCCACCGTTACTTGCGGCTTTCTAGTTCCCGGAGCCATCTTAGAATACATTGGCACCACGTCAAGAGGCCAACTGCTCCCATCGAGGGCCTGCCGCAGTATCTCCCCCGCAACCACAGGATCGGACTGGTAATTCATGCGGAAATTGCCTGTCACCACCAAATTTCCCGCCACACGATTTATACCCATTTGATTGAGAGCATTGCCCACGGCGATCGCCTCCTCCCACACAAACAGCGGATCGCCCCCGCCGCTGACCACCAAATCTCCCTGCAATACACCATTGCTAATCGGTCCCGTTCCTCGGAACCGCGTTTCAAACTGATAATCCGCGCCCCAAGTCTCCAGGGACGCCAGAGAAGTCGCAATCTTAGTCAGCGAAGCCCCAGGCATCAGCACTGTCCCTTGCTGACTTACCAGCGGCACCATTCCCGCTTGCACCCAAATTCCCTGATTCCCGTCAATCAGGTTCTTGTCTTTCAACTCTTTTAAATATTCCCGCACCGTCGCTGCTGCGGGCAAGTCTGGATTTGCCGCATCTATTCCCCCAAAAGCCAAATCTTCGGCCACCATTAACCCGGGTATCCCTCCCCGCCAAGCCAGCACTGAGGCAGCATTAGGCGCGGCACTGCCTACCCCAGCCATGTCCAGCCACAGAGACACGATCCCTGAGCTAAATAAATCCAGCATTTTTTACTCCTAAAGTCAATCAATTTTAGATTTTAGATTTTAGATTTCAGATTGAAGAAAGCGCTCCCACTGATAAATCCGGGGGCAAGTGATGAGGATGGGGAGCTTTTTTCTGGCTCCACGGATGAATCCGGGGTTCCGGGACTAAAGTGCTTGCGGTCATGTAAAGTATTTCATTGATTTTTTCAATTTGCAGTCAAAAATAGTAAAGTAGTGACAAAACAAGCTCTATCAGAGTAGTCGGAAGTCAACGACCCAGGTCTAAAGACACGCTTGCTTAAGGCCTTTGACTTCAACCACAGTTAACCAGACTTGCGTAGCCTGCGTACTAGGTTAACGGCAAGAGTTTAAAGACCTACCAAGGGACGATCGGCTAGTTCCTGGAATCGCGAAATTTAGGATTAAACAGATTTATTGGGTTAAGTCAGTGTCCTAAATATAGTACCGACCGTACACTAAGGCGCAAGCTAACATTACCCCGTAAGGGAGGCTATAAAAAGGAAAACATTATGGGATCGCCGATTGTAAGGTTTGAGCCGGTAATTTTCAGGCGTGAAAGTACATTACATTCATTTCACCGAATCAAACAATCGCCGTGCAATGCTCTCTTACGGTTGAAACCGCCGATCGTTTTCCCAGCGCCTCACTACGGGCGATCCGCTGGGAACCCACATCCCGTGGGGTCTTGTCAGGAACCTCAGCCTAAAGGCGTGAGGCTTGGAAGAGTAATCGGACAAGCCATTCTGGCGGGCCTTGCGTCTTAACTGACTGCGTTTTTTGAGTCACGACACTCCTTGAATGCGAAGCCAGTTTTGGGCTCTGTCGCTGAAGGTTAAACAGCCGCTCGCTCACGCTCGGCAGTGCTTTGGGCCGGCGCAAGCGAAGTACAGACGACCTGGCAGGTCGTCTGTACTACCCCTCTCATGGAGGCTCGAAAAAGCAAAACACTATGCGATCGCGGGCTGCGAAGTTTGAGGCGGTAATTGTCCCGCTGAAAGTGCAACACAAAAGCACACCGAGC
>JAUBOM010000192.1:0-9696 GCA_036700245.1 Microcoleus vaginatus BM001213989
GAGCGCAGTGGAATATCGAGAGTGTTTCCTCTATCCTTTCTCTTCGCTGTGCTTATCTCAATGGTCAACTTTCTACTTGATGTATCTGCAAAAGTGAGATGCACCCAAAACTCAAAAAGAAGTTGCTAAATTTATCGGGTGTTCGCCAAACAAAATCTGTTTCTGGTGCGTGCATGGAGATCCAGATAATTTAGAGAGTCTTAAAGATAAGAAGATGAAAGGAAACCATCACAAAGCTACAGAAAAATACATAAAAATATTACTAGAAACAATTGACAAAGCTCCTCAAGAGCTAGGATATGAATTTGGTCGATGGTCAGCTAAAAGATTGGCTACTTATTTAGAAGAAGTGACTGGAATAAAGTTAAGCGGCTCACAAGTTTTGAGAATTATCTCAAAAAAAAAGTACGTTTACCTGTGGTCAAAATATAGTCTAGATCACAAACAAGACCCTGATAAAAGAAAAGCTTTTAAAGAAAAACTAGAGGAATATTTAAGAATAGAAAAAGAAAGTCTTAGTCGCTTTCAGGTATGGTTTTGGGACGAAAGCGGATTTAGTTTAATGGTGATAAAGAGAAAGACGTGGTGCAAAAAAGGACATCGCAAAAAAGTGAGGGGAGATAGAAGAAAAGGAAGAGTGAATGTCATGGGAGGAATTAGGTATTCAGACAAAAAAAGATTTGTTAAATTTCTTAGTAAATGTAACTCTAACAGTTTCTATAAAGTCTTAAAACTATTCAATCAAGATTTAATAAGTGAATGGGTAGAAGCGGAAAACAATCGAGAAGATTTTACAGAAAAAGGGTCTAAAATAGTGATCGTATTAGACAATGCCAGCTTTCACAAGAAACAAGACTATATCCAGAAAATAACAACAGAAACGCCTAATATTTATCTAGAATACCTACCTGAATATAGCCCCGACTATAACTTGATTGAATTGGTATGGCATTCAGCCAAAGAATATATTGCTAATCGACTTTTTAAATCAATTGAAGAATTAGAGTTTTTGTTACATAAGCTTTTAAATAAAGGAGCATTGGTTATCAAATGGGGACGAAAACTCAAAAACAAAGGAAATGCTGTTATCACAATTTAAATGCGAAACAGCTTATATCGCCATATTAGCAAAATTCTTGAAGGCGGACAAATAGCAATTGCTGCACAATAATTGCTCTGGCTAAACCTTCCTTAAGGTCAACTGTGAGGTAAACAAATAAGGAATTGAAGACTCGGTGCTGAACTGGAGAAAGTAGACCCCTGACTGCAAAGTGGTTGTCAGGTTGCTCGAATACCCGTTGCTCGAATCCACAACGCTGCGGCTAGAGTTGACAATTGCTGCAATGGTGTTATCCGCAACCAAATTCACTTGCACGGGAACCTTCACTCGAAACCTCGCCCAGTCGGTGATGTCGTCCCCGCCGATGGTTCAGAGATACTCGAAACTTCAGTGCGGTTCTCGATCGCGATACCCCCATCCCAATCCGTACCAGTCAGGATGTCGGCGCTTTCACCGCTTTTGAGATTCCTCCTCGCTGCCAGCGTTCCCATATTCCATGCTCGACTCCGGTTGTTGCACGTTTCAGCTTGCATTGTTTTCCTTCCAATTTGCTTTGCATTAAAACGCTTTGTAATAAATTATACTTAATTTGGTTGGTTATTGACAGTGAAATGATTTAATTGGAATCCATTGGAATTCCAGTGGATTCCAATCTGATGTCCCAGTTGATCTATGAATTTTTTGCGGTGTATACTGCACATATCATGTAAACCAGATTTAAAAAATAAATTGGAATTCCAAGGGAAACAGAACTTTCTACCAAATGGCGACCAGAGCAAGTTTGTGAAGTGCTAAGTATCGGAACATCTACGTATTACAACAGACTAAAGTACCTGGAAATTGAGCCAAGCCGGGATGCTGAGGGACCTTACCTGACTCAACACCAAATGAAAGAGATGGAGGAGTTGAACGAACACATCAAAAAAACTGGGAAGACGCGGGGATTCCGGGATGGCGGGGAACTAGCGATCTCGGAAAATTCGGATTTGGCGTCGGGATCGGTATTAGAGATTCCAGAGGTGGAGGCAGAAAGTTTCGATCAGATGGATGATGAGATGCTAAGTCGATTAATCGGCGAGGCAGGCGAACTCAAAGTACGTCAGGTGGCGATGCCAGATTTAGTGAGGTTGCACCTGGCTAACAACATGACCGAGGAAGATTTATCAGACGAGCAAAGAGAAAAAATCAAAGCAATAAGGGATGCAGCCAACCCAAAGCTGAATGCCGCAGCAATCGCACAGCAACTATTGCAGCGGCATCGCCAGAAGCAACAGAAAAATCAAGAAGCACAGTAACCAAAGTCTGTGAAATCATCCGCAGCAACACTTGCTGCATTGTCACCGGCGAACTCGGGACGGGATTGGAAGATGTAGCAGCAGGCGTTGCTGAATTATTGGCGGGAGAGTTCTCAATCGCAACCGCTACTTACAAGGGAAGCCCCAAAAGATTTTATCAACAGATAGCCCAACAGCTAGATATACCGATTGAGACTGAGGATGATAAAGGCAGGGTGAGGCAGCTCACCCTAGACCAGCTCGAAAATGAAATCATGCTCAATATTCCCACTAATGCGTTGTTGCTACTACCCGAAGCAAAGCGCCTTACCATGAAGATCCGATTCTGGCTTGAGGATTTGATTGCCAACGGTTGTATAGTTTGCTGCTTCGCCATCACCAACCCCAGCCGCGATATCTTTATAAGGATGATCGAAGTTGAATTAGAATTGCCAGACGATCGGGCAATCCGCGAAGCAATGCAGGATGAAGCGGCAAAGTTGGGTTACGAGCTAACACCAGCCAGACTTTCCCAATTGCAACCGCTAGCTGGTCGTAACCCCATGTTGGCTCGCAAAGTTGTGAGGCAAGAGAAGCTGGGCATCAATCAAACAGTCGAACACCGGCAATATTTGGTAATGATGCCAATTTTGCTGACAGCACTTTTCAGCTTTGCGGTCATTAGATACATCGGTATCGGAACGGGCAACAAGAACTGGCAGATTTTTGGAGGTGTGAGCCTAACTATGGCAATGGCTGCTAAGCAGTTAGGGCGGATTGAAGGAGCTAAGAAAAGGCTGGGTCAATGATTAAAGTTATTCCTGCAACAGAAGCGAACAGGCTTCCACATACGGTTTAGAGCTAATAGATGAAGGAAAAGTTATGCCTGTTGGAGAAGCTTTGAAATGATGGCGCTGACCTATGCAGTCATTAGCTGCGCTGGAATCTCACTAATACTTACAACCAACGATCCGCTGCATCTAGCACTGGCGATCGCAGGCAGCCAACTGCCCGATCTGGATACGAGCACCAGTACGATCGGTCAAATCCTATTTCCTATTTCTAATTGGATCGAGAATCGATATCCTCACAGATCGATTACTCACAGTTTGATTGCAACTGTCGCGATCGCAATTCTTGCTAGCCCGCTATATTTTTATGCAGACTGGAAAACCTGGCTTTGTTTGCCGCTTGGACATCTGTTAAGCTGTTTCAGTGATGTATTTACTAAGCAAGGTGTACAACTTTTTTGGCCTCACCCCGCTTGGTGTATATCGGTGAGCAATCCCCACAAACGGCTCCCAACAGGAGGAACCGGGGAATACTGGGTACTCGCGATTGCAGGAGCGCTCCTCGCATTTGCACTAAATCTAAGTGGCAGCGGCGGTCCGACAGCTTTCGTTGGAAATAGCTTAGGATTGCGATCGAACGCTCTAGAAATTTATCAACAAAATTCAGCAGCCAATCACATTTATGCAGAGATTGCGGGCACTTTCGCCAGCAATTCTACGAGAGCAGATGGGAAATATTTCATCATTGCTGCAGATGGCAGTGAATTCATCCTCCACAGTAAAGCAGGAATTTTCAAAAGCGGGACAAACATTATCAGCGACCGTTTAACTGCTGAAATTGGGAAGCCTGCATCTTCTTCTGTTCAAACTTTAGAATTTGATGAAGAAGAATTCGCGCTTGCCCCTGTTAGTAATGTCTTAATTTTTGTCAACGGCACATTAACGCTTGACGAGCCAGATTTAATCAAAATCCCAAGCAATCCTAAACACTTTGAGACAGTCAAGTTATCGGGTGAGCAAATAAGTTTCAATTACTGCCCCTTGCAAAAAGCATTGGTATTATTGAAAGGGCAAATTGTTACAGGTGCAGTTGAAGCAAAAATCTTTAGCCCCCAACCAGAAGACCTATGAGGGAATATTTAGCGACACTTTTAGGTGCTGGATTATTAACTTTTCCTTTTTTGGATCAGCCCAAAATATTACAAGCACCGCCACCACCCACCCTTCAAAAAGCGCTAGCTATTGAACTCAAGAAATCCGAATCTAAAGTATCAAAGTGCCACCGCGTACAAGTTCAAGTAATTAATCTCTCTGATTGGGCAAGCGCAAAAACGGGGAGTGTGGCAACTTCCCAACGGTGGTCAACGCCCGTGGGATTACCGCAAATCTAATCGTTAGTTTTTGTTACAAATTGTTTTTTTGCCCTAATAAGCGCACAACATTTGTGAGGTTACGATGAACAAATATTAAGTTTTATCTCCTATCACTGGACAAATTTGCTTACACTACAATGCTGTTGGATATTTCTAGGAATATCAACCTCTAGTAACAAGCTGTCTCATCAAAATAGTTTTGATTATGTTAAGAAATAAAACACTAGAGAATAGAATCTTGTAACCTGTGATACAGATATAAGTAGTAACATCTAAGATTTTTTCATCTCTATTCTAACTCGGAGGTCTTCCTATGGCGATCGAACTTTCAGATATAACGTTCACTGAACAGGATGATATTGTTCCCCAGTCTGGGAATGCGCTAATACGCAATACATACATCGCTAATACTCTTGCTGGCAACGACAGAATAACTAGTGTTGGTATTGGCAACGATGGTGATGGTACCTATGATTATGGCTTTAAAAATGTGGGCGTATTAAATACCGATGATGGTAACGACACAATCACTGGCATAGTCGCATACGGCCGTTTCGGCAACAACAATGGATATAACATCGTCAACTCCGGCACGTTGAATACGGGTGAGGGTAACGATATAATTGATGGCAGTGCTAGAAGCTATAGTAGTTATGCGGAATACGGTGGCATTTACAACTCTGGCACGTTAAATGCGGGCGAGGGTGACGATACAATTACTGGCTTTGGGACTGAATACGGCTGTATCAATGAGGGCACGTTGAATACGGAGAATGGTAACGACATAATTACTTTCTCTGGGAGAGACAAAGGTCTTCTTCTCGTTACATTCGACGTTAACGATGTTGAGGCGGGCACCTTGAATACGGGCGAAGGTAACGACATAATCACCGGCATTGGTTCCATATACGGCATCAGGAACAACTGTACCATTAATACTGGTAATGATCAAGACTCCATCATTTCCGAGGGAAGTTTTATTAACTCTGGCAAAGTGTTTTTAGGATATGGTAACGACTCGATCGTTGCCAATGTATACTATGAGCGTGCCCTTGAGAACTTCAACTTTATTGGGACTGGTGATGGTAACGACCTAATCACTAGCATTGGCGTCATTTACAACGAGGGTATCATTGATACTGGTAATGGTGATGACTCTATCATTGCTGACAAAGACTTTTATGGCAATGATGCAGGATATGGCATTTATAACAATGGCGGTGCAATTATTATGGGTGATGGTAACGACTCCATCATTGCTAATCAAGGCTTTGAGTCAGCTCCAAACAGCAGTGGAGCCTGGTTTTTAGGAGAGGGTGAAGACTATATCAAGGGTTTTGGTAGCGGTGATTTTTATGGCGGAAACGGTAATGACACATTAGAATTAACGCCAGGAACTTATACCGTTGGAATATGGGGCGAGGCAGGCGAATCACCGATTTTCACCAAAGGTAACCAACTCATGATAACTTCCGAGTTTGAAAAACTAATAGCTGGTGGCACAATCTATGATTTCACCAGTTTGACTGCAGGCCAGATAATTGTTGTTGCCTAGTAGTCTAATTGAGAAGTATGGGACAGCTAGCTATGAAAAAAGTTTTGCTGTCCTTAAAAACCCTAGATTTTTTACTGATAATGCTTTTATCAACTCTCCTGAAACAATTGGAGCTTTAGCGAGCTAAAATGATAGCCTAATGTTGTGACGTTGTTTTATCTTGCGGACTTGATTTCTTTCGTTTCAGCCATCCTCCCAGGCATAGACCTATTGCTGAACCAAAGATTGTGGTTGGTTCAGGTACAGGCTCAGGTTTAACTCCTCCTTCAATCTCTCCGCTAACTATCAGCTTGGGTGGGAAAATTGTAGATGGATTATACATCAATGGCAGATCGATTTTGTGCTGGTTCAATGAACGTAGGGCAAACCCACCAAACTCATTGTTATTGCTAAATAGTTTCTTAACCAAAGAAGTCACGTTAAACTCATACCAGCTCTGATTTTGTCTCATTATTTTAGAATCTAAAAATACTCCCGCCTCAAAATCGGAGGCTTCAGGTATTCCGTTCCCTACATAGCCAAAGGCACCCATAAAAGCAGAGTCGTCGAAGGGTTGCCAATCCCCAACAAAAACTTGCAAAACTGCATTGGTAATGCTTGTAATTTTGGCATTTTCACCACGGAAAGCAGTAAGAGACCTAGTTAAAGAAGATAAAGGAAATTCGAGCAACGCTGCTACTTCTCTAGCATCTGTTCTCTCGGCCGCCCGCCAACTATGAGGAAGGGCGGGCCATTCCCAAAAATTGGTATAAGATACATTAGTAACCGTGTCTCCCAGCCCATCAAAGCTACCATAAGAGCTACCATCTATAGCGTGAAAAGTGAGATGAGAAGCAATGCCGTAATAGGTATCGCTAAATGTAGCTGCTTTAGCTTCTTTGTTTGCTCCCAAGGTAAAACCTAAAGCTAGGCCAACAGAAGCAACTACGACTTTATGGTAGAGATTGTTCATAAAAACTAAGTCTCCTTTTATTGTAAACAACTTGGTTGGAAAACCCATTTAGTAATAAAATTACCTAAATACCAGCTAGCTTACTTAAAAAACTCTAGTTATGTATTTAAATTATTAAAACTTAACAATAAAGTTACCACCATAAATGCTTTAGAGAGCAGGTAGCGATCTCCTCAATATTTGCTGAACCAACAGTTGGAGTCGGCAAATCAGGCTGGATTTCGGACTTTAGAAAGCCAGCCTTCTCCTACAAATGAGAGTCCAGCTCAAAATAATCGGTGTGTTGTATGCACGCGCATCCGCCTTCTTTGCATGACTATGCCCTGGAGGAATTGCGGCTCGTTAACGAAAACCGTACAAAGTATATATTCGTTACCCAGACCGTTTCCTCAGTTGCTCGAGAGTCGCCTGTGAGATAAACCCTGATAGGTCAGGGTTAGGACTGCACCAATCGCCTATTTAGGTTTTACCAGATAACCCAGTAGCATCTTCTTCTTCGCGCTCAAAAATCGTATTCGTGTAACCTTTACCCAGCAATCTTTTCAGGGCGTTTGAGCCAGAAGAATCGGACAGGTTGCGCCGGGATAAACCCGCTACTTCGGTGGCTTTGGTTTGGCTCATCCGATACGAACCGTCTGGCAGCATGAACCCATCGACTGTGAGGGAACCTATCTGTACCGACGCTCGGATGGCTCTAACTGATTCACTCATATTTTCTCCCGTGTTTGACCTTTACTCTTTCGCTTGCTGGTTGTTGTCGCGGACTTCCTGTGTTGGGCTAGCGCTGTGGCTTTGCAAAGCCCGAGCTTTGTTCGCAAACCGCTGCGGAGTTTTAACCATTCGTTACATGATATTATCGTGTAAATTCAAACGATTCTTTCTCCCTAGTTTACCATAAGATATAAGGTGAGCTAGGGACAATTATGTTTGTAATAAAAAGACGTTCTATCGATAAATTTGTAAAACCTGTGAAAGCACGCGAGTTTTGTAGGCTGTGGTTCAATGCCGATGCCCAGATGGAAGCTACGAGGGGCTATAGAGCGGAATGTGTTCGCTTGTTGAGCCGTATTTTAGCCGTGCAAACAGAGACTATTTCGAGTAAGTGGGGGAGCGGCATTGATTTCGAGAAAATGCCCGAACAGTACGAACGAACCCTGGCTTATGCCAATTCTCTTCGGTCTATCCTTGACGCAGCGGGCAACAATCCCGAACTCTCCAACATCATTGCCGAGCGCCTCAAACAATCCCATTAGTAATTCACCGGAAAGTAATACCATATATCATACGGTAAACTCCTTGACCGACCATAACGCAGGTTTTAGTGTTGGAATGACGCCCTGGTGCAGTGGTGCAAACACTTGTCCCAGGACTTCTCCCATTTGCTGATAACACCAGCTACCAAGGAGCAACCTTATGTTTGCAGAATATGGGCAGCCATCGCAACCCGCCGAACCAAGCTTTGTAGAAATACCCAATCCCCGCGTCACCACCACAATCGGACGGATGGAAGTGACCGACATTCGCCTTGAAACCGTCACTGGTCGCCTGCTGGACGATCGAGACAACCCGCTAGAGGAAGACGGACAGCCAGTTTACATCGGCGTTCGGAAACATGAGATTTTGTGTTCCACCGAACGAGCCAACATGATGAGTTGGTGGCAACTGGAGGAACAAGCGATTGCGCGATACACAACGCCCCGAAAATATTCCCTCGAATCCTTGATTAATCGCTTGGACGGGCTCAACTTAGATGAACTCTACACTTTGCGAACCTTCGTTTGTTTGGAGAGCGACCCGTTCCAAGCCTATTCCGGTAGCGTCAACAACGACTTATCTCACTTGCAGGCTTGGTTTCCGACAGTGCGAGTTCTTAGTCGTGTCGAGCAAAACCAACTAGCAAGCGCGCTTTGCTGGCGAATAGTTAGCGAATGCAACGCATTAATCGCACCCATACCGGGCGACGGGAGGGACGATCGATGAAAGCACTCAGAAGCCATCAATTGCAGTGGAGCGTTACCGTCACCCGCAAGTACAATCCACCCCGCAAGATTAGAGTTTTCGGGCGCACGGCAGCAGAAGCGCTCCAAGGTGCGGTATCTTCTGCCCGGGAAGTATGGGGGATTTGGGATGCCAAATCATTTAGCCCGCCGGAAAGGAAATAATTTTTTTTGATTCTTCGTTAGCTACGGAGGGTGGCTCCGAAAACAGCTAACGAAAGAATCAGTGTTTTGGGCTATGTAGCTAACAAGTAGCCAATCCAATGCCAACCAGAAAATGCCAACACTTAAAAAGCCTGTAGACGTAGCTGTTTTTAACAGTCGATGCGGGACATGGAACCGTCGAAATTACTTCGCCAGCAGAGGTGAGGGCAATTCTAGGTAAAGGGGGAAAACCGATGCCTGAAGCTACTTTCAAAACCAGACTCGCCCTTTTAGAAGCAGAATGCCCCGAGTTTCAGAGACAACCTTACCGCCGGACATTTTGTCAATTTCATTTGAACTGCTTGCTAACCCTAGAAAATTGGATTCTTGAAGCCAACCACTGCCTTGCCACTGTTCGAGAACGATTAGCACAAGAAGGATTACCTACCCATGAATACCGAACCGACAATTGATCGCCGCGACATCAAAGCCAAATAGTGGGACTTAAACAAAAATCAAGCCCAAACAAAGCCCAAACTCTTTTTGTAAG
>JAUBOM010000193.1:0-9557 GCA_036700245.1 Microcoleus vaginatus BM001213989
TATCCCAGATGGAGACCAAATTATCTGTAAAACTTACATGACCAGAGTAGAGGGCGAGAATACTCGACTACGACATTATTTAGCCCGGCTTCATTGCAAGACACTATGCTATAACCATCCTAGATTATTTCCTGCCTAAAGTGACAAAAGAGGGATAAATGGTTGATGTTTTAAAAAGCTGGCACTCACAGAAAACCCGCCGCAATTCTTCTAAGTTTTTTGGCATCAACCAACGCAATTGGCGTAAGAATCCATTTAGCTCGGTACGCGACAATAGCTTACCCTCCAACTATTGACATTGTTTGATCTAAGTCCCTACAGAGGTCTTCCGCGTCTTCCAGTCCCACTGATAGTCTGAAAACCCCATCCCCTGCAAAGTTACGGTACGCCTCAGCCTGCGTCTCATTGAGTGCGAAGGAGGTTTCTAGCATTTCCTGGGTCGAAATATAGTAGATAAGACTACGCTGATGACCAAGGGACACAGCATAGTGAATGACTTGCAATCGCTGGGCAAAAGCTTGAGCAACCACTTGAGCATCTTTGGTTTGGAAAGCGATCATGCCAGAAAAGTTTCGCATCTGCCGTTTTGCTAATTCGTGTTGCGGATGGGAGGGTAGGCCTGGATAAATCATGTGTTTGACTTGAGGATGAGATTCCAGGAATTTTGCCACTTTCAGTGCATTTTCCTGATGAGCTTTCATGCGGATAGGCAATGTAGCGATCCCCCGCACGATCAGCCAAGCGTTAAATGGGCTAAGCGCCCCCCCCAGATGAACCAGCAGATCGCGAATTCCTGATAATTCATCGCTTGCCCCCAGAACTGCTCCACCAATTGCATCCCCATGTCCACATAAATACTTGCTTAGGGAGTGGACGACAAAATCTGCACCTAAACTTAGGGGCTGAGTCGCTACAGGGGTGGCAAAGGTGGAATCAACCGAGAGCTTTGCACCAGCAGCACGAGCTATTTGTGCGATCGCCCTAATATCCGACAATCTAACAATCGGGTTACAAGGGGTTTCAATATGAATCAGCTTGGTATTGGTTTGAATTGCTGCTTCTACAGCCTTCAAATCTGTTGTGTTGACTCGCGTTACCTGAATCCCAAAACTAGGAATCAATCCCTTCATCAATTCAGCTGCACCAACGTAGGCAACATCGCTCATAACCAAGTGGTCGCCAGACTTAAGCTGGTGAAACATCAAGGCTGAAATGGCTGCCATACCGCTAGCAAATGCCACACAAGCCTCAGCCCCTTCTAAAGCTACCAATTTTTGTTCTAGCTGTTGAACTGTTGGATTGCCCTCACGGGTATAGAAGAACGTTGTTTGACTCTGTAAATTCTCAGCCGAAAAAGGAGTATCTGCATCGGTCACAAAAGATGATGACATTACAATATTGGGGGAGGAAGCACGAGTAGTGCTATCAGGTTTTTCTCCGGCATGAATTGCTGTCGTTTGCAACCCTTTAAGCTCGAAATTATTTGCTGACATGAAGTGAAATATCTCCTGAGTTATTTTTCCAGTTCAAGGTTTTTTTGTATTGCAATGCCGATCGTCTAGAGCATTACTTTGCAGCAGTACAGGCATTCATAATGGGGGCTCATTCTGAATGCCTCAAGTCGAGGGATAAATTGCTGGATATCACCAAATAAAGGGTATCAGACGAGTGCTGGCTTGTTGATACTCTTGATAGTTTTGGTACTTTTGAGACATTGACTCTTCTTTGGAGAAAATACGCTGTATGTAAATTAGAGCAATTACACTTGGTAGTAGATAAGACCAAATGGAACCCGCCACAACACTAAAACTTAGGTATCGCAGTAAATCACCAAAGTAGTTAATATTACGGGAAAAGCGCCAAATCCCATCACTAACTAAACCCGCCCCATATTGCTTAGCCGTCAGTTTTTGAATGTCAGCCGTGGCATTGATTAGAGAGCCAAAAAAGAAGAGCGGCAGCGCGACAGCAGCCGCTGCCCAAGAGAGAGGCTCCGGGTTTGTGAAGGCTAAATATCCAGGGAAAGAGTAAAAAACACCGACAACTAATAAACTGAAGATGAAGCCAGTAACTCCTATAGGTTCGCTGAATATTTGTTGTCGCCGCAAGGGATAAAACCATTGCTCAACAAGCCACCACAGACAATAACTAATGTGTAAACAAAGATAGATGATTTGGCGCAGGTCTTTGATGCGAAAAATTAAGGCATAAGCAACCAATAATAAAATGGTGAGGACTTTTGCCGTATTAATCGCTGTCAGTTGGGTAATCCCAGAACGAGTTGAACTAGCTGTGTTCTCCATTGTTTTTCCAGAAATAAACGCCATCGTATGTTCAACAGAGGGCGAACGCTTGATTAAATTGGAGCGCACGCGGCTCTTAGTGGGAGTGCGGTTCGGTTTTAAGTCATGATAAACCGACAGGTACTATCCATTGGGTGTACGTGAAGATAGGCACTGGTCGCCGAAATTGAAGTATGCCCTAGAGTAACTTGTACCAAATGGAGCGGTGCGCCTTTGTCAAGAGAATGTGACGCATGAGCGGGACGCAACCAATGGGGGGATACTTTAGCCGCAACGTCTGGTTCAATGGGCGATCGCATACCCGCTGCTTTGACAATTCGTCGTACTTGAGTTGTGGTCAAATGCCCTCCCTTACGGCTCTTAAAAACTAGGTCATCCCAGCCCGCATTACCTTTCAGTTTAATCAAATCCTGACCTTAAAGCAGCAGTTAAAGAGTATTTCTCTATCTAGGACTTAGAAGTGCTACGGCTGGGTCAGGATACGGCTTTTTTATTATCCTTGCCCTTTAAAGCTTGTAGTATAGTTCTAAAAACAATCTGAAGTATTGATAGATTGAAGGCACATCCATGCGATCGTGAGCTGAATTGGGACGAACACCCTTTCATACACACTAACGTATTCTCTTTGCCCTGGCGCGTAGGGTTCAATCCCTGATTGGACGGATGGTTAGTTGGCTAGCCACTATGCCACCCGCCCGCTACAAGATTGCGAAAGTTTGGAGAAGTTTTTCACTACCTTGATGCGGGCTAGGACGATCGCTTTTACCCCTCCACCTCCTTCAACCCATCCTCCAACAACATCCGCACTCTGGTCTACTTTCTTGCGCCCCGTCGCAAGCTGCCAACATCGACAGTTTACGGTGTACAGATTCAGGCATATCCACGCTAAAGGGGTGATATTTTCCTCGGCATGTGCACGCTTATTTGGTCAATTATCAGCACTAAGAAACAGGTTTGCAGCCTGCTGTTGCTGTACTTCATACACCTGGAATAGGCTGTCAACCTTCTCTATTGGCGTTTATCTCGGTTTAATACTTACTCAAGTTGCTCTGCTGGTTTATGCCGATCGCACCAGGTCTTCCCAGCGCGGACAGGTTCGCCACAAGCGGGGCAATGGTTCGGGAGTTCGGCGGAGTCGGGAAGCTCTCCTGTGCCATCGCAAACGGGGCATTCCACATCATATTGTTGGTGGACGCCCGGAACAGCCCGGACGTGAATGATTTTGAGCCCCTTGCACTCTGAACATTCCATGTCAATCTCCTTGACCTTGATAGCTTTGGTAAATTGAATCGAAGCAAAAACATTACACCGACAGGATCTATGTACTGCTGTTCTTGCTAAATGCGAGCGCTTGCCCAAATTCAACGGCAATAAACTTTGCTCGCTTTCATTTCTATTATGTGCGATCGTCCCTGACTCGGGAGGAATAGCTAAGATGTCCGCTTGCAAGTCGCTTCGCTCCCAGACCAAGGATATTGTATACATTTGGCTTCTGCTTTGGAGCATTAGGCGCAACCAAATACCACTCATTTTCTAGTTGCATTCATCAAGCCCTTGATTAACAGATTCTATTCGACGCTCTCATCTCCTTTAACCGATAGTAACTGGGGATTGGACTGGATAAACTCATTTAGCGGATTTAGTATAGGTCGGGTCTGACGCCTGATTTATCATCCCTCTAACTTCTCACCACGCTGGGAATTGCTACAGTCAACAACGCACTTTAGCTAACTCATGCAATATGAACTGTATTTCGTATCTAACTAAAGCTATAATTAAGTTTATAGCTTTATGTAGATTTTATTCGGTTTGTCTGGAGTCTAGATTTCAGCTAGCGTTTTTAGGCTACCAGCACAAAACAAGCCACAAAAGCTGTAAATCACAAAGGTTTTAAACGGCTACAAGTTTCAAACTGTTAAAAAGATGCCTTGGTACTCCTAAGGGCCATCTCTCATACCATTTTAATAATTCCCGCTTCTTGAGTTGCCAGCCATCGCCCACTTACTTTTCTTGACTAGCTTAGACACGCACTTTTAACCAAAATACAAGCATGAATTTTAACTTTCATTTTTTTTTCTCTCAAAACCCTAGTAATTGTTTGTGCAAGTGCTGCATTGGTTGTTATCCTTTGTACCCCAATTTCTGGTACAGCAATCGATTATTCACCGCAATTTAAGGAAACTGGTTTTTACAGCACAACGATATCTGCTAATAACGATTTAGCTGACATTTATTATCCCAAGCCATCCCATCTTAATTCAGGCAATTACTCTTTCCCGATCGTACTTTTATTGCAAGGTGCGCTTGTAGATAAATCCTTTTATTCAGATTACGCTAGCCTCGTGGCGCGGTACGGCTTTGTGGTAGTCGTTCCGAACCATGGACGCCCTTTGCCCATCAATCCCAACTCACCGCCTAGCTTGCTGTCAGAAACTTCGCAAATTGCGGCGGTTTTGTCTCAAATGGCGAGCGAAAACGCACAGCCCACATCTCCGATTGCGTCTGTTGTCGATACACAGCGCCTTGGTTTATTGGGTCATTCTTTCGGTGGCGCAGTGGGGCTATTAGTGATTGCTAACAAATGCCTCCCAGAATTGTATTTATTATGTCAAGAGCCTTTTACGCGCCCGAAAGAATTATTAGCGGGTGCATTTTTTGGAGCAAACCTGCGGAATCCAATTGCTAATGAATTTGTCCCCATCGCTAATGATGGCATTGCAGTAGCCTTGATTCAAGGCGATATCGATGGTGTCGCCCTTCCAGAACGAGCTAAAAGCACCTTTGATAAAATTCAAACACCACCGAAAGCTTTGATGACTGTTATGGGTGCAAATCACTTTAGCATCACCAATGTTAATAACCCTGCGGGTGCGAACCCCGATCGCAATACTGCTACATTAAATCCAGCCGTTGGGATTGAAACGATCGCCCGTTGGAGCGCCCTGTTTTTGCGGGCAAATATGCTTAAAGATCGAGCTGCATTTGATTATATTTACTCTCAAGGTGACGCCCTCGATCCGAATATCCGCGTTACCACCGTTGCAGCTCCAAAACCATCTTCTAACCCACCTTCGGCCCTTTGACTGTTACATTCAGAGATTTTTGACCAAGCTATGAGGTTTGCATCAATTTTGAGGCTATTCTAAGTCAACAGTCGCTATTTGTTGAGAATTGTTTGAAGAGGAGCTGGTTCTTCCGATGAAGGTCTGAAACTTTTGCACAGCAGGAAGCCCAGACTCGTTAAAGGCGAAAATTATCACGGTGCGACGCTTGATGGGCGGAAGGTGGGCTCTAATTGTTCCATCGCTGCATTGGTTTCAAGGTTGTGACTTCCATCGCTTGTAACACGGACTTGGCTTACCCAACACCTTCGGTATTATCACGCAGAAAATAGCACCACTCTCACTTGCTCTTAAAGGAAACAAGGCGATGATTGAGGTGTCGAGTGCAAAGCAATCCCATGTCTCCAGTCAACCTTCTCCCCGGTGCTATCAAAGAATTTATCGCTACTGTCACCGATACTCACCGCCTCGCTAAACTGACCGCTACGGCATGATGGCCACCGTTCTCGATAAGTCCATCAGCGAAGAAGAACGCGACTCGATCGCCTGAGTCGCTCCCCGGTCAAAAGTCGGATTCAATTCACTGACGAACTATCCTCGTCTCGTAGTCAGAAAGCTGGTTGAGAGCTCGGCACTCTACAGTGGCTTTCCGTTGGGGAAGTTTAAACAAGTCACGGATACAACTCTCTAGGGATAGCTTTTTGTATAATGCACTTTTGACACAGGCGATTAACGTTCGCAACTTCACCAACATCATGACAGATAGCATCCAGCATCTCATCGAGCCGCACATTCAAGATTTGGGTGGATTCCAAGCCCGCCGCCTGCTTCCCTCAGACGTTCTAACACTGGTTGGCCCCTTCATCTTTTTTGACCATCTCGGCCCTGCGGTCTTTCCACCCGGTCGCGGCGTGGATGTCAGGCCGCACCCGCACATCAACTTAGCAACCGTCACCTACCTGTTTGAAGGCGTTTTGCTGCACCGCGATAGTGTCGGCAGCGTTCAAGAAATCCGTCCTGGCGCAGTGAACTGGATGACGGCAGGGCGAGGCATTGTCCACTCCGAACGCACGCCCCAGGACGATCGCAACAAAGAAGCCATCCTGCACGGTATCCAAACCTGGATAGCACTTCCCGATGAATATGAAGAAACCGACCCCTGGTTTCGGCACCATCCGGCTACTGAGCTGCCTGTTTGGGAGGATGCAGGAGTTTCTTTAACCTTGATTGCCGGTGATGCCTATAGTCGCACTTCCCCAGTTCAAATATTTTCACCCATGATTTATCTGGATGCACAACTAGCTCCTGGCAAGCAATTTACCTTACCGGGTCATTACAGCGAACAGGCGGTTTACAGCGTTACAGAGGGGCTTGCGATCGATGGGGTGCCTTTAGAACAGCATCGGTTAGCGGTTTTAAATTCAGGCACTGAAGTAAACATTTCTGCCTCAGGCAAGGCTCGCTGTATTGTGATTGGCGGTGAACCTGTCGGCGAGCGGCATAAGTGGTGGAATTTTGTTTCGAGCCGGCGCGAGCGCATTGAGCAAGCCAAACTCGATTGGAGAGAGGGACAGTTTGCTCAGGTTCCTGAAGAGACAGAGTTTATCCCCCTGCCAGAAGAGCCGCCAAATCAAGCAGAGCAACCGTTATGAGTAACCCCAGCGATTTAAATTAAAAAACAGTTTTTTGATTGAGAAGCCGTCTTTTTTTCTCTAATTTTCACCGATATTATTCCAAAAGGTTTGATACAGTTAGGTAGAGATTTGTGGGTTGGCTGCTACACAACAATATGGAGTTCCAAACTGCGTATTAGTTTGGGGTTTGTTTGGACTTAAAACGCAGTTTTTGTCCCGGTAGTATGAAAAAACTATCGCCACGCTCGGAGTACAGCGATCGCACAATATGAAAAGAATCCTTACCTCTAGGCCTCTTCTTTTAACCCCTCCTCCAACAGCATCCGCACTCTAGGGAGTGTTTTCAAACTCGTTGTATCCTAGAAAATAGGTAAAAATAGGCGCTCGCAAGCAGTTAACGCTCACGAACCGAGGAGACTTAAGTAACGAACCGTGGGAGACGTTAAAACCACTGCTTCCCCCACTCAAACCCCGAACAGGTAAACCCAATCGCGACCACCGACAAGTGCTCAACGGCATTCTCTAGATACTTAGAATTGGTGTCCCGTGGCGAGACCTACCAGAACGTTATGGTTCGTGGCTCATGGTGGCAACAAGGTTTTATCGGTGGCAAAAAGCCAATATTATTTGGCAGCAAGTCTTAGAACATCTACAAGCAGATGCTGACAAACAAGGAAATCTAGACTGGAGGGTTCATTATGTTGATGGCACAGTGATTCGTGCGAACCTTCACGCCGCAGGTGGAAAAAAAGGGGCGAATCACAGGAGAAACTAGGTTGTTCCAGAGGTGGTTTTAGTACCAAAATACACATCCCTTGTGAGGGTCAAGGTAAACCGCTTACTTTTTTACTCAGTCCAGGTCAACGTAACGAGTCAATATTTTTAGAACAGTTAATGGAACAAGGAGTAGTCAAACGTTCCGGGCGAGGTCGTCCGCGTCTGCGTCCGAAAAGAGTCGTAGGAGATATAAGGCTACACAGGTCGTCGCATCCGTAGTTATTTACGTCGGCGAGGTATCCGTTTTACCATCCCACGACTCTCAAGTGAACCCCGTCGAGGTCCTTTTAGCCGTGAAATCTACCGTCAACGTAACATAGTTGAACGTGCGATCGACCGACTCAAACAATTTCGCCGGATCGCAACTCGATATGAGAAGCTGGCTACAAATTATACAGCCATGATTGCGATCGCCTGCATTCTGTTGTGGTTGTAGTTTGAAAACACGCCCTAGACGTAGGGGTACAGTTCTTGCGAAAGGGACTGTAGTAAGAGTGGCTGGGCGGACTGCAAAAAGAAATGATTCCCAGGAAGCATATGCAGTGAGAAGGCAGCATTTGTTTGCTCGATCCAAGCTTTCAGGTCATCGCAACTGACCTCCCGATCCTGCAAACCACCAAAGGCAGTGATGGAACAATCTAGAGACGACTCAGGTGTGTAAGCGTAAGTCTCTATGACCGCAAAATCTGCTCGTATAGCAGGAAGGAGAAGCTGCATCAGTTCAGCATTCTCTAACACGGCTTCGGGCGTGCCGTTGAGTCGGCGCAGCTTCTCCAAGAACTCAGGCTCTGGCAAAGTATGAATGGGTGGATTTGAATCGGGAACTTGAGGTGCGCGGTAACCGGATACGAAGAGGTGAACTGGACTCTTACCGTACTTTTTACGAAGTAGACGAGCCAGCTCAAAGCTGACAAGTCTGCCCATACTGTGACCGAAGAAGGCAAATGGCTTGTCTAGGTACGGAAGAAGGGCGATTGCGATCGCCTGAACCAGGAACTGTAGCCTAGTGAATGGGGCAGACGTTATCCGCTTTCCCCGCCCAGGCAGTTCGACAGGACAGACCTCCAAAGCAATCGGTAGGCTATCAGGCCATGTCCGGAAAGTCAGAGCTGCACCTCCGGCGTAGGGAAAGCAGAATAGACGCAGGCTTGCCTGGGGATTCGGCTTGGGCCAGCTAACCCATGTGTCAGTCGATGTACTACTAATGACCTGACCAGGTGGCTGATTGTCCTCACTCGTGGCGGGATTGACATCAGCATTAGAACGCTCTTTAAGGCTTTTCAGGGAATACAGTGCGGCCATGACTGCATCCACATCGACTCCAAAGTCGATCGAACAAGCAATCTCATTCACACCAATCTCTTTGAGGCGAGCAACCCTTGCCAGGCAAGTATCTGGTGTTCCAAATAAGGCATTTGTTTGAAAGTAACGCTCAAAGGCATAAGCCAGTAGATCTTCCCGCTCTTTCTCGGTCAAATCGTCTAAGTTTTTTGAATCCTGACGCCATAGATCGACAGAGTTCTTCAGGTATTCTATAAACGGTTCCCGAACCTGGTTACGAACAATTTCTATGTCTTCGCCGACAAATGTATGCAGCATTAGAGTCACATAACCAGCTTCGGGGTCGTGACCATGTTTTGCGCGGGAATCACGATAAATGGCTATTTTTTCAGTCAGTTCTTCAATCGATTGGAAAAGAAGAGCCGTTAAGATATTGACTCCAAGAGCACCAGCTTCGATAAATCTTTCTTTACCCCCACTACAAGTCATCCAAACCGATA
>JAUBOM010000194.1:0-9445 GCA_036700245.1 Microcoleus vaginatus BM001213989
TGTCAATGTTCGGATGATGTTTCTATTATTAACGGTATCCTTAACGTTTGTAAAGCGTTTTAGCGACAGTTAAACTGATAGAACTCATCAGGAAAGCTGATGAAAAGATAGACAGGGGCGAAACAAGCAGCGATCGGGCGTGAATTGATACTTTGAGGATGAAGTCCTATCTTGCACCCGTCGCTGCAGTTCTGTTCCGGGCCCTAGCCGAAGCGGACCCCACAGCGGGTTTATTTCTTGTGGCAGCCACAGGCGAAGCCGTTGCTGACCGGCTATGCTTGATGCGAGATTAACTCAGTGTCGCGCAATCCCCCGCAGTTGCGGCCAGCGGACGGGGTTGCGGGTATATATATTGTTTGGTAGGGGCAATCCCGCGGTGGTAGCCCGATTCGATACGGAGGCGGCACCAGTCGCCGCCTTACGCAATTGCCAAAAGAATCTAGAGGCCCGGCCGTGCTAGCGAGTCTCAATAGGACTGAGTGCGTTTTAAACTGAAGTTGGAGCAAGTCATATATTATTTAAAAATGCTGTAGCAGTTGGGCGCGTAAGGCCAGTTCAATAGGGGTAGCATTCGATCGACAATTTAGCTAGCTAGTGCGATCGCCACTCTAGCGCGCACTGAGCGTTAGTTGGTAGTTATCAAACCATCGGAGCAAATCCTGTCGAAACTTTATTGAAGAAAGGATAAAATTGAGTTGAGAACTCTAAAAATAAATAACTCTCAATACTTAATAAACTAACCAAAAGAGACTCACAGCCATGTCTGAGGCTTATTTAGCAAGCTAACCAGCATTTGAATTCCCTCTAAATAAATAATTAAACTATGAGTGGGGTGGGCAAGCGAACCCGCCCGAAATATGCAATTTAAATGCACAACAGCTTCTTAGATAAGCTGTTTTTAAGCGGTCAGACCAATATTAACCTTATTTTTAATTCTGTGCCGGATTTAACAATCAACTATCCTTTATTTAAAAGCTGATGTAATAAATACTATTGCTCTTCCATTGATTTAAACAGTGCATTAGCAATATCTTCTTTCATCGCAGGTCATACCCCTTCAATTAAGTTATAGTCCGAGACTCTATTCGGCGAGTAATCCTCAATAAAATTTGGGGATTGGGGTTTGACTTTTTTGAGGTAATTATTCTAGTTGTGGACTCCACGACTTTAGCCATTAGTCAGCAATTAGTAGTTATTAGTCAAATGACCGAAGGAAAAAGGAAGAATATCTAGTTTTGCAGTCTTGCCTGTTTATTTGCTAAGCTAGAGGTTACGATCTGTCATCGATAAAGGTTATATATATGCACAGGTTATTAACTGGGAAACTGAGAGTAGAGTATTTAACAATACCGATCGCCAATCTTCCAGCAAATCTATCCGGTACTAAAATTGTACAGCTTACTGACTTTCACTATGACGGGGTGCGGCTGTCGGAATGGTTGCTAGAAGAGGCGATTGCTGCAGCCAATGAAGCCGAACCAGACCTGATTTTTTTAACTGGCGACTTTATTACCTACGACCCCGCACCTATTTACGGCTTAGTGCAGCGATTGAAAAACTTGCAAAGTCGGGCGGGAATTTACGCGGTTTTGGGCAATCACGACCACTATTGGCCTGGGGCAAAGAGAGAGGTTGCTAATGCTTTAAATAGCGTCGGGATTCGGGTTTTGTACAACGAAGCAATCTATCCTTTGGGGTCCCAATTGGCTTTAGTTGGGTTCGCAGATTTTTGGTCTGGCGATTTTGCGCCTAAACCTGTAATGGCATTAATAAATCCCGCGATTCCTCGGATTGTATTGTCTCACAATCCTGATACTGCTGAAAAACTGCAAAATTGGCGGATTGATTTGCAGTTGTCGGGGCACACTCACGGCGGTCAAATCGTTATTCCCGGTATCGGGCCTTTGTTCGCTTGGGTCAGAAAAATTGGCTATTTGATTCCTCAACCAATCCGAAAGTTCATTCCTTTTGTGTCGGCTTACGATCGAGTAGTTGCTCACTGGGAATGGGCTAGCGGTTTGCATTCGGTTGGGAGTAATTTGCTGTACGTGAATCGCGGTTTGGGAACTTATGCGCCTGGGAGGCTATTTTGTCCGCCGGAGGTGACAGTAATTACTTTGGTTTGTCAACACCCGTAATGGCTGGTTTAGGGCGTCAAATTTCCCGAAAATAGATAATATTTGTACACAACTAGCCCTGGTTTTTCCGAAAGTAAATAAAGTTATATATGCCGAAGGTGAGGTCTGCATGGCTCCCAACAATATTTTTTGGGCAATTCCTATTATTATTAGCTGGCTTCTCCAAAGCGATAGCCTCTGCCGTAGACAGTGTGAATTAGCACAGATTCGCCCGGAGCTTCTATTTTGCGCCGCAGCAGGCGAATTTGAGCTGCTAATACATTGCTGCTGGGTTTTTCTGCTTCACTCCACAAATATTGGTGGATTTGTTCGTGTGTTAGCAATTGACCGGGATGGCGCATTAAGTATTCTAATAACTGACATTCTTTTTCTGATAAGTCTATTGTACGATCGCTCCGATAAGCTAATTGATTGTCGTAGTCTAGCTGTAAATCTGCCACTTGTAGCCGCCCGACAGCAACCTCAGCATCAAAAGTAGGAGGCCGCCGCAGCAATGCGCGGACTCTGGCTAGCAGTTCTCGCAGTTCAAAAGGTTTTACTAAATAGTCGTCTGCACCGGCGTCGAGTCCTTGTACCCGATCGTCTAGGGTATCTTTGGCGGTGAGAAATAGCACTGGCGTACTCCGTCCTTGCGATCGCAACTTCTGGCAAATTGCCAGCCCGGTTTGTCTCGGCAGCATCCAATCCAAAATCAGCAAATCGTAATTGCCCTGCATTGCTAAATTGCTGCCACTTGCTCCGTCAAATGCCACATCAACTGTATAACCTTCGCGGGTTAAAACTCGACTCAAAGGGTCAGTCAACTCAACTTCATCATCAACTAAAAGAATCCGCATCCTGATTTCAAATTTGAGATTTGAGATTTTAAGTTAAGTAAACTGATTTTTACTACATTTTTAAATGTGCAATACTTTCCGATTCACTGCAAGCTGCTGCTACCCATTCCTGGATTGCAGGTAGTGCCAAAATTGCATCAGCATAAGCTTTTTCTTCTAAATCTAATTTGACTTCGTAGGTGACAAAACGCATGACAACGGGGGCAAACATAGCGTCAACAACTGTAAACTTCCCTAACAGCATATTGCCGCCTGTTCCGAATTTTTGGCGGCATTCTCGCCAAATGGCAAAGATGCGATCGATCTCTGCTTCTACACCGGGAGTCATCCCTTCTCTCGGATAGCGGTTGCGGCAGTCCATCGGCATATTTTCGCGCAAATTTTGGAACCCCGCGTGCATTTCGGCACAGATGGAACGGGCGATCGCCCGTTCTGCTACATCGGCCGGCCACAAATCATTAGCAAAGCGTTCTGCAACGTATTCGCAAATTGCTAAAGATTCCCACACTTTCAGGTCCCCGTCGATTAAAACTGGCACTTTTCCCGAGGGAGAATAGCGCCGAATTTCCTCATGGGTTGTCGGGCAGTCTAAAGGGATTCTCACCTCGGCAAATTCTAGTCCAGCTTGTTTCATCGCCAGCCAAGGACGCAGGGACCAAGAGGAATAATTTTTGTTGCCGATTACCAGAGTCAATTTGGTCATATTTTAGCTATCAGCTATTGGCGATCGCCCGTTAAATTTTAAGTTTTAGAGTTGAATAGACAAAGGCGTGACACACAATGGCGATCCTCTTCGAGGGCTTCGCTAACGCGCGATCGCCCAGTTCTGTGCACCAGCTTCTGCAAGCATTTTACCTTAACACCCTCCCAGCGTTCCGCCTTTTTCTGCAAACTTCGATTCGGGGGCTTCATCGAACACGCTTGATTTCACATGGGCGGATCTACACTGTGGAAATTTCCATCAAATTCTTGAGTATCAAACTCTTGATTTTTTTGCATACCGACCGCCCTTTAAAAAAGTGACTAAATATAATATATACCCAAACAAAGGATCGAGCAATACCCGAAATTTATTTTCCGCTATGAACTCTATGTGTTATTCTGAGTTTGGTAAAAGCTGTTTCTGCTTGTGCCGCGATCGCCCCCTTCCCAAATTGAGCAATTTACACTCTAAAATTTGACATGATTACTGTTGCACTTCCCAAAGGCGGACTGTTAGGAGATAGCATCCGATTGTTTAAATCGGTTGGATTAGACTTCAGTGCTTTTCTCGATTCCTCTAACCGACAACTTCAAATTTATGACCCTACCGGAACTGCTAAAGCTTTGCTAGTAAGGACGCACGACGTGCCGGTTTATGTGGAATACGGTCAAGCTGATTTGGGGATTGCGGGTTATGATGTTTTGCGGGAAAAAACTCCGAAAGTTGCCAATTTAATAGATTTAAAATTTGGCAAGTGTCGGCTGTCTGTGGCAGTGAAGGAATCTAGTTCTTATCGACGAACGGTGGATTTGCCTCCTCACGGTAGAGTTGCTTCTAAGTTCGTACACTGTGCAAGGGAATATTTTCACAATTTGAATTTGCCGGTGGAAATTGTGCCGCTTTACGGTTCTGTGGAGTTGGGGCCGATTACGGGTATGTCGGAGGCAATTGTGGATTTGGTTTCGACTGGCAAAACTTTGCGGGAAAATGGTTTGGTGGAAATTGATGTTTTGTTTGAAAGTTCGGCTTATTTAATCGGTCATCCTTTGAGTTACCGTTTGAATGCGGGGGGGGTTAATGAGTTGATCGGGAAGTTGAGAGAGCAAGTTTTGACGACTGTTTGAGGGTCTAAAATTAGAGTTTTCTCATAATACCCATTTAAAAAAGTCTGGCTACAATCCTCAATCTTATACCAATTATTAAAAATGCCCCTACAGATGCTCGCGTACTTTTCACAATTGGTATAGGTTCGTAGCCAGGACTTTAGCCTTTATTTGCGCTAAGAAAGAGGACTGAAGTCCTCACTACGAATGGGATTACTTTAGCTTAGCTTTTATTTGCGCTCACTTGAGAAAACTGGATTAATCACTACAAATCGATAGGAGGGGTAAAACTGAATTACTCACTACGAACTGGTTCTATTTAGCTCATTTCGGGGCGGCTACTTGTAGGTATCAAACCGAGTTTTTCCTGGCAGCGATTTATATAAAAACTGACGACTGTATCAGCAGGGTTTTGTTCGATTAGTTGCTGAAAATATCCCAAGGCGGCGACATATCTTTCGGATTGCCATCCTTGAATTCCTTTGTCAAATAAAACCTGGGTAAGCAGCTTTACCTCGGAGTCGGGACTGGAGGCGCTCCAGATTTCGTAGATTTCAATAGCTTGCTGCTTGCCGCGCGGGGTTACTCGATCGATCCAGCGATAGTAATAATTGTTGCTTCGCAAATCGCTGTCTGCAGCAGCCGCCCGAGAAGTAGAAATAATAGTCTCCTGTGTTCCCACTTCCAAATCGCACTTTAATAATAGACTTTCTTTTGAGTTTGAGTTCGGACTTATGCCATTTAGAAATTCTCTCGCATGAACGAGCGCATTTTCGCTAACAATAATTTGGCAGCCGTATATTTTAGTTAAATTTTCTAACCTAGAAGCTGTATTAACTACATCGCCGATGACTGTAGAATCCATGCGGCGATCGGAACCCAAAGTGCCGATCATGCCGATACCTGTGTTAATTCCCGTACCGATATTGAGTGGATTTTCTAAATTGTATTTTTGGCGGCTGGCATTAAATTTCTGCAAACTTTCTTGCATTGCTACTGCGGCTTCGATCGCATCCATAGCGTGAGATTTCGGCTTGTCAAATACTGACATGATTGCATCGCCTAGGTATTTGTCAATAAACCCGCCGTGGGACGTTATGCAATCGTTCATTTTAGTAAAAAAAGCGTTCAACCATTCAAAAGTCTCGCGAGCTTCTTGAGATTCTGCGATCGCAGTAAACCCGCGAATGTCGCAAAATAAAATAGTCAGCTCTTCTTCTGTGACATTGCCCAACTGAATAGATTCTATTCCTTGCGGCGCAATTCGTCCTAGAAGTTGCTCCGGCACAAATAGCTGAAATTTTTCGGAAAGATATTCGTTTGCCTCCCAAGCTGCGGCAATTTGGCGCTTGCTTTGCTCTTTCACTTGCTGATTGAATTGGGAAGATACAGCTTGCGATCGCATTTTACTCAACTGCAAAATATTTTCAACTTTCGCCAGCAGCAAGCGACTGTTAAAAGGCTTTGTCAAATAATCATCTGCCATCATTTCTAACCCTCTGAGGCGAGAGGTATCGTCATCGAGGGCAGTCAAAAAAATCACGGGTACAGTTTGCAGTGCCGTATCCTTCCGCAGGCGATCGCACACATCAAAACCGTTCATCTCCGGCATCATAATATCTAGTAAAATTAAATCAGGTCGAGAGGCGCGGGCGAGGGAGAGCGCTTCCGCGCCCGATTCCGCCGATACTGTGGCGTATCCTTCCAGGCGCAATAACTCTTCCAGTAAAGTCAGATTAGCTGGCTCGTCATCAACCAACATGATGCAGGGCGACTTGTTTGACATGGAATATATATATTGAATTTAGCTCGGGACTTGCGCGTGCGGAACCTCTAAAACTGGTTAATTCCTATATTTCTCGTTACTAAACTCGATATTTTTCGTAGGAACCGGGTTTCTGAGGCAAGTGTGCGCAAGTCCTATAGATATTTATCTACTATTGAGTTTAACCTTTCTTGTTATCCATTCTCCTAAATGCCAGTGCTGGAACTGCAAATAATTATTGTTAGGTGAGAAAAGAACGGACAGTAGCGATCGTCAAATTTAAATCCAGCGGCTTGCTCAAGTAAGCAGAAGCGCCCGCTTCCAAACATCGATCGCAGTCACCGGGCATCGCCATCGCCGTCACCGCAATCATCGGTACCGAATCCCAGACAGGATCTGCTTTAATTCGGCGCATCAACTCAAAACCGTCAACATCCGGCAACTGAATGTCCATCAAAATCAAATCCGGCACCAACTCCGGGGCAGCAGAGGCGGCGAGAATACGATCGGCCATCGCCGAACCATCGGCGATTATCTCTACCCCGTACCCCTCCAATTCCATCACCTCAGAAATTAACATTTGGTTAAAAGGCTGGTCTTCGACAACCAAAACCCGCTTGCTGCCAATTGGTAAAGCAATGGTACAAGCAGGGATTAACTTGGAATCCAACGGACAAGAAGCAAAGTTTCCCAACTGTTGACGCATCTCCGTCACAGGCAGCCAAACGCGGAAAAGACTTCCCCGATCGCAAACCGATTGAAAAGAAACAGTCCCCCCGTGCAATTCTGCCAGACGCTTAGTCAAAGCCAAACCCAAACCTGTACCTTCGTGTCGCTTAGTCAGGGAAGAATCCACCTGTTGAAAAGGTCGAAATAGCAAGTGCCAGCGGTCTTGAGGAATGCCGATGCCGGAGTCTTTCACCTCAAAACAAAAATAAGGAGTGCTGGGATTTACAGGAGAACAATCCGGTCGGTAGTCGCCCTTTATTTCACTGCCGTAGACGAGACGCCCGCTGAGTTTAACTTGTCCCTGTTCTGGGGTAAATTTGATGGCATTGGAAAGTAAATTAATCACAATTTGTCGCACTCGCCGTTCGTCGAGCAAAACTTTAGTAATGCGGTAGTCTAGTTCTAAAGACAAAGCGATCTGCTTTTTGTCTGCCCGTGGCTGCATCATTTTCAGACAGTCTGTCGCGAGTTCGTGAACGCGAACCGGCTGTAAATTGAGTTCTACTTTCCCCGCTTCAATTTTAGAAAGGTCTAGAATATCGTTGATTAGCTGCAACAAGTGCTGACCGCTTTTTTCGATCAGTTCTACATAGTTGATTTGTCGATCGCTCAACTGTCCTGCCGTTTGCCGCAGCAGCAAGTCAGAAAAGCCGAGAATGCTGTTGAGGGGCGTCCGCAATTCGTGGGACATCGACGCTAAAAACTCGGATTTCAACTGAGAAGAATACTCTAATTCTTCGTTAACTTGGCGCAGGTTCTCTTGTGTCTGAGCCCGCTCGATCGCCGCCCCCAGAGTCCGGCAAGCAGCCTCCAGCACTTCTTTGTGGAGGGGGGCTTGCAGTTTTTTGACGTTGCGGGACTCCAGCGTCAGCACTCCGATAATCGTGCCGTTGGTAGCTGCGATCGGAAAAATGCCCAGTTGTCCGATTCCCGGATGCCGAAATTCCGGCACGGCATTGGGATTTTGGGCATAATCCTCAATAAACAGAGGTTTACCGGTTTTCACCACTTCCCACAGCAAACCGATGTTGTAGGGAATGCCTTTCTCGAGCAATTCTTGCATTCCTGCTACTACGGGTTCCCCGTAACAAGCCAGAAATTGAGTAGAAATTTGGTTGCAAATCGACGCCGCTTGCCGGTCGTCTCCTTTGCCGCTAATCACCTTGACATCTCCGAAAGCTGCATTCATTGCCTCTACCAGATAGGTGAGGGCAAACTGACCTATTTCTTGCAAACTGTCAGAATTTTGCAGGCGTTCGGTTAAACCTAAAAGAAATCTCAGCCGCCGGACTTCTGCGTTCAAGCTAGCTTGGGAGTTTTGGTATACCGTAACGTCTCGAAAGGTAAACAGCCGTCCGCCACTCTTGGTAATCGTGGCGCACACCTCTAAACAAACCGCATTGGATTGCTCGAAATAAAATGATAAACTTTCATCCTCAGATGTTTCCAGTGCTTGCTGAAACTCTTGCCACTGCTGAACAGACAAGTAACCCCGATCGACAATTTCCGCAAACAGCAAGTGGCACTTCGGCTTTGTTGCCAGCCATTCTGGGGACAGTCCCCAGATTTGTGCCAATTTTTTATTAAACAAAACTAAGCAGTCAGACGAGTCGAACAGAGCGATCGCATTGTCTACTTGATTGAGAATGAGTTCTTGGTCTACCCTCAACTGCTGCCCGTCTATCTCCATTTTCTCTGCTGTAGCTCTTAGTATTGTTGTCATAACTTTCTAGGGATATGGCAAGAGTTATTTTATAACCCTTTACTTAATGTGACATAACTTTACGTTTTTGGGCAGTGAGGGCGATCGAACGGTTTTGTGATCTTAGACACTGGCTGGTTTTGGAGGGATCGGAACGGCTTTTCGACTGCATCGGCTACCCTGCTTGATTATAAGGTAATCAAGAGGGAAAGCATCCTGACTGAAGATTTTTTTAATAATAATTCTGTCTAAGTTGATGGCATCTGACTTGAAACAATTGTGCCCCACCCTGTCCTAAATTTCCTCTAAAAAAATCTAATTCGGATGGTCATAAAGGAGCAGATCTCAAACTGCACTTACGACCCTACCCTAAACTTTTATTAGCAATAACTTTGTTATTTGGATTAACAGGTCATATCAATTCCGGTTGCACCGTCCGTGATTGTTGACTGTTGACTGTTGACTGTTG
>JAUBOM010000195.1:0-9413 GCA_036700245.1 Microcoleus vaginatus BM001213989
CCCACCCCAACCCTCCCCTTTGTAAGGGGAGGGAGTAAGAAATTCACAAATGATTTAGGATTGCTATATAATTCTGATTTTTTACCCACCGTTTCACTTTTTTGCCTGTTTTAAGAAAAGTTAAGTTTCTTTCATGAATCTAACTGTTAGTTGGCAGTCGGCAGAAAAAAATGATATGATGCAAAAAAGGAAGCATTACATCAAGGCGCTCTACATCAAAATTTAATGTCAAAGTCGAGAGTCAAAAAATCAAGAAAATTAAACTTTTGAAAAAAGGGGAAGCCACTCTGAGTAATAATAGTAGATACTGTTTAACTAGAGAAAAAAAATTGTAGCTACTGCGGAGTCACCTGTAACCGAGTGGGCGATCGCGATCGCCCACTCGGCGCTTGGGGAATTGGCACCCTATCCTCAAAATCTCCCGCCTACAATCTCATAGGCTACCACACAGGCTCAGTTTGGTCACAGAACAACGCTTTGACAGCTTTGGGAGGGCGATCGCGATCGCCGCATCGAATCACCTCTAGAAGTAGCTGAAGGCTGATTTGACATGACATTGCTGCAACCCTAGGAGGGTCCCCCCGAACTTTTCGGCGGCTACGATCGCAACAGCCCGAGCGCTCGCTCCGTGCAGTATTTTTCAACTGCTGGGAATGATGTTAAATTTAGGATCGTACCCTCCCGAAAATTAATTACGAATTATCGCTTCTCCCCTGCCCGAATCGATTCAAAAACTTTGGCTAAATAACTTAAGAGTATGCTCAACTTGGCTCGATTGTTCATTGGAGCGATCGGGTTACTCAACCGCTTGTCTGGTTCCTAAAAAACCGGGCAATTTGCGAGTAACGATCGCAGCTTGAATTTGGGGAACAGGGAATTGGTAATGGGGAATGGCTAATTGCTAATTGATGAGGTCTTTGTTCGCGGTGGGTTAGCTTTCGCGAGTCGCAGGAAAGCAATTGCAGGGTTTGAGGTGGTTTTGGTCATCGCGAGCAATGACAACTAGATAACTGGGAAGAAAGCTAAAAAAATATCCTAGAAAATCCGGGTTTTCTATCCCAATCGATGGTTATAGTAATAGCTGTTCGTTTGAGGAAAGCCAATTACGAATTACCAATTACCGATGAATTTATTCAGGGCGATTCCGTGAGCGAAGTAAATTTTTATCGCTTTTTATCGCTGACAGCCAACCTTGAGCCATGCGATCGGCTATATTATATTGGGAAGTACATTAATTTGTTCGCAAAGCGGTATAGTCTCACAACCGCCGATCGCGTCAGCTTCTGAATAAATATAGTCGGTCGTCAACAACAGCAAGGAAGTGTGGAATCATGTCAAAAGTTTTAGTAGTGGACGATGTCAAGAGCGAACTAGAAATCATCTGCCGCATTCTTCAAGATGCCGGATTGGAGGTGATGCGGGCTGGCGACGGCGAAGAGGCGATCGCCCTGATCCGAAAAGTGTGTCCTGCTCTAGTCGTTTTAGACGTAGTGATGCCGCGAATGAACGGGTTTGAAGTGATTAGAGAATTGCGGGGTTCTCGCGCAACTGCACACTTGCCCGTAGTATTTTGTACTCATAAAAACACCGAGATCGATAAAGCTTGGGGAACCGATTTAGGCGCCGACGCTTACGTTAGCAAACCCTTTGAACCTCAGCAACTCGTCAACATCGTGCAGCGCCTGCTTTCGGCGTAAACAGAATATAAAGTGATCGGCAGCTTCCCAAAAAACATTATACCGACAAACCCCGTTTTTTTTTAAGAAACTGGGTTTTTGAAGCCCCTAAAAGTTTTATGTTTAATGATAGCGACCTGCTTATTTGCCAAACCCGGGATTTATTTAACCCAAGCATTTGATTCCCAAAAACTGATGCTGAAAAACTCGCCGCGAGCGCTCGGCATTCCTGGCCAAAGCCAAACTCTAATTTGTAAGCTAGACTAGAAACTAAAAATAAGCCATGAACATAACGGCTCCCCCCGCTGCAGGGAATCAGACAAGTGGAACAAAGCAATTTCTCCTGTTCGGTCAAGGAGGCAGTCTCTTCGGCATAGAATTAGAGGCAGTGCGGGAAGTCCTTTCCCTCAAGGAACAACCGATTTCCCCGGTTCCCAACACCCTGCCATTTTTGCTGGGATTAACCAACTTGCGGGGCGAAATCTTAGCAGCAGCAGACTTCGGAGTGTTTGCCGGCATCGAGTCGATTGATATCTACCACCCAAGCAGCCGCATCTTAGTGGTGGAAGCGCCCGATCCGCGAGACGTGAGATTGTCGAGAATGCGGATGGGATTGGCCGTCTCCCGCGTCGAAGGAGTTTTACCTCTCAATCCCGATCGGATTGTCTCAGCACTAGATGTCAGTCCCGAGCTAGCTCCATTCTTAAAAGGTCTCTACAATTCCGAAGGACGCTTGCTAATGATTGTCGATGTAGAAGCGATCGCCCATTCCGAGCGCTGGTAAAAATCTACCATACAGGTAAGTCTGCAATCGCTTGCCATCAATAAATTTAACTAACGATCGCCCGCATCCGATTTGCCAATCCTTAAATTTATGATCGAACTTCTCTATACCTGGATCGCAACGACTTTCACCCTGACATTGCCTGACTTCTCCTCATCGCTGGTAGCTGGGGCTGCTAATGTCATCATTTGTGCGTGTTACTTTACCATCGCCTGGCTAATCAGCTTAGCTTTGTGGCGAAATCGTCAATTCGGGTTCGACATCTTCGCCACAGTCACAGCAGGCATATTTTGGACTTGCGCTTTCGGCCACAGCGGCCACGCCGCCGAATACCTAGGACTGCCGCACTCTCTGGTGGCGCAAACTGTGTCCGATTGGATAACTGTAATTGCGGCGGTCGCTTTTTTGAGTTTGTCCAACCGCTACGGCTTCTTAGTAGGTTCCACCCGAATCCTTAACTCTAAAAAAGAAACAGAACAAGCGCTAAGCGAAACTACCCAGCGATTTCACGCCATCTTCGACCAAGCTTTTCAAGCGATCGCATTATTGGAGTCAGACGGTACTCTGATCGAAGCAAATCAGACAGCGCTAGAATTGGGCGATTTCCAAGCATCAGAAGTGCTGGGAATGAAATTTTGGCTGACACCAGGGTGGGCATCATCTCCAACCAACCAGCAGCGCCTAAAAACAAACATTAAACAAGTCTCGGCCGGCCAGTTTGTCCGGGAAGAATACGAAATCACCGACGCCAACAACCATGTGAAAGTAATTGACCTGTCGTTTAAGCCGCTGTTAAATGCCACAGGAGAAGTATTTCAAATCCTCGCTGAAGGCCGCGAAATTACCAAGCGCAAACAGGCAGAAGCCGCGTTGCAGCAGCTAACGGCAGAACTAGAGCAGCGAGTGAATGAAAGAACCGAGCAGCTCCTGCAAACTAACGCACAATTGGAACAGGAAATTCTCGATCGCACCGCAGCCCAAGATCAATTAAAAGCCTCAGAACAATTCTTAAACAACATCCTCAACACCATCCCCGACCCGATTTATGTCAAAGACCAACAGCACCGCTGGATAATATTAAACGATGCGTTTTGTCAATACATAGATCGCAGCAGAGAAGAACTAATTGGCAAATGCTACGACCAGTTCTTGCCCAAAGAGGAAGCAGAGGCAGAGCGAGAAAAAGACGAATTAGCTTTCTTGGCAAATAGCAGCAGCGAAATCCAAAAAACTATCACAGACCCAGCAGGAAACACCCGCTTTGTCTCCCCCAAAAAATCTACTTTTGTAGATGCCGACGGCAGAAAATTTCTCGTTTGCGCGATTAGAGATATCACCCAGCGCGTGCAAATGGAAGAACAACTGCGGCACACACTCGCAGAAGCACAAAGCTCCCAAAGCTTGCTGCGCACAGTCATTGACGCTACGCCAGACTGCATCTTCGTCAAAGATGGAAACTTGCGCTACACCTTAGTCAATGCAGGTTTCGCCGCCGTCTTCGGCAAAACTCAAGCAGAAATTATCGGCAAAGACGACGCAGAAATCGGCATATCGGTCGATCGCATCTTCCCCAACTTCGACGCCGAAACCGATTCCCAGAACCAAATCCAAAACTTCCAGACCGAGAACCGCCTCGCCGGAGGTTCCAACGATTTAGGCACCTTAGCCGACGGCAAAGTACACACCTTCGACACCCAGAAATTGCCCCTCAAAGATGCAGAAGGCAACATTTTAGGAATGCTAGGCTTGGCGCGCGACATCACAGATCGCCGCGAATCTGAACAAGAACTATTGCGGTTCAAAGCAATTTTAGAAACCACAACAGACTGGGTAGGCATGGCCGATTCCCAACAGCGCGCCATTTATCTCAACCGCGCCGCCAGAGAAATGCTGGGAGTTGGCCCGCACGCAGATTTAACCGGAATCAGCGTTTCTGACCTGACATCCCCCAAAAGTATCGACACTCTTGTGAACGTCGGCATCCCTGCAGCTTGCCGGGACGGGGCGTGGAGTGGCGAGACAGTTTGGCAGAGTTTAGACGGCGAAGAAATACCAGTTTCTCAAGTAATTATTGCCCACAAATCTGAGAATTCAGAAGTTGAATTTGTTTCAACGATCGCCCGCAACATTACAGAACGCAAGCGCGCAGAAGAAGCCTTGCAGCAGAACTTGCAAATGCTCGACCTTGCCAGCGACGCCTTGATCGTTCGGGATATCGACGGCACGATTAATTATTGGAATCAGGGAGCCGAACGGATGTACGGCTGGACAAAAAAAGAAGCCTTGGGGAAAAGCACTTATACTCTATTGCACAGCATTTTTCCCCAGCCTTTAGCAGCTATCTCGGCACAGTTAGAAGAGCAAGATTATTGGGAAGGAGAAATAATTCACACCACCAATTATGAAACCAAAATCACCGTATTCAGCCGCTGGAATTTGCAGCGAGACGAACAGGGAAAACCGAAAGCAATTTTAGAAACTAACAACGATATCACCGAGCGCAAGCAAGCCGAAATAGAAAAGCAAAGATTGATTTCGATCGTAGAAAGCAGCTCGGATTTTATCGGCACGGGCACCCTGGAGGGAGAGGCAACATACCTTAATCCCGCTGGAATGAAATTAGTAGGATTGCTAAATATTGAAGAAGTCAAAAGCAAAAGTGTTTATGACTTCTTCTGTGCAGAAGATGTTAAGTTTTTTAAACAAGAAATCCTGCCGCCTACTGTGCGAGACGGTTTTTGGCAGGGTGAATTTCGCTTGAGGAACTTTCAAACCGGCGAAAACATTCCGGTTGACTTCACCATATTTACCGTCAAAAACCCACAAACCGGCGAGCCGATCGGGTTGGCAACAGTTACTCGCGACATCAGCGATCGCAAACGCGCAGAAGAGATGCTGCGCGAGCGCGAAAGACTATTCCGAGCCATTTTCGATCAATCGTTCCAATTAGTGGGGCTGCTCAAACCAGACGGCACCGTTTTGGAAGTCAACCAAACAGCCCTCGCCGTCGCCGGGCTGAGGCGCGAAGACTTCGTAGGGACGCAGTTTGTAGAGAATTTGTGGTGGCAAATTTCCCCAGAAGCCAAGCAAAAAGTGCAAGCTGCGCTCGCAAAAGCCGCCGCCGGCGAGGTAGTCCGCTACGAAGCCGATGTGCTCGTTGCTGGAGGTGCTGTGATAACTGTGGACTTCTCCCTCAAGCCGATCGTAGACGACAGCGGCAAAGTCGTGCTGGTGATTCCCGAAGCTCGCGACATCAGCGATCGCAAAGCCCTAGAACGAGAATTAGTTTTGCGTCAAAGTCGCTTTGACGCATTTTTCGCAGCCGCCCCCACCTCAATGTGTATTTTTGACGAGCAGTTGCGTTTCGTGCAAGTCAACGAGAAATTAGCGGCAACCACCGGCGTCTCAGTTGCCGAACACCTCGGTAAGACGGTGAGGGAAGTTATACCCGAAATGAGCGATACTCAAGTGCCGATGTTGCAGCAGGTTCTCGCCACCAACCAACCGTTGTTAAACCTTGAGGTGTCGGGATCATTCTTCAACGAACCGGGCGTCCTGCGAGATTGGCTGGCGTCATACTTTCCTTTGCCCGGATCTGACGGCAAACCCATCGGTGTCGGGGCTGTGGCGATCGAAATTACCGATCGCAAAAAAGCAGAAGTAGAGCGCGATCGATTTTTTACCCTTTCCCTAGACTTGGTTTGTATTTTAGATTTTGAAGGCAGATTCAAGCGCCTCAATCCGGCTTGGGTAACAACCCTCGGCTACACCCTAGAAGAAGTGGAAGACCAATCTTTTCTCAACTTCCTCCATCCAGACGATCGCGAAGAAAGCATAGCCGCAGCAAAAAGAGTAAACGAGGGCACCGAAATAAAGTTCTTTGAAAATCGCTACCGCTGCAAAGACGGTACCTACAGGTGGCTGTCGTGGAAAGTGCGACCTGAAACCGAACAAAAGCTCATGTATGCAGTGGCTCGCGACGTTACCGAAAGCAAACAGGCGATGGTGCAACTGGAAAAAACAACAGCCCAATTAGCCAGTTCCGAAGACCAATTTCGGCAGCAAAGCAATCTCTTGCAACTGCTAATAAACAGCATTGGCGACGGCATAATTGCTGCCGACGAAAAAGGCAATTTTCTTTTGTTCAACCCCGCCGCCGAAAATATCTTTGGCACGGGTTCGACAAATACTCTTCCCGACGAGTGGTCAGCAAAATACGGTTTATTTTTACCCGATACGGTAACTCCCTATCCCACAGCCGAGATCCCCTTAACACGGGCACTGAGAGGAGAATCTCCTGACAACGTAGAGGTTTTCACGCGCCACGCAGGGAATCCAGAGGGCCTGTGGGTGAAAATTACCGGCCGGCCGCTCAAAGACGAAACGGGCGCACTCAAAGGCGGCGTAGTAGTTTGCCGCAACGTCACCCAGGAAAGAGCTTCCCAGCAGCAAATGCAGCAGTTGGCCGAGACACAGGAACGCTTGCTGCAAGAACTAAAAACTCGGCAAAATGCCCTAGACGAAGCTGCGATCGTCAGCGAAACTGATGTCCAAGGCATGATTACCTACGCCAACGACAGATTTATTGAAATATCCGGTTACAGCATGGCAGAACTCCTACACCACAACCACAGCCTCATCAATTCGGGCTACCATCCCAAATCATTTTTTACAGAAATGTGGGTGACAATTTCTCGCGGTTTGGTGTGGAAAGGGGAAATCAAAAACCGACGCAAAGATGGCTCGTTTTACTGGGTAGATTCGACGATCTCCCCCATCTTTGATACCAGTGGCAAAATAATCAAATATATCGCCATTCGCTTTGACATCACCGAGCGCAAAGAGGCAGAAGAAGGACTGGAAAAATTGGCAGCAGAACGCAAAGCTGAAGCTGATTCTCTGACGCAGCAAGTCCTCAAATTGTTGGGAGAAATTAAAGGCGCCGCTCAAGGCGACTTGACAGTCAGGGCGGAAGTGACTAACGACGTTTTAGGTGCTGTCGCCGACTCTTTCAACTTCTTAATCAGTTCTCTGCGGAAGGTGGTAACGGGAATTCAAACTTTAGCCGAACAGGTAACATCTGCCACCGGCGAGTCTATTAACAATACCAGTCAACTGACCCAACAGGCGGAAATTCAAGCCACAAAAATATCTGCCATCATGCGGGAAATCGAGCGGATTGTGAATTCGATCCGCGACGTGCGAGATGTTTCGGTGCGCGCCGAAACAGTTGCCCAGCAGTCTTCTCAAACGGCTGAAGTCGGCGGTCTGGCTGTCGATCGAGCTGTCGAAGGCATTAACGGGCTCCGGGTGACGATCGCCTCTACCTCAAAAATGATGAAGCGTTTGGGAGAATCTTCGCAGCAAATTGGCAAAATTGTGACTTCGATTTCTCAACTTGCTTCGCAAACTAATTTATTAGCTCTGAATGCTACTATTGAGGCGGCGCGAGCCGGCGAACAAGGTTTAGGCTTTGCAGTTGTCGCCGAAGAAGTGCGGAAATTAGCAGAAAGATCGGCCGGCGCTACTGAGGAAATCTCCGAAATTGTCGGTACAATTCAAGAAGAAATCAGCCGCGTGATGAAGGCAATGGAATCGGGGACGCTGGAGGTAGTCGAAGGCACTAAGCTGGCAAGCGAAGCTAAAACTCACCTCAATGCCATCATCGAAGTTAGTCGAGAAATGAATGCTTTGGTGCAGAATATTACGCGCGCATCTGCGAAGCAAACTGTTTCGGCTGAGGAAGTTTCTAACAGTATGCAGCAAGTCAACGAGATTGCTAATACAACCGCACAAAAAGGTGCGGATGTCAAGGCTTCTTTGGACGATCTGTCTGGTTCGGTCAGCAAATTGCAAAAGTCGGTGGCGAATTTCCGCAGTTAGTCAGTTGACAGTTGACAGTTGACAGTTGACAGTTGACAGTTGACTGTTATACGACTCACTAATAACTATCGTTGTTGTCGAGGCGGGTTGACAAATATCCTGAATGCGAATTTATAGATAATCGTGAACCCACCCTGGCAACAATTACAGTTAAATAACGGGACATCATATATAAAAAAACTGCCAACAGACAACAGTTAACAGTTAACTGTCAACAGACAACAGACAACAGACTAATATGAATGATGACGATTTAAACGAATTAATAGATGCTTTTACCGCAGAATGCGAAGAGTTTCTCCAGTTAATGGAGACGAACCTGCTGGCGATGGAAGCTGCAGGGTTGAAAGAGCGACAAGCGGCAGTTAAAGAAATGTTTCGGGCGGCTCACTCGATTAAAGGTGCGGGTTCGATGTTGGGCTTTCAAAACGTATCGGCGGCGGCTCACACGCTGGAGGACTGTTTTGTTATTTTGCGCGATCGCACAGACTTGTCAGTTCTGGAACCGGCTACTGTGAGTGTTTTGCTGCAAGGCGTGGATGCTCTCAAAAAGATTGCCCTCGAATCAATTCAACACTCCGATGTCACAACTCCCGATCAAACAGAAAACTTGGAGGTGATCGCCCAAATTTTCGCTCAGTTCGAGGCCAAGTACGGCAAGCCAGAACATTCGCCAGTCCCCGCAGCCAGCCAATCGGCCGCCCCGGAAACCCTGAAACTGATTTTTGAACACGATGTGCTCCCACTCTTCAATCGCCTGGAAACCGACCTTTCCCAAGCTTCTGAGGCAGATTTGGCAAAAAGCGTGACCGCCCTCAACCAGGTTTACTATCAACTCTCCGGTTTGGCTGGAATGCTGCAATTGCCGGATTTTGGGAAAGTCGCCGAACCCCTCAGAGATTTGATCGACTCTCCAGACTTGACTCTACAACGGTTGCAATCCGAGGGTTGGGCGATCGCCCAAAACTTGCAAATCGCACGCCAACAACTATTGGAAGGAAGGGCGATCGACATCCCTTCCATCTCCCCCTCCCCCACACCGCCCGACTCCCCCACGCCGCCCGACTCCC
>JAUBOM010000196.1:0-9301 GCA_036700245.1 Microcoleus vaginatus BM001213989
TCAACCATTGAGTTTTTCCACCCCTCCTTCTACAGTCAACAGTCAACAGTCAACAATCACGGACGGTGCAACCGGAATTGATATGAAGTATCTTTAATGGGGTTGAACCGCCACGAGAATTTGTCCGGCTGTCACCGTTTGCCCCTTTTCACAAAACAACTCGGCAACAGTGCCCGCAACATCAGCAGTAATAGCAATTTCCATTTTCATCGCTTCCAAAATTAACAGGCGATCGCCCTCTGCAACCGCATCTCCAACATTAACCAGCACCTGCCAAACATTAGCCGAAACGTGAGCGACAACAGCCTCACAGCCGATCGGCAAAGTAACCTCCGCCGCTGTTTCAGAAGCCACATCCGCCGAGGATTCTGCTGCTGATTCAGCTTCAAATTCCCCGGATGCGGCCCAGCGATCGCGCTCTGCATTAAATGCGGCCTGCTGCTGCGCTTTAAACTCAGCCGCACTGTTAGCAATAGAATGCAAAAACTCATTGTATTCTCTCAAATTAAAAGTGATTTCCTCAACCTTTAATTTAAACTTCCCTTCGATAAATGCTTCCCGACAGCGGTGCAATTCCTCATGAGAAACCGGATAAAATCGGATTTGGTCAAAAAAGCGCAAAAGCCAAGGTTTACCAGACTGGAAATCCGCCGTTTGTTTGAAGCGATTCCACATTTGCACCGTGCGGCCGACAAATTGATAACCTCCCGGCCCTTCCATCCCGTAAACGCACAAATACGCGCCGCCAATGCCCACTGCATTTTCAGGAGTCCAAGTGCGGGCGGGATTGTATTTAGTAGTAACCAAACGGTGGCGCGGATCGAGGGGAGTCGCGACGGGCGCGCCTAAATAAACGTCTCCCAAACCCATTACTAAATAGCTAGCATTAAATACAATTTCTCTGACTTGTTCGATGCTGTCAAGCCCGTTTATGCGGCGAATAAACTCAATATTGCTGGGACACCAAGGTGCATCCGATCGCACAGACTGCATATATTTTTCAATGGCCAACAGCGTCGATTCATCTTCCCAAGATAAAGGCAAGTGCACAATTCGCGCCGGCACTTCCAAATCCTCGATCGCCGGAAGTTCCGCCTCCGCCGCAATCAGCGCCTGCATTAGCTGCAGTTGCGAAATCTGGCGGCCCTCAAAGTGAATTTGGAGCGATCGCATTCCCGGCACTAATTCGATAACACCAGGCAACGGATTTGCTTTCAACTGTTCCATCAATGCGTGCGCCCGAAAACGCAAATTTAAATCCAGCACCAACGGGCCGTATTCAACTAGAATATATTTATCGCCAGCTTGACGGTAAGTAACAGCAACCTGTCCCGGAGATCCGGGAATTTCGTGCAAAATTGGAGAAGCGGGAACTGCGGGCAATTCCTCCGCTTTTTCCCCAAAAACAGGCAAACAAAAAGTAGCAATTTGCCTATTTTGTGCTAATTCCCGCTGCAAAGCGTCAGCAAAACTCAAACAGTGAAAGCGAATGCTGTCCCCCGGTTTCAGTTGCCCGATTTTCCACAATTCCGACTGCACAATAGTAGCAGGACACACAAAACCTCCCAAACTCGGGCCGTCAAGACCGAGAATTACTGGCATATCGCCCGTAAAATCGATCGTGCCGATCGCGTAAGCATTATCGTGAATGTTAGACGGGTGCAAACCCGCTTCTCCTCCGTCTTGACGCGCCCAGGTGGGCTTCGGGCCGATCAGCCGAATGCCCGTCCGCGTCGAGTTGTAATGCACCTGCCATTCTGTAGAGAAAAACATTTCGATGTCTGACTCAGTAAAGAAATCCGGCGCGCCGTGAGGCCCGTACAAAACGCCGATTTCCCAATTATTGCTGTAGGTGGGAATTAGTTCCGGAGGCAAAGATAATTCCGCTTCCAGAGTTGCAGTTTGAAGCAGTTTAAGAACATCTCCCGGACGCAGCGTGCGGCCCGCGTGTCCGCCAAATTTGCCCAGTACAAAAGTTGATTTGCTGCCCAAATAATCGGGGACATTAAAGCCGTGCTTTACCGCTAAATAAGTGCGGTAGCCGCCGCCTTGAATGGCTTTTAACTTGAGGATGCTGCCAGCTTTTACGGGAATTGCCGTCCAAAACGGCACCGATTCGCCGTTTAGCGTTCCCTTCATAGTTGCACCGGTTAAACTAATGACTGTATCGGCATTAAACCGCAGAGTTGGGCCTGTCGCTGTGAATTCCAATCCTGCTGTCGATTCGGGATTTCCTACTAAACGATTTGCCGATCGAAATGCCAGATGATCCATCGGCCCAGAAGGCGGTACGCCAACATCCCAATAGCCAATCCGCCCCGGATAATCTTGAATGCTGCTGTAGGTTCCCCCATCCAATACATCGATCGTTAAAGGTGCGTATTCAAAAGAGTTTAAAAAGCGCGTGCTCAGTTCGCCCCGGCTGAATCGAGCATCGTCCAAAATCTGGCGGAGGTAATCTAAATTAGTTTCAATTCCCGCTATTTCACTGGCATCTAAAGCAGCTTTTAGTTTTACGATCGCCTGCGTTCGATTATCCCCGCAAACGATTACTTTGGCTAGCAGGGGATCGTAAAAAGGAGTAACCTCCGTGCCGGTTTCTATCCAACTGTCGCAGCGGACGTTTTCGGGAAACGCAACTTGATTCAGCAAGCCGGAACTCGGCTGAAAATTCTTGCCGGCATCTTCCGCATAAATTCGCACCTCAATTGAGTGTCCCTGCGGCCGATAGCGGTACTCTTCCAGGGGGAACAAATCTCCAGAAGCCTGTTTTACCATCCACTCAACGAGGTCGATGTTGTTAACAGCTTCAGTAACGCCGTGTTCAACTTGCAAGCGCGTGTTGACTTCCAAAAAATAAAACTGTTTCGCATCGACATCAAATACAAATTCAACAGTACCGGCTGACTGGTAATTTACCGCTTTTCCCAGCCGCACTGCTGCACCGTACAACTGATTTCGTTGTTCGTCGCTAATACCAGGGGCGGGGGTTTCTTCAATTACTTTTTGATTGCGCCGCTGCACCGAACAATCTCGCTCGCCCAAGGCTATGACATTTCCTTTGCCATCCCCAAAGATTTGGACTTCTATGTGCCTGGCTGTTTGAATATATTTCTCTAAAAAAACGCCGCTTTGTTTAAAATTGCTTTGACTCAAACGCTGTACTTTTTCAAATGCTTCTGCTAAATCTCGATCGCCAAAACAAGCCTGCAAACCAATGCCCCCACCGCCTGCGGTACTTTTGAGCATCACCGGATAGCCGATCGCCCCAGCCGCTTTTTCCGCATCCTCTAAACTTGCTAAAAGTTCGCTTCCGGGAGTTAGCGGCACTTGATTTGCAGCGGCTATTTCCCGCGCGGTGTGCTTCAATCCAAAGCAGCGCAACTGACTCGGAGTGGGGCCGATAAATGCAATATTTTCGCTTGCACAAGCTTCGGCAAATTCAGCATTTTCGCTCAAAAAGCCGTAACCCGGATGGATAGCTTGAGCTTTTGTTTGGCGCGCAACTTCGAGAATGCGATCGAACCGCAAATAACTCTCGGCTGCGGCGGCTGCACCGATACAAACTGCTTCGCTGGCGGCGAAAACGTGCTTGGCGCGGGCGTCGGCTTCAGAATATACTGCTACCGAAGCAATTCCGAGGCGATCGAGCGTGCGGATAATTCGGCAGGCAATTTCACCGCGATTTGCAATCAAAACTTTGTTAAACATTTGGGTAATTGTATAAATCTTTGATTGATAAGTCAACCGCAGATGTAAGGGAGATGAACGCAGATAAACGCAGATAATTTCTAGATAGGAAAGCTTGGGAATGCCATGCAAGTCTCTTGGGGCAATAGGGAAGGGCGCTAACAATAGTGCTAGCGTCCCCCTCGCGGCGGATTCTAATAGCTCGCGGCGGGCATATTAGATTACACGGAATCCCAAACAATCAACTGAATCGGCGTAGGATTGTAAGCATTGCAAGGATTGTTCATTTGCGGGCAGTTAGAAATAGCAACTAGCGCGTTCATTTCGGCTCGCAAATCAACTGTGCTTCCCGGATCGGAGATGCCGTCAACAATTTCTAGCGTGCCATCTTCGCTAACCGGAACATTCATAAAGAAGTTGATATTGCTGACTAAATCTCGCTTACCCAAACCGTAGGGAAGAATTGCGGCGAGGAAATTTTCAACACAGGCGTGCTGGTATTTTTTATCGAGTCCAAACCGCACCGAATTGCTCTCGCAGCTACAGGCGCCGCCGGAGGTATCGTGCCGCCCGCAGGAGTCAGCAATTATGGTCATCATGGCTCGCCCTTCGTTGGAAATGAGTTGGCTGTTTGTAGTGACAAAGATGTTGCCTTGATTGACGATCGTATCGGGAGCGCTGTAGCGTTCGGAAGGGTCATCGGCATTGTAAACTAAAAAATCTACTGCTTGATTTCCGCCTAAATCTACAATGCGGAGAATCTGTCCTTTTTTGATGACACGAGACCAGGGATGTCTGGCGGGTAAAACTTCGTTATAAATTGCAGTTTTTGGATCGAGGATTTGTTGAGTAGTTGCAGTCATGGTTCACTTTTTGTGATGGAATTACAGAATTTTTTTACCGCCGATTGGTGCGGACAAAGTTGAGTGGTGAAATCGGGTTTATTGCAGGAACAAAGCATCGGTGTTGATAAAGCCGCGCACGGCTTCCGGGTTGGCGGTGCGGCACAAGTCGTCTGGTGCGGGTGCGGGGGTTTTCACAATCTGAATTTGGATGGGTTTGGGATCGTAAATTGAACCCGGATGCAGGATGTGGGGGCAGTTAGAGATAATGGTCAATACGTTCATTTCGGCTCGCAAATCGATAAAACTACCCGGTTTCTCGCAGCTTCCGCGAAACTCCATCGTGCCGTCTGGTTTGACGGCAATGCGAGTAAATAAGTTGAGGTTGGGCATGATATCTTTTTTGCCCAATCCCCACCGGCTTAGGGCTTTGAGGAAGTTGTCGCGGGAGTTTTTCCAGTCTCCTTCGCCGTATTTTTTGGCATTACTAATGGCGTTGCTGCATCCTCCTAGCAAATCGTGGCAGCCGGAGGTGTCTTGGGTGATGGAAAATAGGATGCGCCCCATGTCTGTGTAGATCACCATGCCTTGTTTGAGAAAGGCGTTGAATTGAATTTTGGCGGTGTCTGCTGCGTTGAAACGTTCGATCGCATTGTCGGCGTTGTAGCACAGCATGGAAACGCCGCGAGAGCCTTCTAAATCGGTGATTCGCAGGGTGTTTCCCCGCTTGATGACTCCCGACCAGTACGCGCCGCCCGGTACGGTTTCTTCGATTAATACGAGGCTTGAATCTATTTGTGAGTTTGGGTCGATCGATGATAGTTGCACCATAAGTTCCTCTTGATGTATTTGGGTAGGTCAACGAAATAAAACAATAGTATGTCTTATATCAAGTCCGGTTAATTACTTATAAATCCTATACGGGCATCGGGCATCGGGCATGATGGGACAAAAGTATTATAACTATTCAACCGGACATGATATTAGCTGCTCAACCCGCCTGATCCCAAAGTAATATTTATAGCGGTTTTCAAGCGTGGTGAGGTATGGGGGAGAGTCCTATGCCCATGCCCCATGCCCCATGCCCCATGCCCCATGCCCAGGAGTACCTCATTTACCTGAGAAAGGCTATACAAACCTATTTCTATTTAAGCAGCCATTGCAACTGCTTCCTGTCCGTGTTTCCGCATCAAATCCATGAGTTCGTCGCGGTAATCGTGGAATTTGGTGTGCCGTTTAATGCTGGGAGTGCGATCGGGCAAATTAATCGACATTTCCTTTCTCACTGTACCGGGACGAGCGCCCAAAGCATAAATCCGATTGGAAAGAAACACCGCTTCTTCGACATCGTGGGTAATCATAAAGATTGTAATCTGAGTGCGGCGCCACAAATCCAGCATGAATTCGTGCATCGATTCTTTAGTGTGGATGTCCAAGGCGCCGAAAGGTTCATCCATTAATAACACTTTAGGTTCAGAAGCGAGGGCGCGGGCGATCGCCACCCGCTGTTTCATCCCGCCCGACAATTCCTTCGGTAGCGATGAAGCAAACTGCGTCAATCCTACCACACTCAAATAATAGCTGGCTTGTTCGCGCCGCTTTTTCTTGGACAGGCCTTGAAGTTTGAGGCCAAACTCGGCATTTTCCTGCACGTTCATCCAAGGATAAAGAGTGTAATGCTGAAATACCATACCTCGATCCGGCCCAGGCGAAACAACTTCTTTGCCGTCAATTTTCACTTCCCCTGTTGTCGGCTTGTCCAATCCCGCAATCTGCCTCAACAGAGTAGATTTTCCCGAACCGGATGCGCCTACCGCGCAGATAAATTCGCCTTGCTTGATGCTCATATTGATGTCCTTGAGGACAACTAATTTACCGTTTTTCGTTTCAAAGTTTTTGTGCAGGTTGTTGATTTGTAGAAACATGAGTTTATCCTCTGTATTGTAAGTAAAAAAAATGACACCATTCTGCCTTTTAATATCTGCTTAATGTTTCTGACTTGACCATTTACAAGAAACCCGCAGCAGATATTGAAAAAGCAAGTCAAAAGTCAGTCCGATCGCCCCAATGACAATCAGCCCGACAAAAATTTCATCGGTTCGGAGAAATCGACCTGCGACGCTAATCCGGCGGCCTAAGCCTTCGGTGGCGGCAATCAATTCGGAGACGATTACCAATTGCCAAGCCGCAGCTAGGTTGATGCGGCTAGCATCAAGAATTCCCGGCAAAACGTGGGGAAAAATAACTTGAGTGAGGATTTCCCAGCGATTGCCGCCCAACATATAAGTAGCTTCGATCAAGTCTTTTGGAACAAACTTGACTGTATCCATCACCATCAGCGAATTGAAGAAAAAGACGCCGATAAATATCAGGGTAATTTTGGGTTCTTCCCCGATTCCCAAGTAGAGAATTAATAGGGGAATGAATGCTGGTGCGGGCATATATCGCATCAAGCCGAACATGGGTTCCAGCAAGGCGCGAATACTGGGAAAACTGCCCATCAGCACGCCAATTGGTATGGAAAAAAGCAAGGCGAACAGAAAGCCCACTCCCACCCGCCACAAACTCGCTACTGTGTCTTTCAAAAGTTCGCGAGTGTTCCACAGCCGACCAAATGCCTCTAAAACTTTGCCGGGGGAAGGCAAAAATTTGGGGTCTACGTTGGCGAAGGTTGTTACTAGCCACCACAGCAGCAGCGGCAGTGCGATCGATGTTACCGTTAACCCAATATTGAGGGGTTGTGGTATCTCTTCCGCAATCCGCCAGAAAACGGTGGGATTTAGGTTTTTTTGCTTGAGGTGGGATTGGATCGATCGGGGTTCGGGATTTGGTGGCATGATTTAATTGCAGAACTGTTGAGCGAGTAATTTTAGTAGCTTTTTGGTATTTTAAAAAAGAATATTGTTAAAAGTTTTTTGTGTCTGCAAAATTGTAAATTCTGCCTTTTAGCTTTTACCTTCTGCATAAGCTTTTATAAAGCGATCGTCAAATAATTTGCTGATATCGGGTTGGGTTTTTGCTAAATTTACATCGACGAGAAATTTAGTCATTTCGGCCGCCGCAAACTGCAATGATGTCATGTCATTTCCCGGTTGAAAGGCTTTCAAGTTTTCTTCGATCGTAAATATCTTAGTGCCGTTTTCATATTCTTTGTATTCCTCGACGCTGACTCCGGCGCGGTTGGCTAGAATTTGGTAAGATTTGTCTTGATTTGATTTCATGTATTCTAATGTTGCAAACCATGAATTGACCAGGGCTTGCACTCGATCGGGGTGTTCGCCAATAAACTTTCGGGTGAATACCAAATGGTCGGAAATCGCCCCCGGAAAATCTTTGGAACTAAAAAGTTCCTTGCTGTTCGATCGTTTTAATGCTTGCGTGGTAAACGGCGCAAATACTGCCACCGCATCGACTTGTCCTCCGACGAAAGCAGCCGCAGCTTTGCCGGTTTCCAGCGGTACAAATTGAATGTCCTGCACTGATAAACCTGCTTTTCTCAGCCCTAACAGCAATAAAAAGTGATCGACTGTACCTTCCTCGGCTGCAACTTTTTTACCTTTCAAATCGGCAACGGAATTGATGCCTTCGGCGACAATCACTTTGTCATTTCCCGTCGAGTTGTCGTTGACTAAAACAATTACTTGGTCGGCGCCGCCTGATATGGAGTTTACTGTATCGCCGAGGGTTTGGCTGTTAGCATTTATCTGTCCTGCTGTGAGGGTGCCGATCGATTCTAAGTAGCCGTCAAACCATTTTAAGTCTACAGCAACATTGTTGGCTTCAAATATCTTTTGCTCTTTGGCAATTTGCCAAGGAAACCAGCCGGGCCACGCGCTGAATCCGAGGCTAACTGCATCAGCACTTACTGAAGAAGCTGCTTCGCTTTCTGTCGTGGTTTTGATATAAATTGCCGGGTTGACGCAGCCGACAGCGAAAAACAAGGTGATGAAAAATAGGGCGCAGTAGGATAAGGGCGATCGCGTTATTTTTGGGGAGCAATATCGGATATTCATAGCATATTATGGTTGCTGGTTAGAGGTGAATATGTCGATCGAGCTTTTGCACCTTCTTTGGCTTCCTTAGCTGCCGCAAACCCCCTTGATATACAAGGATAAAGCCCGAGAGCTAACGAACCGAGTCTTGATGACCGATCGCGTTTCTCCCGGGCTTTTATCCCGCCGTGTAACTGGCTAGTGTTTCCCTCAAATTAATAAAATATTGAGATGACCAGTCTGCTTCTCTCGGACCAGCACTTGAACTTTCTAAGCTGACTTAGAAACTGATTCAAATCGGAACCCTAGAAGCGGTTAAATTTTTCGTTTTTTGTCTGTATAAGTCCTGTTTGCAACCCAAGGAGTTATTCGAGACTGTTGGTAACAGCAATGCACTTAGCTTTTTGAAAGGTAAGCATACTGTAGCGTGCAATCCTACTAGATTGCTCTGTTTCAAACCGTAACAGCAAACTTGATGCGAAAATGTGTAAAATGTTACAAAAAACCGTTTTTCTCGAATTTGTAAAATTAAAATTTTTGGAAGATTAAACCGGGCGCTGGGAAATCGCGAAGTTTACGTGCACAAAAAGACGAAACCCGCAAGGCCAAGGTTGAAGATTTGTTGAGAAATATTTCGATCGCCCTAGACTGGATGCGAGTACGATCGACAATGCGGTAAACTAACCTTCTATTTGTAATAACGATCGCCAAACGCAGCCAGTGAAGTCAATCGATTTTAGATTTTAGATTTTAGATTTTAGATTGAAGCCTTGACCC
>JAUBOM010000019.1:0-14837 GCA_036700245.1 Microcoleus vaginatus BM001213989
AAAGAAAATCATTTAGGATTGCTCTAGATATAGAAAATCATTTAGGATTGCTATATATCAGGTTCGGGTTCGCTGTTGGAGAGCGTTATCGGTTCTTGGGAATCAACATACCACCCCGCAGGCAAAAGGTTCTCTAAAGCTGTTCTGACAAGACGAGTTGTTGCTCGATGCGGTGGATTTTTGGGCATTTTGAAAACCAGCCAACCTTCCAGCAATTCTACAGAGTCATCATCGGTGAGAATACCAGCTTGAATTATCGCATGATACTGCTCGATGCTCAAGCGCAAAATCAGATCGTTCGGAATTGCTGCGACACTTTCGACGGGCGACATAGCTGTATGGGCTAGTTGATGATTGTCTTATTTTACTGTTTATTTAACGAACCGCGAAGGCGCGAAGCACGCGAAGTAAGAAAGAAGAAGAAGAGGAAGAAGGTAATTTCATAATCTCTCTACTTTGCGGTAAACACGCGCCATGTAATGAAAGCAGTCAAACCTAGATAACCAAACACGGCTATCCAGTCTAGCCAATTATCGGAAGTTACCAAAAAAATATCGTTCACGATCACCGTTCACCTGATTATTAATTACAGAAATTATACCAAAGCCTGGTTAGTTATTCCCATCTCTCTCTTCTGGAGACTCTGCGTACTCTGCGTCAATAGCGGTTAAATCATTCCCATGCAACCGGAATAGAGAAGACTGGCTTTTTAGGAAAACTATATTAAGTTTTTTTAATAGGTGCCGTATGCTTCGTCAAGAAATCTAACAGTGCTTCCGCCTGTGGGGATGGCTGTAAACTCGCGTAAGAATAACGATACAAACCTCTGCAAATCAGAGATAACCGCCTTGGGAAATCAAGCACTGAGGGGATATCGACAATCACATCATCAACTGGTGGAATATCCCCTCGCTGACAATATACGGCATAGCTAATTCGAGGCGATTTAGCCCGACTGCTGCTGCGGCTTCCCCAGTGAAAAACGTATTGATCCCAGCACGATAGAGTACCAGCTTGTGTCGGTAAAGCCCGGATATCTTCCAAGGCAAATTTAGTAGCTTTTGTCTTGAGATTTTTGATGGCTTCAGCATACTCTGGATCGCGGTTTGCCGGAATCATGTACATACATGAATTGAGGGGATTAGACTCAGTAATTGTCACCCAAAGAGTAAGCACTGTCGGCATACCGTTGGAGTCTATAGTATTTTCGTACTCGGCGTCGCGGTGAGGCTCAAATCCTTTGCCGCTGTCAGAAGTTTCTATGTAATAAACCCAAAAATTTGGAACTAGCTTGTAGCCGTTTCCCAAAATTCCTGTCAAGGTTGAGTTAAAGTAACCAAATACTTGATAGAAGACATCGTAGACGAGGGCAAACATTGTCGGGAACCCTGCTTCTCGGACATTTTCTATACAGTCGCGCATCTCCTGAATAGTAGCAGCAGGTATTACGCTAGGTGTTTGGAAATAACCTTCTTCTCGCAGTTGCAGCCTGTACTCGTGAATTTCTGCTTTTTGGATTCCTAACACTTCCGAAAAACCTTCAAATGGTCGATCGGAAATAGTTGAATTGGGGTTGAGTCCGCGCCAGTAGTTAATATCTTCTGCTTGTGGCAGAATTGGAATTAATTTATCTAAGTCAAGAGACTTTCTTAGAGTGACGTTTTCTTCAGTCATCGATCGTATTTTACGTTGATACTGCACAGGGGAAAGCCGGAGCGATCGCCATGATGCGATATTTGTGCCGATCTTTCACCCTACTGCTGATTCTACCTCATTAACCAGCTAAAATCTCCAATTAATTAACTCCCCAATTAGTTTTAAAATATTGTCGATACAGTTCGCACCTCGGCACGCACTCGTTACCCTGCAATTTCACCAACCCCAAACTGTCTAATTTAAACGCCTGCATCGCCTTTAATTGCACAGGAGAATCCGCCGCCACAATTTCTCTCATCCCCTGCGCCAACTCTGGATATTCTTCTAAATTCCACAACTGCCGGCGCAAATGGTCGCTGTAAATTCCCGCATCTGCGATCGCAGTTTCTTTTAATTCATCGAGTGTCAAATCCGAACGCGAAATGTGATATAATGCAACTCGCACTAAATAGGGATGTCCGCCGACAATTGCTGTCAATTTTTCAACTTCTGCCTCCGACCAATTCAAATTATGGCGCGCTGCTAAATCTTGTATTTGCTGAGAGTTGAATTCTGGCAAATCTACGGGCAGTCCGACGTTGAAAGGCGATTGATTGATGTTCATCGGGATGTAAACTTCGGTGGAGTGAACTACAATTAATCGCAGTTTTTTCCAGATGTCGCGCCGCTTCGATTCTTCGTGCCACGCCCGCAGCAGTCCTAAAAAGTCTTCGGCAATGTCGGGATATTGGAAAACGCGATCGAGTTCGTCTAATCCTAAAATTAAAGGACTGTCGATTTGCGGTAAAATGTATTTTTCAAAGTAATCTTTGCAGTTAACTTTACTGCCAAAAATCTCGTCCCAATAATCGTCTAACTGATTGGGTAAGTGCAACTCGCGGCCGACGTAAGCACAAAACCACTTTAAGAATTTATCTAAGTTGGCAAATACGCCTTTATCTACTAACTGAAAAGTTAGCGGCACGGTGCAATAACCTTGGCGAGATCCGTGATGCAAAATTCTTGCCATCAAGGAAGTTTTGCCCATTTGTCTCGGTGCTTTGATTCTAATTAACGCGCTGGGCTGCACAATAGTTTGATAGCAGCGTTCTTCGATGGGCGGGCGTTCTACATAAAATTGAGAAGCGACATCGACTTGTCCTCCCGGTAATTCGGGTTCGGCGGCGGGTAGAGGTATTTCGTCGCTGCTAATTTCTAATAGCTGTTTTCGTGTTAAGTCTTCCGTTTGTTCTGTGACGGGTGCGGGTTTTTCTGCTAGCAAATTCAGAACTTCTTTGATAATAATTGGAGTGTCAGCGGTGGTTTTCCATTCCCTCTGTTTGATGCGGTACAGATAGCCCCGCAAGTCGTGATTTAGAGGCGCGTTCAGGGGAAAGCCGACGCGGATGGGGAGAATTATTGGTTTTCTGTCAGGGCGGGAGTCTTGTAGTTCTTTTGCTTGCTGAACTTGATATGTTAGTAGTTCGCTTTGGTTTCCCGTTGGCGGCAACAGTAGCAGCAAATAATCGCATTCTTGGAGGAAGAAATTAATGCGATCGAACCAATTATCTCCCAATCTAATGTTATTTTCTGCTGTGAAAACTGTATGACCGATCGCGCTTAATGCCGTTTCTAACTGTTTTCCCAACTCGCGATCGGGTTCTGCGCTGCGATAACTGACAAATATTTTAACAATTCTGCTGCTGGTGGCTTTTTCCCCCGCAGGTGGCAAAATTTCGGGCTCGTCTAAATTTTCCGCTTCCTCAAGTTTAGCCGATCGGTGGTCGCCATTCGCCAGACTCATCTCAAAAGCCGCGAACAACTGCCGAATTTTACTCAAATCCGCACCTTCTCTACCCTGCTTAATTTTGCTGACTGTATCGGCACCGACGCCAGACTCAGCCTCGATTTCAGTCAGAGTACCTCTAATGTTATGTCGGTCAGACCATTCTTGGAGCGCCTCGTTAAGTTTCTTTAAGCCAGAGGCAGTGAGAATGCGACCGCGATCGCGTTTTGACTTAAGCACTTCGCTTGCACTGAAAGGGAAAGGAATCTAGGAACTTTAACGCCTTAAGTTCCTATTTTAGGCGATTTTAAGGGAGATAGTCAGCCAGCCGGAATTTAAGAAATTTTACGGCCAGAGTTTTTTTGGGCGCTCGACTCCTCAAACTCTTTCCGGATAACGGCTTCAACTGTTGAAGATATATTAGGAGCACAAATTTTTCTTAACTCCCCAATCTCCCCCGCTAATGCCCGCTTAACTTTTTAGAGTAGATACACGAAGCAAAAAAGGAGCAGCAAAATGAGCAAAATCTTACACAGACTGGCAATGGCAGCTTTAGGAACCGCCGCCATTTTCACAATTAATACACTTAATAATTTAACAGAAGCATCAGCTACTGCAAAATTTGATGGGGTAGAAATTAATCAAGAGGGAGGTGAGCCACTTGCATTACCTAGCCCGTTCAAAAAATAGTCAAATTCATTCATTTAATTAGGAAGAACTTATGAAATCTCAACTTTACTCACCTACAGCTACCGCGACAAAATCTGACTTGGGTGATGCTGAGGCTATCGATGCTTGTACTGCACTTGCGTGGGTTGAATTGGTAGCATTAGATGCCAGCGATCTCACGGGGGATGATTGGCTGGCTTTGTGCGATGATATAGATAGCGGGGAAATCTACCGCTGCTGGTTTTTGTGGCGCGATCGCGAAGTTAGCGGTAATTGGGAAGCTTACGATCCTTTGAGCGATCGCCGATTTGTTGCTAAAGGAAAAGTGTTTCTCAAAGCCGCGATCGACTCGCTCGAAGATGCTAGAAATCGGGATGTCGCACAACTTTAATTCATCTAAGGCGAATACAATTAGCGCAGATCCAACAAGAACTCTGCGAAGAGAATTCACGGCTACACAAACTTTCGCCCGCCTGCGCGAGACAGGAAGAAAAAGGGGTAATAGCACCGGATTTGATATAAGCCCCAAAACAAATTTTTCTCAAAACAAATAATAAAAATTACGGCTGCGAGCCAAAGTTGACTGTATGATGCTATGTGGTTCGCCTCGAAAGCGGTTGAGAACACTGTGACAGCCGCTTTCTCGTTGCCGCCGTTAAACTCTTTCTCTTCAAAAATGACTCCAAAACTGCGATGGCTGTTGCCTGCTTTAATTAGTGTTTTGTCGGTCGCCCTGCCTGCAAAAGCTGATACACTAACATCTTGGCACTTCGATGCCAGCCAAAACCAACTCAATTTAACAACAGATTCAGGAGTTCAGCCGTCCGTCAAACTAATCGCCAATCCCACCCGCTTAGTAATTGATTTACCGGGAATAGTCTTGGAATATCCCGAAACTCCTCAAAGTTACAACTCAGCTATTCAACAAATTAGAGTCGGGCAGTTTGACACCCAAACTACCAGGTTAGTGATACAATTAACTCCCGGTTATAAGTTAGACCCGCAAAAAGTCCGAGTCATTAGAGAATCTTCCACTCGCTGGTCGTTTCAGTTGCCGAATCCCGAGCAAATAGCGGGCAACGAAGTTTTTCAACCAACAGCTATTACCCGGATAGAACAAAAACCAGGTCAAGTTACGCCAACTGTTTCTTCAGCAACTCCGAGAAATTATGCCGCTGATTTGGAGATGCGAACAGGTTACGAAATGAGCGCAATCAAGCCTCAAATCGAAAGTGCGATCGAACAGTATAGATCCCTCAGCGCCGGAATGTTTTTTCTGGATTTAGATACAGGAAACTATTTGGACATCAAGGGCGATCGAGTATTTCCGGCCGCGAGTACCATCAAATTACCTATTCTGATTGCTTTTTATCAAGATGTAGACGCAGGCAAAGTTAGCCTAGACGAAACATTAGTTATGAAGTCCGACTTAGTAGCCAGCGGTTCTGGAACTATGCAAGACAGACCAAATGGCACTCGGTTTAGCATCAGAGAAACCGTAGATAAAATGATTACCATCAGCGACAATACAGCCACCAACATGATTATTGAACGTTTGGGGGGAATTGCTAAACTCAACGAGCGTTTTCGCACTTGGGGATTAAGTGATACGAGAATTCGCAATTGGCTCGGCGATTTTCAAGGAACAAATACCACAAGTTCTGTGGATATGGTAAAGTTGCTGGCGATGCTGTCTGGCGATAAATTAGTTTCTGAATCGAGTCGAGAACAGGCTTTAGAATTATTGCGGCGTACAACAACTAGAACGCTTTTGCCTTCCGGTTTGGGGCCGGGTGCTGTTATTGCTGACAAAACCGGAGATATCGGCTTTGTGGTTGGCGATGCGGGAATTATAGATATGCCGAATGGGAAGCGTTATTTAGCGGCAATATTTGTCAAACGTCCTTACAATGACCCGATTGTGAGAGATTTTGTCCGTCGGATTTCGCGAATTGTCTACAATTATTTAGACCAACCTGCGGCGAAAGTACCGGATAATTTACGTTGATAAGACGATTCGGCGATTGAAATCGCTACTAAACAAACAAAGTCCGCCTTCGCGGACTTGAAGAGAAAATTTTTAATGACTAATGACTATTCTTTGCGCTCGACAGCTACAGTCAAATGAGCTACAACTGCCCCAACTGTAGCAAGTACAGCAGCAATTGGAAATACTACTGACCCTGCAATGCCGCCTACCAATCCCGCCATCAGCGGAATATCTGCCAAAGTCCGCCCTTGCGAGTTTTTGATGACGAGGCGGCGGAGTTTTCCTTGCTCAATTAGTTCTTTGACTTTAGCAATTAAACTGTCGCCACTAATCTTAAATTCTTCCACTCTGACTTTTTCCTCTGTTGCAAATTCTGAGGTGAATAAAGGAGTTTCAACTGTTGGGTTTGCTGAAGCTCCGGTGGCTGGTGTTTGGTCTTGCATAATGGTTACTTGTTGTTCTAGTTGTGAGTTCATTTTTTGTAAGGGCGGGTTAAAACCAGCCGTTTAATTTCTATACTCTTATCTTCGGCGATCGCACTTGAGAACGACAGGCCAGGAAACCCTACAATCTGCATTCGTACTTTCCACCCCCGCCTTTTTACTCAAAACATTATTTCTGTCTGGTTAGATAAGGGCGGGTTTATCTATTCCTAAAGGTATAGAAAGTATCTCTGGGAAAACCCGCCCCTACTGATTATTTATGTCGAATTAGCTCGTAAATTTCCACATAGTCTTTAGCTGGATATTTCCACGAATTATCGCAGTTCATGCCTTGAATCATGAGTTTTTCAAATTCATCGTGGTAGTCATACCACAATCCGATCGCGCGATCGAGCGCCGACTCTAAAGCGCGGTAGTCGCTTTGGTAAAACACGTAACCGTTGCGTTCTTCCGGGAGGTGGCGGGTGTCGTAATCTCGATCGAACACAGTATTCACCAAACCGCCAACTCCCCGCACAACAGGAACAGTACCGTATCTCAACCCGATCATCTGAGTCAGCCCGCAGGGTTCGTAATTGCTGGGAACCACAATTATATCCCCACCCGCGTAAATTAAGTGCGAGAGTTCCTCATTAAAACCTAGTTCTAAATGGCAGTCGGGATTGTCATTTAAAAACTGCTTCTCGTGCTGGAAATGCGCATTAATTCCCGCTTCGGTGGCGGAACCCAAAAGCACGAATTGCGCTCCCTTACTCAGAGAGTAATAAATTGCGTGGTGGACGAGATGAACGCCTTTTTGGTCGTCCAAACGACCGATAAAGGTAATAATAGGCTTGTCAGCATCGCGCAGTAACAGCCGATCGCGCAAAGATTTTTTGCGCAGTAACAGCCGATCGCGCAAAGCTTTTTTAGTTTTGGCTTTTCCTGCCAAATCCTCATGAGTGTAATGGTGCGGAATGTAGCGATCGGTCTCGGGATTCCATACATCGTAATCAATGCCGTTGAGCACCCCGCGAAACTTCTCTTGATACAAATGCAAAGTGTGGCCCAAACCGTAGCCAAACTCGCCGTGGTGAGCTTCCCAAGCGTGGTGCGGCGAAACCGTGGTGACAAAGTTCGAGTAAACAATGCCGCCTTTCATAAAGTTGAGGGCAAAAGGGTTAAAATTATCTCGCAGGCGATCGTACTGAAAATAATAATCCTCTCGATTCAAACCCGTGGCTTGCAAAATATCAATTCCTCCCATGCCTTGATGTTTGAAATTGTGAATGGTATAGCAGACTCGCTGATTTTCCATCCAATTGTATTTGTAAACTTCAAACAGCATGACTGGAACCAAACCAGTTTGCCAATCGTGACAGTGAATCACCTCGGGACGCTTGTTGCTTCTGAGCAAAAATTCCAAAGCGGCTTTGCTGAAAAATGCAAACCGCATATTGTCGTCATTGCAGCCGTAATAACAGCCGCGATTAAAAAAGTTATCTTGAGAGCGAGGTTCGATGAAAAAACACAACTGCCCGTGCACCCAGCCGCACAAGACATCACAGAGGATTTCGCCGCCATACCAGAGCACAGCCAGATCCCGGTAGGCCTCGTGAAGTCCCCAAATGTGGTCGTACCTCATACAGTCGTACTTGGGTAGAATAATCTCGACGCAGTGGCCGGAATTTTGTAACTCCCGACTCAAGCCGTAAACTACGTCACCCAAACCCCCTGCTTTGATGACTGGCGCGCACTCCGAGGCAATTTGTACAATGTACATTTTTTTTTCTCGCTCCTGAATGAATCAAAAAAATATTTTCTTAACTTGACAAAGTATATGATTTCTCGCCAAATAAGCAAGTAGGCCATTGGGAATACAGAGAGATACGCGCAGCTAGCGGATGTTGGGGCAGATTCGGGCGATCGCACTGTTGCTTAAAATACAGTAAGGACACCGCACGACCTTTCATCCTCTCAACAATCGCCTAAAAACTTTTATATCTCTCGTTTATACCCGAGTCTCGATCCCCCTCGCATCCCCCCAACGATTCGGGGAGTAGGGGTTGACTTTTATCGCTTCCGGTTCCCCCCTTAAGAAGAAGGGCGCCGGGGGATCTAGAGGCTCATTAGAGCGACCAAAGACTGTTTTTTGAAGTTAAGTTGACAACTATAGGCACTGCCATTTCCCTGCTGCTTTTAAAGTCACTGGCTATTTGTATCGTGTTGGAATATCGATCGAATCTTTTGTCGCTATGAAACTACTCAACCCAAACCCATAGCATCATTTTCACATACTAATAATTTACCTTTCCCCTGATAAAACCAAACATAACCCTCTCCGCCGCCTTTGCCAAAATGACCTAATTTTCGATAATCTTCTTCAATCCCTTTGGTAAATCCTTTTACTAAATCGCAATCAGCTATCAAAGTTTCACCTTGTTTGAGTTCGACAATCTTAGCCGGTGAACTTGTAGCTGCTACAACTGTAGCTTTTTGCTCGCGCAAAGCTGTAACAGCAATTCTCCACCTACCGTCAGTAGAACCAGCCACTTGTCGGAATTTCAGTTTTTTAGCACCGATAACTACATTGTCCGAACAAAACTGAAATATACCGTCATCCAACTCCCACTGCTCCCCATCCAAAAGCTCGATCGGCGTATAATGCAGGAAATGCCCTTTTTGTCTCGGTTCGAGTTTCACCGTACCAGTCCCTTGATATACGGGAGCGTTGTAGTCCATTTCCGTTGTCAAAGATACCCACATATCTTTCAAACGGTTATCCGTTTTATAAACACCCCAAGTCAATTTCCCCATACACCAATGCAGCGCGCCTTTTTGAATTATCACTCCCGAATTTTCAATTGAATTTCTACTTGCTGAACAAACGGAATATTCTTAGTGGGATGGTAAAACTTATTGGTTTCAGGATTGATATTATTTTGAACATACCACAAATCCGTTGGTTCCAAAACCTTGATTTCGTATTTCATAATTTACCTCGCCTATTTACGTGAAATGTGTTAAACATTTTACCAATGATTTGCCGCTTCCGCTTTCCCGGACTTATGTGAAATTTATCTTTTGCCGACATCATCTGCTACTGTTAAATTATCTAGCTATCTTAGCAATAGCAGACACGGTTCCTCCACAATTCTTGAGAAAAATTTATGCCTGCGATCGCACAATCTCCCAATTTACCGATTTTACAAGAAATCAACTCAGGATTGCCCAATATTTGCGGCTCCGAAGCAGAAATTAAGGCCGCAGCCAATAGCAACGAACCAGTCTTTCTACCTACCACAAATCTGCGCCTCGAAAACATTCAAGCCGGATTTGCTTGCGCCCTCCATATGCACCAACCCACAATTCCTGCCGGTGCAAACGGCGAACTAATCAGCAATCTCCAGAATATGTTTGAACATCCCAACCAAGGAGACAATCACAACGCCGGAGTCTTTGCTTGGTGCTATTCTCGCATGGGGGAATTCATTCCCCAACTGATTGCCGAAGGCTGCAACCCGCGAATTATGCTCGACTATTCGGGCAATTTATTGTGGGGATTGCGCCAAATGGGACGCGACGATATCTTTGATAATCTCAAGCGGATTACCTGCGATCCTCAATATCAACCTCACGTAGAATGGCTGGGGACAATGTGGAGTCACGCCGTCATTCCCTCAACTCCCATTCCCGACATCAAACTCCAAATTCAAGCATGGCAACATCATTTTGCAGCCATTTTTGGGATAGATGCCCTCAAGCGCGTTAAAGGTTTTTCGCCCCCAGAAATGCACTTTCCCAATCACCCAGATACACTTTACGAATACATCAAAGCTTTGAAAGAATGCGGCTATCGCTGGCTGATGGTTCAGGAACATTCTGTAGAAAATCCCGACGGTTCGGGATTGTCGCAAGACCAAAAATATATTCCCAACCGTTTAGTTGCCCGCAATTCTCGCGGCGAAACAATCAGTATTACTGCTTTGATTAAAACCCAAGGTTCAGATACGAAATTGGTCGGTCAAATGCAGCCTTATTACGAAGCTAAAGGACGCAATAAACAGCAAATTGGCAACGTCACAGTTCCTTCTTTAGTTACTCAAATTGCCGACGGCGAAAATGGCGGCGTCATGATGAATGAATTTCCCAGCGCTTTTGTCAAAGCTTGGCACGAAAACCGCGAACAAGGCGGCGGAAAATCCGGTGTTGTTGGTTTAAACGGCACTGAATATTTGGAGATAATTGAAGCGGCGGGGGTTAATCCTGATGATTATCCGATTTGTCAGGGGATTAACCAGCACAAAATCTGGCAGCTAGTCGATGCTGATAGTGCGACGCCGGAAAAAGTGGAAAGTGCGATCGCCCAACTCAAGCAAACAGACCATAATTTTCACATGGACGGTGCTTCTTGGACGAACGATTTAAGTTGGGTGAAAGGCTACGAAAATGTCTTGGAACCGATGAATTTACTCAGCGCTTCTTTTCACAAAAAATACGACCCGCTGGTGCAGGAAGATGCGACCGTTACCAAGCAGTTTGAATACCAGCAAGCTTTGCTTTACAACTTGCTGCTACAAACAAGCTGTTTCCGCTATTGGGGACAGGGAACTTGGACTGATTACGCCCGCGAACTTTACAACCGCGGCGCTGCTTTAATGAAATAGGAAAAGTTCGCAGTTGCGGTGTGGCGAAAAAACCGCAACTGCGAAATTTACCAAATTTTACAAACAATAATTCCAGTGCACCTGGATTTCATCTCAACCCTACACTCGCTGATTGCCTCGCTTTTTAGAGGAAACTAGATAAAAAACAGTATCCATTGAAACTTTTTAGCTACAGAAGTCAAGATTTTATCTTAAATCTTCCTTAAGACAGGTATATATCAGCTCCGCTTCACTTATGAAAATACGACCTATCCCACAGATAAGACTGATTTTACAGGGGAGCCGCTGGAAGATTGGCTAATAGAAATAATAGAAAAAGTTTGGAATGGGCTAGTAGATCCTCCCTTTGTTGAATTCCGCTTAGACCAGCCTTGAATGACGAATCGCTGTGACTATTTCTTTTTAGTAAATTTGCGACGAGTTTACTTACGATTATATTAACATAAAAGGTGAAGTCAGCACTAGAGAAATCCCTACTTACAAAGCTCACAATTGGATTCTGGATACAACCCTATCAGTTGGCATCTTAGGGCTGCTGGCCGGCCTTGCACTTTGGGAATATTATGTATGTTTAGCGCTGAATTCGTCTAGCCGCGGTATTGAAGCGGTTGCTATTGCTTAATTCATTTTTACTTTCACTTGGTTTGACAGCGCTCAATACGCACATAGTGCTTGGTGGACGATGAGTCTCACCGCAGTTAAATCGGCTTCTGTTAGTCGTTTCTCTCGTTTCCGATCGGAGTCCGGGCAATTACCAATTACCAATTAGCAATTACCCATTCCCCATTACCAAATCCTACATTTCCTGCATCAGCCGCAAATAATTCTGCCGCATCTGCGTCATATTTTCCATCATTCTATTAGCCATATCTTTCTCAACATCGCTCATTTGCTGCCAAAATAAAGCCGATCGCCTCGCCATAATTGCTTCTTCCCACAGCATCTCCAAAAGTTGCGCCGCCATCGGATTTTCAGCATCGATAATCCCACACAATTGCTCGAAGGCCCGGTTGGCTTCAGTGTGAGTGCTAACATCCTGAACCAGGGTTAGGCATTTTTTGAGTTGTACGATCGGGTTTTCAGAAGAGTAAGCCATAATTTCACTCAGATAAGCGACAAAATTTACACTGATACCTTTGACATTACTAGAGTTGTGACACAGCTTTAGAGTTCCCTACATACCAGCGCCAAGACAAATCAATTCCTTGAGAAATCCCGATCCGCGTAGTTTGCACAAAATTTATTGTACCCTCCTCCACAGCTTGCTGAAAGTGCTCGCTCCGGTGTTCCAACCGCAGCGGTTGGCCGGAACCCAAGGGAAAACCGCTTAAAGTTCGATCGATCTGCAGCACCTTACACAGTTTCCCAGGCCCGGCGGCGACGCGCGATCGCTTCTTCTCGGGAATTCCAGCGAATTCTTTGGGAAGCGCATCTAACTGCAAAGCTCGAATCAGCACAGCACTAGCAACTCCCTCTGCATCCGTCACCACATTAAAACAGTGATACATCCCGTAGATTAAGTAAACGTAGCTCATACCCGCAGGCCCGAACATCACCTCATTGCGACGAGTTCGCTGCCGGTAAGCGTGACAAGCGGGGTCTCCTGGGCCGTAAGCTTCGGTTTCGACAATAATTCCCCGAATCGTCTCGCCGTCAGGAAACTGCCGCACTAGAGTACAACCCAGCAAATCCGGCGCTACGCTGGTAGATGGCCGCGCCAGCCAAAAAGATTCTACAATTTGAGTATTTCCACTCACTCAACAACAGCAGGTAAATTATGGACGTTAAGTTAGTTTTAGCAGTCTTGACAGCAGTTTTCACCGTTTGCTGTCTGTTCTTCGGTACAAAAAACGGATTCTACGATACTGACAAGTATCACGGCAACGGTTCTGCTCACTAATTTTAGGCGGCAGTTAGTTGCTTAAAAAACCGCTGTCTGTCTGTCAGGCGGCGGTTTTGTTTCGATTTAAAAAGTATTTGCTACTCTGGCTAAGGATGAATTTTGCCATCTGGCATTTTAGTTTCCTGCAAGCTAGTATTCTCCAAGTCAGCGCATCCCGGCAGATTTAAACGCATTGTGGCTCCCCAATCTGTTGCTTTCATGTTGAAACCAACTACTGCATTTTCTGGGTTATTCTTTTCGGGAACGGCACTGACATTAAAATCCATATTTGCTTCTTTTTCATTAGCCTCAAGGTTGAAAGTAATGCCGTTACAGCCCAAATCAGCTCCGGTCAGGTTGGCTCTATTTAAGTTAGCATTTTTTAGGTTAGCATTGGCCAATTTTGCTCCAGACAAATTAGCACCTTCGAGGTTCGCGCCCTGCAAGTTAAATCCTTGTAAGTCAAGTCCCTTCATGTTGGCATTGCTGAAATTGCATTCAGGACATTGCTTGGTTTCCAGTAACTGCTTGACTTGGTTTTGTTGAGTTGAAGTAGGTATATACTTGACCGCAGTAAATATAACTGCGATCGACAAAGCAGCAGTAAGTAAATTTTTAAATTTCATAAAAAGTCTGAAAAGCTTTCGTAGCTTTCTTTTGCGGTTAATATTATATTGCTACAGTAGGGCGATCGGTCTCTCCAGAATTTCCCTAAAAATTTGCCCAGATTGCGGAATTTACTTTTACCCGCCCGGGTGCAGCTTGCATATACCTGCGGGCTGACTTAAAAAAAATTCTATTTATATCCCTAGAAGGAGGAAATCTTATAAAAATTTGACGATGCTTGAATAGAAAAGCAATACCGTACCTGCGCTGTTGTAAGTTCTCAGCAACTATTTGTGTTGTCAAAATTGGTTTGAGAAATTAATTGACTATCAAAACTGTTGGCAGCAGCTCAGGTTCCTCAACCCTGCCAAAACACACCACACCTCCAATCCCAATGAACTCGGAGCGGCAATGAATAAAGTCTACCCCGAACCCAAAAGATCGCGCTTCATGGCAATGCTGCTGACAACACTGCTTACCTTCCCCTTTGTCACTGCTTGCGGTTCTAGCCAGCCAAGTTCGCCTCCTCCGCCTCCTGTTGACAACACTCGCGCTGGAGGAGTGCAAACTAATCGCGCCTCAACTCCTTCGCCACAAGCGAAAAAAGGACTGAACACAGCTCAAAAAGTAGGGATTACTTTAGCAGGAGCAGCGGCCCTTTACTACATCTACAATCAGCACAAAAATAAACAAGAAAAGGGGCCGCAGGGAAAACATTACCTTTCCAAAAACGGTCGCGTTTACTACCGCGATGCCCAGAATCGCGCGGTGTGGGTAACGCCCCCGCCTGAAGGAATTAAAGTTCCGGAGTCCGAGGCAGCGCGTTACCGCGATTTCCAGGGCTACAACAACCAAAATACCGGTCGAGACCTTACTAGCTTGCCGGAAGCTACAAGTCCTGTTCCGGCACAGTAGCGTAACCACTTGAGATTTTAGATTGCCGCTGCCGTGATTTTGAATTAAATCTGGGATTCCCAATCTAAAACAGCCATTTTTCAACACATAAAAAAGAGGAACTTTATCATGGTAAACGAGTTTTTGCGGAATATAAAAGATGCGGTGCTCGGACCAGACGGCGAGCAAGTCGATGCTGATGGCTATTACGAAGATCCCTCAAATCCCGGACAGTACGGCAACGTGACTCCCGCCAGCCAAGACCCCTACGGCGACCCGGCAGACT
>JAUBOM010000019.1:14937-35583 GCA_036700245.1 Microcoleus vaginatus BM001213989
ACGGACAGTACGGCAACGTAACTCCCGCCAGCGAAGACCCCTACGGCGACCCGGCAGACTACGGACAGTACGGCAACGTAACTCCCGCCAGCGAAGACCCCTACGGCGACCCGGCTGACAACGGAGAGTACGGCAACCTGACTCCGGCTAGCCAAGACCCCTACGGCGACCCGGCAGACTACGCAGGGGATGCTGGAATGTTCGGCAGCGTGAGTCCGGCGAGCGAAGACCCCTACGGCGACCCGGCGGATGAGGAAGGGTTTAGTTAAGTCAGTTAGCTAGAAAATTTACCTGGTAAGCAACAGCACCCCTGCGGGGGTGTTTTTTTTGGAGGACTAGCAGCAGTATGTTATGAATCGCCACGTTCGCATAAATATCTTTTTACTCGGCCTCACAATAGTAATGCCGACACTTCAGCACCAAATCTTGACCAAGATATTGTTGTGCTCAACTCAGAAGCTCGTAAGCACCACCACGCTGCAGTGCTTGTTGGTATGCCGGACGTGTGTGGATGCGATTCAAGAATGCCATGAGCTTTGGACGGCTCGCGTTCAGTCCACCCCGTGCCACCGACGCCTCTAGCGGGAAGCTCATTTGGATATCGGCTGCGGTGAATTCATTACCAGTGAACCATGTACTTTTTCCAAGCTCTGCCTCCATATAGTCTAGGTGTTGTGCGATCTGAGGTTCAATAAACGAGCTTTTGACGCGACTGACGATCGACCGGGCGATCGGACGCACGAAAAAGGGCATTGGATTCTTCTCAATTTGGTCGAAGATCAGCTTCAGGAGTAGCGGCGGCATAGCAGAACCTTCTGCATAATGCAGCCAGTAGGTGTAGCGCAGATGTTCTAGCGTGCCTATAGCAGGAACCAGCCGTCCGTTGCCATAGCGTTCGATCAGATACTCGATAATGGCACCGGATTCAGCCAAGGTCAGTTTGCCATCAGTAATCACAGGCGATTTGCCGAGTGGATGTACCTCACGCAGCGATGTTGGTGCCAACATGGTTTGCGGGTCCCGCTTGTAGCGCTTGATTTCGTATGGGAGTTCAAGTTCCTCTAGCAGCCAGAGCACACGTTGGGAGCGAGAGTTGTTTAAGTGGTGGACGACGATCATTAGATTACCCTCCTAGTAAGCGTTGTTCTATGAAGAGGATTGGTTAAAATAATTATACTTCTGCTCTCACTCTCCGGATTAAAGAAGTAAGAAATAAGCCCAGATTAAGCTGAAGAATAAAAGGGTTGAAATTGATTCGTTGCATTAATTAAATGCTTAAAACCAAGTAATAAATTAGTATTAGGGAAGATTTCCATCCCAGGATAAATTAACCAAAATACCAGGATGGGACTGAACAAAGCCATTCCTGATGCTGCTTGGGTTCCTTAAAACAGAAAGTCAAGATTTTGTCCGAAAGGGCAGGCGTTCTGGTTCATGAAGCGGTGCCTCATTTTAGCTCTCAGGAATGCAGCGAGTGCGGGTATGTCAGTCCCACGAATCGAGATGGGGAGAAGTTTATCTGTGAAGAATGCGGCCATCATGAGGATGCCGATGTGGATGCTGCAAAAGTTATTTTGCAGCGCGGTCTGGATCGACTGGGAATCTATTTGGATGCTGTACCGAGAGTCCCTCGGAAACAGCATAAAAGTACGCCGGAGGAGCCTGCAAGACAGGGAAAATCATCCGCGTTGGTGGCTGAGCCTGGGAACCCTAAGAGAGTTCCAGCAATTGGAGTTATTTGAGTGGAGGGGAGTTTGACCGATCGACTCTCGGCCTTTACCGCTGTCAATTGAAATCGCGTGTGTCTGACAAAATTGCGATCGCCCACAAATTAGGCATTTTCTCAAAAACGGAGAGGGTGGGATTTGAACCCACGGTGACATCACTGCCACACTCGATTTCAAGTCGAGCGCATTCGACCACTCTGCCACCTCTCCGGGCGCATACATTAATTTATCATACCAGCAACTGCCACTAACTACAAATAGCCGCAGATTCAGCGCGCCGATAAAGAATTTGTTCTAAGGCCACCGCGAAATCCTCCCCCAGCCAAACCAGAGACACTTCGGACACTCCTCCATTTTCCAGCATGACGATCGAGAAATTCCGCAGTTTCGAGCACTCTCTCTCGACAATTCGCGGTACGCTGGCTGCATTCAAATAAACAGTACCCTCCGCACTCACCTCCAGCGACTTCCGCAACTCATGCTTTTTGTGCCGCAGTTTGTGGTGCATATGACCAAAAGTTACCAGAGGTATGTGCTTTCCCGAACTCCGAGTTCGATCGATCGCCTCGGCAAAATCTGGGTCGCCCCAATCCCCTCCCAGCGGCTTCCAATCTCGCCCGCAGGGGTCTTCAGGAGCCTCTCCCAACCCCGTCGGACCCGTGTGACCCAAAAAAATCACATTTTCGCAGTCCGCCATAGCCGCAGCCCCTGCTATGCGCCGCGCCGACTCCTCAAAACTTTCTACCCCAAACCACTCCGAGTAAAAATCCGCGTACTTCCACTCCGAGCCCCCCCAAGTAAACGGGCGACTTCCGACGACTGTTACGCCCAATTCTGGAAAATCCCGTTTCCCGTAACCGACGTGAGCTTCTCCCATTAAATCTAACTGCTGTTTCACCCAATTTTCTTGAGTGCGATCGTAAGGGCACTGACTGCGGCCCCACTCCGTCGCCGTGTACCAAGCGTCGTGGTTCCCAAACACCGCTGCTTTCGGAATGTCCAATTGGGCGATCGCCCGCACCACCTCCACCGACTCATTGCCAAAATCCCCCACAAACAGCACCAAATCAACGCCCAGATGCTTCAGGGCCTCGCCGTCTTCAGGTTCCCAGCTATCGTGAACGTCCCCCACCACCGCAATTTTGATAGATTTAGCTTTGTTCATTTCATTTGTTATGCGCGATCGATCCCTAGCCCCTTCTTATTATCAGCATAAGAAACAGCGACCAATTTTTGCACACTCCCCCAGCCAATTTTAGATTTTAGATTTTAGATTTTAGATGGGCTCGACTGAACAGCCAGCACTTTTTGGTGAATTCAACTATAATTCAAAATACACTTTAGCTGTCTTCGCCACCTTCCCCGGAATATTCTAACTGTGTTTACCACCGCACCAGCTCCCTACTTTACTCAAACCCGACTGCCCGACGACTTGTTTGCAGCCATTAACGCCCTCAAACAAGAGTTGAACGCCGTCATTCTCGCCCACTATTACCAAGACTCCGAGATTCAAGACATCGCAGACTTCATTGGCGACTCCCTAGAACTTGCCCGCAAAGCCGCCAACACCAGCGCCGATGTCATAGTTTTTGCCGGAGTTCATTTCATGGCTGAAACCGCAAAAATTCTCAATCCCGACAAATTAGTATTGTTGCCCGACTTAAATGCTGGGTGTTCCCTCGCCGACAGTTGCCCTCCCGAAGCCTTTGCAGCTTTCAAAGCAGCTCGACCGGGACATTTGGTAATTTCATACATTAATTGTACCGCCGCAATTAAGGCAATGAGCGATATAATTTGCACCAGTTCTAACGCTGTTAAAATTGTCAACCAAATTCCCGACAATCAGCCGATAATTTTTGGACCAGACCGCAATCTCGGCCGCTACGTCATGGAACAAACCGGCAGAAACATGGAAATCTGGCAAGGAGCCTGCATCGTCCACGAAAACTTCTCAGAAAAAAAGATAGTTCAACTCAAAATTGAAAATCCCGAAGCCGAAATAATTGCCCACCCAGAATGCGAACCTCCCGTGCTGCGCCACGCTAATTACATCGGCTCCACCACCGCTTTGCTCAAATATTCTCAAGCGAGTTCCAGCCAAGCTTTTATTGTCGCGACTGAACCGGGAATCATTCACCAAATGCAAAAGCAAGCTCCGCACAAACGCTTCATCCCCGCTCCCTCAACCAATAATAACTGCGCTTGCAACGAATGCCCGCACATGAGATTAAATACCTTGGAAAAATTGTATCTCTCCCTAAAAAATCAAACCCCTGAAATTACCATGCCCCTAGATATTCAACTAGCAGCCTTGCAGCCCATCCAGCGAATGCTAGAAATGAGCTAGCCCCTGGCTATTTTTAAGTAAATACATTGTATGGTGGGTTGGGCGCGGCAATTAAATTAAGTCATCGCCTAACCCACCAACGTCGATCGCAATCGCTAAATCAGTTGTCAACTCTTTCTCTTCTCTTCCTCTGCGTCTCTGCGCCTCTGCGGTTCCTTTCTTTAAAACTCCTGAACGATAAAAGATGCGCGAAAAACTGATTGTTTTCACCCGCTATCCAGAACCGGGAACAACCAAAACTCGACTAATTCCGGTGCTGGGAAAAACAGGCGCTGCCAACCTTCACCGCTTGATGGCACAACGGACGATCGCCTGCGCTCTCTCTCTCCAAAAATCTCGCCAATTATCGGTAGAAATTCACCGAGCCGGCGGCAGCCAACAACTGATGGAAGAGTGGTTGGGAAATGATATTATTTGTCACAATCAAAGAGACGGCGATTTGGGCGCAAGAATGACAGCAGCCTTTGAAAACTCTTTTAATTCCGGGGTTGAGAAAACTGCAATTATCGGCACTGATTGTCCTGGTTTGAAAGCAGAAATCATGGCACAAGCTTTTGAGGAACTGAGCCAGCACGATTTAGTTTTGGGCCCGGCAAAAGACGGAGGTTATTATCTGATCGGGCTGCGGCGATCGATACCGGAATTGTTCGGTGGCATTGACTGGGGAAGCAGTGAAGTATTTGCTTGTACGCGGGCGATCGCCCAAAAGCTAGACCTCAATATTGCTTATCTTCCCACTCTTGCAGATATCGATAGACCAGAAGACCTCCTCGGTTTAGATATTAATATCGTGAAATAACTAAACTCTATTTTAGGTTTATAAACTATTAGGAATTGTCATATATAATTAGATAAAACTACTTGATTGTGAAACCAGAAAGTCATAATATAGTAATTGTATTTGTCTAACCAAATGCTGAATCTCAGTAGCAGTTAGACAGCGCTTGGGACAATAGTCCCAGGCGCGAGAAAACACCAAAGATTAGCAAATAAATTAGCAACTAACAGCTCAGCTTTGTAGGAAACCCGCCCTGCCAGATGAAAGCCAAATGTAGGCGCGCTCCCGGCGTAAAAAATGAGCAACTAACAGATAAGCTTTGTACAAAACTCGCCCTCCCGGGTTAAGTCCCAATGTAGGGCCTATCCAGGCGTAAAAAATTGGCTCTCATAACAGATAAGCTTTGTACAAAACCCGCCCTCTCTCATATCAATTCTGGCAGTCAGGCCGGAATGATATCAAATCCGCGCTCCGAAGTCGGGCGTAAAGTCGAATGAAGCTGCCAACAAATCAGGAGCGCAATTTTCAGTTTTTTGACTCACAGTCAACAGTTAACAGTCAACAGTCAACAATCATTCCGGTGCAACCGGAATCGATATCACGGGGTGCTTAATTCTGTATGTCGCCAGAAAATCCCAATCTCAAAATTTCGATTATCATTCCCGTCTTAAACGAAGCACCTACAATTGCCCGAGTCATCTCCACCGCCATTGAGGGCAAAAATGTCGAAATAATTGTCGCCGACGGCGGCAGCAGCGACGGTACAGCAGATATAGCAAAATCTTTGGGCGTCCGAGTTATCTCCACCGCCCCGGGCCGCGCCACCCAAATGAATGCAGGTGCCGCCGCTGCTACTGGAGACATCCTGCTGTTTCTCCACGCCGACACTCTTTTGCCTCGCAGGTACGACGATAGCGCGCGTCGGGCACTAGCTAACCCGTCTGCAGTAGCGGGCGCCTTTGAACTCAAGATTGACGCCCGCAGGCTCAGCCTCCGGCTGGTAGAAACAGGGGTAAACTGGCGATCGAACTTTCTGCAAATGCCCTACGGCGACCAAGCCATTTTCCTCAAAGCAGCTACCTTTGACAAAATCGGCGGTTTTCCTGACTTGCCCCTGATGGAAGACTTTGAATTCGTGCGGCGGTTGAAAAAACAAGGCGACATCGAAATAGTACCCGACCCAGTGCTGACATCCGTCCGCCGCTGGCAGCAGCTTGGGGTCATCAAAACCACCGCCATTAATCAAATAGTAATCATCGCTTATTTCCTAGGGGTGTCCCCCGATCGACTCGCTTTCTGGTATAAGGGACAAAAGAAAAATTCTTCCAAAAACTAAAGAATAGTGAACTTTTCTAAAGCTCGCTGCCAATTATGCAAATAGGCAACACCTCCCTGCGTAAAATATGACTTGAACGCCTCAACTTTTTAAACTGCGAGGACAAACAGAATATGGCCGATCCCAGAGATGCAGAGCTTATTAAACCCTTTAACGGCGACCCCTTCACGGGTCATCTAGCAACTCCCATCAGTGCTTCTGATTTCACAAAAGCATACATTGGGAACTTGCCCATCTACCGCAAAGGACTCTCGCCCCTAGTTCGAGGTCTAGAAATTGGTTTGGCACACGGTTATTTCCTCGTCGGCCCCGAAATCGTCTTCGGGCCACTGCGCGACTATCCAGAAGCAGCTAATCTCGGCGGATTATATACAGCCCTCGTCTTAGTTCTGCTCGGCACACTAGGTATGTCTGCCTACGGTTTAGTCTCTTTCAAACAAGACAACACCAGCTACCCTAGCGCTAATCCGATGACTCCCGATTCCCTCAGAAATGCTGAAGGGTGGAGCCAGTTAACCGCTGGTTTCTTCATTGGCGGGATGAGCGGCGTCTTTGCTGCTTACTTCTTACTCGAAAACTTTAAGGGCGTTGATGCCATTTTCCGGGGTTTAGTCAACAATTAGACTCCACTCCCAAATATCCCTGTTGGAACACACTAACTTTAGTTTGGAGAATTTGATATGACAGGTTCCTACGCTGCTTCTTTCTTGCCTTGGATTTTGATTCCGGTTATTACATGGTTAATGCCGGTTGTGGTAATGGGTTTGTTGTTTATCTACATTGAAAGCGACGCCTGATCCTTACCCTTAGAGTAAGACCTAAGTTGGAAAGCCGAAGTAAGACGATCGATGAACAATTGCTCTGAAATTTCTAGATAAATCTAGGAAAAATCAGCAAAAATTGTTTTGAGATTGCTGGCTATCAGAAAACTTAGTTTCTTTACCCCCATCTCCAGAATTTATCTGTAAAGCAATCTTTCTGTTTTCTTCCTTCAGAACTCGTAATTGCCAAAAAATCCTCTGCCTGCAGGCAGAGGATTTTTTTACACAGAAGACAAATTATCCGCTCTGGGCACACAAATTGCCAAATTCTGAGCCACAATTGTTATGGAAACCTATCTAATGAGGAGACAGCGATGCAATTTTCCCCCGCACGCAGAATCTTAGCTCCATTCCTGATCTCGGTACTGCTGCTGGTGACTTCCTGCGGTCAAACTCAAGCCCCCTCCCGCTGGGACAAAGCCCAGCAGGAAAGTACCCAAAAACCTGGTAAAGCACAGCAGACAACTGCTGACAAATCAACTGCTAGTAATCAAAACCTGCCCAAGAAGGCAGTTGCAGGTGGTAAGTTAAATAAATACTTCCCGGCTTCTGGCGGTGGATTCGATCGCGTTTTTGCTCAAGAAAAATCCGGTTTTGCTGAAGCTAAGTTGAACAAAGACGGTAAAAATCTCGCGGTGCTCTCGATTAACGACATTGCCGGCAACCCCAGCGCAGCTACAAAATTTAAGCAAAGTACCAAGCAAATTGCCGGCTATCCCGCTGTCAATCAGGGTGCGAATATCACTGCCGTTTTAGTGGCAAATCGCTATCAGGTGAAAGTTCAATCCCGCAATCCCTCTTTTACCGCGAGCGATCGCGAAGCTTGGCTGTCAAAATTTAACCTCGGCGGCCTCGCCCGCGTCAAGTAGCAACGTCTCTTGTCAAACTCCGCGCCCGACTCGAGTCTGGCGCTATCAAAACTAAGTTTGCCACAATAAGAGTTTGAAGTTTTTGCCATCTGCCAAAAGTAATACCTTTGATTTTCGTTCCAGCATAAGGAGTTTTTTGTGAGCAAAACAGTCTTTGAATTAGTCGATCAACTGCCTCAAGACAACATGACTGTCAAAGCCCTGCGAGCGCTTGACTTTGTGGTTCCCGGCGAGTGGAACAATTTAGTTGGCTTTGAAAATACCATTCGCACCGTTACTGGCGAAACTGACGAAGAACTGATCCAGCAAATTGGCGAGCGCGCCATCTACCTCTACAACGATAAATCAGAGGGCTACCAGCGCGCTCTCTGGCTCTACCAAACTATTGACAGTGCCGACAAGGCTTTGGGCACTGCCGCCCTCGCTAACAAAGTCTCCCAAAATGTGCCGTTTTTGTCCCTGCTGGGCAATCTCACTCCCAAGCCGGAAAAAGCTCAAACGATCGACCTTTCTCTGAAGTTAGTCACTGAGTTGCTCGCTTTTTGCCAAATCAACGGCATTCCCGGCGACAGCATCGGCGATTTTGCCGCTTCCTTGGGCGACTACGGCGGCGAATCCCTGATGCGGATGGCCGCTTTGGTTTGTTTTGACGGTTTGATTCCCCTGGGTCCGGACTTTATCATGGCAACTCAGTCTTGGATTCAGAGGCTCTCCCCGAACGATTTGCAAGATAATTCGGTCTTTAAGTCGATCGGCGGCATGATTCCTGGGGGATCTCCCGCCGGCCAGCTTGGCTTTATCGGCGAAAGCTTTAACTCGGTTTCTGGGTGGATGAGCTCTTTTGTCAGCGATCGAGGTTTGACTCCCCAAAACGTACTCGGCCACTTGCAGAATTTTGTAGACATTTCTGCCGACAAAGTGGACTACGTGGGCGCATTCCTCGATATGACTACCAACTACTACGAACACACCGGTGTTCAAACTCTCGCCCGCCGTTTGATTGAACGAGCTGTCGCTGAGATTTAGAATAATCTAAGGAGTTGTGATGTTTGCGGGCGATCGCCCTGACAGTGTTTTGAGTTCAAATTTTTTTGACTCGCAATTCTCTCAGGTTGGTTTAAGGGCAAAAAGTATGTGCGATCGATCGAGTCGATCGCCCCCACCTGCACTCACAACTCCTTTTACCGATCACTTTTAAAAGGAAGCGTTAATGCCTGAAGAACCGAAAAATCCTACCGCTGGCGAATCCGAAACTCCCAGTGCTTCGATCGAGCACGCCCCGAGTACCGACACAGCCGAGACAACCGACTTTCCCAGCACTGACAAGCCTCAGCCGACTACTAAAAAATCCGAAGCCAAGAAAGAACCGAAAAATCCTACCGCTGGCGAATCGGAAACTCCCACTGCTTCGATCGAGAACGCCCCGAGTTCCGACGCACCCGAGACAACCGACTTGCCCAGCACTGACAAGCCCCAGCCGGCTGCTAAAAAGCCCCCAGCCAAGGCCGAAGGCGACAAGCCCCCAGCTAAAGCTAAAAAGGAAAAAGCACCTGCTGTTGAAGACAAGCCCTTTGCGGAATTTATTCAACAAGATTATTTACCCGCCTTGCAAGCTGCTTTAACTAAGCAGGGCGTTAAGGATTTAGAGGTGAGTTTGGCCAAGCAAAAGCTCCCCGTTGCGGGCATGAGTTCCGCCGGGGATTGCTGGCAGGTAATTGGTAAATTCCAAGAAGGTGAGCGCCAATTTAATCTGTATTTTCCTCAAGAAAATATTCAAAGTCAAAGAGCATTTTCCTGCGCTGAAAGCAATACCAAAACCAGCACTTTAGAGCCTTTTTTGATAGACGAACGCAAGGTTACTCTAGACCTCATGGTGTTTGGCGTAGTCCAGCGGCTTAACGCTCAAAAATGGCTAAATCTTAATTAGTTAATTGGGGATTAGGAATTGCGAATCGGGAATTGGGCATTGGTAATTGATAACATCATGTCCGGGTAATCCTGATAATTATTGTCCAGTGCGAGCGTCCCGCTCGCGAGCTAGAAGCTCGCACTGTAGCCGTAATCGATTGACCGGACATAATATAATTGGTAATTGCTGATGCCGATAAGATTGTTTTTCGGAGATGCCCAATGCCCAATGCCCTGTTTGGCCAATGCCCAATGACTAATGACTGCTGACTAATGACAGATTTTCTTCGGATTTTGTCAAAAAATTGCGAGCTTGCATAATCTCGTAAAGGTTAACATCTGTTTCTAACAAACAAGCATGACCGCTGTTAGCCAGCAGCACCATTTCAGCTTTGGGAATCACCTTAACTAAAAGCTTCGCTTCTACTAGGGAAGGCAGCAGCCGATCGGCACCGCTAGCAATTACTAGCGTCGGCTGTTTGATGCCGCGCAACTGATTTTCGTCAACATTAAACGATCGCACTAACGCCAATCTCCACACAGAGGTATTTTGCGGTACTGCTTGCATCGCTTCTAGCAAAGCTCGCCGATCGTCGCGCCCAATCTTTCCTAAGGATGCTAATATCGGCAAGAGACCGATTACCGACAGCGGATAAAGGTTGGCCGGCAGCCACTGAGTCAGATACGATCCCCACTGCACCCAAGGCTGCTGTCGGAACGAAGAAGCTGGATTGACTAAAATTAATCGATCGCACAATTGAGGAGCTTCTAAAACAGTTTTCATCGCTAAACAGCCCCCAAATGACTCGCCGCACAGATAAACCGGCCGCTGCTGCTTTCCGACTTGCTTTTCTGCTTCAATTAAGGCAATTGTTTCGCTAACAAGTACCTCCCAACTAGCCATGTCGTCAGCCGGTATAGCTAAGCAGCGAATGTCGAAATGATTAGCTAATTTAGGAATTTGCGACCGCAGCAGCAAACCGCCCCCGTCCATACCGGGCAGAAATACAAATAAAGGGCGCTCTGGTTTCGGCGGTTTGGGGGTTAGGAAACGAACCTTGTTGTTAGCATTTGCCATGATTCAAGTCAATCGATTTTAGATTTTATATTTGAGATTTTAGATGGGAAATCTGACACCACCCAACAGTCAACAGTCAACAGTCAACAGTCAACAAACTTACAAACAACCTCCTTGGAGTAATTCTGCAATTTCCCCCTGACAGTGGTCTGTGAGTTCAGCAACAACAGCTTTGGCTTTTTTGCCTCGATATTGCTGCTGTCGATCGACAGTAATCCAGTAAGGCCGGCCGATTAAAACATTAACTCGCTGATAAATTATCACAGGATGCCACCCAGATCGATCGAACAGCGGTTCCGAAGGATCAAACAAACTCAACAACTTGAGCGGTACACCCGATCGTACTGACTGTTCCTCAAAAGAACTAATCGCCACCGGCAAAACCGCCAAATCCCGCACCGGCGCCCGCAAAGCCAAATGAGCAAATCCCCGCTGAAACTTCCCCACAGTATTGGGTCCAGTAAGCTTCACCATCGGTTCTGCACCCTCTGGAAACACCCCCACCATCTCCCCGCGTTGCAGCAGCGCTATCGCTTGAGAGAAAAAATGCTGCTGTCGGTGCTCCGGTGCTTCCAAGGGGAAAGCGCCGAAAGTCGTGACCACTTCCCTCATCACCGGAACTTGACCCATGTAATGATGACAAGCAAAGCGGATCGATCGACCCAAAGCCGCCGTCAGCAGCACAGGATCTAAGAAACTGCGGTGATTGCTCACCACCAGCACCGGACTCTCCTGGGGAATCCGGTCTTCGCGGTACAGAAACATCTGCGTTCCCAAACCAGCCAGGAAACAGCGCGAAATCAGCAATTTGCTCTCTGAAGACATGGGCGAAAAGACAGGTGCGACGCTATAAAGGTTGATTCCATCCTCATGTAAATTAACATTTCTTTACCAAGTCGGGGCTCCCTCAAAAAGTAGACTTTCCCCTTATGCCTTTGTTTCCTAATCCTGGACGCACGGGCGGCCATCACCTTGGTTTTTTTGGGGGTTTCCTTCTAGTGAGCCCGCCAAAACAGTAAAAAACCCGGTTTCTAGCCGTCGGAGGGCGTCAGCCAACTGTGTCGGCAGAATTTCCCAGTCAGAAGCAAAAATTTATCAAGTGTTGTGGCAAGTTATTAAAGAATGTTTACAACAACCCCAAAACTAAGTTGCGGCAGCTAAACTTAGAGATTTACAGTGGGCATTGACGCACTGTCAAAGTATTTTTGGACAAGTCGTAATAGCAATCTCGCGAGGCATCAAATGAATAACATCCAAAACTATCGCCTTAAATGTACCCTCACCTTTGGCGACATTTACGGTCAAATCATTGTTTGGCTGATAGTCATCTTCCTAAGTCTAGCGTCGGCACTCGCCTTGTGGAGTAGCGCCCGCCAAATCTTCGCCTTGGCTACCGTCGGCTTGATTTTAGTGCTGTCTCTGCCCTTCTTGCTGTTTGCTTTTGTTACAACTCTGCTAAATAACATTGAAGTGCTTGCTGTAGAACCCGGTACGGAAACTCAACCTTCTGCAACGGGAAATCAGACCACTCAGCAGCCTATCGAAAGCGCTGGCTAGTCCAATTTGAGATTTTAACTTTTGATTTTCCATTCAAATCAAAAGTTAAAAAACTTCCTGCTCTTGTGGTAGGAAGTTTTTTTTTGCGTCACCATAAGTTGAGCAGAACACTCAAAATAATTCAAAAAGATGCTAGAACACGACGTAATCATTGTAGGCGGCGGTTTAGCAGGTTGCCGCGCCGCAGTAGAAATTGCTCGGACTGACCCCAGTTTAAAGGTAGCTGTCGTCGCCAAAACTCACCCGATTCGATCGCACTCCGTCGCAGCCCAAGGTGGGATGGCCTCCAGCCTCCAAAATGTCGATCCCGAAGACAGTTGGAAAGCCCACGCCTTCGACACAGTAAAAGGTTCAGACTATTTAGCCGACCAAGACGCGGTAGAAATCCTCACCCGCGAAGCCCCCGGTGTAGTCATAGATTTAGAACACATGGGAGTCCTCTTCTCCCGCCTCCCAGACGGCAGAATTGCCCAGCGCGCTTTCGGCGGACATTCCCACCGCCGCACCTGCTACGCCGCGGACAAAACTGGTCACGCCATCCTCCACGAATTAGTCAACAATCTGCGCCGCTGCGGAGTTCACATCTATCAGGAGTGGTATGTCACGCGGCTGATTTTGGAAGAAGGCCAAGCCAAGGGGGTAGTTATGTACAGCCTTCTAGACGGTCAAATTGAGGTTGTCCGTGCTAAGGCGGTGATGTTTGCTACGGGGGGTTACGGCCGAGTTTACAATACCACCTCGAACGATTACGCCTCGACGGGAGACGGTTTGGCGATGACGGCTTTAGCTGGATTGCCGCTGGAAGATATGGAATTCGTGCAGTTTCACCCGACTGGTTTGTATCCCGTGGGAGTGTTGATTTCCGAGGCTGTGCGGGGCGAAGGCGCTTATTTGATTAATTCAGAGGGCGATCGATTTATGGCGAATTATGCGCCGTCGCGGATGGAATTAGCGCCCAGAGATATCACCTCGCGGTCAATTTCTATAGAAATTCGCGCCGGCCGAGGAATTAATGTTGATGGTAGTGCCGGCGGCCCCTTTATCTACCTGGATTTGCGGCACATGGGACGCGAAAAAATTATGAGCAAAATTCCTTTTGCTTGGGAAGAAGCCCACCGTTTGTTAGGAATTGATGCCGTAAATCAGCCGATGCCCGTGCGCCCTACCGTTCACTATTCAATGGGGGGAATTCCTACTAATGTTAGCGGGCAAGTTCGCAGCAGTCCTGAGGGTTTGGTGGAGGGTTTCTTTGCAGCGGGGGAAGCAGCTTGCGTGTCTGTTCACGGCGCCAACCGTTTGGGCAGCAATTCGCTTTTAGAGTGCGTAGTTTACGGCAAAGTTACTGGCGCAACCATAGCACAATTCGTACAAAATCGCAAGTTGCCTGCGGTAGACGAACAGCGTTATATTACGGAAGCAAAAGAGCAAATTCAGGCACTTTTAGAACGTCCCGGAAAATACCGCATCAATCAAATCCGGCAGCAGTATCAAGATACTATGACTGAGTATTGTGGCGTATTTCGTAGCGCCGAATTGATGCAGGAAGGTTTAAAGAAATTGGAGGATTTAGAGCGACAATATGAGGAGGTTTACTTAGACGATAAAGGCAAGTTGTGGAATACGGAAATTGTGGAAGCTTTGGAGTTGCGGAGTTTGATAATTGTCGGGAAAATGATTTTAACTTCTGCTTTGAACCGACAGGAAAGTCGGGGAGCTCATTCCCGGGAAGATTTTACTGAGCGCGATGACAGCAATTTCTTGAAGCATACAATGGCGTATTATTCGCCTGCGGGGATTGATTTGGCTTATATGCCGGTGGCGATTACAATGTTTGAGCCGCAGGAGAGGAAGTATTAATTTGTAGGGTGCGCACTGCGCACCATTTGTGTCAACTATAGATTCTAGATTCTTTAATCAAGAAATCAGAGTGGCGGCCCAGCAGTAAGACTTGTAAAGTATGGAAGAATAAGGATTGAGAAGCTTTGCATCAGACTCAAGAGGCAGTAACAGTAATATTGATCTCGCAGATATTAGACAAGCGTTGAGAGTCTTCAAGGGATATGCTGTGGGAAAAGAGTGTTGGTATGAGCAACTTTGTTAAGGATGGGGCGAAGCGCTCGCGCTATGCTGCTGTGGAGCGAGTACGGGAGGGTTGGATTCGACGCCTAATCGATCTGTCACGGCGCAACAACCTGCTATACTATCGCGAACTTAAGACGGGAACACTTGATTTCTCAGACTGTAACTCCAAGGCATTGAAAGAGTTGCTGACTGGCAAGACAGTTCCGTTAATTCGTCTGCTACCGCAGGCTGAAGAACTCAAAGCCGCAGCACAGGTACAGGGAATCCGCCGCCGCGCACTTGCCAACTTAGAAGAAAAGGGGCTAGAAACGCTTTTCCTCGCTTTGGGAATGGCAACTTGGACTCCAACTGATGGAGGTCGTCCACCAGAAGCTGCTGTCCTTCTGGTGCCAATTCATGTAGATGCACGCGGCGCAATCAAACTAAAACGTAGCGGCGAAGTCCAGGTCAACCCCGTACTGTTGCACGCACTAGAGACAGAATATGGATGCCAAGTCACGCCCGAATGTCTGTTAGGGGAGGCAGAAAGCGTAGGGGAAGACGAGAGTCCAGACCTAGAAGCTGTTTATTCTGAGTTAACCAAAGCTGCCTCTGAAGTACAAGGCTTTGAGATTAAAACACGGGCAGTCCTCAGTAATTTCTCTTTCCAAAAGATGGCGATGGTGAGAGACCTGCGCGATCGCTTGAGTGAGATGGTCGCCAATGATATGATTTCCGCGATCGCTGGGGACATCACAGCCCGTCAAAATGTCCGGGGTACGAGTCAAAACATTGACGTTAGAAAACTCGATCGCATCTCACCCGACAAGGAATTTCTCGTCTTCGATGCCGACTCAAGTCAGCAGCAGGTGATTCATGCAGCTCTGGCAGGGCGAAATGGAGTCATTCAAGGCCCTCCCGGTACAGGAAAAAGCCAGACCATTGCTAATTTGATTGCCACCTTAGCCGCATCAGGACAGCGCATCCTGTTTGTTGCTGAAAAGCGTGCCGCTTTGGAAGTGGTGAAAACTCGATTAGAGCAAAAAGGACTGGGGCATTTATTGCTCGATCTACACGGTGCAGCTATCTCGCGGCGAGAGGTATTACAGCAAGTAGCAGAAAGCTTGACACTGGTACGCAATATTTCCCCAGCAGACACCGGCAATCTCCACCAACGCTTTGTCGATCGAAGGAAGCGGCTCAATGACCATGTAGCACGGCTGCACGATAAGCGCAAACCATCAGATAAGAGTATCTACGAGATTCAGGCTGAGCTTTTGTTGCAATTTTCTGAATCGGAGCAAATCAATATCCGCTTTCGCGGTGTAGAACTTAATCGACTCAGTGCAGAAAAGGCTGACACTGTAGCGGAAGGCTTAGGACAAATAAGTAGGGGAGAATTAGCCAGTCTCTTTCTTGGCGACAATCCCTCCCCTTGGATGACAGCCAAGTTATTGTCAAAAGATGCTGCGTGGAAGGCATATGATGTAGTGCTGCGTATTGCTACAGTCCATTTACCAGCATTTTCTAAGTGTCTAGAAACGCTCAAGCTAGAGCCACCTATTAGCCTTAATAAAGCCAGGCAGCTAATTGCATTCATCGAAGATATTGAAAAAACCCTCTTTCTGTATTCGGAGGATATCTTTAAACAAGACCTAGAAAAGCAAGTCAATGCGCTGTCACCATTAAGAAACGGTTTCATCGCAGAGAGCTTGGCATTGCTCTTTAATAGCAACTTCAAAAATGTATTATCTACTCTTAAGAAACTACGAAAATCTGGAGAAACATCAAATGGGCAATTATTTCAGGAGGTAACCAAAGCATCTGAACAGTTGAGTCATTGGCGATCGCTGTCGCGTTCGGCTTGTGTTCCGTGTCAAGTCACGTCTTTGAGTGCAGCACGAGACAGCCTGAAAGTGCTCCTTACTGACTTAGAGCTTATTGAACCCGATTTGGGGCAGGGTAATCTAAGTCAGTTACCGCTCCAATATTTAAAAGAACTTTTTAATGTGCTGGCAGCAGACCGCGCCACACCGGAACTGGTGGCGGATCTAAAGGAAATTGAGCGCACAATTGAACAATGTGGTGCGTCCTCAATTATTGCGGAATTGAGACGGCTAAAATCTGATCCCTCCCTATGGCAGAAGCAATTCAAGTATGCCTGGTTTGCCTCCTGTCTCGACCAGGCGCGTGCCCAAGATTCAGCCTTAACAGTCTTCCATAGAGAAACTCATGAACAGTTGATTGAAGAATTTCGCGCCCTAGACCAGGAAAGAGTGAAGATCTCTTCCAATCGAGTCCGACGCGCCCATGCGGAACGGGCGATCGCTGCAATGAATGCTTATCCAGAACAGGAAGCGTTGGTAAGGCGCGAAGCCACTAAAAAAGCCCGACATCTGCCACTGCGTAAGCTTTTGGCAGAAGCTCCCGATGTTTTAACCAGCATTAGTCCCTGCTGGATGGCTAGTCCCCTCTCGGTGAGCCAGTTACTCGACGCTGACCGTCGCTATTTCGATGTTGTCATTTTCGATGAAGCCAGTCAGGTATTGCCAGAGGATGCAGTTCCGGCCTTACTGCGGGCTCAAAAGGCAGTTGTCGCCGGGGATAAATACCAACTCCCACCGACAACATTTTTTGCAGGGGGTCTGGATGAGGAAGAGGAAGCCGAATCCCCATCCCCCGTTGAAGGGTTGGAGAGTCTGCTCGATTTGATGTCCTCTTTCCTGGAAAACTGGGAGCTTTTGTGGCACTATCGAAGTCGAGATGAAGCGTTAATTGCCTTCTCCAACCGCCACATTTACAACGATCGCCTGATTACATTTCCCAGTCCTGGTGGTTCAGCATCTATCTCTCACGTTCTTGTCTCGTGTATTTCCGGTCAGGACGGTCAGGAAGAAAGCGCTTCCAGGGAAGTCCAGCGAGTAGTTGAGTTAGTGCTCCAACACGCCACTGAACAACCTAACGAAACGCTTGGCGTAATTACAATGGGCATCAAACACGCACAGCGCATTGAAGCAACTCTCGATACAGCACTTCGGGAACGTCCTGAATTAGCAGCTTTCTTTGACGAGGGTCGTCCGGAACGCTTTTTTGTCAAAAACCTCGAACGGGTTCAAGGGGATGAGCGGGATGCAATCCTGTTGTCTGTAGGCTATGGCAAAGACCGTTCGGGCAGGCTGGTGTATCGATTTGGCCCATTGCTAACGAAGGGAGGGGAACGCCGTCTCAATGTTGCAGTTACGCGGGCAAGGCAGCGTATGACTCTGGTTTCGTCATTTGACCACCACGATATGGACCCGAATCGGTCCTCATCGCGAGGTGTGGAACTGTTGCGGCTTTACATTCAGTATGCGGCGAGTGAGGGCAAGATTCTTGGCGAAACCGAACAGTCTGGCGTGCCACTCAATCCCTTTGAAAAGGATATCTATGATGCACTAACAGGTAAGGGCATCTCGCTTCTGCCTCAGTGGGGAGTTTCGAGTTATCGAATTGATATGGTGGCGCAACATCCGCAGCAGCCCGGGCGATTTGTGCTGGCAATTGAGTGTGATGGGGCGAGTTACCATTCTCTACCAACCGCACGCGATCGCGATCGACTCCGACAGCAACAACTTGAAGCACTCGGCTGGCGCTTTCACCGCATTTGGTCAACTGACTGGTTCATGCGGCGGGAGAAGGAGATACAACGCGCTGTGGATGCTTACGAAGCTGCTGTTAAGTATGCTAACCAGGTAGATGCACAGAAGAATAAACCGACCAAGCCAGTTCCACAAACTGCCCAACCTTGTACATCCCAATCACTCACTCCAGAAATAAACTCTCCTACAGCATTGCGGGGAAGGCGACCCAACGTTCCAAAACGAGCCAAAATTGACGATTATACTCAGGCTGAACTGATATCGCTAATTCGGTGGATCTTATCAGATGGTTGTCTGCGTACCGATGAGGAAATTTTGAAAGAAATGCTGCCAGAACTCGGGTTCAAGCGCCGGGGAGCGCGAATTGATCAAGCAGTTTTTGCAGCTATTGAGCGGCTGCGTTCTTCTAGGTGAGGATGAAGTTAAAATTTTGCACTCATCATACTAAAACTGCCTTGCAGCATAGTCCTCTAACAGCTTATCCTTTAGGGAGAACCAAAATTTTCTGTCAGGATGCCGCTGCTGCTTGTAAGGTTGGTAATTGGCGAAGAGTTTTGAGTTATAAGTATTAAGTTAAAAACTTAATACTTTTTCACTGACAACTCAAAACTCTTTTACTTAAAACTTTCCTTAAGGTTTCGGTAGCGCACCTTCGGGACTAGGAGAAGCAGCCGGTTCGGGGCTAGGAGAAGCAGCCGATTCGGGACTAGGAGAAGCAGCCGCAGGAGAAGGCGAAGGAGTGCCACTAGCTAACTGATTAATTTGGTCTTTATAGTTAGGAGGAGCTAACTCAGTAGCTCGATCGAACAGCGTTTTTGCCTCATCTGTTTTGCCCTGTTCCTTCAGCACGATCGCCTTTCCTAAAGTCGGGCGAAAATCTTTTGGATTAGCCTTAGCAGATTCGTCGTAAATTGCGATCGCCTCATCAAACCGCTTCTGCACAGCATAAACCTGTCCCAAAATCAACTGCACCGAAGTTACATCAATACTTTCTGGTTTCGCCTGATTTGCAGCCGGGGCCGCCTTCAGCGTATCTTGCAGGAGTCCGATCGCAGCTTCGGGCCGCTGCTGCACCAGCAGCAAATTCACTAACCCCTGCAAAGCCTTAATTTCCCCAGGCCTAGCCACTAAAATTGACCTGTAAGCCCCAGCAGCCCCTTCGCGATCGCCCGTGCGTTCCTTAGCCTGAGCCAGCAAAATCCCGTATTCCGTAGTCTCAGGATTCAGCGAAGCCAACTTTTCCAAAGGAGCGATCGCATCCTTAATGTCCCCCACTCCTTGTCCGATCAACTCGAGCCGCACCTGCAACAATCCCCGCAAAGCCGTTACATTGTCAGGTTCCCGCTGCAAAACCAATTCGTACCCCCTCGCCTGAGCTTGCAGCAACTCTGATTGCTTCTCCCCAGACTGCGCCGTCTGAGTAGGCGTTGGAGTTGGCCGACTTTGCGCTTGGCTGGCCTTGAGAATACTGTCCAAAATTGGAACGAGAGAAAATCCCAAAAAAGCGATGAGCGACAGCACCACCACCACAGTAATCAACCCACGACGCTTGTTTGCTTTTTCCATAATTCAACTATCCCAGCTTAAAATCTACTATTTTCTAAGAATTAAGGCATCACCAGGCGGCATCTGCCATGAAAGCTCGATCGGTGCAACCGTAAACCTTTTTAACTTCAAAGTCCCAACGGACAAAGCAGCCTTTTACTTGCAGCTAATATGGTAACAGACCCACAACTCCATGCTAGCTAAACAATTTTGGACACTCAGACCCGCAGCCCTTGGGGCTGCGGTGTCTGTCCAATTTAGTCTGGTCAAGCTAAAAATTACCAAAAATATGGCGGATCAGCCCGTTAGGTAATTGGATTAAGTAAAATAGGCAAGCTGAATATCCTAAATGCTATTAGCCAGCAACTCTAACGATCGCGCGATCGCAGGATCGATCGGTCAGCAACTGCCAAAGTCCTTGCGAGCAAGGATTGTAGCAGCCAGCGAACCGATCGGCACTCGTAGCGTTGAAAGTTGGCGTTGACGGGTCACAACCAGACCTCCGGGCGCAAGCCCCAGGTCAGGTGCTAGTAGTTTTTAAAGCAGTTTCTTCAGTTTATTCCTAATTTCCCTTAAGGGATGTGTCTCCGCTGCAAGGAGTTTTTATGAACCCCTCTCCCAACCGCTCTTCCAAATCGCCCAAATCTACTTCAAATCGCAAGGCTCAGCCAAGCGAACCGGCCGTCAATCTGCCTAAAGATACAGATTCCATTCCTGAGACACCTGACGAAAGTCCGGTGCCTTCGGCGTTGGCTGCAGATGTTGACCAAAATCAACCGCCTACGCCAACAGACGCCCCAGCGTCCAAGGATAAGCTGCAACGACCACGCTACAGTTCTGCCCTCGACAAGGACAAAACAAAGCCACAAGACCAGCCCAGCAATGCTCCTGCACCCTCTGAGCAAGCAGCACCTTCGGAAGCTGTCAGCGATCCGACACCGCTAGCAGTCGCACCGCCGGCAAACGCCGAGCCTGCCGCTA
>JAUBOM010000019.1:35683-85008 GCA_036700245.1 Microcoleus vaginatus BM001213989
AGCCGGCAAACGCCGAGCCTGCCGCTAAGCCGGCAAACGCCGAGCCTGCCGCTAAGCCGGCAAACGCCGAGCCTGCCGCTAACGAAAGTCAGGCCGCTGAGGACATACCCTCGGCCATGCGCCAACATCCGATTCCCCCGCCCAGCGAACCCAGACAGTACCGAGCTGTTGGTTTGGTGCGGGGCCGCTACACGCAATCAGAAGAGCAATTCACCCGGGGTATGCTCATAGCTGCCGACGGAACTGCCATCGACGCAGTTTTGCTGGGTAGAGTCATGAGTTTAGTCAAAAATCACCTGGATCTGGAACAAGAACACCTGTGGGTGGTCTATCCCCGCACCAGGCAAGAAGACGGCAACTTGCACGCCCAGATTATGGGAGTTTGGGAGCCGGAAACGCTCAAGAAACCTCCCGAACCGTCCTCTGATGAGGAAAATCAGGAAGCAGCGGAGATTGAGGCTAGCGACGAAGCATCGACCGCATCTTTGCCACCCTCGGAACCTGATGTTGAAGATGGCTATTTTTCGATTAGAGGTGAGGTGATTTATCAATCCCAAGAGGAAGAAAAGTATGTCATCGTCAAAATCAAGCAAGCTCCCCGCAAGAATGATGACAAGATGAAGTTTTTTAAACTGAAACTCAAGGGAGATTTAGCAACAAAAGCGATCGGGTTTTTTTGGGATTTCCACGTCAAATTGAAAGCTGACAGTCTGATGATTGAGCAAGCCAATAATATTGGTGCCCTGCCGATTAAAAAGCGGAAATTCCCCCCGGGCAGCAAGCCGCCCGGTGGCTTCAAAGGAGGAGGGAAGCGTCCGTTTACTCCTAAGCCGAAGGGTGACGGTGCTCCTGTAGGGCGTCCTAACATCAAGTCTGCAGCAGCAGCAGCACCGGGTGTCCCCAAGGAACCTCTTCCTAAACCGGTTAAGAAGCCTAAGCCGATCGAGGAATGAACCAATTTTAGGTTTTAGATTTGAGATTTTAGATTTTAGGTGAGTGCATCTGTTTCCAATGTGTGCAGTTTTTTACCAGAATTCTTCAATCAAAAATCTAGAATCCTGGACGCACTCGCTAGGAGCAGAAACAGGGTTTCTTGACCAAAAACCTAAGCTTTCAGGCCCGCGCTGGCGACAAGAAACCCAGTTTCTCGGCTCTTGTGCGTCCACAAATAATCTAAAACCGCCAAATCGCCAATCTAAAATCCTTTATTCGAGCCTCACTTGGGCGCCCCACAAATCTTGCGGGAGAAATACTCTGTCGGTGGGTAGGGGAGCAACTGGGGCCGTGAGGGTAAATTGACCCGCTTCAATTTGCTGCTTCAATTCCAATGCTACTTGCCGGGAGAGAAACATACTCGCCAGGGGGGCTGCCCGTACAGGTTTGCCCTCGATCAGAATGCGGCCAGTTTTTAATTGAGCATAGCTGACTAAACCGAAGGTCGGACGAACGCGCCGGGGGATAGAGAAATCTACCACCGGCGCTACTATTTTTTTGTCTGATACTGCACAGTTGGCGACGACTGTTTCGTTTAAGACTGGAAAGGGGATGCCGACTCCCAGCATCAGGGATGGGCCGTAGTTTTTGAAGTAGCAGCCGCGCACCCATTTCGGGTTCATCTGTTTCGCGTCGCCGATGAGTGCAAGGGTGGCGGCCGGGCCGATGGGGGTGCGGTTGGGCTGGCGTTTTTGCAGCGGGAAGTGCTGGGTTCCTTCCCAGGTGATGTAGCCGGTGGCCCCTCCTAGAAAGATGCGGGTGCCGATGCCGATGATTTGGAGGTCGGGATCGTTGAGCAGGGGAGACATGGCTCCAAGGTTCGAGTAGACGGCGTTGCCGAGGTTTGGTTGCAGGGGGCCGAGGTAGGTGAACAGCGGGCGATCGCCTCCATTGACGCCCACAATAAAGTTTTGATATGCGTTGCGGGGATTGAATAAATAAAACTGGTTGATTGTATCGCGGGTAATCGTGGTTTCAAAGGAGGCGCGGGGGTAGCAGTCTGTTACTTGCCCCAAAGCCCGCAACTGCACGGGTTTGCCGGCTATTAAGTCTTCGATGACGTGTCCGCCGCCCCGTTCGCGGGATTCTTCGCCGTCTTCGGCTACTTGGGTGGCTCCCAGGTACAGGTCTACTGCCCCGAAGCCCGAGTAGGCTAAAACGCCGTCCAGCCAACATTGACGGATTTTTATCGGCGGGTCGGTATGGCCGAGGTTGATGATTGCACCGGAGGATTCCATCGGCTCGAAGGTGCCGGTGGTAATCACATCGACTTCTTTGGCTGCTTGGGTAATGCTGGTTTCTTGAACTCTAGTTTTGAGTTCTTCGATTGTCCAGACTGTGGCTTTGCCCTGGCTGATTTTTTCGTTGATTTCGTCGATCGATCGCATAAGACTATTTTAGATTTTAGATTTTAGATTTTAGATTTTAGTGTGATGGAATGTCCATCGAGCGAATGCAGTTTTGGCGATCGACCTCGGTTTGAAATGAAAGCAACAAATTATTATGATATTAAGGATAATATCATAATAAGACTTAAGCTAAAAAACCCAGTTTCTAGGAAAATATTGAGTTTGGTCACGATAAATCTGGTCAGCAACCAGGTTTCTGAGGATGATTGCGTAAGTCCTACATAAATAAAATAAGGAGCACTCACCATGACTCAAGCAATATTAAAATCACTCGCCTTCGATGATTTATTGACTGGTATCCTGAAAATTAGGTAAACCGTTACGAATTGCATAATGGAATTCTTGTTGAAACTCCTAAAGCAACCGGACAATTTTCTTCGGGTTTGAGCGCATTTCCACAGTTAAATTTGACGGTTCAACAGATTTTTTTTGTGGCAGAGATGGGGTAGAAAATGCGAGTATTGAAGATGGTTAGTCTAGGGTCATTCACCACAAATTCCCTAATTCTTAGGGAAAATTTTTATCCTATAACTGGGAATGAATAAACACTTCAGTCCTTACAAACCTTAATTATTGATGTTCAGGATGGTCATCTTCTGCAGGATCGGGGATGTCTGGTTTCTGTTCTGGTAAATATTTTTCAGGCAGGCTTTCGGTGACTCCTATAGAGTCTTCTTTTTCATGAATGGCAGAATCGATTGCTGCTAAGGTTTTAGGGCTGGCACTCCACTGGTTTAGAATATCTTTGATTAGGGCTTCCCTAATCCAAACTTGAGCTACAACGGTGAGGGGGAGGGCTAGCAATAAGCCTAAAAATCCAAAGAAGGTGGCAAAGAATACTTGAGCTATTAACGTTACTGCTGGCAGCAGTGATACTTGCTGTGCCATGACGTAAGGGGTGAGGACGTTGCTTTCAAACTGTTGGATTAGGAAGTAAAGGATTAGGACAAAACCGGATTTTAAGGGAGAATCTAAAAGTGCGATCGTCATTGGCGGGATGACGCTCAGAGTGGGGCCTATATTGGGAATTAGGTTAAGAAACCCTGCTACTACAGCGTGAGCTAGCGGTAGGGGAACTTGCAAGACCGACAGACCAATTAAACTCAAAAAAGCAATCACACTCATGCTAATGAGAGCGCCGATGACCCATCGGCCGAGAGCTATTTCGCATTCATCTAAGATGCCATCAACTCGTCGCCGATAAAAAGAGGGAAATAGTTGGATGAATGCTTTGCGGTAAGATAGAGGTTCTGCTAATGTCATCAAGGTCAAAGCTATGACGAGCAAAAAGCTGAGAATAACGCCTAATGTGTTGCCGACAAAGGCTCCTGCACCGCCGACGAGTTGGTTGAATAAAGGTTGCAGTTGTTGCATGATGTCGTTAACATCAAGATTTGGCAGCCGCTGACCTAATTGTCCTGAAAAGCGACCTTCGATTTGATCTATCCACTCATTTAATTTCGCTATTCCTTGAGGGGCTCTTTGGGTCAGTTGTTGAAACTGTTGGGTAAAGGGTGGTACAATTATTAGGAATAATCCTACAAAGACCAGGAATAAGAAGCTAATTGAGCAAAGTACGGCGATCGATCTTTTGAGTCCGAATTTTTGCAAGTAGCGTGCTAGTCTGTTTAAGGCTGTGGCTAAGACGACGGCGGCAAACAGCAGCAGTAGGGCCTGCCTGATTTGCCAGAGGATGTAACAAGATGCGATGAGGGCTAATAAGCCCATCCACTGTCCTAGCTTCATTAGATTTTAGATTTGAGATTTTAGATTGAGGAATATGGTATTGGGAATTGCTGCTTGCTAATTGCTCTGCAGCCCAGAAGCGATGAATCGCATCTCTACAAGATACCTTAGATGCGCGCGATCGCCTCTTTAATCAGATACCCCTACTCGGACATCAGCATAAGCAGCCTCCTCAATTCCCTTTGGCGAACACCTGCTGCGCTGTCAGCTTCAATCCAGGGAAAGTTGGGGACTCAATAGAATCACCCCCTCTGAACAGTTTGACTTGGTATTCCCCCTCTATTAGTTGGTTAATCGAAAAAGTGGGCTCTTTGGGGTTGCCAATAAACCGTCTGCCACCCAATCCTAAATAGTCTATAATCCAATATTCTTGAATACCCATTGACTCATATGCCTCAAGCTTTAGGGCATAATCGTCACCCCAATTAGTGTTAGTTACCTCGACGATTAGGGGGACTGATGAACCCATTGTGATAATTGATGATTTATCCCATCGCCGCTCGTTTCCAATGGTTTGTTCGTTAAGTACAATAATATCTGGTTCATACCCCGATTCCTCGCGCATGGGTTTGATGACGCATTCTTTGGGGATGAAGTAGGGCAAATTGAGACTCTCAATCTCTATTCCGACTTTCAGGGCGGTAAAACCGGCCACTTTAGAATGTTTACCTGTTGCTTTTGGGATCTCAACAATTTCTCCATTGTGCAGTTCGTAGTGGTGTTCTGAATTTTCAGGATACCAGTCAATGAATTCATCGAATGTTACTAATTCAGGTATGATTTGAATCATGGTGAGTGCCTCAACTTTGGTTTTGATAAGCTGTACGGGGAATTAAGATTTGGGCAAAAACACAGTCTTTAGACTAAGTAGCGATCGCACTTTTTGATGGCGTCCCTACTGCTGTTGTTGGCGCGATCGCCAGCCGAGGATCGCAGCTAAGATGATACTGGGGGTAAAGACGGCGATGAGGGCGTTGAGGTCGGTAGAAGGTATGGATAAGCTAGGCCCTGCGTACTTGATGGCCAGGGAAAGGGCGGCGGAAAGGGTGAATACTTTGACGATGGGGCTGATGTTGGTGTTCATGGATGTGGTAGTGGGTTGGGCGATCGGTTTTCAGAGTATTATTGCAAGTATGAGTTGCGGGTGGGCTTGCAGTTGGGACGTTCGGTGGGGGCGATCGCTTTTTCCAGGCGATGCGCGGCTGAGATACCTTTACCAAGAAAATTGGGTCTAAAGCCCCGTCCTTCTAGGACGGCTTTAATTTCTACAAAGTGTAAAAAATTATTATTAAATATACGCACTTTGTGAGCACAGTGTTTCGTAAATACGATAAGATGTTTGCATGATTGTACTAGAGTTTAAGTTGAAAGGCAAAGCACACCAATACCGAATCATTGACGAAATGATTAGGACGGCTCAATTTGTCCGAAATAAAACTCTTAAATATTGGACAGAAAATCAAGGGGTTAAATTAGTAAACCTGTACAAACAGTGCGCCATTATGGCAAAAGAGTTTGAATGGGCAAGCAAACTTAACTCGATGGCACGTCAAGCTTCCGCAGAACGTGCCATTTTTGCTATCCAACGTTTTTTTGCTAATTGCAAAGCCAAAAAACTAGGAAAAAAGGGGTATCCACAGTTCAAAAAACATACTCGTTCTGTAGAGTACAAAACATCAGGTTGGTCGCTTTCTACCGACAAAAGATGTTTGACATTTAAGGACGGGTTTGCTGCTGGAAAATTTAAGTTAATCGGTAGTCGGGATTTGCATTTCTATGCGCCCGACGAAATCGAACGAATCAGAATTGTGCGTCGTGCCGACGGCTACTACGCCCAGTTTTGTATCAATGTGGAGCGAAAAGAGGAACCTGTTCCCACTGGTAAAGCTATTGGGATAGATGTGGGATTGAATCACTTCTATACCGACAGCGATTGTGAAACAGTCGCCAACCCTCGATACCTCCGCAAAAGTGAAAAAGCTTTGAAAAGATTGCAGAAACGAGTCTCTAGAAAAAAGAAAGGTTCTGGAAATCGAAAAAAAGCCATCAATAAGTTAGGAAGAAAACACCTGAAGGTCAGCAGGCAGCGTAAAGACTTCGCCATCAAGACGGCGTTGTGCGCGGTAAAATCTAGCGATTTTGTAGCCTGCGAAGAGCTTCTGGTGCGGAATATGGTTAAAAACCACAAGCTTGCTAAATCAATTAGCGATGCAACTTGGGATCAGTTTGCTCAATGGTTGGAATATTTTGGGAAAATATACGGCAAAACAGTAGTTGCTGTCGCCCCTCAGTACAGTTCCCAAGATTGTTCAAATTGTGGCAATCTCGTTAAAAAAACGCTGTCAACTCGAACCCATATTTGCGGTTGCGGTGTGATATTAGATCGCGATCGCAACGCCTCGCTGAATATTTTGGCGAAAGGGTTGAAGCAAGCAAGAATCAATTCAAATACGGCGGGGCACGCCGAAATTAACGCTTGGGAACAGACTGATCTCTACTCTTTGGTGGTGACATCAACGAGCAAATCAACTGGCTGAACCAAGAATCCCCGCGCGTTCACGCCGGGGAGTGTCAAATCTTAGAATAGGGAGTACCACAGCACAATTTAGCAACATCAGGAGCGATTCAGAATGGACGGCAAAGAATCAGAGTTAATAAATAATATTCGCCAGCAATTTGATAATGCTCCTTATCCAAAAGTTCCCTTAGAACAATCTCCTAAAAAAGATTATGAATTGCTCTACGTTCACAACTTAATAACACCTTACTATTTAAAAAATAAAAAAATTATCGAAACAAAAGGGAAGGTAATTTTAGACGCAGGCTGTGGCAGCGGATACAAATCTTTGATTCTGGCAGAAGCTAATCCCGGAGCTAAAATAGTAGGAGTTGACATTTCAGAAGAATCGATTAAACTAGCCCGCCAGCGGTTGCAATATTACGGCTTTGAAGATACAGAATTTCACGCTATATCGATCGAGGACTTGCCGCGATTAGGCTTAGAGTTTGATTATATAAATACAGATGAAGTTCTTTATCTCTTGCCCGATAAAGTCAAGGGCCTGCAGGCAATGCAGTCTGTGCTGAAACCAGGCGGAATCATCCGCACCAATCTACACAGTTCAACGGGCAGAAGTCTCGTTCTTTGCGCTCAGGAAGTTTTTAAGGTGATGGGTTTAATGGATGAAAGTCCCGGAGATTTGGAGATTGAATTAGTCCGGGAAATTATGACGGCTTTAAGAGATGAAGTCATGCTCAAGAAAACAAGCTGGACTTTAGAACGCGGCAACAGTAAAGAATGGATTTTGGCCAATTACTTATTGTTGGGGGATAAAGGCTGTACTGTTCCGGAAATGTTTTCAGCCTTGAAAGCAGCAAATTTAGAGATGATTAGCATGGTGAATTGGCAGCAGTGGGAATTGCTGAATCTGTTCAAAAATCCCGACGATTTGCCGGCATTTCTGGGGATGAGCTTGCCAGAAACCTCTTTGGAAGATCGGCTGCATTTATTTACTCTCTTGCATCCAAGCCATCGCCTGCTTGACTTCTGGTGTACTCATCGCGACGACGATCGAACTGAGTCTGTTGTGCCTGTTTCGGAATGGACTCTAAGTGAGTGGCAAGCAGCGCGGGTGCACCTGCATCCTCAGTTGGCGAACCCCCAAGCCCGAGAAGACTTGCTCAACAGCATTGCAGCGCAAACTCCTTTTGAGATTAGCCGTTACATCCGGTTGCCAGCACAGACTTCAATTACGATCGAGAGTGTAAAGGCCGCTTGCTTGCTACCTTTGTGGGATGGGGTACAGCCTGTAAGATCTTTGGTAAAGCGGTGGCTCCAGCTCAGGCCGGTGCATCCTGCGACCCTAGAATCCGTGAGTGAGGAGACGGCTTTTGAAGAGGTCAAGGAACTGCTGGAGAGGCTGGAAGCTTTTATGTACGTGCTTTTGGAGCGCTAAACTCGCACCGTCTCAAAAAACTTTGCTCTAAGTGATATGAAAGCTCTCAGAACTGGGTAAGTTACTCTCAGAAGTTAGAAATCAAGCATCCCACGCCTCTAGGAGAATCAACTAATGAAGACTGAATTTAAAGCCAAGTTTCTGCAACACCTCCAGCAGAGAAGACAAGATAAGGGTTTCACGCTGATTGAACTGTTGGTCGTTATCATCATTATCGGTATTCTCTCTGCTATCGCTTTGCCTTCCTTCCTGAACCAAGCCAACAAAGCCAAGCAGTCAGAAGCCAAGCAGAACCTCAGTGCAATTAACAAAGGTCAGCAAGCCTTTTTTGCAGAAAATACCAAGTTCGCAACAGAAGTTCCTGCCTTGGGTCTGGGTATCAAAACCCTAACCAATAACTATAAATACGAAGTGAGTCCAGCTACTACCGAGGGCGATAACGGAGGAGTCACTTCTGCGGCAACGGCACAAGGTGCTTCGCTTAAGGGATATGCGGGTGCCGTGTATTTCATTCCAGCGGGCGAGGGACAAGGCACCAGCTCTATCCTTTGTGAGGAGATAACTGCTAATACTAACATTCCTTCTCAAATTACCCCTGCGGGAAATAATACTAAGTGCGACCCTGGAACTCAAACATTAGTGACCAAGTAAGTTGCAGAGCGCAAACAGCCGAGTTTGTGGCAAATAATGTAAGGAGCGGGTAGCGTCTTGTATGCTACCCGCTTTAATGCAGTACAAGTTAGGCTATAAGTTCGTTTTGGTACTTTTTTGATTCCCAACGCTAAGGTCAAATAGCTTGTTGAATCGTTGGCAGATGTTGGGTAAAAAAGAGATATTCCTGTAGATATGTAGCCTGTCAGTAACTCAGCCCTAAAGGGACGCTCGCTTGTAAGAGAGATCGAAGCAAGCTGTACTGACGGGCTATCGTCTTCATTGACTACGTTATTTGGGTCACGACACGGATGGAATGCGACGCTAGTTTAGGGCTCTGTCGCTTGTAGTTAAACAGTCTTAAAGTCAGGCTCGACAGTGCTGCAAGCTTAACAAGCCTTTATAACAAAGGCACAAAGCGAAGGTTACCTAGAAATAGGCCCCAGACAACCATATCTCCGAAAAGGGGCAACCATACTCCTCTCCCCGTAAGGGGATTCAAGGCGGTTGAAACCGCCGGATCGCTTCCCACGAGCGGGCTAAAGCCGTGCTCGTTTTGCACTTACCGAGTATTTTTTATGATTGGGGAAAATTTATTAGCTGTTACTTCAGAGTGGCAGGAGCAAGCAAAGAACAGTTGGTTAAAAGGAAATTATAGTGACGCTGCGCTGCTGTACGAACAAGCAATAGAGCAGGAACCAAATGTTAAGTCCCACTACTGGCACTTAGGCTTGCTGTTGCTTTTGCAGGGCGAAGAGACAGAAGCTCAGACAACTTGGTGGCTGGGAATGGCTGAGGGGGAACCCGAAGAAATTGAGCTTTGGACAGAAGAATTAGCTCAGGTTTTGGAAGCTGAAGCCGATCGCCAGCGGTTGGAGCGGAAAGACTATGCAGTGGCTTGGGCAATCCGGCAGCATTTGCGCGAAGTTAAGCCTGAGGACATTAATAATATATTACATTCGATGGCGCTCTCCATGCTGCTGGAGACGTATACAGGAGAAGAACCCCATGCTCTAGGGGCGATCGAACTCCTCAAGTCGGAGCCGCCACCAGAAGTCAACCACGAGTTATTGATGCAATCGTGGAAGTGTATGTTAGATTACGCTCCTTTTGCGCCCTCAACCTTGGAATTTACAGAAGTTTGTCTGGTATATGTTCGGGAACCGCTAATTTTTATTAATACGTTAATTGCATTTGTTTATAGAATTGCCTATTTAGGTCATAAATTTCTGCTAGCAGTAAGCTTCACGGAACTCGGCCTGCGGTTAGAGCCTCAGCATCGGGAATTGCTGCGTACTTTGTGTTCTTTTTATCAAGATATTGGCGAGTATTCACAGGGGATAGAAAAGGCTAAACTCTGCTATTCCGTTATGGATAAATTTGCCGATAAAGCGTATGCTCAGCACTTGATAATGCGGGGCATGATGAGCGCTGGAGGCTATTGGCAAGAGGCTTATTCAGAATTTCAGGTGTTGAAATCTCTGCTGGCATCTGTAATTGAAGAAAACCCAAGCGATTTAAATTCAAGTGCCACGGTTCGCTTGTTTAGTACGCTGTTTTTTTTCCCTTACCTTGAGGATAGACCACAGGAAAGTAGAGAACTTCGCCGTCAAATCGCGGAAATTTGTCAATTAAATATCGAAAATTATGCTAAGGAGATAGTGGAAAAGTGCCGCCAGCGCAACTCGTCTATTGTGAAGGTTGAGGCTCCTAAAAAACGGTTGAAAGTTGGATATTTGTCCTATTGCTTTCGCCGCCATTCGGTAGGCTGGCTGGCTCGATGGCTCTTGGAACACCACGATCGCGATCGCTTTGAAATCTATGTTTATTTCCTAGGTTCTGACCCGACAATAACAAATCCAGATCCTTTGGCGCAATGGTATATGAACAAAGCTTCTGAAGTTAGGCATTTAGAACTGTTCGGACAAGAAGCAGCAGAGCAGATTTACCAAGATGATATTGATATTTTAGTCGAACTAGACAGTTTGACGCTGAATACTAGCTGCGAGATTGCGACGATTAAACCAGCACCTATACAAGTAAGTTGGCTGGGTTGGGACGCACCAGGGATACCGAATATTGACTATTTTATTGCCGATCCTTATGTTTTACCCGAAGCGGCACAGGATTATTATGTGGAAAAAATATGGCGTTTGCCGCACACTTATATAGCGGTGGATGGTTTTGAATTGGACGTGCCGACGGTGCGGCGCGATCGTTTGGATATTCCTAGCGATGCCGTCATCTATGTCAGTTTTCAACGCGGATACAAATACAACCCACAGACAGCTAGACTGCAAATGCAGATTGTGAAAGCTGTGCCAAATAGCTATTTTTTAATTAAGGGTTACGCCGATGAAGAATCAGTGAAAAACTTTTTTACAGAAATGGCCCAATCAGAAGGGGTGGAAAGCGATCGCCTCCGGTTTCTGCCAATTGTTCAAACAGAAATGCAGCACCGAGCGAATTTAGCGATCGCTGACGTAGTTCTCGATACCTATCCTTATAACGGAGCCACAACGACTTTAGAAACTCTTTGGATGGGCATTCCTATGGTTACGCGAGTGGGCGAGCAATTCGCCAGCCGCAATAGTTATGCAATGATGATGAACGTAGGAGTGACAGAAGGAATTGCTTGGACGGATGAAGAATATGTAGAATGGGGGATTCGCTTGGGGAAAGATTCTGAATTGCGACAGCAAATATCCTGGCGCTTGAAAGAGTCCAAGAAAACATCCCCCCTGTGGAATGCTCAACAGTTTACTCGGGAGATGGAGAAAGCTTACGAGCAAATGTGGCTGAGATATGTTGAAGGTCGTTGATGAATTCTAGAGGGTTAGCAATTGGACAAGCTCAAAATTTTGGTAATTTCAAATCTCTACCCGCCTCAAGTCGTTGGAGGATACGAAAGGGCGATCGCAGATTATGCCCGACTTTTGCAGGAACGCGGTCACACAGTCCTCGTACTCACGAGTAACACAGAAGACTTGCCCACTGGCTACCAAAAAGCTGATTCCGATCCGAGTACAGTGCGGCGCTGTTTATCCCTGTGGGGCACTTGGACAGAGCGAGGAGCGCAACCTTTTTATCCCGCTCACGTTGCATCAATTGCTGTACGCAATTACAAGACTTTAGAGCAAGAGTTGAATTCCTTTAAACCTGATGTCTGCCTAGCAGGAAATACAGATTTTTTAGGCTCAGAAGTATTAGAACAAATACTTGCTGCTGAGATACCAGTTGCTCATTATTTGATGAATTCCCAACCAGGATATAGCCACGATTTAGCTCCCCGGAGTCCTTTGTATAGATACATCACTGTCAGCAATTGGATTCGGGATAATTTACAGCAACAAGGCTATCCCGCTGAAACGGCTCAGACGATTTACCCCGGTGCAGATGTTGAGGAATTTTATCAAGCTGAGCTCCCACAGCGCGATCGGCTCCGCATTGTCTATGCCAGTTTAGTAATGCACTATAAAGGCCCAGATGTTTTGATTGAAGCTCTTTACTTGCTCCATAATGCAGGTATTGACTTTACTGCAACGATTGCAGGAGGTTCTCTGACGCCTAGCTTTGTCGAAGCCCTTCAAGAGTTTGTTGAATCAGAGGGCTTACAAGAAAAGATTCATTTTGTTGGACTGCTATCTCGACAGGAACTCAAACAGCTATACAAAACACATAATATTTGGGTGTTGCCTTCTCGCTTTCAAGAACCTTTCAGCATAGGTTTAATCGAAGCTATGGTTGCTGGATTGACGATTGTTACTAGCGATACGGGAGGGTCTCCAGAAGCTGTTAAAAACGGCGAAACGGGGCTAATCTTTGAGTCGGAAAATCCTTTGGATCTTGGCGATCAATTATCCTATCTGTCTATGAATCCTGCTGAGTGGGAAGCGATGAGTCGGAAGGGACAGGAACGAGCATTATCCGAACTCAGTCGCACCCGCACAATGGATAGATTAGAATCCGTTTTGTACGAACTAACACTTTCCAACAAAAAAATAAATCAGTAGAGATCGGGAATTCAGTGTTGAGTTTAGACCTCGCCTCTTTATAACTTTTGAGTCGTATGAACATCGTGTGTGCTGTTCCAATAATCCATAACTCTGGGCTGCTCAATTGATGGTTGCTTCGTACAAATCAAAGTGGCGCGATCGATCCAATGCTTGATGGGCTCAGTTATTGAATAAGTAATGCCTTCTGGTGCTAATGATAGTAAATCATTATTGTGCAAGAGTTCAATATCTTCCACAACCAAATCCAGAGTCAAGAGGGTGTCCATGAGTCCTTTCAAATTAAAGAATGTACAACTCGTAGGCTCGTATGGACTCTCAGAACCTATAGGACAAAACAAGATAGCGTTTTGGTTGTCATCTATATACACTGCTGTTTCTATAATTATTTTGCCTCCTTCTTGCAACACATCCTTAATCAACTTTAGCGACCAAAATGGGTATCTGAGATGATAAAGAACACCCGGAAATAAGATGACATCAAACATTCCAAACGTCTCAGGTTTTAAGTCAAGGAGGTTTAATTGATACATCTTGACTTGTGAGTTGAAAAACGGAATTAAGAACTCGATCGCCCCCATCGATAAGTCATTATCAAAGCCAATGACTTCCTTAGCACCCAGCTTTTCTGCCTCAAAGCAAAACAGACCATCTCGACAGCCGATATCCAGAACTCGCTTGTCCTTAATATCCAGTGTTCTTAAAGCTCTAAGAGGCACCTCCTGAATAGGTACAGCAACCTCATTTCCCGATGTTGAGAGATTTTCAGTTAATTGAATTATGTGATAGAACTTGTGCTTTTCGAGTTGTTGAAGAATTTGATTTTCATCCATGAGTGACCTACCTTTTATATGTTGAGTAAAATTCATCAAATGCTAAGATTAGCTGCTTTCAAACTGGGCAGACTTGCTGCACCAGCCTGTGCAACTGCCTGTTGATTTTCGTTCTCTAAGACTACCCGATAGTGGATGCAGGGTAGTAAAGCTTTCCACTGCATTTCACTGAGATTTCCCAGTAAGGAAATTTCTGGAACATCTGTCTCATCTAAATCTTCTTGCATAAGAATATTCATTATAACAGAAGATAAAACTAGATTTGCATCTTCTTCAGAGATGTTGCTTGTGTCGAGAAGCGCAGTTATTTTACTTGGCTCTTTGTGAGCCAATAAAGTGGTCATTACACCTTCTAACTGAAGACCTAGGGACTCTTCTGGTTGCTGCCAATCAGGAAACAGAATTATATTAATCTCTCTCAGTCTTAAGTTATTGAGGAAGTCATCCAATTCCGCTGACAGTGAAACTTCTGGTGAGACAACCAACTCCAACTGTGAACGATCGCGATTCAATAGATTCTCCGCCTTGACCAGCTTTGGCACTATTTTCAAAACGGCTTGCGCTGCTTTTTTGGCTAATTCTATATTGCCCATTTTCTCCGAGGCTTGGGCTAAATGCCAAAAAGTGCGCCAGTGATTGCAGTCTTGATGAACAGAATCTTCTTTTTGAAACCATACACCAGTATAGTCGATAACCCGAAGAGCAAATGATTGACCGCAACCTCTTTCAAATTCATGGACTGCTTTTCTACAACCCTCCCAGTGACCGTAATCGTCTATCTGGATAAAACCGTTGGGAACAACACGATCGTAAATGTTGTTAAATATATCCATTGTTGACTCATACCAATCACCATCAGCGTGCAGTAAAGCAATACTGCCTATTTGAGATTTAGATTCAGGTAAGGTTTGAGCAAATAGCCCCTTAACGGCTATGACAATATCTCCGACATCTAAGGATTGACAAATGACATCTAAGTTGTCAGTAAGTGGAGCTTTCAGAGTCCCCGCACCCCAATCTGTTAAATTAGCAGGAATTCCGTAATGTTTATCAGCTTCAGTGGGTTCGGGCATCCCTTCAAAAGTGTCAAAAGCATAGACGAGTCGCGGGCGTAAACTGTATCGCTTGATAACGACTGCTAGAAGTGCTGCTGACCCTCCTTTGCAACTGCCACATTCAACGAAGTTACCTGGTATATCATCTAAACAGATTTGCCTTGCTAGGGAGTATAACGAGAATAGTCTGGGTTCACCCAAGAATGTGTAAGGTTTGATAACTGAGAGTATTTCTTGAAACTCGTCAGTGAGAGTGTTGTCAAAAGCTATGTTCCTAAATTGAGCCTGGATATGATGCTGCAAGCTTTGTTGAACGTCCCCCACTTGCCAGTAAAGCGAGGTGAGGTAGTTGTGGGCAATTAAAGAGCTTTGATTGACTTCTAGTGCCTGAGTGAAGGTAGCGATCGCCGCCTCTATCTCACCCTTCACAAAACACTCTTTGCCTTTCTGAATTAACTGGGTCAATTTTTGGCGATCGCCGCTCAAATCAACATAGGGGCCTACTTGAGACACAGGTTGATACTCTTCAACATAATGAAACAGCTTATTTAAAAATGGCTCACCGACCAATGATGATTCTTTTACTTTCTTTAAAAAACCATTGGTACACCAAGTCATGTTATAGCCGAAGTAGTCGCAATAAGTGCTATCAATTTCATATTCATCCTCGTGTTCGGACAAGAACTCTTTCAATGCCTTGTGAGGACCAATGTTATATGAAGCATCTTGAACTAAATCTGAAATAATTCCATCTTCAATAACAATATATTCTTCCAGCTTAAGATACGGATGGAAGAACTCTAAGACGTGCTTGCTAGTTTCGTAGGAGTGGTCGGCATCTTCTATTACGAGTAAGGGACGTGGCAATGAGTTGATAAAAGCTGGTGTCAATATTTCTTGTAAAGCTCGTCCGTTTCCTTCCATGTAAGTGACGCGGGGATGTTGGACTGAAGTAACCTCGACAATATCAATAGAATAAATGTGACCGTCAATGCCAAAATTATTTAGCAAATCTCCAAACCACAAAGCACTCCCACCATCTTTTGACCCAATTTCAATAATTGTGCGCGGTTTTAAGTTCCAAAGTAACAGGGGGTACACCGCAAAATCGAAGGGATTCTTCAGCATCGGTACGCCTCGGTATGAATAGTTCATAGTGGCGTTTTGAATAGACAGCATATTTTCCCGTGCAAGTGTTGTATTCCACGAGCGTTGCTGTGTGGGGATTTTTATTGGCGATCGCAATATAGCCTTAGTTAAGCTTTCAACTTGCTTTTGTGCTTGGGGGTGCGTCGGATCGATCGCCAGTTCTGCTTTAGCCGCTGCAAGTGCTTCTTTGTGCCGTCCTACCTTGCTCAAACAAATAGACCGCAGGTAGTGCATTCCTGGAACATTAACATTTAGTGAGGCCGCTTGTTCCGCTATTCGCATAGCTTCTACCTGCTTATTGCTATCGAGTAATGCAACAACTTGTTGCATCATTTCATGCACTTGCCGTACTGCGATTTCTCGCTCAACAGACTGATTGTTTGACATACCGCTGACTGTGTAATTTTGTAAATGCGCTGGTAAAACCCAGTTAACTTTAGGATCGGGCAGATGGAGAACTGGCTGTACGTTTCCCCGCCAAGCAACACCCATAATTTGCATGGTTTGATATACCATGGTTTGCCACCCCTTTTGCTTGAAGTAATCCAAACCCTGGGCTACATCAGGAGCCGCCAAATCGTGAAAGAGAATTAAAGCATCTTCTGCTGCTAATTGTTCGCAAATAATTGAGTCATTAAGAGGACCTGGTGCTTCGTGATTGCCGTCAATAAAAATCAACGACCACTTGGTTTGCAACTGAGCTGCTAATTCCTCAACGGCTTGGGGACTGTAACCAGCTACTAAATGAATTGAGTCCAGCACTCCTGCTGCTTGCAGCGAATTACTGACACTTTCATAAAAATCTGGTCTGGCTAGAAGAGGGTCAACGATCTCTAGCTTTACTCCAGCTAAGGCTAAATGACAAGCTGACCAACCTAACCAACAACCAATCTCTAAAGCTTTTTTCCCTTTAAACTTCAGGGCTGTATTGTAGAGAATATGAGCTTCATCTCGACTGAGGAATCCAACTGCGGGGTGTCGTTTGTCTACATACCAGTTGTGAGGAACTTCTCGACGCAGATAGGGCCAAGGCTGGATTTCTGTATCTCCTACAATCATATTTGGGAAGCATTCATCGGGTATGACAATAGCAAAATCTGGAGAAATATAGTCTCGCGAAGGCAATATTTTTTTGGAGTTTCCCTGTTTTATTAGCATATTTTCTTTTTCCTGAAACACTTTGATGAAAACTGAGCTAACCGTCTTTGCCATTCTTGACCAAGAAAACTTTTTCGCTTGCTCAATTCCGGCAGCTATCAGCGATTCGCGCACTTCGGGCTGTTGAATATTAACAAGTGCGATCGCCATTGCTTCAACATCATCATCCTGAACATATAAAGCTGCCTCTCCCGCCACTTCAGGTATAGAAGCATTGGGACAAGTAATCACTGGACATCCGCAAGCCATTGCCTCTAAAATCGGCAAGCCAAAGCCTTCATACTGGGACGGATAAACCAGCGCAACAGCACCCGAAAAAGCTGCTTTTAACTCTTCATCACTGAGGGGAAGCTTATGCACTGTACTCCCGGAAGTGTAAGGTTCAAACTCATCCTTTGTTAAAGCGCTGTGAGCTGTGCAGACAATATCAAATTCTGGCTGATTTGGCAGTTGCGCGAAAGCTTGCAAGAATAAGGGTGCATTTTTATGACCGCCGGCCGCACCTACCATCATAAAGTAAGGCTTTGAAAGATTATATTTAATCTTAAAACTCTCGATCTCCTCTGGACTAGCTGGCGATAAATTTTTGGGAACTCCACAATGAGCGACTGTTACTAACTCTGGGGCAATATCAGGAAAAAACTTTAATAAGTCTGATTCTGTATTGTGGGAAATAGTAATGTATGCAGATGCGTGGCGGATGCCGTAATGTTTCTCGCGCCACATGGGTTCATCAAGATTGGTCTCAAAGACTTCAGGAGTCATGTCATAGGCGATAAAGACGGAAGGTGTTGATAGTGGCGTTGTGTAGTAAGTTGAGATAAATAAATCCGCTTCCAGTTCGTCGCAGACTTGCTGGAGCATTTCGCGATCGGCATCCGTCTTCTCATAGTCGTAAGCAGGAATCGGGCAATACGCAATGCCAGGAATTTTTGGTGCAGTGCCAGAGCGATCGAGGACAATAATATGTTTGGCAAAACCCTGCGCCACCCACTCTTCTAAGAGCGATCGCCACACCCGCGAAATTCCCGTATTGTAAAGCTGAAAAAACACACCATCAACAATAATCCTTGGGGTTACTTTTGGCAGCACTTTTTGTCTTAACAACTCCTCGGGCTGAACGAACCTCCATACATTATTATCTTTGTCACGTTGTGCTATTGGTACTACACAAAAAGACTCAGCCCTATCAACCATTGTGCCATCTTGCACCCAGGAGACATAATTGCCCAAACGCACAGGCCACTTAGTTTCTAATTGCAGCATACTCCATTCATATACTGCATTTTTATAACCGTAGTATATTTCTTTAAATCGTAACTGTTCTGGCGTTACATAAGCAAAGTGCTGAAATACCAAACCCTGCTTTTCTGTTTCTTCATGCAAAAATGGATTAACAGTTGCAATATTCCTCTCTTGTCCGTCTGGTAAAGGCTCAACTAAGACGGGAGGCGAGTGTGATGCCCATTTTGCCCCCGGTTTAAACCTCCAGGTTCGCAACCATTCCTGTGCAGGATTCTGAGCATAACAGTTGCGCGTGCTCACAACCAGCTTCTCTCCAACAAAATACCAGCACCAGTAAAAAGCTGCTGTTTTTTCGGGATTCTCAACGAACATTTGTCTGACTTTACAAATTTGTTCTTCTGTCCACAATTCATCTGCATCCACCTGCCACAGCAAGCATTCCTCTTTAATATTTTCCAGCGGTGCATTTACCATTTCGCGCTTCCCATCCCAAAAAACACCTTCTGGTTTGCGATAAACAGTAATATTTTCGGGATAAATACGTGCTATTTCATCTATATATTCTGATGTCCCATCCTTGCTGCGACCTTGGCTATGCAATTCGTTAGTAATTTTTCCGCCAAATCGAAGAGTCCAGGCAGTGTCGTGCTTCAAATCAGCTACACCCTCAACTATATGCCAGTGCCAGTTAAAGGGAAGTTGGTTAAATATTTCTATATGGTAGCGGATGAAAGGTTCACCATTCAGGACTATTGTGAAAAAATGAATAGGCATATAGTTTCGTAATATCGGTTCGCTATCCCAGGGGTCAAATGGTATTAATTTTTCCGCCGACAGGTGCGGCCGAAAGAAAAATTTGCCTTTTTCGTTGAGCATACAAGCTGCAAAAGAAAATGAGCTATTTGAAATTGCTACAATATCGCATTGGCTCAATAAATAAAAATCTGGATAAAATCCTGCTTCCGGTAACTCCAAACCTAACTCTTTGGTCGCGATCGGATTATACTCCTCAAAATCCCTTAAAACTTTTTCCGGTTCATCGCTGGCAATAAATAGTATTGGTTCGTCGAGGGTTTCCCACAAACCTTTTAGCCATTCCTTGTACCATTCGCTCGGTGCTATAAAAAAATCTTCGTAGCCGTAGTCTCCCCGCCGCAAGTGCAAACCGACGATGGTTTTGCCGCGCGATCGCAGACGAGCGATCGCTTCCTTCATTTTCGTTTCTATTTCCCCTACAGGTTTGAACAGCGAGCGGAAATACTCTTGGTGTGGTTTGTAATACTTCGTGTGATATTGAAAGTAACCCCAAAAGTTCACATTTTTAAATATTTCTTTCGCATTAGGTATCCTAGCTGCAGACAATTTATTTGTGGGTTCGGTAACTACGGGTAACTCTTGAGAAATGGGCGAATCATTGCAACCAAAGAGATATTGACCAATCCAAGCTGGCGTCTCTACTTTCAAGTTATGTTCTTTGGCATAGATTTTCAAGAAGGCATACTGAAATATTTGATTCGCAAACCGTCCGTTTCTACCCAGGGTGGACATTGTGACTGCGGGCTTTTTCACATAAAACGCATCGCCCCAAGATGGATGGAACGGTGTTGTCGTTGCTACGCGATCGAAACCGCACATCTCCAGAAAATCATCGATTTCGTCAATTAAAGCGCAGCCTTCATACAGTTCTTCATAATTAACTTCCGTGTTTATTGCTTCTATGTATCTGAGAACATTCGTTGCTCCCTGCAAAGCCAACAACTCTGCACCTTGAATATCAATATTTAAGATATTAAAATCTGCGGGATTAATTTGAAGTTGTTCTAGAAGTGTATCCAGAGTTCTCGACTCCACAACTACACGCTCAACTTCCTTGATTTCTGGATAAAACTTTTGATGTTCCTTCAATGGTAAGATAGAACTGCTTTGATCCATAGAAGTTACATACAATGTGCTTGGGCCGTTGATATTGCTAACTGCACAATTCACCGCTAGCACGTGAGGAAAACCCGCTATATTCCTTTTCAAACGTTCAAAGACAGCAGGATTGGCTTCAACAAACAGTACCCTTTGCACTCCCATTCCTTGGTATCTTGCAATTTCCTTGCCTTCGTGTGCCCCAATGTGAATAATGCCGCGCGGTGCAACAGAATGTTTTCCGCAAAGCTGCTGCAAATCGAGCAGATTTGGTGCTTGACTAAAAATCAAAGCTGTGAACCTCTCGTTCACCGCTAAAAAGTTGCTATACTCGTAATTCTCATATTCTGGTAAAAACTCGGGTAAGGGTTGTAAAGCATTGGGCCGTATTTTAAAGATTGTATAACGAAATTTTTGTAAATGCTCGAATACTTGTTTTAATGTGATGTTGGCATCAAGAAATGTTCCGCCATACTCAAACTGAATATAATCTACTTTGCCTTTTTGCAAGAGGTTAGTTGCTCCGCGAAGGACTTCTAGTTCGCCGCCTTCTGTATCAATCTTTAAAAAATTAATTCGCTTTATAGCCCTTGTTTCGACATAATCATCAAGGGTAGCTGTTAAAATTTCAAAGGGCTTAGGCGACGGAATATTATATTGTTTTTCGATTTCAAGTCGGCGGTGAAATGTACTCCATCCAGAAAATTTATCGTAATAATAAAATTCCCTGATTTCCTGTTGGTGTGCTATTGCCAAGTTGTTTAACACGAGTTGACCGCTTTTAATCGGTTCAGCTAGGTTTTGTAGAAGTGTTTGATATATAGGCGGTGCTGGCTCAAACAAATGGATTTGAACGTCGGGGCATATGTTTAATACTTGATTTGTCCAGCTACCTATGTTTGCGCCAATATCGAAAACCACATTACCGGAAGCAATAAATTTTTCTATAACTTTTAATTCATAGTTATTGATAGACTCTCCGTTATTAATATTATTAGCAGACACCCCAGTGCTTTGATGATTTTGTTCCTGTTTCCCGGTGCCTGTATTGCCTAAACTTGTGTTTAAATTTTTGCAATACTGAACAATTAGTTCTTTGGCCAGCGCCGGAACAGCAATAATAACATCATCAATAATTACAATATGCCTGCTGTATTTTTCTGAATTCAACAAATTTAATACTGCGCTAATATCCGGCCATTGTTGAGGTGAATTTGGCTGCGGTGGAGGAGATAAAAACAATCGGGCATCATCAATAAAAATAAAGTGGTCGCAGTCGGATTGGTTAATTATTTCGATTTCTGCGAGTAAGGGACACTCATCGATTTCTCCATAGGTTGTCCCTCGGGTCCAATGAGGGCCTAGCCAGAAAAAACTTGGGCTTTGAATTTGTGATACTGTATGATGGAGAAGGTTTCGGGTATCACCGTACAAAAAGTCTATGTTTTGAATATGACCGTATTTTTCGGTAACTTTTTGATAAAGGTCTTGAGAATACTCTATTGTAAAAACTTGTTCAAATACTTGACTGGCCCAGTATGCTGTATGACCTTGATAGGTTCCTGTTTCAATAAAATTATTAATCCCGTAAGCTGCTTTTAGTTGGGAGATGATTTCTATTGGGGGTCCCATGCGTACTATGCCCATATTCAATCCTTTTGTGAAACTAAGTCGGGTATTTTAATTAGGAAGCTGCATTTAATTTAAGGATTTTCAATCTCTCTTACTCACAAAATTGACCGATCGCCTACTACTTCCCCTTCAACTGATCCAACAGCGCCTTATAATCCGCCCTGTCGGGATTTAGCTTCACCAACTTCTCCAAAGGCTCGATCGCCCCCACCTGATTATTCATCTGCAACCGCACATTTGCCAATCCCTCCAGAGCCGTCTGATTCTGCGGTTCCCGCTGCAAAACCGTCTGATAGCCCCGTTCCTTCGCCGCCAGCAAAGATTCCTGAGAAACTGCTACCGGAGCAGATTTTTGCTGCTGCTTGCTGCTCAAACCGCTACTGAACAGACTCACAACACCAAAAATCGCAGAACCACCAAACGAAACCATTGATACTAACGCAAAAATCTGCTTAATTCGATCGCCCCTAGGAACGCGACTATTACTAGATTTTTTCTGTGTACTTTCCATTGCTATTACTCTTGGCGTCGCTGTTTTCCAGGCACTCGCACTCGCACCTATCTGTAGAATGCCCAAGTTCGATCGCCAAACGATCGCCCCCCCCAATTTAAAATTTTCGCTAAAACTCCCTACACATCAACCGATATTTGTCAAGCAAATTTAACCAATTGTCTGGTTCACAAGCGGGCCGAGCTTGTAACAATTATCCTATCATTTTACAAAAACGCGCCCGGACGCAGTAGCGGAAATACTTCGTCCGGGCGACTTCTCCAAGGTTGTCAACCCAACACAGGGAGCAATACAATTATGCCAAATAATCCAAACTGGTTGGGTTACGATCCAGATGAAGACAAGTCTCGACATGGAGCTGCAGATCCAGATTGTTGTGAAGAGATGGAAGAAAAGTATGGTTGGAAGCTGATTGAGATTGAGAAAATTGACGGTTAGATTCTAAAAGTTGATTGTGTTTTTCAAGGCAAAACCGAGTTTCCCGACTGGTACAAAGAACTAGAAAGCAAAGAGGATGAAAATGCGTAAATGGATTGTCTTTAGAGCAGACAAGCGCCAACCTGGTTGGGAAAAACGCAAGTTTCAACACACCCAATCATTAACAAAGATTATAGCAGAACACTTTGACTCTTCTGACGGGCCAATTCCTGAAGTTGGCTATCGTCCCCCAGAGTTTGTTCGTGTGGAAACAGAACACGATCCAGATAGGCACGGTTACAGCACTCATTACCGCACAGGTGATTGGGAAGTTGCGCGGGTTGAGACTTATACTCCCGATATTCCGATCGGTGAATTTGATATGGTAGTAATCTGCTATTGCCAATATTCCCCTATTGATGCTCCCATCAAACCCATGCCAGAACGTCAAGTTTCTGTCGATTCCTTTAGAGGTGATAAGGAAGCTTATCAACGTTGGTTAGAGTCTCAAAAAGGCAAAGAATACACCGAAGTTTAGGAGTTCCAGCTATTATAGGGACACGGCCCAGGGTAACTGCCTACGGGGAGCGATCGCGATCGGGGTGTACTTCATCAACAACGTTGGATCGTTGCTAGATACCCGACTTCTTTAAGCAGTCCGGGATATGTATTATCTATTTTTGACTACAAATCTCCATCGATCGCCCTTTTGAATTCCTTAATTGCCTCAACATGACTCGGCATATTAACACACCTGACGAGTAAACCAATATCGAGTTCTGGGAACAATTGGGAACTCGCAATCTCTTCGTATGCTTGCTGTCTGAGAGCATACAGAGACAGTCGGCTGTTTTCCCAAAACCAAACTTCAGGGATTTGCAGCCGTTTGTAAGCCTCTAGCTTATCAATTCCGCGGCTAGTGACGACTACTTCGATCGCTAAATCTGGACGTTCTCTGTCAGTACCCAATTCGTAAGACTTCTCTACTTCACACTTCACCAGTCGCGATTCATTTTCTAAAGTCAGAGACTCCGTAGGGGTGAAATCGATTCCTGCCGCGATCATGTAAGTTTCTACCAACGCACCGATACGTCCCTTGGCTGTTTCGTGTTTTCTTCCAGGCCTTTTCTGAATCTCCAGTATCCCATCTAAAAATGACAGCCGAACCCCTGGAATATCGAGGATCGGTTCTAAAGTTTTGAATTGTTCCCAGGTTAACCCTGGAAATAGCAACGGCTGAGCTAATTTCTCTTCTAATGTTGTTGCAGTCATGGCGCTCCTTAATTCCCAATCTAAAATCGAAAATCTCAACTCTAAAATCTCTCGCTCTGGCTCCTTGATTCCCAATTATTCAATCTAAAATCTAAAATCTAAAATCTAAAATCTAAAATCTAAAATCGATCGACCTCCCACACCTTCAAATGCCATCAGGATCGATACCCCGGCTTCTCAAGTATGCCATTAGTCGATCGGCCCTTTGGCGTTCCTCTTCGGCCCTCTGGCGTTCCTCTTCGGCGCGCTGGCGTTCCTGTTCCACCCGTTCGGCACCCCACAGCAGCAAATTGCCATTCTCATCCCACCAGCGCAACCAATAACCCGTTCTCTGAGATTTTTCACCTTCCCAAACCCCCAGAAATAAACCCATTGATTCTATCCAGAATCGCTGATTAGCATCCGGTTCTTGCAATTCATATTCTCCTGAGGTCGAGAGTCTGTACACTTCCAATACTCCCGATTTCGGTTCAAAAATTACATAAATCGGTACTTGCAAAATTCGCTCATAAAACCGCCATTTTCCGTAAGGATATGTCGGTTTATTTGAATATTCATATTCACTGCCGTCTGTATCCGATAAAAATTCCATCACTACTGCGGGTACTTCTCCCTCAGCATTGCGCGTATAACTGCGGCGAACTTCTCCTGGTTCTGCTGGCAAAACCGAGGGAACGTACACCCAATCTGGGGCTTTTATTACTATTTTGTCGTTGACTTTGGCACACAGTCCAAAATTGGAAGCTATTAGCATTGAAGCTAGGATAAATCCTGCGAGATCCAATGCTTCTCGCAAGGCGGCGGCTAAAAGTGGTTGATCGATGTTTTCCACGGGATCGTCGGGTAATTTAAAGTCATCTGGCAATTTTTCCCAGGTTACAGTATACGGGCTTTTGGTTTCGGCAGGTTTCGATAATGTTTGCGTCATTGGTTTTCCTTGTTTTGACTGAAAGAGTTCTTTATTAATAGGATTTGGACAATAACTTTAATGCCGGGGCGCGAAAGGCGCACCTTATTAACTAGCTGTAATCGGGGTGCGCCTTTCGCACCTTACTAACTAAAGAAACTCGCGAATCTGGCAATAATTGCGGTTATTCAATGATACCCTGTTTTAAGGGGTATTTTCGGGAGCAACTGGTTCTTCTGACCTTACATTTTGAGAAGGTATAACAGGCAATTTTTGCTGTTTGTGCAAGCTGGGAGATCCAGGCTCTACTGATTGATTTTTGGCAGTTGTACTCGCATTTACTTTCTCAGAAAGTGGAGCTAATGTTTGAGCGACTTTAACTTGCTGTCGCAGTTGTTCTGTCGAACCCAACAAGCCTCCTAATCCGTTGAACAACCTGCGAATGTTGTTGCGGAAAGCCGGATCTCCCGTCAAATCATCCACGTCGGAAGTAATTTTCTGCACGTTCTGAAATGTAGCTCGTGCGGAATCAAGAGTTTGCTGCAATAATAGCAAAGTGGCGGGATTGTTTACTTGGCTGGATAAATCTCGCAAATTACCAGAAGCTTGGGCAGCATTCGCTGATAAAACTTCTAAATTGTTCAGCAATTGTCCTTGGTTGATTCGATTAATTGTCGGACTCAAACTGCTGACAGCTACCCGCAGTTCCTGACTGCTTTGATTGATGTTATTCAGAGTTGAGACTAAACTGCCGCGGTTGGTTGCTACTAAAGAATTGACTTGGTTGGCTGTTAATGTAATTTGATTGGCTGCTTGAGTTACTGAATTAGCAGAATTTATCGCAGCGGCAGATACGGCTTTTGTGGAAGTGTCCGCCGTAGCTGCTACTTTAGAAAAATCAGCGGCGACTGCTGATATTTCCCCTTTGAGCGATTGATTTAAACTGTTCGCTTCTACCTTTAATGATTGATTTAAACTGTTCGCTTCCCCTTTTAATGATTGATTTAAACCTGCTATTTCGGTTTTTACCGATTGATTTAAGCTGCCAATCTCTCCCCTTATAGATTGATTCAAAGTTTTTATTTCGCCTTGGGCAGTTTGAGTTAAATTAGACAATTCCTGAGTGAGTTTAGCTGCACCTTTAGCTGTGTTGGCTGTATTTTCTGTCAGGGATTTAATATTGTTGAACAGCGCGGGGTCGGTGTAGAAATTAGCTAGGCGGACTGTAGATCGAATTAGTTCGTCGATAGTGACTCCAGCTTGACCTTTTAAGCGCGAATTTTTGCAGATAATCTCAGGGGGACAGTCGGCACTAACGGGATTGGCGGTAAGTAAGGATTCTGGCAAAATCGAGTTGGGGGTAATGTCGATCGACGATTCGCCAATTAAACCGGATTTATTCGCTTCGATCGTAACATCCCGGGGAATCACTAAAGTACCGGGGGCAATCTCCAGCGTCACGTCTACGCCGTTGGAACCCGCTTTGAGGGCGGTAATTTTACCGACAGCAACCCCACGATACCTGATGGGCGTGCCTATTTGCATTCCTTGGGCGCTGGCAAATTCTACGGCGAATTTGTAGCTGCGGTTCCCTAGCTGCACGCCCCGCAGCCAGAGCACTAAGCCGCCAAATAAACCGATTCCTACTAAAATTAAGAACCCGACAGAACCTTCTCTTACAGTTCGCGATCGCATATTACCTCATTAGTCATTAGTTGTTAGTTGTTAGTCATTAGTCATTAGTCATTAGTCATTAGTTGTTAGTCATTAGTTGTTAGTCATTAGGCATTAGTCATTAGTTATTATTTGTGAGTTATTGCTCCTGATTTTTAGGGGATGATCCGATAGATTGTAGGTAGGAGTTTAATTGAGGAGCTAAGTCATTAATGATTGCTGTGAATATATTGACTTGTTCAACCGTTAAAAGGTTTCGAGTGTAAGCTCGTCTCAACCAGTGTTGAGTTTCATATAAAGAACCTCTAGCTATCTTGACAAAACGTTTATTGTCTTGATAGCTGCCTCGTCCGACTCCTTCTGCTATGTTAGCACCGACGCTATCGGCTGAACGGACAATTTGTTGGCCGATCGTATTTTTGGCAAATGGCTCCCAAGTGTTAACAGTTTTCCAAATTTCATCAGCTAGTCGTTCTGATAATTTATAAACCCGCAATTCCTGAAAACTTTTTGTAGCCATATTACCCTCGACTTTAATAACTAATGACTGCTGACCAATGACTGCTGACTAATGACTGCTGACTAATGACTAATGACTGCTGACTAATGACTAATGACTAATGACTAATGACTGCTGACTAATGACTAATGACTAATGACTGATGACTGATGACAATTGACTATCCAATCACCTGAATTGGTCCAGTAACGCTGCCGCTAAAAAATTGTTTAATTAACAAATTATCTGTCGATGCAATATCGCTGACTGTTCCCTCCCACTGCACTTTGCCTCGATAGAGAAACACGATGCGATCGGCAGTACGGCGGATGGTACTGTCTTGGTGAGTGACGATCGCATAAGTGCTGCAAACACCTTGGGCCGCTTGCAAGTCGCGGATTAAATCTTCAATTACCGTCGAAGCGATCGGATCTAAACCCGCCGTCGGTTCATCGTACAGCAAAACCTCTGGATTATCCCTGGCATTATCGGGATTCGCCATGATGGCGCGGGCAAAACTTACTCGCTTCCGCATTCCCCCAGACAACTGCGCCGGATAGCGTTCGCCAATTCTCGGCAAACCCACCATCTCCAGCTTTTCCTCCACCAATTCCCGAATGCGGTGGCGCGGAAGCTTAGAATGCTGGTAAAGTAAAAAACCGACATTCTCCTCCACCGTCAGCGAATCAAACAAAGCCGCTTGCTGAAACACCATCCCAATTCCGATCGGATCTGCCACGTCGTCCACCCACCCGACCCTGCGCTGTCCCTGAACGAAAACCTCCCCGGCATCCGGGGCCAACAAACCCGCAATTATTCGCAAAATCGTAGATTTCCCCGTCCCGGAAGGGCCAATAATTGCCAGGGCTTCTCCCCGGTAAATCCTCAGATCGACTCGATCGAGGATCGGGTTCTCGCCGAAGGACTTACTTACCCCCTTGAGTTCGATTAGCGGCTCAGCCATAGGATGTTATCAATAAGTTATCAGTCCTCAGTCATCAGTCTAGCTAATGACTAATGACTCATGACTAATGAGTAATGACTAATGACTAAAATTGACTGCCAGAATCAAAACTCTCTTGTATTGTAAATTTGTCAGCTTGAACTGTTCCCATACCCTTAAGACTAATTAACCATGTCAATTAGTTCACTTCCTAAAGCCCTTCGCGTCTTAGCTAAAGCCAAGCACGTTTTTGGCCGTTCCAGAAATCCTTACCCCCCTTCTTTGCGGAACGGGCGAGTTTACCAGTGGTTTAAGTGGTTGGCCCCCGGACTGTTGGTGAAACGGTGGCTGCTGATCAGTGCTAGCGGTGTGGTACTTGCCAGTTTGGGTTTAGCGATTTGGACTGGGATGACTCCGATTTTTTTCTTCTTGCAATTATTGAGAAATTTTTTGGCGTGGATTGCGGAAGTTATTCCCAATTACGTGTCGGGCCCGCTGATTATTGCTGGCGGGATTTTGTTAATTCTGTGGGGGCAAACTCGCAGTTTGAACTCTATTACTCAAGTCCTGATGCCCGAAGGGAATGAGGAATTGGTCGATCGACTCCTCAACCACCGCCGCTTGAACCGCGGCCCGAAAATTGTGGCAATTGGGGGCGGTACGGGCCTTTCTAATTTGCTCAGGGGATTGAAGGATTACAGCGCCAAAATCACCGCTATCGTCACGGTGGCGGATGATGGCGGGTCTTCCGGGCGGCTGCGCAGGGAAATTGGCGTATTGCCGCCGGGAGACATTCGCAATTGTTTGGCGGCTTTGGCAGATGAGGAAAAGTTATTGACTGAGTTATTTCAATATCGCTTTCAGGCCGGTGACGGTTTGATGGGTCACAGTTTTGGGAATTTGTTTTTGACGGCGATGAGCGATATTGCTGGAGATTTGGAACAGGCGATCGCCGCGAGTTCTAAAGTTTTAGCAGTTAGGGGAGAGGTGCTGCCGGCTACTCTGAGCGACGTTTCTTTGTGGGCAGAACTGGCTGACGGCCGGAGAATTGAGGGGGAGTCCAGCATTACAAAAGCTAACGGGCAAATCCTCAAAATTGGCTGCACTCCTGCAAATCCTCCGGCGTTGCCCAGGGTAGCGATCGCACTTCGAGAAGCAGATTTTATGATTATTGGGCCCGGGAGTCTTTATACGAGTGTCATTCCGAATTTGTTGGTGCCGGAAATTGCTGATGCGATCGCCAACACCGAAGTTCCGCGCATTTATGTGTGCAATATTATGACTCAGCCGGGGGAAACTGACGGATACAGTGTTGCAGACCACATTCGGGCGATCGACCGCGCTTGTGGCCGGCCGCTGTTCGATGCTGTAGTAGTTCAAGGAAAAGTCCCTTCTGCAAAAGCTTTGATCCGCTATTCTCAGGAGAATTCTTATCCGGTTGTGCTCGATCGAGAAGCCGTAACGCAATTGGGGCGGCGAATTGTCATCGCAAATGTGATGGATGAAGATGAAAATACCGGTTTAATTCGCCACAATTCTCAAAGGTTGGCGGGGATGTTGCTGCGTTGGTACGGCCGCGCCCAGAACATTTACTGATGCCTTTGAGGGTCCAAATGGCAGAGAAAATGATATCAAATTTGGTTGCGGAATTATACCCGATCGCTCACGTGACCCTCGCGATTAGCACTCGCGACCGAGATGCTCGCACTGCTATTATACCGATGCAAACAGAAACGAGATCGCAACTGACAACTGATTGAAATGAAAACTTTGCTTCCCGATTGTGAGGCTACGCGCAAGTTTGGTATGGTGTTAGGTCGATTGCTCCCCCCAGGCACTATAATCTTATTACAAGGAGATTTAGGTGCTGGCAAAACTACCTTAGTTCAAGGTATCGCTGAAGGTTTAGGAATCTCAGACTCGATCGAAAGTCCTACTTTCACCCTGATTAACGAGTATTTTGCAGGGCGAGTTCCGCTTTATCATCTAGATTTGTATCGACTGGAACCCGAAGAAGCCGAGGCTTTGCACTTAGAAAGTTATTGGGACGGATTAGAAAGGGATTTGGGAATTGTGGCGATCGAATGGGGGGAAAGATTGCAGTACAAACCCGAAAATTATTTGCAAATTTCTTTAAGTTATTTAGATAACGGGCGGCAAGCTGAAGTAATTGGTAAGGGCAACTTATTGGATTGGCGATTGGAAATTTAAGAAAAGCCGATCGAACTTACTGCGGCGGGCGGTTGACTCGAATCAATTTACCTCTCAAAGTTTCCTCACCAGCAATAGCATCATTAATGCGTGTTGCCAACTTTTCTACGTTCCTATCTTTGGTACAAACAATAATACCAGCGTGGCCTGGCTGTCGGTTGTGCAGTCCGATGAAATCAAATCGATTTAATGTCAAAACAGCTCGATCGTTGCTTATAGCAAATGCTAGCACCTCTGGATCTGGAATCCCAAGTCCTGCTTTTCCTGCTTCCTGAACCGTGAGGACATTGTGACCAAAAGCGCGCAGCAATTGCACAACTGGCAAAGGAAATTGTTCGTCTGCATACAAATTTAGCATGACTCAGGCTTCCTCATTCTTGCCGATTGCTTGTTCGATTTCCTCCTGATGTGCATCAGCATAAGTCCAAACATTGACTAGATCGGCAGCGCTTAGATGGGGATAAAATTGTAAAAGTTCGGCATCGCTTGAACCTTCGCGGCGAAAACTTTCAAGCAGCCAAACAGGGATGCGAGTTTTGGCAATGCAAGCATCGCCGCCACACACGTCGGGAGTCTTGGTAACTCCCGGCCAGCTATTACTTAAACTTTGGGCTAACAGTCTGATGACTTCAGCTTTCTCAGTCGGAGTTAAGGCCAGGAGTTGTATTTCTAGTTCTTCGAGGAGCATGGGTAATATCGCCTTTGCGATCTGGAATATGTCATTATCAATACTTCGGACAGTTTTTGATTGCCAAGGGTAGAATAAGGGTTTCAAGGCTCCAAGGCAAGTTCGCTACCAACGGAAAATCGATTGTTTCAGAGTACGAACTAAAAACTGTCCGGACTATTGATTATAACACTTTACCTTTATTCATTCTTAATCAGCGTCAAATCTCAAGGCTTCCCCCCTAACCGTTGTATCCAATTTACCCTTCTCAAAAACAACTTTTCCTCCCACAACCGTGACCACAGGCCATCCCGTTAAATTCCATCCTTCAAAGGGACTCCAGCCGCACTTAGTCACCATTTCTTCTCGCACAACCAGGCGGTAGTTGTCCAAATCTACCAAGACTAAATCGGCGTCAAAGCCAGGGGCAATTTTCCCTTTGTTCGGAATCTTATAAGCCTTAGCAACTGCCGCCGACATCCAATTAGCAACTTGCGCCACTGTACATCTTCCCTGCACTGCTTGCGTCAGCATCAAAGGCAAAGAAGTTTCGACTCCGGGCATTCCCGACGGTGTATTCGGATAATCTTGAGCTTTTTCTGCTAATGTGTGCGGCGCGTGATCGGTGGCAATAAAATCAATTACGCCGTCTAATAAAGCTTGCCAAAGTATTTCGTTATCGCGGGGTTCGCGCAAAGGCGGATTCATCTGAGCTAAACTGCCAATTTTTTCATAGGCGCTAGTATTTAACAACAAATGCTGCGGCGTCACTTCCGCCGTTACCCAACTCGGTTTTTCCTGTCGCAACAACTCAGCTTCTTCTCCCGTCGATAGGTGCAAAATGTGCAGTCGGCGCTGATATTTATTAGAAAGTTTTAAGGCTAGCTGAGTTGCTAACAAAGCTGCTTGATTGTCTTGAATTTTCGAGTGAACGGCCACATCGGAAATCCCGGCAAATTCCTGACGCCTCTGATTGATTCTAGCTTGGTCTTCCGCGTGCACCGCAATCAGTCGATCGCCTGCAGCAAAAATCGCCTCTAAAGTTGCTTCTCCATCGACCAAAAGCTGCCCGTGCATCGAACCCATAAACACCTTAATTCCCGAAGTCGGATTCGCACTCAACAAATCGGGCAAATTCTCGGCCGTTGCACCAATAAAAAAGCCGTAATTCACCAAACACTTCTCGGCAGCGCGACTTAGTTTATCATCTAAGGCAGCTTGGGTTGTGGTCAGGGGTCGCGTATTCGGCATTTCCAAAAACGATGTTACGCCACCTTTAGCGCAAGCACAGCTAGCGGTAAACAAGTCTTCCTTGTGTTCTAAACCCGGTTCCCGGAAGTGTACCTGGGGGTCAATTACTCCGGGTAACAGAGTTAAGCCTTTCGCCATTATTTCTCGATCGCCAACGGCTGCAATGGACGGAGCAACCCGAAGAATTTTGCCCTCGCAGATTTCCACGTCCCCTACTAAAAACTCGCCGTTGGGCAAAAGAACGCGAGCGCCGCGGATTAACAAACTTGATGTGGTCGGCATAAGCTATAATTAAATGAGTAATGTGCGTGAGCACCTGAAAAATTTTATCCTCAAAAGAGTTCTGTCAATAGTAAGAAATGTCAACGACCCTCGTCTAAAGACACGCTGGCTTCTAGCCTTTGACTTGAATCACAGTTGAGTAGACTCAGTACCTGCGTACTACGTTAACGGTAAGAGTTAAAGACCTACCAGAGGATGCTTCGCCTAGTTCCTAGCAAGCGCGAAATTTAGGATTAAACCGATTTATTGAGTTAAGTCAGTATCCTAAATATAGTACCGGCCGTAAACTTGGGCGCAGTACAGACGACCTGGCAGGTCGTCTCTTCTACCCCTCTGAATTAGGCTCGAAAGAGCAAACATTATGCGTGAGCGGGTTGCGAGGTTTGATGTGGTAATTGTCCCACTGAAAGTACATTACAAAAGTACACCGAATCCAGCAATCCCTGTGTAATGGTAAAGATTCACGGCGGTTGAAACCGCCTTGCCGTTTCCCACCAGCGGTCTAAAGACGCGCTCGGAACCCACTTACCGAATTTTTTTATGACTCGTCTAGAGAAGTCAGCCGACGAAAAACCTCCGCAAGACACCGAAAATCCTTGGATTGAAGGAATTAAGACGATCGGCTTAGCAGCATTCTTGGCCTTTGGCATCCGCACCCTGGTTGCCGAAGCTCGCTACATTCCCACCGGCTCGATGCTCCCAACCCTACAAATTAACGATCGATTAATTATAGATAAGGTGAGCTATCGATTCCAAGACCCCCAGCGAGGAGATATTATCGTATTTATGCCTCCTGACCCGGCTAGTTTGTGCACGGGACAGCCGCCGCCGATCAAAGATGCCTATATCAAGCGAGTGATCGGACTTCCAGGGGACACTGTGGAAGTGAAAGAGGGAAAAGTTTTTATTAACAAGCAGCCGCTACAGGAAAAATATATTGAAGAAATTCCGCAGTATCCCTACGGGCCTGTAGTTGTAGCTCCAAATTCTTACTTGGTGCTCGGCGACAACCGCAACGCAAGCTGTGACAGCCATTATTGGGGCTTTGTACCGAGGCAAAATATCATCGGTAGGGCGATTGTCCGTTTTTGGCCGCTCAATCGCACAGGTTCGATCGATCCCACGCCAATTTATCCCGCTAAAATTTAGCTACAACCCGCAACCCGCAGATTAAAATCTGCGGTTGTCAGTTTAAAGTACCAATTACCTATTAGCCATTTCCCACCACCAGATAATCAATGGTTAAAGGAGATTTAGTATCAGGTTTCGCGATCGAGCACTTTCACAGCTTTTTTATACATCTCCTCTGCTTCTTGCGGCGAATTGCCGATACTCGTCAATCCCACTTTGCCAAACTCCGACAAACAGCCCATTAAATGAAACACACTCCCCGTCTCAGTACCGGTGTCAAAGTGCAGTTGATTGTCAGCAATAATATCCATCAAATCGTTCGGTAATAATCCCCGATACCGCTCTTTTTTCAAATTGTCAGAAGCCACATAATATTTCGGACGCCCCTGCAGGCTGTAAAATAATCCTGTCGAACGTTCGTACCGACCATTTGTTAACAGCTTCAGCGCCATAAAAGGATGAGTTGTGCCGCCCTTGCGGAGGTTGATCTCTATTGCTTGGATATCCCAGCTTCCGTCTGATTGCCGCACCGCGAGAAAATCTACTCCAAATCTCTCTAAAGCGCCTTTTTTAGCTAAGTTTTGCCCTACTTTCCATCCCAATTCCTGCAACGCTATTCGATAAGATTCGTCCGCAGGAAATCGGCAACCTAAGAAAATTTGACCGTCTGGGCCTCCTAAAATTTGGTCGTGGGTTGAGAGAATTTCTACTTCGCCGCTGGGAACAATTCTGCCTTGAACACTGGGCGAGAACTTTTCTTCTCCTTCGATAAATGCTTCGGCAATTGCCCCTAATTCGGGAATGCGGCTGCTAAAATTTTCCCAGGTTTCGCCCGTTGCTTGAAAGCGCAAATTATGGAAGCTATCGCCAATTGCCTTCGCTCTTTCTGTAGGCGCTTTACCTGCGAGGGGCTTCAGATCTAAAATTGCATTCCCTTCCCCCGAAAAACCTTCATTTAACTTAATTACGATCCGCTGCAAATGCGGCTGTCGTTCCCACAACGCGGCCGTAGCTTCCGCTAAATCTTCCGCATTCCAAACCAACTCGGAACCGTCAGGATAAGGCACGCCACATTCTTTAAAAATTTGCCTGCTGCCGCTTTTGGTTCCCCAGTATAACAGATCCGGATCGCTGGCCCACAAAGGAATCCCCAATTTAACAGATAACTCGCGTTCTAAGGGCGTCGAGTTATAACAAACCATATAAGATTTTGTCGGCCGCACTGCTTGACGAATGCGCTCCATCAAGCGGGGACGCTCTAAAATTTTCTGGGTGAGGGATTTGGCAGAAGCATCGTAAGCACTCAACAACACAAGCCGATCGCGCGCGTGAGAAAATGGAATTCCCGGCAGCAATTGCAGGTAATAATCCACAATCATCGGGTGCAAGGGCTCCGAGGTAATGTAAATTAAGCGCGTGCGGGGATTTCGCAGGCGAATCAATGAAAATAAATGCCGCTCTTCGTAGTGGTAAGCACCCTCAATTTTCTGCATTTCTTGCTGATCTAAGCTGAGAGAAGGAATGATAATAATGTCACAATCTCCGCTGTCGAATTCTTCGATTCCTCGCCAACGTTCGCGTAATTCTGCCTGCAGATTGCGAAATTGCTGTGCGGATTCGGAAGATGAATTATTTAACTCTTGCATGGCGTTTTATCCTAAGTATTCAAATAATTATTGCTGATAATGTCAAGTGTGTCAGCCCAAATACCTGAGACAATTCACACAGTTTTTTTTCTGACGCACCTTACCGGGAATCTTGACAAAAATGCCCAAATAGTGATTTAAGGTGCGTTAGTCCAAATATTTGAGGCAATTCAAACAGTTTTTTCTGCCCCCCCCCTACCCGGGACGATCGTCCATTCCTGTCAAGCTGCTCTAAGAAGCTCGCCGCGCTCGATAAAGTCTGCCATATTGCAATATCGGCTCTAGGCGGCGTTGATTTTGCTTGAGTGCCGATCGCAATTTTTCCGAAGGGCCCAACACCAGGGGAGCCGAATATTTGTTCAGCATCTCCATATCTGGCGACTGGCTCATCAGCATCAGCCGTACGTCTTTGTCGAGCAAATAACTCAGAGAAAGCAAATCTCCCATGTTCGTAAAATCGTTACCGCGATCGCTAATTACAATTGTATCTTTAATCGATCGGTTAGCTATCGCCTCTTTGTTAATAATTTTCGCAACTTCAGCATTAAAATAGCTCAAGTCTTTGCTCCACCAAGTATCAGAAAAAGCGCTAACCGTACAGGATGCCACACTTGCTGTAAATACCAAGGCTAAAATGACTTGCCAAAACCGCTGCTGATTTTTTACGTTACTTGCGAGCAAGTAAGCAACTGCTAGCTGCACTCCCGGAAAGCAGGAAATCAGATAGCGGCTGACGGCGGAACGTTTGCCGCCTAGGATTATATCCGGTAACGCCAGGAGCAAAAAAGGTACAAAAATTGATGTTAAAATAAACAGCCAAGTTGAACTGCTAGTCCGGCGGCAGATTTTGTAAATGGCTGCCGCAATTAACAACAAAAATGGTAATCTCAGCAGATAAGTCCAAATATTATCAAAGCCGAACTCGAAGTCAAAAAATAATGCTGTAAAGCTGAGCGTCCACAATTTGACAAGATACAGCCAACCCGGAGCTACTCGCGTCCAATCTGTCGTAGCTGATGCTCGTCCCAGGTTGGTTGCCAGCACGTAAATCCACGGAATATACAATATTAAAGCTGCTGTTACTGCTAAAAAAAAATGGGAATTAGTTACATGACCTCGCAATTTTCTTTTTATGACAAACAGCCAGTAAGCAATTATAAAAACTCCGTGTCCGATGAGTGTTAAACTGAAAAAAGGGTGAGTGTAGAAACCAAGGGCGATCGCCAGCGAATAACACGCCCAATTTGGCAAAGCCCGCAACCGCAATGCTCTCAGCAGCAGCAAACTGCTGCCAATAACTGTGGCTGTCAGCAAACTGTACTGCCTTGCTGTCTGAGCAAACAATATGTCAAAGGGAGATAAAGCAAAAAATGCTGTTGCTAATAACGCTGCCAAATTCGAGGCGAAAAGTTCCTGAGCTAAAGCGTACATCAAAGGCAGCGACAGCAAACTCAATATTGCTGGCAAACTGCGGGAGGCTGTTAGAGAACTGCCAAATTGCTGCATCCACCAACGAGCCATGAGAAAGTATAAAGGCGGATGCTGCGGGTCTTCCAGTGCTAAAGAACGAATTGTGTCTGCTTCTGTACTTCCCGGTTTAATCCGCTGATATTTTTGCAATTCTGATGCGGGAACAATCCGGTTTTGAAATAGTTTGTCGTCGATTTCTTGGCGGGTGAAACCAGCGGCGCGGATTGATGTGTAAGCTTCGTCGTGCCAGTAAAGTTTGCGATCGAGCTCAAAAAAGCGAAATCCGATACCTAGTAAAATGCCGATCGCCAATAAGCTCATCAGCCAGCGGGAATTTTTGGTATTAACAGATGTGTCTTGATGTGTTGTAGATCCCATGCTTGTCCTAATTGTGGCGATTCCCTCCGGGATAGCTAGGCTTCACGGAATTTGGAACTGTAGATCATCCTAAACCGCACTCCGAGAGCGATCGATACCCCGTACATACCCCAACAGACGATCATTCTACCCTCTGCCGGATGCCGAATAGCTTATAGATCGGGGCCTTGTGAAAGCTGGCGAGTGGCCGGGGCCTCCCCAAAATCAAGAATCTTCCACCAGATCCTCCCAGAACCTCCAGACCCCAAAAATAACTGCTAACATACGTGTTGTACAGTTAATCAACAAGCTCCGCAAGGGGTCTACCCGCGTACCGCAAATGGCAAAAAAAGAAGCGTCTATAAAAAGTACAACTGAAAACTCAGAAAAGCAAAAAGCCCTAACTTCCGTACTTTCCCAAATCGAGCGCAGCTTTGGCAAAGGAGCGATCGTCCGATTGGGAGACTCCACTCGCATGAGGGTAGAAACCATTCCCACCGGAGCCCTGACACTGGACATTGCTTTGGGTGGCGGTTTGCCGAAAGGCCGAGTCATCGAAATTTACGGCCCGGAAAGTTCCGGTAAAACCACTCTAGCCCTCCACGCGATCGCCGAAGTCCAAAAATCCGGCGGTATTGCAGCCTTCGTCGATGCCGAACACGCCCTCGATCCCACCTACGCCTCAGCTTTAGGCGTCGATATTGAAAATCTTTTAGTTTCCCAGCCGGATACCGGCGAAATGGCCCTAGAAATTGTCGATCAACTCGTGCGTTCGGTGGCCGTCGATATCGTAGTAATTGACTCCGTAGCCGCCCTCGTCCCCCGCGCCGAAATCGAAGGCGACATGGGCGACTCCCACATGGGTTTGCAAGCGCGCTTGATGAGCCAAGCTTTGCGGAAAATCACCGGCAATATCGGCAAATCCGGCTGTACCGTCATCTTCCTCAACCAATTGCGGCAGAAAATCGGCGTAACTTACGGCAACCCCGAAACAACAACCGGCGGTAACGCACTCAAATTCTACGCCAGCGTGCGGCTTGACATTCGCCGCATTCAAAGCTTGAAAAAAGGTACAGAAGAATACGGCAACCGCACGAAAGTTAAAGTTGCTAAAAATAAAGTTGCTCCGCCTTTCCGCATTGCCGAATTTGACATTGTATTTGGCAAAGGCATTTCTACTTTAGGCTGTCTGACTGACTTGGCCGACGAAATGGGAGTAATTCTGAAAAAAGGTTCTTGGTATAGCTACAACGGAGAGAACATAGCTCAAGGACGAGACAAAGTGATCCAGCACATGGAGAAAAACATCGATTTCAAAAATGAAATTGAGGAGCTAGTTAAAAAGAAACTTGAGACTGGTGCTGTGGTTTCTGCTAATTCTGTCGCTCCTGTTGAGGTAGATGAGGTAGATGATGTAGATGAGGTAGATGATGTAGATGATGTAGATGATGTAGATGATGTAGAAGGTTTGGACGAAGAAATATAAGTTTTTTAGTCCTCAATTATTACTCGTTTACTGGTTGTTTACTCGTGTTACAGGTTTTACTCGTTACTTTCGCAAAGAACGAAAGTAACGCTCAACAGCGACAAGCGAGCCTCGCTCGAATTTAATTTTCGATCGGCTTCGGCTCGCTTGTCGCTTACATGGGTTAAGAGTAGGACTTGCACAGCCAAAAAGTTTGCCAAAGTTAATCATACTTAACTTCACTGGTTAAGATTCTAGGCGGTATAATTACATCAATGCCGAAAAAAAAAGGCTTAATTATCTGATTTGTCAACCACAGTTTTGTCAAAACTAACCAGCCTGTTACAAGGTCGAACGGGAGTCCGCGTTTCGTCAAATTGGTTGAAAATAGCGGATGACTCATGGCTAAAAGCTTCAACCAAAATTAATTAAATTAGGGCGTTGCTCCACCCGAATTAACACCTGTGGACAAGTTGCGAGCCGACTCCCTTGGATGAAACAGGAAACAGACCCTTCAGGAGTAATTCTGATTGAATGGTGAGGCTTAAATAAGTTGAGCCAAGTTTTGTGTAGCAGGCACAGCCAGTAAACCAGTAACACAGCCTGGAAGTAAAACCAGTAAATTATGCTTCGGCGCGATCGAATTTACTGGTTTACTCGTTTTACTCGTTACCAGGCTGGAGCGAAAGTAACGCTCAACAGCGACAAGCGAGCCTCGAATTTAATTTTCGCTCGGCTTCGGCTCTTGCTCTAGGTATCGGTTCCCAGGCTCCAGCCCTAGAACCAGTAAATTGACCGGACATGATATGAGATCGGGGTTGCCGAATATATTGCGGATTGCTATACTTGTACAGTAAGTAGTACAAGTGTCAAGTACATGAATATTGTTTCTTTTAGCGAAACGAGAAATAACCTCAAGGCTGTTTTAGACAGAGTAGTGGAAGATACGGACTATACCATCATCACTAGACGGGATGCGGAGCATGCCGTGGTGATGTCGCTAGAATTATTTAATAGTTTGCTGGAAACAGTTCACTTACTCAAATCTCCCGCCAATGCTGCCCATTTGGAGCGTTCTATTGCTCAGTTTAAGCAGGGAAAAGCGGTGGAGCGGAATTTGTTGGGTGACTAGAAAGTTAGCATGGACGGATGAGGCTTGGGGCGATTATTTATATTGGCAAGGGCAAGACAAGAAAACGTTAAATCGAATTAACAAGCTAATTGAGGCAACAATCCGATTGCCGTTTGAAGGGATCGGAAAGCCAGAACCACTGAGGGAGAATCTGGCTGGTTTTTGGTCGCGGCGAGTTGATGATACGAATCGATTAGTTTATGCTGTGGATGACGAGTATCTAACGATTATCTCTTGTCGATACCACTATTCTGATTGACACCCTCCTTGGTCTGCTTAGCTATGGTGCGGCGTTTTTCTTTAACAGGAAAGTCGGCGATTCTTTGAGCAGTTTAATTTTAATTTAATGACGATAACGAGTTTCTATTTAACGGGCGAGCGTAACTTTTGTCACGCTATGTAAGTTTTGCAGGATAAACAGGGATGAGAGGGTACTCCTTTGCATGGCAATTGTTACGCAGCGATCGATCGTTTAGTAGTGAAGCCACAAAATAACGCGGACTTCTTTTGGATTTCCTCGCTTCAATAACTCTTCAATCTACCACTCTACGCAACCTACATAATCTCGATAAGTGTCCACCCATGAAACCTCAGTTGTATTGTCTTTTTTATACTGATAAACAGGTTCATTATTGGACAAATCCTGTGGAAAACAACCTGAATTCTGAAACAGATAAGCATATCGACTGTCTACATAATCCGTGCATGGTAATTTTTTTTGTCCCAATCATATTCAATAACTTCCTGAACCATAAACCAAGTAAAGTGATGCTCTATCCCAACAGAATTGTTTTCAAAATACTCCTTGTAAACTGGATTCATGTCTTGTGGTGAGCGGCGTGGCTCTGACAGCGGAACTATTTTTTCTGTGTGCCAGTGGAGGAAATCGAGAGAGTGGTGATGATAACCGATCAGACCAGCAAATAGTTCGTATTGTGCACCAAGGCTAATAGCGCGAGCTGGCAGGCTCTTGCCTTTCGATCGCTTTGGTTTTGGGATTGGCTCCCATTGGTTATCTTTCCAAAGTTCTGCATAGAGGCTACCTGTCGTACTCATAGTTTCCGAACGCGATTTAAATATAACCCTAACAGCAAAGGTAAGGGGCGCGCTGCCCACCCTACAGAAGTACCTGCGTAATTCCTATCTATTTGATTTATAGCTAGCAGTTAAAATACTTTGCCAGTCGCTCGATCGAGTGTCACTCTTTTTAGCTATGATACTAAATCCGGGTTACTCACCCCCAATTTGCTCTCGATTGGTAATTTCTCCCCCTCAAACCCTCCTCTCAAACTCTCGGATTTTCGGACCCTCGCTCGCGCTTGGGAAGGGGTTTTTTAACCCGGATTTAGTATTACCCGGCTTTTACTTCACCCTACTTCAGGTCGCTTCAATTCTCTTCAGTTGCGATCGCCCGCCTCGCCGCTTTTGCACTCTGCAACTTGTAACTCATTGCTGGTTCCAATAATTAGCAGCAGAATAAATTTATATAGGTAAGTAAAAGTAGAGGAGTTGCAATCGCCGCTAAATACTGCGAATTTTACAGCTATTCCAGCACAGCCAAGGCGTTTTGTAAATAAAAGTAACAGTTCCGGAAACGCGGTTTCTCTGACTGAAGTTAGGATTCTCTGGCTTTTAAAGCTAGAAGCAGCCGGACTTGTGGGAAACGCAGCAGCTTTACAAACGTGATTTAAAGTGCGAAGAAACATCGTTTTTACCAGGAAAATAAATCATGGGTTACGGTCAATTAGAAGTTATATTAAAGATGGCTCAAACAATTCATCCTCAAATTGAGACCGATCGACACTTTGAAATAGCTTGGGAAAAATTGCGCCAACTGCCAGCAGGAACATTAGGGCGCGAAGTGGCGCGGTGTCTAGACGAACATGGCTTTGAGCCGATCGCATCGAGAGACTGGATTCAGGGTAACCACGACGTTTGACAAATTATGACGGGTCTTTCGGCTTCAACAGAAGATGAATTTGTACTTCCAGCGTTTACTCGCGCTCAAGTATTTCGTTCTTCCTGTGCGATTTTAGTGTTAGTTAGACCGATCGGCAGCAAAGGCGCGATCGGATAAATTATCAAAAGCTTAAAACAGGGAAAATTCGCCGCTAGTTAAGTGATCTCGTTTCCGGTGGGGTGGGAATGATAAAGTCAAGGTCAATCATTCCACATTCCCCCACGGACTGCGGACTACTTCGCACTCCCAATCATGTCGATCGTGCAACAGGAATTCATATGACAGGGGCGTTGCATTTGATTGGGAAACTCATTTATCTAAATAAAGTTCGAGAAAAACTCGGAATTCTACCCTTAATGGATTAGCTCTTAACTCATTACGTTTTTACCTCATTATTGCAAAAATATGCAAAGCACAAGTTACAAATCGGAAATTAGCCTTAGCCCGAGGGAAAGAGCGATCGCGCAATTAGTAGCCCAAGGCCTGCCAAACAAATGTATTGCCAAAAATTTAAATATCAGTCACTGGACGGTTGCTACCTACGTGAAGCGGATTTTTCTCAAACTCGGTGTTTCTTCCAGAACTGCCATGATTGCAATGCTGATCCAAGAAAACTTGCTCTGGGACTGATAAATAAGTAGGGTGCGTCAGCTAGCTTTAATTCTCTGGTAATTCAGACACTCTAGGCACCACGCACGCTAGAAAAACCTATCCCGAGACAAATTAAAACCAGGTTTAGGTGTAAAACCTGGTTTTAATTTGCAATGTTTCAAACCTTCTATGCCAAAGCCAAAGAACGAGAAGGATTTCTCAGAAAACTCAGCAATTCTCGATTCACTGTTTGCGGCGCTTCCTGCTGAATCCAGTGACCGCAATTAGGAACTAATTTCAACTTAAACGGAGCCGTAATTAATCTGTCTAAACCTTCTACAAGTTTGTGGCTCAAAAACGCATCTTCTTCTCCCCAAAGCACCAAAGTAGGCACTGTCACTGGTTCTAATTTCTGTCCCCAATTCCAAAGGCGCTGCGGGTGAAACATCTGCTGGTAATAATTCATCGCCGCCGCTAACACTCCCGGCTTTTCTAAAGCAGCCTGATAAATCTTAGTTTCTTCAGCGCTAAAAGCTCCTTTGCGAACAGCTTGTCCCTGCAAAATACTTTCGACAAAATCTTTCAAGTTTTGCCGGATCAACCATTCGGGGATGCCGGGAACCTGAAAAGCCAAAATGTGCCAACTGCGGCGAATTTGATCTAAATTGCTCGCCATTTCCTGTAGGAATCGCTGCGGGTGCGGAGCGTTTAAAATTGCCAAGCGATTGAGTGTTTCGGGAAATTTTTGAGCTATGTGCCACGCGATCGCACCTCCGCAATCGTGACCGACAATGTGAGCTTTTGTATAGCCCAAGCTGGCAATCAAACCGCGAATATCGGCGCTCAGCGTATCTAAATCGTAGCCGCTTGCCGGCTTGTCGGAATCGTTGTAGCCCCGCAAATCCGGCACCACAACCTTGAAATGACGCGCTAAAGCAGGGATTTGATGGCGCCAAGAATACCAAAACTCTGGAAACCCGTGCAGGAGCAGAACGAGCTCGCCTTCCCCTTGAGAAACGCAGTGCAGGCGGATGTTGTTGGTTTGGACAAAAATGTGTTGCTGTTCGGAATCTAAAGAATTCATAGTTGGAAAGTTAGACTTATTTTCGGGAAGTACAGAACCCGCCGACTGGTAGCAGGTTGAAACGGCCCAATGGTGTTAATTTTTCTACTTTTATTGTAGCTGCTTTTTGCTCCCCGCCGCTGCAATCTAATGAAACTTAAAACTTGTAGGGTTTGGGGGTGTCCTGTTTTTTAGGTGTAACTACTGAGATCGAGTTTATCACCTTAAATCTGTTGTTTTAACAGCGGCGCAGGCGATTCAATAATAGCACAATTTCGTCAGTTGCCGATCGCATTGAAGCAGCCGATAGGCCAGATTGATTGACGATAATGCTAAACACCAGCGGCTCGTAATCCGGAACTTCGATATATCCCGACAGTGCCGAAACTCCGCTCAAAGTTCCTGTTTTAGCTTGCAAAATTACGCGGTTTGGTGTACTATTTAAGCGATTTTTCAAAGTGCCGCTCTCGCCAGCGATCGGCAGTGACTGGCGGTAAATAGATGCAGCAGGTGAATTGGCCATGAATCTCAAAGTTTGCACCAAGGCTTCTGGACTAATTAAATTGTGCCGAGACAAGCCCGAACCGTCGGCTAATATGTAGCTGTTTGGATTTACTCCTAATTGAGTTAAAGCTGTTTTTAACTCTTTCAAACCGATTTCATCTGTATCCTCTTGCTGCTGGGGCATCTTGTCTGTAACTTTCCCCAACAATCTCAATAAAACTTCTGCATAAAGATTGTTGCTTTCCCGATTAGTTTCTCTCACCAATTCCTCCAGCGGCGGCGATTCAACGGTCGCTAATTCTTGATTAAAATTGCGAGAAACAGATGCAACTAAAGCCTGTTTAACAGGAATTCCCTCAGCCGCCAGAACTTGCTGAAAATGCTGCAAGAAATTATTAGCCGGGTTGAGAACTGCGACATAAGCTGATTCAGATTCGGTACCAACTTTCAACTGTCCGCTAACTCGAATTGCAGGTCGATCGAACTCCCTGCCAACTTCAATAAACTCGGATTCGTTTTGGCCTACGGTTACTGAATTGTTCTGAATTTGCCACTGATTTGCCAGCTTTGGTTCGGCAAAAGTAACTTTCAGAGGTTGCCCGAGAGCCTGCGGGGACAAGAGAAGCTCGATCGCGTTTTGATTGAAAATTAAACTGTTAATCGGCGCTCCGTAGCCTGCTTGCGCGTCTTCCCATTCCCAATTCGGATTGACTGCACTGCCTTGAAAATAGCTGTCATCGCCAATCAACTCGTTTACTCGATCGACTCCGCGGCGTTTCAACTGCTGCGCCAAAGATTGCAACTGAGCCTCAGTAATGCTCGGATCTCCCCTGCCGGCCACGTACAAACTCCCATTTTCGCCGCTGTAAACCGATGTCTTAATCCGAAAATCTGCACCGAGTTTCTGCAAAGCAGCGGCTGTGGTTAGCAGCTTGACATTTGATGCTGGAATAAAATATTTTTGGGCGTCGCGGCTGTAGAGAGTAGCAGTAGAAGATAGAGGTTGAATCAAAATGCCCCAGCGCGATCGGCTAAATTCGGGACGGTTGGCGATCGCATCTACTTGTGCCCCCAATTCCCCAGGGCAAATATCCCCAGCAACCGCCGGCGTTTGAGCAGCAACCGCCGACGGACGCCCCAGCACTAGCACTAACAAACTAAGCGCAATTCCTTTGATTCTCAAAGTGCAAGTTCCTTAACAATAACTATTCAAATTAAATACGCGAGAGCTTGGAAGTTTCACCGAATCAAGTCAATACTAATAATAATAACGCCCATGAATTCTCGGATTGAACAGCGCCTCTACAGGTTTTCCCTCTTTGAGGTGCTGTTCCACAATCAACGGTACATCACTCGGTTTAACTCGACAATACCAAATGTTTTCTGGGGTAACTAGCACAGTCGGGCCAATGGTGCACTGTCCCAGACAACTACAGGCCTCCACTTTCACCCCTGCAACTTGTTGGGCTTCAAAAGCAGCTAGCACTGCTGCTGAACCATTTTTCAGGCAAGATTGATACTGGCAAACCAATACACAGCGCGCTTCTGGTTGGGAGTCTGGTTCTCGGGCTGGAGATTCTGGCATCGGTAAGGATTTATCCGCTCTTTAATATATTTTAACAATCTTGTCCGGACGATCGCTCGCCGGAGTCCGACAAACGGCAGAAATTTATAGTGCGATCGAAAAAAACAGCAAAATTCTGGCATTCAAACTTTTTCCTTCCTTCTACCTTCTAACGAATCCCTTCAGCAGAGCTGCCTTTCTTCAGTCTGTGCCGCCCTTTCCCTATATGATCGATTTAGAGCAACAACTCAATCAACCGCTAATCATGCCAAAAACAGTAGCCGATGTAATGAGCCGCGAGCCGATTTTGGCGCGACCCGAAATGCCCTTGAACGAAGCGATTAAAATTTTAGCCGATAAACGCATTAGCGGTCTTCCCGTCGTAGATGAGAATGACTTGTTGGTAGGAGTCATCTCCGAAACAGACTTGATGTGGCGGGAAACCGGCGTAACTCCGCCCGCTTATATCATGGTGCTCGACAGCGTGATTTATTTGGAAAATCCCTCTCGTTACGAGCGAGAGCTCCACAAGGCTTTAGGACAAACAGTAGGAGAAGCGATGAGTAAAGAGCCAGTTACCATTGGCCCCGACAAATCTGTCCAAGAAGCGGCAAGACTGATGCACGATCGCAGCATCCACCGATTGCCGGTCGTTGATACTGCAGGCAAAGTAATCGGCATCCTCACTAGGGGAGATATTATCCGATGGATGGCTGCCGAATCTTAAATTAACTGTTGCAGTTCCAGGACTGTATCAGAAAATGAGCCGTGAAGCGAAGCTATCCCGTAGGGAATCGCTCTTTCAATCTCCCTGACTTTTGGCAATTACCAATTACCAAATCTAAAATCTAAAATCTAAAATCCGATGAGCATTACCCCTGAGTCCGTCGAACAATTGCTGAATTCCGAGGATTTTGGCGAAAGGCTGCGAGCAGTCAATCAACTGCGACAACTAGAACCCGCGATCGCCTATAAACTGATTCAAATTGCCATCGGCGACAAAAACGTCCGGGTTCGCTACGCCGCAGTCAGCCAAGTATCAACCCTCGGCACGCAGAATCTGCCGAACGCTTTAGAGGTACTGCGAAACAGCCTGAACAACGACCCCGAACCCGACGTGCAAGCAGCAGCAGCCGATGCTTTGGGCGCATTGAAATTAACCGATGCTTTAGAAGATTTGCAGCAAGTTTATAGCAGTACCTCTGAATGGCTGGTGCAACTGAGCATCGTCGCGGCTTTGGGAGAAATGGGAGATCCGAAGGCCTTTCCGATGTTAGAAAATGCCCTCAGTTCTGAAAACGAATTGATTCAAACCATTGCGATCAGCGCATTAGGTGAATTGGGAGATAAACGGGCGCTGCCGCTGCTGCTTCCCTACGCTTCCAATGCAGATTGGCAAATCCGTTACAGAGTCGCCCAAGCTTTGGGGCGGTTGGGCGGTGCAGAAGCAGAGGCGGCTTTGGAAATTCTCGCCAAAGATCAGGTTGAGCAAGTTGCTCACGAGGCCTTAGCCGGAAAAGAGAATATTTTGAAGTTGTGAGTTGTGAGGTGTGAATTTTGAATTAATTTAGAATTTTTTTTGAGGATTCTACTAAAAACTCTGTTCGCGATCGCACACAGAATTCACAAACCCGGTTTCTTCCTATATTTCTCCTTCCTGTCCGCAAAACTCGTAGAAACCGGGTTTCTAGCCCGCCAGCCAGCGGGCTGGGTGCGCAGCGCAAACCTTACTAATCAGGGAAAATCTCAAATCTCAAATCTCAAATTGTATTGATGCCGCGACCGATCGCAAATTTCTTTGAAACTCTCGCTTTCATTCGATCGCACTCTTCCCTTTCCCAACCAGAGCGGGTATCTTGACATTCCCACTTCGACAACAGCTATAATTAGAATAAATACAGCAGCCGCAGGGATTAACACAATTATTGAATTGTGCCCAGTCAGCTAGCCATCGGGGGAAACTATCGTTAAGAGGGTAAGCAATCTACTAGCAAAACCCACTCTTAAAACTGTTTATCATCCCCATGCTTGAACAACTCCCAAATTCCGGTTCTCAGTCCTTGGACCTTTTTACAGGAGAGCGATCGGCATCTCAAACCGCACCAATCCCAACCAATCAAAACTTTATTTATAGAGTTTTAGAACTTACCAACATAGAACGCAGCAAGTTGAGTTTGTCCCCGCTAACCTTCAATACTCAGTTACTAAATACGGCGACAACTCACAGCCAAAACATGGCACTGCAAGACTTCTTTTCCCATACCGGAAAAGATGGTTCGTCATTAGGAAGTCGGATTAGTGCAACGGGCTATCAATTCTCAGCAGCAGCAGAAAACATCGCTGCGGGATCTTCTACACCCGAACAAGTTGTATCATTGTGGATGAACAGCAGCGGCCACCGGGCTAACATTCTTAACCCCAATCTCAAAGAAATTGGCATCAGTTACTATTTCTTAGCCGAGGATACTGGCAGTGTAAATTTTAATCACTATTGGACGCAAGTTTTTGCGACTTCTCTTGACGGTAGTGTTAATCCCGCACCGACACCGACTCCCAACACATTGGTATCGATTACTTCGCCAATACCCAATGCTACAGGGGACGGCAACCCGACGACAGCACCCAAAAATACAGCCAGCGACGGCAATTATTTCCTATCAGATAGTGCCGATCCTCAAATACCGGCAAATGCTGCGGGATTGCCAATTTTTGCCCTTTCCGGCAAGGACAATATCACCGGGGGAGAAGGTGTTGATAGCATTAATGGAATGCAAGGTGCGGATACAATTAATGGCGCCGGAGGCAATGACAGCTTATCCGGCGGCAAAGAGTCGGATTCAATTGATGGCGGTTTTGGCAATGATTTGATCGGCGCCAACAACGATAACGATCGACTAATTGGAGGAGACGGCAACGATACTATTCGCGGCGGCAAAGAAGATGATATCTTGATGGGCGGTAACAACGACGATTTGTTGGCGGGCGATCGCGGGCAAGATATTCTGACGGGCGGCGGCGGAAATGATACGTTTATCTTAGCAGGAGGTTTGTCTGCTTCGGCTACTTTAATTAGTGCGGATGTGATTACCGATTTGGCGATTGGGGATAAAATTGGTTTGAGTGACGGTATTGGATTTGCAAATTTGACTTTTGAATTTGTGAGTTTGCAGTTGGATGGAGGTGCAAGCGTCGCTTCTTGGGCGATTAAGTCGGGGAACAATTATTTGGGAATCGTGCAGGGTGTCAGTGAAAGTCAGCTTGCGGCGATCGTTTTTGTGAATGGGTAAGGGGGAATTGCTAGTGTAAAATTTCACTGATGCAGCTTGTAAGGTGCGTCAGTTGGTAGGGATTGGATGGGTAGCCCAGATTGTCGAAGCTGACGCACCTTACTACTTCAGTTTTTATAGCAATTCTCCAAAATCTTGCTACAAACTGCATCATTACTAAGAGGGGTAACTATGAAAAAAGTAGCCGTGTTTGGCAACACTGGAGGCGGTAAATCAACTCTAAGCAAGAGATTATCAGAAATCACTGGTTTGTCACTGTACGCCTTGGATAAGATTCAATATCAATCTGGGGGCGCTGAGGTTCCAAATGAAGAATATAAGCGTACCCATGAGAAAATTTTGGCTACTGACCGATGGATTATTGACGGGTTTGGTTGTATGGAAACCGTCTGGCTTCGACTCAACGAGGCGGATAGTCTGGTTTTTGTTGATGCCACTATACGTGCATTTCTGGTGGGTGACTAAACGACCGATCGCAGGTAGCTTTAGGCCACCAGAAGGCTGGCCTGACAAGAGTCCGATCTTGAAGAGTTCAATTAATAGTTACCGCGTTCTTTAGTTGTGTCACAAGTATTTGACTCCCAGATATCGCGAGTATGTCGATCGCGCTCAAAAAACCAAAAGTGTTTATCACCTCAGATCGACTGAAGAGATTTTACAGTTTTTTGAATCGATCTTGCAAATGACGGTTGACTGTTGACTGTTGACTGTTGACTGTTGACTGTTGACTGTTGACTAATGACTAATGACTAATGACTAATGACTAA
>JAUBOM010000001.1:0-188025 GCA_036700245.1 Microcoleus vaginatus BM001213989
CTACATTACCATATTTTTCGGCTCTCACTCAACTATTTTTGACCTGAATCCGTACGATTCACCTTTTTATATAGAGCATTCCAGCATCGATGCTCTCTGCGGCGAAACGGTTGTCAAACCCGGTTCTCTGATTCAGATTAAAGCACCGGATATGATGGGCAAAACTTCACTGATGACCCGGATTTTAGATCGGGCTGTCCGGGCAAATTATCATGTAGTTTATTTAGATTTGAGCGCGGTCGATCGAGGGATATTAACAAATCTTGATAAATTCCTGCGCTGGTTGTGCTTGATGGTCAGCCGGCAGTTAAAGTTAGAAAACAAGTTAAACGAGTATTGGGATACCGATATTTTGGGCAGCAACGATAACTGTACGGTATACTTTGAAGAGTATTTGCTGGCAGCAACAGCAAATCCTTTAGTGTTGGGATTGGATGAAGTCGATCGCCTATTTCCGTACACAGAAGTAGTTGAAGACTTTTTTGGGATGCTGCGAAGCTGGCACGAAAAAGCCAAGATTTCCGATATTTGGAAAAAACTGCGGTTGGTAATGGCGCATTCTACCGAAGTTTACATTCCTTTAGATATGAATCAATCGCCGTTTAATGCGGGAGTTCCAGTTGAATTGTTGGAGTTTGACAGCCAGCAAATTTACGATTTAGCTCGGTTGCACGGCTTGGATTGGAATGAGAAGGAATTGCGGGAATTGATAAGTGCGATCGGCGGACATCCTTATTTAGTAAGATTGGCAATGTATGAGGTGAGTTGTGGCAATATTTCCTTAGATAGCCTCTTAGAAAATGCCGCTTCAGAATCGGGAATTTACATCAGTCACTTGCGCAGGCATTTAGAAATATTGCAACACAATCCAGCATTAGCTTTAGCTTTGAAAAAAGTTGTTAATTCAGCAGAACCAGTTGAGTTGGATTCGATGCAAATTTACAAATTGCACAGCATGGGAATTGTGCGGCGGCAAAACAATTATGTGATACCGCGGTGCAATTTGTACCGCGAGTATTTCTGCCGCGTTTTAGCTTGAAAAGCATGATTTGCAGTTTATTGTATCAGATCGTGTCCGATCGATCTCAGATATTGCACCATTCGCAATTAGCTGTAGGGCGGGTTCGCCAGCGGCATTAAAGGCTGCAAACAGGTTAAATAAACCCGCCCGACCCCACGAAAAATCCCCTTATTGACATTGGTGCAACATCTCAGATCGATCAAAGATGAATTATCTTTTAAGCAGAATTTTACGCACAATTGAAGTTTTTTATTCAACGAATAAACGAACCGACAACACCATTCATATCCTCAGCCAAAGGATTTCCCAAAGCCTTAAACTTCCACTCGCCGCCTTCTCGATAAACTTCTCCCATCAACATATTTAATTTTCCTTCATAAGAAGGGTCATTTGACAAGCGATAGCGAGCTATTTCTTTCCCGGCGGCATCTACAGCTCTCACAAAAGCATTTTCTACTAGACCAAAATGCTGTTTTCTCTCTTTCCCATTGTAAATATTTACTCCCAAAATTATTTTGTCATATCGTGCTGACAAAGAGTTCAGTTTCACCAATATTTGTTCGTCGTCTCCGTCTCCAGCCCCCGTGAGATTGTCACCTGAGTGAACAACTGTTTTGTCCTTTGACTCCAAATTAGAGTAATAAATTACATCCTCTTTGTAGTTATTTAATTTGCCATTTTCTCCCAGCAGCATAGCGTAGGAATCTAAGTCAAAATTTGGACCGCTGCTTCGGCCGAAAATACTTTTTTTAACTTTCGCTACATCCCAGCCCAAAGCCATTGTCACTCTGGACAAGTCGTATTCGCTTTTGCTGAGAACGATCGATTGTCCTTTTGTCAAGTTGATAGCCATAGTTTTGTGATTTTGTAAGGTTGATAGTGAACGGGACTAAGGCAAAGTGTCACAAGCGCGATCGACTTTTAGGGTGCGTCAGGGGAAGTTCTAGACTGATTATCGAGAATTTGGGTGTCTGACGCACCTTACTAATGGTGCCAGTTGCGTAAATCCTAGTGAAGTAGAATGATTGCCCTAAGCTAGCATTTTATTTGGTTGGCTGCAAAAGCTGTTTCTAGGGTAAGAGATTTTTGAGTCGCGCTGATTTTAGCCAATGCGGATATTCTGCTGTCAACAAATCGTATAATTCCTCATCTGCAATATGTTCCGGGTCTTCTAAACTGAAGAAATCGGCGTTGTCTAGGTAGCGACCGCCCATTTCGTCAAGATTTTCTAAAAAGCTAAAATCGCTCGCTACGGCTCTTGCTAACCACCCGCGAGCTCCCTTACTTTTGACATCTTTCTGCGACTTGCCGATTGCCATAAACTGCCAAAATATCGGCTCGTGGGACGACCATTGTAGCTGCTGCTTGCTTTCCGATTCGTCCGCAGTTTCTCCATCCGTTACAAACATGACGTAGACAGGTCGATCGGCTTTAGTAGCTGCGTAGCGCCTGTTACCGCGAGCGTCAGGAAAATAGAAGTTTCTAATTTCCTTCATCACTTTACCGTAGTAAGTACCTCCTTCTAAAGGATACTGTTGCAGTATATGGTGGATGAAGTTTGAGAAATTGTCGATCGACATGGAACCGGGATTGTGGGGGTTGACTCCAAACAGAAATATGTCGATGGCTGCGTTGTCATCAAACCGACATCCCAAAGCCAAAATCTTCTCTGCCAAACGCTGAATTTTTCCTGAACGGTATAGGGAAGACATAGAAGCAGAAATATCGAGGCAAAGCGCTACTTGAGCATTGTGATTTGTTAGATTTGCTTTCTTGAGCGAAATATCGGCTTTCTTAGCGAGATTAAAAATGTGCGGCGCTTTCTCCTGAAGCTTTTTGTCTAATGCTATGGCTTTCTGACTTTTGCGGCTATCTTCAAGCACTGGTAATCTAGGTTCTGCTGGCTTTTCTTGCTGTTGAATTTCTGAATGATACTTGTCAACAAAACTCTGCAACCCTGCTTTATATCCTTGTCCTACGGCCTGAAATCTCCAAGATGCATCATTTTTATACAATCGTCCAAATTCGACTGCTGTTTCTTCAGAAAAAGCTTCTGTTAAATCATAGCGCGCTAGTTCGCTGCCGGTTTGGCGATCGTACAATCTGATAAAAGCATTTCTGATTTGGCTGAAATTTTGATGTTTAGCGTGTGCGTCGTGAATCGTGACCACAAAAACCATTTCCTCAACAGCAGCCGTTACTTTTTCTAAGTCTACATAAATTGTCTCGTCATCCCCTTGAGTTTGACCTGTTTGATTATCTCCAGAATGGGCGATCGCTCCGTCCGGCGAATGCGAGTTATTGTAAAATACAAAGTATCTTTCATCGGGAATTTTGCCGTCTGAACCTAAGGCAAAAACCGAGGCATCGATATCGCAGCTTTGCTGGTTTGATGCCGAGAAATTTAGTTCATTTTCGATTTCCCAACCCAGCGCGATCGCAACTTTTGTTAAATTAGGAGATGTTTTAGAAAGATTAAATCTCTCGCCCTTCTTTAATTGAATTCCCATCTGGTTTATCACCTCATGAGTCTTGCTTAAAATCGAGGGAAACATTCCTGCTTCCGAATTTCCCCTCGATTTATTTAGCTGAGATCGATCGCCATCCGATCAGGCATACTTCTCTACAAAGCTTTGCAAGCCTGAATTATAGCCTTGTCCTACAGCTTGGAACCTCCACTCGCCGTCTTTCTTGTAAAGTCTGCCAAACTCTACCGCAGTTTCCCTAGAATAATCCTCGTCCAAATCGTACTTAGTTACCTCTGTGTTAGTAGTAGTGTCGTAAATCCTGATAAAAGCATTCCGCACTTGACCGAAGTTTTGCCTCCTCGATTCTGCTTCGTGGATAGTTACCACAAACACAATTTCTTGCACCGCCGGATCGACTTTGGTTAAATCGACTGTAACGGTTTCATCATCGCCCAATCCTTCTCCGGTTCTGCTATCTCCCAGATGTATTACAGAACTGTCCGGCGACTCCTTGTTGTTGTAGAAAACAAAGTATTGTTCGCCGGGAATTTTGCCAGTAGCCCCCAACATAAACACGGAAGCATCTAAGTCAAAGGCTGCGCCCGTGTCTGTAGCGTTGATATCCCATCCCAAACCAATCCCGGCATTTTTCAGCCCGGGTGCTTCTTTCGATAGATTGATTCTCCCGCCTTTTTCCAAATTGATAGACATTCGCCCTCCTGCGTGCAAAATCTGTAATATTACTGATAACAATTATACAAACTGTCAGAGCAGCTTGACAAATTGCTGCTGATACTCGTTTTCGGTCAATCGATTTTAGATTTTAGATTTTGGATTTTAGATTGGATAATTGAAGAATTGACCCTGCGGATGAATCCGGGGGCTTGTACGCTGGATGCTTTTGGTTAGAGTAGCTTGACAAATTCCTGCTCGTACTCATCTATCGATTTTAAATTTTAGGTTTGGGATTTTAGATTGTAGAATTGACCCCACGGATAAATCCCGGGGCTTTCTACCTGAATGCTTGCGGCTACAGCAGGTTGACAATTTGCTGCTGGTACTCATCTTCAGTCATCAGTTCGTGGGTATTTTCCACTCTGTCTAAAAACACGATTCCATCTAAATGGTCATGTTCGTGTTGAAAAATTCGGGCCACAAAGTCTGTCAATTCTTGTCGGTGGAGTTTGCCCTCTCTACTGGTGTATTCTATCTCGATCGCCCTACTTCTCGGCACCAATCCCCGAATCCCCGGAATGCTCAAACAGCCTTCCCAGTCTTTGACTGTCTCTGTTGAGCTAGCCACAATCCGGGGATTAATCATCGCTGTGGGCTCCATGTTCGGTGCTTGGGGATACCGCAGGTTGGGGCGCGATGCGACGATGAACAGGCGATCGGACTGAGCCGCTTGAGGGGCGGCAATCCCCACTCCGTTTGCCTGCTGTACTGTACAGATTAAGCTGTCAATCAACTGTTGAATGCGATCGTCCTTAATATTCTCGACAACTTGCGACGGGCGGCGCAGCACGGGGTTTCCTAATTGTGAGATTTGTAATATTTCTGGCATAGTTCTTGGTTAGTCGTTCTTGGTTAGTCGTTAACTACTGACAAAATATTATTTCCTTCTTCCTTCTTCCTTCTTCCTTCTTCCTTCTTCCTTCTTCCTTCTTATCGAACTTTTTGAACCGGCAAACTCCCCGGTTTAACAGTCAAATTAACTATTTGCCCGTTGCGGTTGATTTCCATTGACAACAGACCGCCAACCTTAGCATTTTGCACGAACTCCTGAACAGCTTCCGACTGAATAATCGGCTGATTATTAATTTTTTGAATCACATCTCCAGCCCGCAAACCGGCTGCTGCTGCGGGAGAATTAGGAACAACGCTAACAATAGCCACACCCCGATCGACTGCAACTCGCAGGCTGCTGTTAGCGTTGCTGTTAATTTGCTGCTTAACCTCGGGAGTCAGCGTCGCCATTTCAATGCCTAAATAAGCGTGTTCGACTTTCCCTGTCGCAATCAGTTCCTTCGCCACCTGTTGGGCGGCCTGAATGGGAATCGCAAAGCCCAATCCTTGAGCACCTTGAATAATCGCCGTATTCATGCCAATAACTTCGCCCGAAGCATTCAGCAGCGGGCCGCCGGAATTCCCCGGATTAATTGCAGCGTCTGTTTGAATAAAACCGATCCGCTTGTCGGGTACGCCCACATCAGAGCTCGATCGTCCCGTAGCGCTAATAATCCCCGCAGTTACGGAATTGTCCAAACCCAAAGGATTGCCGATGGCTATCGCCCATTCCCCAGGCAACAGCTTATCCGAATTGCCGATCGTCGCCACAGGCACATTATTCGCCTCAATCTTCACCACAGCCACATCCGTCACCTTATCCGCCCCCAACACCCGCCCCTGAAAGCTGCGGCCGTCCTTGAGAGTTACATTTACCGTATCGTTATCGGCTCCCTCTACAACGTGAGCGTTAGTGAGAATCATGCCGTCGGCACCGATGACAAAACCCGAACCAGTGCCCCGTTCTATCCCGCCCCGGCCGCCCGAATTCGGTTCTATGCCAAAAAAATCTTCCGGCGACAGCCCTCTGTTTCCCGGTTTCACCCGGCGCGAAGCATCGATCCGAACCACTGCAGGACCAACTTTTGCCACCGCAGCCACAATAAAATTCACATTACCTGCATCGCCCGACAAGGAAGCAGGCGGCAAGACTTTGCTAGCTCGATCCTTTGTATTAGGAGGCAGTTGCAATTTCGGTTCCAGGGCCCTTTGTCCCGAGTCGCCTGAATTTGCACGAAATTGAGAAACCGTCAGACGATCGCCCAACATGGCGGCCCCGGCTCCCGTTACCAGCAGCAATATGTAAATTGCCGGTTGCTTCCAAAATTTGCCAGTAGAACTTTTCATGGCCACGTTTTTAGGCTTTCCTGCCAAATCTAAATATTTGCTGAGCAACTCCCCGATACCTGGCGCAGGGCTGCAGAGCGGCAAAAATTTTGGCGATCGGCAGACTCCCTTAAACTTTAGCATCTGAGGACTAAACTCTCTAGACTGTAGAATTAATATCTTGAATGCCGATCGGCAGAGGTGAGCAGTGGACATTCCCCTCGAAAGTCTGTGGAATCAGATACTTGAACGTCTCCAGGTACAACTGAGCAGACCTAGCTTTGAGACGTGGATCAAAACTGCCAGGGCCGAACAACTCGAAAATAACTGTTTGATAGTCAGCGCCCCCAACCCCTTTGCTCGCAATTGGTTGCAAAAATATTACGTCAAAACCATTGCCGATGCAGTCGAAGAAATTCTCGGCTATCCCGTAGACATTTACTTGACAATTGCCGGAGGAAACGAAACAGGCGGCAGCAGTGACTCGGCCATGATTTGGCCCTCCCCCATCGCCGCCGATGCCCCCGAAAGCCACTCGCTTCACCCCCCCAAACCCGCCAATTTAAACCCCAAATACCTCTTTTCCCGCTTTGTCGTCGGTTCCAACAACCGCATGGCTCACGCGGCCTCCCTCGCGGTAGCCGAGTCTCCGGGCCGAGAATTCAATCCCCTATTTTTGTGCGGTGGCGTTGGTTTGGGCAAAACTCATTTGATGCAGGCGATCGGTCATTATCGCTTGGAAATTGACCCCAACGCCAAGATTTTTTACGTTTCTACTGAGAAATTTACTAACGATTTAATCGCCGCCATTCGCAAAGACAGTATGCAAACTTTCCGCGACCATTATCGGGCCGCAGATGTTTTATTAATAGATGATATCCAATTTCTTGAAGGCAAAGAATACACTCAAGAAGAATTTTTCCACACTTTTAATACTTTGCACGAATCCGGAAACCAAGTAGTTTTAGCTTCCGACCGTCCGCCACAGCAAATCCCCCGCCTGCAAGAGCGTTTGTGTTCCAGATTTTCGATGGGATTAATTGCCGACATTCAATTGCCAGACTTGGAAACTCGGATGGCAATTTTGCAGAAAAAAGCTGAGTATGAAAATATGCGGTTGCCGCGAGATGTCATTGAATACATTGCTTCTAGTTACACTTCCAACGTTCGGGAATTAGAAGGTGCTTTGATTCGGGCGGTAGCATATCTTTCAATTACTGGTTTGCCGATGACTGTGGAGAATATCACCCCGGTTTTGAACCCGCAAACTGAAAGCGTAGAGGCGACTCCCGATGCCGTAATTGCAGTTGTAGCCGAGGCGTTTGATGTTTCTGTTGAAGATTTGAAAGGCATTTCCCGCAGGCGAGAAATTAGTCTCGCCCGTCAAATAGGGATGTATTTAATTCGGCAGCATACTGGTTTGAGTTTGCCGAAAGTTGGCGAAGTGTTCGGCGGAAAAGACCACACGACTGTGCTTTACAGTTGTGACAAAATTGCTCAGTTGCGGAACACTGACCCGAATTTGGCCCAAACTTTGCGTCAGTTGAGCGATCGAATTAACGTTGTCAGCCGCAAAAGTTGAATAAGAAGGAAGAAGGAAGGCACGACAATGATTCGGACACGGATACACGGATAAACAGATAGGCAACTCTGGACACATAAGCGTGCCGTTTCCCTACCCCCAAATAATCAATCGCACTCGATGACCGAAAACTTGGGTACAAGCCCCGTCCTTTTAGGACGGCTTTATATTTGGCTCTGGCAGCCTAGCAACTATGCTTCTAATCAATTCCGCTCGAGTCATTCCTCTGCGTTCTGCCTCCGAGTCTAACTGTCTAAATTCATACTCAGTCATCCGAATATCAATTCTTTTTGTTTTCATTTTGTCCGGTCAAATGGCAATACATCTAATATAATAGATAAAGGAGGTAAGCAAATGAAAGCTAGATATCAGTACACATTTTACCCAACTAATCAACAGCAACAGAGTTGAGCTGCGGTTGTTTGGCTGCTGTCGGGTAGTCTGGAATGATGCGCTAGCTATTTGCAAGCAGTCTGAGAAGTTGCCAAGTAGTAATGAGTTGCAAAAGTTAGTCATTACCCAAGCAAAGAAAACCTTAGAGCGTCAATGGCTGTCCGAAGTCTCTAACATTCCATTACAGCAGTCTGTCGCCGATCTAGGTATTGCCTACAAGAATTTTTTCGACTCACTCAAAGGGAAGAGAAAGGGCAAAAAAGTAGGCAGTCCGAAGTTCAAAAAAAAAGTTAATCGGCAGGTAGCCAGGTTTAGGATTGGTGGATTTTCCATTAAAGGGAAAGAGGTTTATTTAGCAAAAATTGGCAATTTTAAACCAATTTTGTCTAGAGACTTGCCATCAGCACCTAGCTCTGTAACAGTAATTAAAGACTGTGCAGATAGATATTTCCTAAGTTTTGTAGTAGATATTGAACCCGTCAATGTTGAAGCTAAAAAACCAAGCATCGGGATTGATTTGGGTATTAAGACTTTTGCTGTGATGAGCAATGGCGACCAAGTATAAAGTCCTAATTATTCAAGGTTAGACAAGAAAGTTCGCAAACTTCAAAAGAAGCTAGCACGGCAACAAAAAGACTCAAAACGCAGAAATAAAACTCGACTACAAATTGCTAAGCTACACAATCGGATCGCAGATACCCGTCAAGACTTTCTGCACAAGCTATCAACTAAAGTCCTTAGTGAAAACCAAACTATCGTCTTAGAAGATTTAAACGTCTCAGGTATGGTTAAAAACCGCAAACTGTCAAGAGCGATCGGCTTGCAAGGTTGGAGACAGTTTAGAAGTTTGTGTGAAGGAAAATCGGAAAAATTAGGAAGAGATTTTCATGTTATAAGCCGATGGGAACCTACCAGCCAAGTGTGTTCTGAGTGTGGCTATAGGTGGGGAAAACTCGATCTAAAAGTTCGGACGGTTAAATGCTTGAATTGTGGAACAGAACACGATCGAGACGAGAACGCCGCCAAAAATATAAACAAAGTCGGGATAGGGCATTGCCACGACTCTAAACGGACGCAGAGACAGAGTAAGACTACAACGGTCACGCCTCAGTCAGTGAAGTGTCAAGAATCACCGTCTCTTTAGAGCGGTGAGTATGTCAAAGATGTAACCATCGCCCGATTAATTTTCGAGAAACGTCACAGCGCCCTATCCTGACTGTGGGGAATATCAATTTCGATGCCACCGGATTTGGTCTAGCCTGTGGAAAAACCTGTGGAAAATTTGCCCGGAGTTTGTGGAAAACTTTACTCGATCGCTCAAAATAGTTTTTGCACCAAAACCGACGGGCGATCGACCGCACCAGCTTTTCCACAAGTTTTCCACAGGTAATTCTTAGCTACAAGTAACGCCCAGCAAGCAGTTAACTTTTTTTTCCACAGTTTCCACAGGGCGATCGCACAAAAATAATTCAATAAAATAAAAAATAGGCGATCGCTTCGCACCCTACACAGATAGTTCGCGACGCGCGCTGACCTCATAAACCGGGTTTCTACGAAGATTTCTCATTTTTACAGACAAAATTTTGCGTAGAAACCGGGAATAGCGCCCATGAGAGGAGCCCTGACAGAGAAAAACCGACCCGCCGGCTTTCTGTGATACCATTTGTTTCTGTTTCAAATCCGGTTAATTAACCTTCCACCCATGAAATTGGTTTGCAGCCAAAGTGACCTCAACGCCAACCTCTCGTTGGTAAGTCGGGCCGTTCCCTCCCGCCCGACACATCCGGTACTAGCCAACGTGCTCTTAGTAGCGGATGAGGAAAATCAGCGGGTTAGCTTGACAGCTTTCGATCTCAGTTTGGGCATTCGTACCAGCTTTGCAGCAGAAGTGACTGGCGGCGGCAGTTTTACCATACCCGCTAAATTACTCAACGATATTGTTTCGAGACTCCCAGATGGAGAGATTACTTTAGAAGACGAAGCGGGAGACACTGTAGCATATCTCACTTGCAGTTCTGGCAGCTACCAAGTTAGAGGCATGGGCCCGGAAGAATTCCCCGAATTGCCCGCAATCGAAGCCGGAACAATCCTCAAATTGCCACCCGAAGCCTTGATAGAAGGACTCAAAGGAACTTTATTTGCTACTAGCCCCGACGAAGCAAAACAGGTACTTGCAGGCGTGCATTTAAAGGTATTGCAAGATTGTCTGGAATTTGCAGCTACAGACGGCCACAGATTGGCAGTAGTTCAAACTGCCAATGAAAAAGGCGAAGGGGAAGAAACCGAGGAAGAATTTGAGGTGACAGTTCCCGCTAAAGCATTGCGGGAAGTAGAAAGAATGCTGGTGATGCGACAGTGGACTGAACCTGTCACCCTGCATTTTGAACAGGGTCAAGTAGTGTTTGAGTGGGCCGACCAGCGGCTGACAACTCGCACCTTGGAAGGGCAATATCCCGCCTATCGGCAGTTGATTCCGCCGTCTTTTGAGCGGCAAATTACCTTAGAAAGGCGATCGCTCTTAGCAGCAGTAGAAAGAATTGCAGTTTTTGCAGACCAAAAAAATAATATTCTCAAATGCAGCATCGACGAGGAGAATCAGGAAATTACTTTGTCTGTAGATGCTAAAGATGTCGGCTGTGGCAAAGAGTCAATGCCCGCACAGATTTCGGGAGACAGCATAGATATTGCTTTCAACGTGAAATACTTAATTGACATTTTGAAAACTGCTCAATCCCCAGAAATTCAACTGCAATTAAACGGTGCTTTAGCCCCTGTAATTTTCCAGCCGTTGGGCGGAGTTAATGCTACATTCTTGGTAATGCCCGTTCAGCTAAGAGCTTAAAAAGAGTCAGTAGTCAGTAGTCATTAGTCATTAGTCAGTAGTCAGTAGTCATCAATCAACAGTCAACAATCACCGATGGTGCAACCGGAATTAATCTAATTCATCTGCGTTAATCGGTGTTAATCTGCCTGTATCTGCGGTTAAAAAAAGAGAATTTATTAACCGCAGATGACAATGGATTGACGCTGATTCACGCAGATCAAGAGAAGAGAGATAGGAATAATTCCGATGCTAACAGATTTGATATGACTTATTGCTTCAAATCAATGGCAACAAAATTTCAAATTCCGTACCCGTACCGGGCGTAGAATGCAAATTTAACTTGCCCGTATGCTTTTCCGTAACAATTTGATGGGTAATTGCCAACCCCAAACCGGTACCTTTTCCCGCCGGTTTAGTGGTGAAAAATGTATCAAAAATTCGCCGCTGAATTTCTGGCGGAATTCCCGGCCCGTTATCAGAAATTCTGATGGCTATCCAAGCGTTATTTTGATTGTTTTTCGCTGCTTCTAAGCTGAAGTCGCCGTTGTGGCTGGCGGAGGATAGCTGTTTTAAATTTTGTCGATCGCCCCTAACATAATTTTGAATTAATTCCGAATTCACGCAGTCTCCGTCAGAACTGTCTATTACCTCAGTCTCAATAGTAATCGCAGGCACAAAACCTTTTTCTCCTTTTGCCTCTTCCAAAGCGTCGATTGCATTGCTGATGATATTCATAAATACCTGGCTCAACTGACCAGAGTAACACTTGACTAAAGGCAAATCACCATAGCTTTTAACAACTTTAATCCCGTACTTAAGACGGTTTTTCATAATTAGCAGCGTACTGTCAATACATTCGTGGATGTTAGCTTCTTTCAAGTTGGTTTCGTCCATGTGAGAGAAGGTGTGCAGGCTGGTGACGAGTTCTGCCAGCCTCTCTGATGAAACTTTCATACTTTTGAGAATTTCCCCCCAATCTTCTTGCAAAAAATCAAATTCTATCTCTTTTTTAAGTTCGTCAATTTTTTCGCTGTTACCGACAATGTGTTCGTAAGCAGACAGCAAATCCATGATGTCTTTCGAGTAGTTGGACAAAAAGCCGATATTTCCCCTAATGCAGGTGACGGGATTTCTAATTTCGTGGGCGACTCCAGCTACCATCTGCCCCAAACTCGCTAGTTTTTCGGTTTGAATTAGTTGAGATTGAGTTTGCTGCCTCAGCAATTTTGTCGCTAGTTCGTGAATGTTGGATTGGGCTACTAACAGTTCGTGCACGTCTAGCAAACTATAAGTTTGAGGCGACACTTGAACTACAATCGGCTCGTAAAGCAGTTCTGTCGATCGCAACAGCGACTTCCTCGCTGCATCCACAATTAAAGTATTGCTGGGGAAAATTAAACTCTCAGTTTCGGCAAAGCGGTACAAAGCCCTCACAGGTCGCTTTAAAAATAATTCTCGCCCAAAAGGACGGCTGATAAATTCTAAAAATCTCCGCCGAGAAATCATACCCGCAAATTCACCTTGATGGGTGACAATGACTCCCGGTAATAGCGGATTAGCTTCTAACATTTGGGAAATTTTAATTCCCAAATCCGTAGCTTCTACCTGAAAATCGTAAAGCGACAATTCTTGGAGAGTAGAGTCTAAACAAAGTTCTCCGATGGAACCCTGGGACGTGGCTTGGACTGGTCTTTCTACGCAGGAGGTATTCAACATAAATTTATCAGCACGCTTTTTTGGGGTTCTATTTGCCAGCAGACATTCAGCTACCAAAGGTCAGCAGGTGAATTGCTGAGTGCTTTGACCGGCATCCCCCTGGCAAGCTGCATTTGAAATTACACAAAAAACTGACGGTCCTAAAGGGGATTTTACCACTTAAAGTATTAGGCAAGATTGAGTATCACTGAGATAAACCCGCCCTGGTAATTATACCTAACTTTATTTTATACTAACTTGAGGAGTATTAACGCTTGGTTTGACTATTTAACTATTAATTAATCTTGAGCTCTCGTCTTAACCTATTGTTAATAAAATTACATAGCTGAAAGATAGTTAAGTGACAGTAGAGGAAAATCGGAATTGCCCGATCGCTCGCGCGATGCACCCCGTCAGGAGACAAGTTAAAAGCACAAATTGGGGCGCTCCCGCCTCGCTGTCGAATGTACTCCGGGCTGCGCGTCCCTGAGTTTTAGCCCCGCAACACTCGCGGGGCGTCGGGCCTGGAGCGCCCGCGCTAGGCCATTTGAAGTGATGTCACCATACGTTTATAGTGAGGACTTTACTCCTGATAAAGTTCCCTCGGACTCAAGGCAACTCTGGACACCGCAATGCCGTTTCCCTACCCTAAAATAATCAATCTTCCTCGATGAAAGATGTAACCATCGCCCGATTAATTGTAGGGAAACCGCACCGCGCCGTGTCCTGACTGTCGGTAATATCAATTCCGAAGCCACCGGGTTGGATATCCGGCAGAAATCTTGAGCTTAATTCCAACTTATTTAACAACTTCAAATAATTCAAATTATCAACAGTGATTAAATTAGAACTTCTACAAAATCAAGCAAAAAAAAGGTATTATTTTTTTTAACTTAATTATATAGCACGGGTTAAAAGTAGGAATACATATATATTCTACGCGATATCCGTAGGGAAACGGCTAGGCGTCCTGTCATTACCGGGATCTGCGACTTTTAATGATTGGTATAAGATAGAGGATTGTAGTAAAAAAGTTTCAACTGAATCTTAACTTAGCGCTGTGCTTTGGTATGATCGACAGGGGCTCTGCCAAAGACCTGTAACTAGATAGACATTTACCAGTAGGTGATCGATGCAACCCGCCCTAACGAATCAGTTAAACAATGCTTTTACCCTTTTTCTCAGCTTGTTAGTAGAGGCAATACCTTTTCTGCTGCTGGGAGTTTTATTCTCAGGTTTGCTGCTGGGGTTTGTAGACGAACGCAAACTCGTATCCCGCATCCCGCGAAACCCGCTGCTGGGGGCTTTGATGGGCAGTTCGATCGGCTTTTTGTTTCCCGTGTGCGAGTGCGGTAACGTGCCCGTAGCCCGCAGGTTACTGATGCAGGGAGTGCCCGCACCAGCAGCGATCGGCTTTTTGCTCGCGGCCCCGACAATCAACCCCGTGGTAATTTGGGCGACTTGGACGGCATTTCGCGATCAGCCAGAAATTGTAGTTTTGCGGGTGGTATTTTCTCTGTCTATAGCCACAATTATCGGCTGCGTGTTCAGCGCCCAGAAAGACTTGCGGCCTCTGCTGCAACCCTCTGTAGCCCGCGCGATTCCCCTGCCAAAACCAGAGTTTTCCGAAAAAGATCTCGTCCAAGCCAACACTCAGTTGCTGTTGCAGTCGGGAACATTTATGCTCGGTCAGCCGGGGGGGGCGGTGCCGATCGAATCTTTGGTACAAGACGACTGGAAGCGATTACAAACAAGCAAAACAGAAAAAACCTCGAAACGTTCTTCCATGTTCCACCGCGTTTCTAAAGAGCGTCTGCGCCTGCTTTTAGATACTATGGTACAGGAGTTGCGCGAATTGGGAGGAGTGTTGGTAATCGGAAGTGCGATCGCAGCCCTCATTCAAGTTGGGGCACCCCGCGAACTAATTCTCAACCTCGGCCAAGGCCCCGTTTCCTCGATTCTAGCCATGCTGCTATTAGGTGCAGTCGTATCGATTTGTTCTACAGTAGATGCGTTTTTTGCCCTGTCTTTTGCTTCCACATTCACCAGCGGTTCGCTGTTAGCATTTCTCGTTTTCGGCCCGATAATTGACCTCAAAGGCATCGGTTTAATGATGTCAATCTTTAAAGGTCGAGCCGTAGTTTACTTAATTGTCTTGGCATCTCAGTTAACCTTTTTAATGACCCTCGCTGTCAACTTGCATTTAGGTTAATAAATTAGCTCAAACAGACAACTAATACCCTTTGAAATTTTATATTTTCAAATACCTTGATTCACAAAACGGAAGTCACAGATATACGGAAAGCTGTTTTTTTCCTCTTCCTTCTTCGTTATTCCCTCTTCTTCTGCCTTTTTTCTTCTTCCTTCAAGTCCTCAATTCCCAATTAGCAATGATTCTTAAAAAATGAATCTTAAAAAAATTAGCCCCTGGCTGGACGCCCTAGCTATCTTAGCGTGGGGAGTATTGCTCCTCAAATATTGGATCACCGGCAAATTAAGCATTCTCATTCACCCCAATTACTTTGGCTTGACTCTAGCGGGAGGAATCGGCTTAATGGTGATTGGCGGGTTAAAAACTTGGGAACTCTTAAAACTCGATCGCACCACAAAGCAATCGCGGACATCACCAGCAAATAACTCTCTCAGAATCACAGAAGTTGAACACGTTACTTTATTTCCCCCCAGCATCGGCAGCACCTTAATGTTGAGCGTCGCATTAATAGGTTTACTAACAACGCCACGCACATTTACCAGCCAGACAGCATTAGAACGAGGCCTCACCGAATCCCTGCCAATCACCAGACTGCAACCCCAAGAATTTCGCAATACTACAAAACCCGAACAGCGATCGCTCGTCGAATGGGTGCGGCTGTTAAATTTCAATCCAGAGCCCGATACATACAGAGGTCAAAAAGTCAAAGTTCAAGGATTTGTAATTCACCCCCCCAACCTAGCAGAAGAATATATGTGGATCGGGCGTTTTATCATTACCTGCTGCGCGGCCGACGCCTATCCGATCGGGTTGCCAGTAAAATTACTGAACGGTCAAAGCCGCGCCGCCTTTGCCCCAGACAGTTGGCTAGAAATAGAAGGAGAAACGATTGTAGAAGAAGTGCAAGGCAAGCGCAAATTAATCATTCAAGCATCTTCCCTCAAACCAATTTCCGAACCAAAAAACCCTTATGATTATTAGATGTGGAGTAAGTATGAGATTAAATTTTACCTTTCTGATTGCGAGATGGGCACTCCAGACTCGTCCGACCTATGCAAATTAAGATACTGTACAGTCAGGTATAAAAGTTGCAACAGCATCCTGTAAGAGTTGCCAAAAGTAAATTGAGCAACTACACTCGTCATTAGTAAATAAATTCTGAGTATATGTCAGCAGAAAAAAAATTAGCTATCAAAGGTGTAGCCTGGACGATCGCCAGCTATGGAAGCAGTCAAATTATCCGATTTGCCAGCAACCTAATCCTGACGCGTCTGCTTTTGCCAGAACAATTTGGTCTGGTAGGTCTAGCCTACGTTTTCATCATAGGGATCAACTTATTTACAGACATAGGTCTAGGCCCAAGCATCATCCAGAATAAGCGCGGGGAAGATCCTCAATTTCTCAACACCGCTTGGACACTGCAAGTCATGCGCAGCTTTTTCGTTTGGATTTGTTTGATTATAATTACCAAGCCTGTTGCTAGTTTTTATGGAGATGACCGTCTCCTGTGGTTGATTCCAGTAATAGGTATAAATTCCCTAGTTGGAGGGTTTAAATCCACAGCCACAGCCAGCCTAGAACGCAAAATGGCAGTCAAGAAAGTAGTAATTTTTGAGTTGGTCATACAGATCGCTTCTACTACAGTGATGATTGTCTGGGCCTGGTTCGATCGCAGCATCTGGGCGATCGTTGCAGGCGGCTTTACTGGATCTTTAATCGAGGTAGTATGGAGCCATTTTTTGATTCCTGGCAAGTCAAACCGTTTTGGTTGGGATAAAGAAGCAGCTAAAGAAATATTTTCTTATGGTAAATGGATATTTTTGTCTACGGCTGTGTTTTTCTTGTGTTCTCAAGCCGATAGACTCATCCTCGGGAAAATATTTACTTTAACAATGTTGGGCATTTACGGCATCGCTTTTACTCTCGGCGATATGCCGCGCCAAGTAATCATCGCCATTGGTGGCAGGGTGATTTTTCCCTCGATTTCTATGCTGGCAGAGTTGCCGCGGGAGGAGTTGCGCGCGAAGATACTTAACAATCGCAAGCTAATTCTAATACCGTTAGCCATAGGTTTAGCAATTTTTGTGAGCTTCGGAGATCAGTTAATTTTAGCACTGTACAGGAAAGAGTATGAGGCAGCCTCTTGGATGATGCCAATCTTGGCTTTAGGTATCTGGCACACCACCCTCTACAGTGTGATGGGTGCTTGTCTGTTAGCCGTAGGAAAGTCTCAGTACCAAGCTATGGGCAATCTGCTGACTTTTGTGAATCTATGTATAACTATACCGCTGGCATACCACTTAAAAGGTAATTTAGGTGCAGTGATTGCTATAGCTCTCGGCGACCTTCCTACCTATGCAGTAATTAACTACGGTTTGTGGCGAGAAAAACTAACTTGTTTTTGGGAGGATATTCAATTAACAGGACTGTTTGTAGGGGTGCTGGCTACTCTAATTTGGTGTAGAGCGACTTTTGGTTTGGAGCTGCCGATCGATAAAATATCACCGATGGATTTAATCCCAATCAATAAACTGTTTCCGTAAACAAAAAGGACATTGTCTGTTATGCGGTCAGAAAATATTATAAGCAAAGTATGGCAATTTATTTCTTTACTGATAGGGCTATTGCGAGAAATATCTCACGTTGCCACGAGGTATACTAAACAGAGGTTTTCTTATCAAAGAAATCGCCTTATAAATTTATCAAACAAAACGAACAGCCCGAAAAAGAACGGCCCAAAGTCTTTGTGGCTGTAGCACACATTACATCAGTTGAAGAATCTAACAATTTAGAAAAAGCCACAGAAAAAATAGAAAGACTAAGGCACACAATAGATGACCTCTTGACGAATTTTGCTCATTGCAACCTGAGTATTGCGATCCGAACTCTACCGACTTAAACTATTTTGATGTCAGGCATTACGATAGCAAATATTCTAAGTTATATCCCGAACCGGAATCGCCGTATACACTGTCAGCGGTTAATAAGAGTTTCAACATACCAATCGTCAAGGATTCGTGAAAGGGCTCTAAGTAGGTCGCCAGTCGATTTGAGATTTGAGATTTACTCCACAGATGAATCTGGGAGGTTGAACTTGGGTCTAAGATTTGGGGCGGCTCACAACTTTTGTCGGAAAATTGTATCCGTTTTTGGGCTTGGTCATGATTATTTAGTAGGATGGGTAGAGCGCTAGCGCTACCCATCAACCGATCGCACAATTTGCGATTTGAGATTTGAGATTGGGTTAAAAATCTTAAATCTCAAACAGTCCTGGACGCAACTGGCACAATGGTAGTGCGATCGACGGTCGTCAATACCTCTGTAGATCGAGCAATTTTAAGCCATTACGCACGGTACAAGCTAAAATTTCAAATCTAAAATCTAAAATCGGTATACTTCGTTGCAGCCCTTTCCACTGGTAAAAAAAACGGGTTTCTGAGGCTCGGGAGTGCGCCCAAGACAATAAAATTTAATAGGAAAATTGGGTAGTTAATTTTCAGCAGAAATAGGAGAGAAAGATTTGTGAGTATTTTTAAGAAAAAAGTTAATCCTTCACCCTTCGCTATTGGGCCATTCAAACAGCCGATCGACCGCATGGCGATCGTCCTCATGCTAGTGCTGAGCGTCTTAATCGCACTGCTGCTGCTGAGCGGCGATCGCACAGCACCTAGAGTGCGAGAATTCACCTGGGAAAACAAACAAATCGGCGCGGAAGATACCGGCTTTATCCTCACCTTCTTTCGGCCTATGAACCAGTCCAGCGTTGAGGAAAACTTAAAGCTAGAACCCCCCCTCCCGGGTAAATTTAGTTGGGCGGGAAGACGCATGGCTTACACCCTCCTAGATCCAGCACCCTACGGCGTTACCTACACAGTAAAACTCGCCGGAGCAACCGACAAGTATTTCGGAGACAACAACCAAAATAAAGGAACGCCAATGCAACCCTTCAGCAGTTCCTTTCGCAGCCGCGATCGAGCTTTTGCTTACATCGGCCTCCAAGGCGAAACAGAAAGCAGATTAATGCTAGTAAATCTCAGCAGCAGCGAATCGAAACCGATACCGCTGACTCCCAAAGATTTAGTAGTAACGGATTTTAAACCTTATCCCGACAGCGATCGCATTTTATTCTCAGCCACAGATAGATCGATCGCCCGTACTCGCGGCACCCTAAATCAAGAACTATTCACAGTCACCACCGGCCTCAACCCCCAATCGGGATCGGAACCCCAACAAAAGCACCCAGCAGGTAGAATCGACAAAATCTTAGACTCCAAAGATTACCAAAACCTCAAATTCGACCTCTCAGCAGACGGAAAAATCATCATTATCCAGCGCGTCAACCGCCGCAATCCCGGCGATTTCAGTCCTTGGATTGTCGAAGAAAAACTGGCGCCCCGACCTTTGGAAAATGAACAAGGCGGAGATTTTATGATTCGCCCCGACAGCAAATCGATGGTAATATCTCAAAAACAAGGATTAGCGATCGTCCCCCTCAAACCCGAAGCAGACCCTGTAGAATTTTTGCCAAAATACGAACAAGTATTGGGCATGGCCCGCGACAACTCCGCCGCCGCCTATGTTAAATACAACAGCGACTTTACTCGATCGCTTTTCATCTTAGATAACCAAGGTGCAGAACAAGAAATATTGCGCATTCCCGGCAGCATTATCGCCGTTTATTTCGACCCCCGCAAAGACAAAGACAGCCAAGTTCAGCGTCTCTACTGTTTGTTAGCGCAACGCCTCCAAACAGAAAGCTACAAAGAACAGCCTTTCATCGCCGCCATCGACCTCAAAAAAGAGGGCACTCGTTTGGTAGGAACCATCAAACCGCTGCTGGTTTTGCCCAACCAATTAGATACCCAAATCAGTTTATCTCCCGACGGGCTGGCATTAATTTTTGACCAATCAGTCACAGCAGCAAATCCCTCAGCAGCAGACAGTCCCCGCAACGATAGCGGACAGTCGATCGCCACGGGCCGCCTCTGGCTGCTGCCCTTAGCAGAAATACCCGCAGATGGTTCTCCCGCAAAATTACAGCCAGAAGAACTGCCCTTTGCCGGTTATCACCCCCGCTGGCTGCCCTAAATCGATTTTAGATTTTAGATTGACCGATATTGGTAAATATCAATAGGGTAAGGTGATCCGTGCGCACCCGGCGTTGAAATGTGCGCACCCGGCGTACCCTACTTCTACTCAATTGAATGGAGATTTAAGATTTAAGATTTGAAATTGAGTTGATACTAAGCGATACTGGTAAATATTACAAACTTTGAAACCAACTCACCAGCCTGCAATTTCACATCTAAAACCTCAAACCTAAAATCTAAAAGTCGCATGACTCCCGAAGAAATTAGCAATACCCTTAAAGAGTTATTTGGTGACAGTGTTGAGAGGCCTGCAGCCACTTCTTGGCAAGTAGAAACCCCCAAATTTCGCCTGTTAGTCCTCCTTTCAGAAGACGGGACTTGGCTGCGGATTTTGCTGCCGATCGGCGATGCCCAGGAAGCTCAACCATTTTTTGATAAGCTGCTAGAAGCTAACTTTGACACCACCCTCGAAACTCGCTACGCCATACATCAAAACGTTTTGTGGGGAGTCTTTCAGCACAGCCCGGCCACACTCGCCGCCTCCGATTTCTCGGCGGCCGTCGCCAGACTGCTGGCTTTGCAAGAGCGAGGTTTGTCCGACTTTTTCGGCAGTTTGATAGAAAGCCGCATCCGTCTAATCATCAAAGCTGCGAAGATGCAGGGACAGTCTGTCGAAACTACCCTTCAGACTTTAGACCGTTTCTACGCAGAGGGATTGATGGGTGAAATGGAACTAGGGCGAGAGTCTCGCGAAAATACTCTCGCCGCTTGGCGGTATCAGCTAGAACGCCTCTGGTCGGAGGTGGAACCCTAAGACGATTTGAGATTTGAGATGGCAGATGGCAGATTGTCAAAAACAGACGGCCATGGAGGTGGGAAAGTTGCCTAAAGTTGCATTTCTTTTTAGTGGTATGGCAACCGCGCCCGACGACGCGCGAGTACGTTCTTGATTGCACAAACCCTTGCCGAAGATTGCTTCTTCCTTCTCTCCTAGATAACTAAAGCCTTCCATCCGTTACATCCTCAGAAAGCGAATCCGTTGCCGAACTTCCTTCTGCTGTACAATAGGCGGATTTTGGCAACAGGCCGCAGTCTTGACCGTTGGCGCCTGTTGCCACTTCCACGATCGCCAATCCGGGCCCTCGAACCCTCGAAGGATGCCCGTACATTCACTGATAACCTGCGTTCTGTTCTCCAATTCCCTACCAGAACCGGAAAAGTAGTATAACAGATTACAACAATCCCTGATAAATTTTTAAGATTTTGGGAAAACACGCGCGAGCCGGTATATCATGGTAAAAAGTTTACAGCAAAGCTCTGTAAGTTTCATAAAAGCTTCGATCGTTTAACATCGGTTTAGAAACAAAATCTTTAGCAGACAATGCTTGTGCGATCGGGTTTTCCCATCGGCTGCTGTTGTAATTCAACTAATTAGCAACTACCCCCTACCAATTACCCGTTACCAATTAATAGCAACTTAACTAACAACCGGTTCGTCCAAGGCGTGTATTTAGAGGGGAGTTAAAGGAGGCGCCCCGGCCGGAGTACCCCGAATCAATCACCGCTCAAAAATGAAAGGCGCGCCGGTTCCAGGTACCAAGCCCTCCAATTATATTTCGGGAGCATCTTGATTCTTAATTTACTTTCTAGGAATTGAAACAGTAATACAATCATCACTATGTGACGAAATAGAGTATATTGTAATTAGGTCGAAAACAAAAAGTTTATGCAACTAACCTATAAGTACACACTAAGACACACTAAACATCAAGCGGTGACGATAACGACTCACCTCGAACTTTGCCGTCGGCAATACAACTACCGATTAGGTGACAGATTTAAGCGGTGGGAATCCAGGAGAACACCCCTCAATGTCTCCCCTTTAACTGCATATCGAGTTTCAGTAGAGGAAATCTACAAGAATATTCCTCTAACTAGAGTGCAAACCAGAGAGGGTAGGAAAAAAGATGGCTCTGCTAATCCCTTAACAAAAAAGGGTGATGTTTTCTCAAACATTGATGGTGGTTACGTCCAAAAACCAACTGTACAGTTAGCTGACTTGAAAAACACCAAAAGACTATTTCCTGATTACAAGCTCTTGGGCGAGGTTTCGCAGGATGTAGTGCATCCTGTGGAAACTTCCTTTCCAAACTTTACGACCCGCGACAAAAATGGCAATCGTAGAGGCAAGACTAAATTTAAGGGTTTCCATTACTACAAATCGTTGACTTATCCTAAACTAGATAATTTGAATATTATCAAAGATGAGCAAAAGAGGATTTGTATCGACCTAGGGAAAGTAGGTCAAGTCCCAATGGTATTCCATAGACCAATACCGACAGGATTCAAGGTCAAGACCGGAACGGTTATCCCAGAAGCAGATGGATGGCATATTTCCTTAACAATTGAATATCAAAGAGTTCCAGTAACGGTTGCAGAAATTCAGCCGACCGCCGGAAACATTAGGGGTATTGACTTAGGAATTGTTAATTACGTTTATTTATCCAATAAAGAACAAGTCCAAAACCCGAGATATTTGAGAGCATCTGCTGAAAAGTTGGCAAGACTTCAAGCAAAGTTAGCTAGCAGGGTTAAAGGTTCTAAGCCCGGGAAAATCCTCAAAGGCAAGATTTCTAAGCTCCATCAATTTGTAGCTAGAGCAAGCCGGGATTTCCCGTTCAAAACAGCACATAAGTTATTTGATAATTGTGATGTTTGGGTTGTAGAGGATTTGAGCATTAAGAATTGGACTAGACGCGCCCCAGTCAAGACGGATATTGAGGAGGGCAATTTAGTTTACTTACCAAATGGTCAAGCAGCTAAGAGCGGTTTGAATAAATCAATACTTGATGCTGCTCAGGGTCAATTTACTACTGTCATCAAATATGTCGCTGGGAAATTAGGTAAAAGCGTTGTATTCGTTGACCCCAAGGGAACTTCTCAACCTGGGAAGTGTCTCTACAAAAGGCCTAAAAAATTGTCAGACCGATGGCATTCCTGTCAGGGTGGGGAGTCCTGGGATAGAGACAAAAATTCAGCCAAGCCGATCAAAAAGATTGGATTGAATTACGAAAGTGGCGGTGCTTCTACGTCACTCAAAAAAAACCTTGCCTCGAGGGAAAAAGAAGCCTGCAGTCTAACGGTACTCCGTTGACCGTCAGGTTAGTTAACATTATCCATCAATACAAGATTATAACAGGGGTTTTATTTATGTTTGCTGTGCGTGAGACTAGCTCGGAGTTATCAGTGTTGCATATACCTGAGATTTGTACTTGGAACCTCTCCTTAGAATCAACTCTTCTAGACCTGCCACTCTACAACTTCCAAATTGAATTAACTCAACAGGCAAAAGAAGTAGCCCGGGCTTTTGAAGAAAATTCCCTGCTGCCCGGCGTCATTTTGACAGATAGCGGTAATTTTGTCGGCATACTATCCAGGCGTCTATTTTTTGAAAAAGTTAACTGCCGCTACGGATTAGAAATGTTTTTCAAGCGACCAATAGAGGTATTATACAAGTTTTCCAAGCCAGAGCCGCTGGTACTTCCCGGCAGTAAATTAATAGTAGAAGCCGCCCAGGAAACCCTTGAGAGGTCAGCAGAATTAATTTACGAACCTGTAATAGTGGAAGTAGCACCTCAGACCTACAAACTGTTAGATGTACACCAATTAATCGTCGCTCAATCAAGAATTCACCAATTAACAAATAAGTTGCTCAACAAACAAACTGAAGCAAAAGTCATCCAAACAGAAAAAATGGCTAGTTTGGGGAGGATGGTAGCAGAAGTAGCTCACGAAATCAGAAATCCGCTGAACTGTATTTGGGGAAACTTGACTTTTCTGCTGTCCTATTTTGAAGACTTGCTTCAGCTCATGTCGGTTTATGAAGAAGAATATCCGGAACCGTGTCCCCGAATTGATGCTCTCAAAGAACAAATTGACTTTGAGTTTTTACAAACAGATTTGCCAGTCACCTTAGAAGGGATGGAGCTGGCAGCCTCGCAATTGCTAAAAATAGTTAACGGGCTGCACCACTTCTCTCACATGGACGAGACAAAGCCAGTGAAGACAGACATTCACGAATGTGTGGAAATGACGCTGTTAATTCTGAAAAACCGCTTTAAAAGCAGCATAGAAGTGGTAAAAAATTACGGCGACCTGCCGCTAGTTAGCGGCTATTCCGGCCAGTTGAGTCAGGTGTTTTTGAATTTGTTAGTTAATGCTCTAGACGCCCTGACAGAGTACGCAGCCGATCGAGAAATACAGACCCAGTCCCGGGACAATTGGCGCCCCCAAATCCAAATTACCACTAAAGTCATAGAAACCGAAGACGGCAACCGGGTCGCAATTTGCATTGCCGATAACGGGCCCGGCATTCCCCCAGAAAATCAGCAGCAGATATTTGAGACCTTTTTTACCACTAAACCAGCAGGCAAAGGCACTGGTCTGGGGCTGGCTATCTCGCATCAAATCGTCACCGAAAAGCACGGCGGCCAACTTTCATTGCGATCGCAACCGGGCAAGAACACCGAATTTGAAATTATCCTGCCCATAGTTCGCAAAATATGATTAACTCAAGAAGCGTCTCCAGGCTCGCTCCTGCGGTGAAATGATAGGCTAGCTTAGTAGTACGTTATCATTTCACTTTCCCAGCGTTTCGGCAACTAAAAGTTCCAGTGGCAAATAAATTCAGTTCCCAACTCCTTGGCCCTTCACTCTCCGAAGGCAGCCCTCAAGACCTTTCCCTAGAGTCTACCCTCTGGGATTTGCCCCTGTATGAGTTTCAGGTTGATTCGAGCTGCAAGACGATCGCCGTTGCCGAAATTTTTGAAGAGCATCCCCTAGTGCCGGGAGTCGTCTTGCTGGAAGCAGGAGAGTTTGCTGGCATGATATCCCGCAGCCAACTCCTGGAATATTTCCTCAAATCCCAGGGCCCCGAGCTCTTTTTGCACCTGCCACTGAAAGTTCTCTACAGTTATGCTCGCGTCGAAATATTATTGCTCGCAGAGACTACAACCATTTTGACCGCAGCTCCAAAAGCTCTGCGTCGATCGCGCCAATTGCAGTCTGAACCAATCGTCGTCGAAATAGACTCCCAATCTTACCGGCTCTTAGACCCTCACGCGCTAAACATCGCCTACTGGCAAATTCGCGGCATAGAAACTCAAGTCCGCTACGAAAGAGCCCAAACTCAAATGCTTCAAAGCGAAAAAATGGCTAGTTTAGGCCGTTTAGTCAACGGAGTAGCCCACGAAATTTTAGATCCGGTAGGCTTTATTTGGGGTAATTTAACCTACGTCAGCGACTACAGCAAAAACTTGATGGAGTTGCTCTCAGTTTACGAGGCGCACTGTACCGAACCCCCGCCGGAAATAGCACGGCTCAAGGAAGAGATAGACTATGATTTTTTGCAAAACGATTTCCTCCGAACTGTTGCCAGCATCAAATCCGGAGCCGAACGTTTGAGCAAGTTGGCAACCAGTTTGCAAAACTTCTGCCACATCGACGATATTTATCCGAAACCGACCGACTTGCACGCCAACATAGACAGCATTGTTTTGCTGCTCAAAAGCCGTTTGACCAAGGAAATCCAAGTAGTAAAAAACTACGGCAACCTGCCGCCAGTGCCGTGCTATGCAGGACAGCTAAACCAAGTATTTATGAATATCTTGACCAATGCTATTGATACATTAATTAACGAAGCAGTGGCTCAAGAATTGGCGAAAGAGTTTAAAGGTGAACGACTCAGAGACTTCGAGCGCCAGCCTCAAATTGCAATCACAACTCAAGTCTGCTGTCCCGAACCTGCGAGCGATTTAGACACACTTCATGTTCGCTGGGTTTCGATTTGCATCGCAGATAACGGGCCTGGAATGTCACCTAGCAAGTACAAAAAAATTATAGAATCATTCTCTACCCAAAAACGCGCCCTCAAAGAAACCAGTTTAGCAGTTTGCTATCAAATAGTGAGGGGCAAACACGGCGGTGCATTCAGAATGCGATCGGAATTAGGCAGCGGCACCCAATTTGAAATTTTGTTACCCTTAGCTTAAATAAGGAAGAAGTCATTAGTCAGTAGTCAGTAGTCAGTAGTCAGTAGTTATTGGTTATTAGTTATTAATTATTATGAAAAATACTGCTACATCTAAATTAGAGGCAATCTTCTGCAGAGAAACGGCAATGCTGTGTCCCTACCTGAAAGCTGCTGTAACAGTCAACAGTCAACTGTCAACTGTCAACTGTCAACTGTCAACCATTATCTAATTGAGTGCCGCACATTTTACAATATTTGGCATTAGCATCGTGTACAGACCAACCGCAATCTTTACAAACAGCTTCTCCGTGATTAGCACTTTTAACTAATTGTTTAATCAAGTCCCCTAATTGCCAAGGAATCAGAGCAATGCCCGTCAAAATCATCAAAATAGTCAGAAAACGACCGGATTCCGAAATGGGAGTAACATCGCCAAATCCCACCGTGGTCATCGTGACAACGGAGAAATAAACAGCATCCAAAAAAGTCGCAAAACCTTTGGGATTGGCCGGATGTTCGACTTGATAAATCAAACCAGAATAAACAAAAATTATTGCCAGCAAAGTAAACAAAATTCGAGCAAAAATGACTCCATCTTCGCTGCTGATGCGGAAAATAGAAATTTTCAATTCCAGAAAACGGATGAGTCGGAGAATTCTAAACCAGCGAAAAATTCTGATAAAACTGACGTTGACAAATCCCAATAAAAAGGGTAATATTGCCAGCAAATCAATGATTGAAAAAAAACTAAAAATAAATTTAACTCGATTTTCAGCACACCACAGCCGCAATAAATACTCAACTGCAAAAACGATTAAAAGGACGGTATCGAGAGTTTGGAAATTAATTCTGACAGGTTGGGAAAGCGGGTAAGTTTCGGCGATGAAGCTGGCGGAAGATAAAAGAATGAGTCCGGTAAGAGTTAAATTGACGGTTCTGCCAATTGGGGTTTCGATGTCTTCGAGATAAAATCCAATTTGCGATCGGGTTAACATAGATAAGATAATTAATACCATTTCTCAGGTAAGGAAATTATCGCACATGAGCATCGAATTAACTAAGGGTGAAAGGTTCAATCTTTCTAAAGAAACTCCTGATTTCAGTAAAATTGCGATCGCCCTGGGTTGGCAAGTCAGCCAGACAGCGCAAAACTGCGACATTGACGCATCTGTTTTTATGTTAGCGGCGGACGGTCGCATTCCTGATGAAAAGTATTTTGTATTTTACAACAATCTGACATCGCCGGACGGTGCGGTGCGACATTCGGGAGACAGCAGGAATGGAGAAATTGAGGGAGATGATGAGACGGTTTATCTGGATTTGAGTAAAATCAATTCTGCTATTCAGGAAATTGTGTTTGTTGTGACTATTCACGAGGGACAGGAAAAAAATCAAAGTTTTAGTCAAGTTACAAATGCTTTTATCAGGCTTTACAACCGAGAAACTGTTAGCGAATTGGTTCGGTACAATTTAAATCAGATTTTTTCCCAAGAGACGGCTTTAGAATTTGGACGTTTGTATAAGAAGAATGGCGAATGGAGGTTTCAGGTGGTAGGACAGGGATATAATGCTGGGTTGCAAAGTTTTGTAGACAAGTATTATGTTGAGAATGCGGTTGAGAAAAGCTCGAATGCTGGTGACAAGGTTGATGATGCTGAGGTTGTGAGGCAGTTTAGCGATCGGGTGGATAAGCTATTGCGGGAAGAGGCGATCGAGGAAACACCGCTTCCAGTATCTAGCGAAGTGGTAGAACAGCCGACTGCTACTCCTGTAAATGCGGATACTGTGGAATCTGAGGACGATCTTGATGATACTGTTTCAGAGTTCCAGGAACCAGCTATCAGTGCGGAGGAATTTTTGGAACGGTATCAGAAAGAACGAAATTTTACGGGAGTTAATTTAGCTGGAGTCGATCTGAGCAGAAAAGTCTTGGGTAAGGTCAACCTGAGTAGCGCTAACCTAAGCGGTGCAGAACTCTCTCAAACAAACTTATCTAGTGCTAACCTGAGTGAGGCAAATTTATGTCAGGCAAACCTTTACAGAGCCAATCTAAGCTCAGCAAATTTACGTAAAACACAATTCGTCTATGCAAATTTAAGTCAAGCCAATCTGTTGAGTGCAAACCTAATTGAAGCTAATCTGAGTGGGGTAAATCTCACCGTGGTTCATTTGTCTCTTGGAGTAGATTTCAGCAGGGCAAACCTCAGTAAAGCAAACTTAACTGGGTTGAATTTGAGGCAATCGAGATTGATGAATACTGATTTGAGTAATACCAACCTAAGTAAGACAAAACTATTCGATGCAAACCTTGAAGGAGCAAACCTTGAAGGAGCAAACCTTGAAAGAGCGATTTACAACGCAGAGACTATTTTTCCCACTGGTTTTGACCCTGTTAAAGCAGGTGCTTACTTAATTGCTCCTAATGCTTCACTGCAAACAGCAAACCTAGCTGGTTTTGATTTAAGTTATGTGAACCTGAGTGAAGCTAACTTGAGCGGTGCCAACTTAAAGGGAGCTAATTTGCAGGGAGCAAAACTGCTTCAAGCAAATCTGAGAAAAGCAAATTTGAGTGAAACAAATCTCAACCAAGCTGACCTAACTATGGCAAGCCTAATTGAAGCTAACTTGAGCAAAGCAAACCTTCGAGGTGCGAAACTAGCTGTGGCAAACTTGAGTGGAGCCAACCTGAAACAGGCAGATTTAGAATCGGCTAACTTAGTTGTGGCAGACTTGAGCAAAACGGATTTGAAAGATACAAAATTAGTCAGTGCAAACTTCAGCGGCGCTAACCTGACTGGTGTAAATCTGGTGGGAGTAAAACTTTACTCAGTCAACTTGAGTGGGGCCAACTTGACTCAGGCTAATCTCTGTGGCTCAAGTTTAGTGCAGGTAGATTTGAGTGGGGCCACACTTCGCTCAGCCGATTTGCGCGGTGCAGATTTGAATTGTACAAACCTAGAAAAAGCCAACCTAAAGGGAGCAAACCTAAGTGGGGTGGTAAATCTGGAAAAGGCAAAATTCGCAGGTGCAATTATGCCAGATGGCACAACTCACGAATGAATTAATGTTTGTAGTAACGAATTGAGTCCTTAGCAATGGAAGGAGTAGGGCCTGTTTTCTTGACCCGGATCTCCCCCCTAGCCGCCTTAAAAGAGGGGGAACCGGAAGCACTCAAAGCCCCCCGACCTAAGGGGGACTTAGGGGGAGCAAGACTTCGGTACAAGTGACATTTATTATGGGTTTCAGTCTTAAGTTGACACCAATGGTGGGGTGTGCCTCAGCCTACAAATAGAGTATGATGAGTGTGAAATATCAAATATATAGACTTTCCATGAATGAATCTGACACGGAAATAATAGAATCTACCCTCAGATGGATGACGGAGTTTGTCGAGTTACCGCATCCAAATTTTAGCGGTTTACCGATTTGTCCCTTCGCTAAAAAGGCCCGCTTGGCTAATCAAATTTTATTCAAAATCGAGCGGTTTTCAGCGCTGACTGAGTTCGATGGAGATTCGACCATAATTAAATCGATTCATGAATTTTACAATTCCGACTTTGAAATAATGGCAGTAATTAATCCCGAAAAAACAGCAATTACTGCGCCGCAAATTAAAGAGTTAATAGCCCAGCTCAACAATCATATTTCAGAGCTGGGCTTGCTGGCTTTTCCCGTTCATCCCGAAGACAATTTTAATATTGACGGGCTTCATACTAGGAGGATGCCGTATCCGGGCTTCACTGTTCAACTAAATTCTAAGCTGAAGCCAGCTTCCGATTCTTTAGAGAAAACTGAATATTACAAAAATTGGACGGCCGAACAACTAAAAGAGTTGGGGATTCCGAGAAATTGACGATCGCCCACCCTCCCCGCGCATCTCTGAGCCATTACAATAAACTCAGCAAAAAATCTTTACACATAAGAAGTCATGCAGCTCAAGTCAACAACCCGCCATATTCGCATATACACGGCCATCCTCGAAGATAACGAACTCGTCCCCAGCAATGACCTTTTGACCCTCGACATTGACCCAGATAACGAACTTAACTGGAATGACGAGTCAATCAAACAGGTATATGCCAAATTCGACCAACTCGTAGACGCTTACGAGGGCGAAGACTTGACCGAGTACAACCTCCGCCGCATCGGTTCGGAGTTGGAGCACTTGGTACGATCGCTCCTCCAAAAAGGCCAAATCAGCTACAACCTCAACGGGCGCGCTGTCAACTACAGCATGGGCTTGCCTCAAGTTGATTCCAAAGTTCACCTGTAAGGGCGATCGGCATTTATGTCAACTTAAGATTGAAACCGATAATAAATGTCGCTTGTAGCTGAGTTTCGATCCCCCCTGATTCATGCCCCCTACTCCCCCGGACGCGGGGGAGTAGGGGTCGGACCAGAGGGTTCTTTTCCCTCTCCCGCCTTAAGGGGGATTGAGGGGGAGCGAGACTTCGATACAAAGGAAAAGTCTAGATGGGGAGAATTGGGAAAATCTGCTTTTATTCTTTCTGCTTGTTTCTAACTCCTGAGTCCGAACTCTCTGACTCCTGACTCCCGGCTTATTCACCCTTGACGACTTCCATCGGACTCCTCGCCCGCATCCCCAGCATCATCAACCGCACTATTAGTAGGATTGCGATCGCGCTCCAAAAACTGTTTAACTGCAAGTTGGCGGTTGGTCATAAACTGACCCCAAGCGCCCGGAAACACCCCATCCAAGGTTTCCACCAGCGCCCAAACATCAAGATTTATCAGTTTGTAAGAAAAAGTGTGAGAATTTTGAACGGTAGTGAGTATTTCGTCTATTTCAAGTGCAGGCGGCAGCTTCGCATCGGGCAAATTATCGGGAAAGGCGCTTGACTCGTGTAGGGGCATGGTTAAAAACTCAACAGCTTGCAGAGGCCGGTCAGTCGATTGTAGATTGTAGATTTTAGACTTTAGATAGACTCCACAGATGAATCTGGGGGCTTGTATCCGTCTTTGGGTAAGGTTAAATTTAACTTTACTTGCAAAACTCGCGCACGAGGCACGGAACACTCTTGGGGGAGAAAACCGAGAATTGATATTTATTTATACCTGTCGGCTCAGGTGATTTCTACCTACCTGCATCATACCATTATAGTTAGTCTAAAATCTCAATTCGCTTGAGTGCCGCGATTTCTTCGGAAAGAGCCACTATCAGGAATATGCTGAAAACAGCGTGATTTCAAGCCGATGACTTCGGCCTCGCGCGAGCCTCTAACTCTGAAAGCTCCTAGCAAGATTCATCGGCGGGTCAACCAAATGGTAGACTATTTGTGTCCGTACAAGACTTTAAAACCTACCCCTGGACTGGGGGAAAGTCACGCCTAAAACCTTGTCAGGAGATATCACTACGCACACAACAGTGCAAACGTAGTGAGCCTAGGAACCTGAAAAATCAGGATATTAGGACTGCGAAGTCTTAAGAATCCCCGTCTGTTGAGAAAGCGGGGGTGTCAAATAATCGCCACGTATCAACCCGTCGAGGTTCAAGCGCTAAAATAGTTCAGATCAGCACTGGGCCCAAAGGCGTCAGCAACCCTTATGCAAAACTCTGTGGCAAAACACTACTTATGGGCTTTAGGTGAAGGGATCAAAGGGTGTAAGCCAGGCGATCTGATCGCAGGTCGCTACTTGGTCAAGCGCGATCGACTTCTTGTCGATACTCAACCCGAACAGTTGCCGGAAATGCCCGAAGAGATTCCGAGTGTTGTCACTCCTTATCTGAGACTATTTGGCTATCAGTTGCACGTACCTCAAGTATACGGGCTGGTATCGTCCCAGAGGAGCAAGCTCTCGGGAGATATCTGGCTGCTGGAAAACGGGCCGATTTTGAAGGTAACGGAATCTTTAATGCCGGAATTGGCGGACTCCTGGAAAGGAGCCACAGCGATGCGCCAGCTCAATTGGCTATGGCAAATTTCCCAGTTGTGGCAGCCGTTTATAGCTCAGGGCGTGGCTTCCACGCTGCTGACTCCGGAACTGCAGCGCGTGGAAGGGCAATTGGTGCGGTTTCTGGAATTGCAGCCCGATCGCAAACCGCCTAGTTTGTCGCAGTTGGGCAAATTGTGGCAGCAGTCGCTCGAAGATGCTCACCCAGCTATAGCCAATTTTTTGAGGCAACTTTGCCAGCAAATGGTTGCCGGTCAGGTGCGCAACGGCGAACAACTGATGGGCCAGTTGGATAAAGCTCTGGCAAAGTGCGGCCGATTTTACGATCGTCATGTTCAGATTGCCACGGGTACCGATGTGGGCAGAGCCCGGGCTCACAACGAAGATGCTTGCTATCCGCCCAGCGGTACGGTGTTCTCCGGAAACCCGGGCTCGTCGGCTTGCGCGATCGTCTGCGACGGTATCGGCGGACAAGACGGCGGCGAAATCGCTTCGGCCGAAGCGATTGCTGTGCTGCGGGACAAGTTAGACCAAATGCCCCTGCATCAAGCTAATTGGGACCCGCTGAGCCTAACTTCCAAGCTGGAACGGGCGGCTTGTGCTGCTAACGACAAGATAGCCGGTCGCAACGACAGCGAACACCGCCAAGGCCGCCAGCGGATGGGAACTACGCTAGTTATGGCTTTAGCCCACATTCACGAACTCTACGTCGCCCACGTCGGAGACAGTCGGGCTTACTGGATTACCCGCACTGGCTGCTATCAAGTTACTCTCGACGACGATGTAGCTTCCCGCGAGGTGCGTTTGGGCTACTCGCTCTACCGGGATGCTTTGGAACAAGTCGCCGCCGGCGCTCTGATTCAAGCTTTGGGCATTACTTCGTCCAACACTCTGCACCCGACTGTGCAACGTTTTCCGGTGGATGAGGACTGCGTTTTGCTGCTGTGCTCCGATGGTTTGAGCGATAAAGACCGGGTTGAGGAATGTTGGGAAGCGGAGATTTTGCCCATTCTTGATGGCAGTATTGGTGTGGCCCGAGCGCGCGATCGACTGATTGAGATTGCTAATACTAGAAACGGTCACGATAACGTCACTGTTGCTTTAATTCACTGTCAGGCACATTTGAGGGACGAAGGCAATAGTTCAGAATTGTCTGTCGCACCTTTAGATACGCCTGCGGAACCAATTATCGACACCGACGATTTGCCAACGGATTTGACTGTGCCCACAATCATTGGCAATGGTAATTCTGAAGGAAAAACGCAATTGTTACAGCCGGAAAAAAGCAAAAGTTCATTTTCGCTGCTGCTGAAAATTTTATTTTTGTTAGGTTTGGGGGGTGTATTTTCTTATTTTTTCATTCCTCCGGTGGGTCGGGCGATCGATACTGCCGGGGAGTCGATTTTCGGGGAAGGCGGTTTAATTAAGGCTGGAACCATGCCGGAGAAAATAGTTGAATCTGTACCTCCTCCGGTGAAATCTTTAGAAACAGGCTCGTTTATAGAGATTAAAAGTTCTGCAGGTGAGGAATTGAGAAAAGAGGGCGAGAGCTTGGATTTGCGAGCCGCAATCGGTGAGCTGACTGTCAAAGGGACAGTCCCTGCAGGCAGCGTTTTGCAGGTGACAAACAAACAGCTTACGCCTCAAGGCAATTGGCTGGAATTGAAAGTTTGTTCGATTCCTGAAATAGTGCGATCGAACTCTCCGAAACCCGAGTCAAATAAAGATTTTTCTACAGTTTCCAAACCCGCACTCAATCCATCTCCTGCTGTGGCAACTTCCACTCCCTCGCCTTCCCCGGTAGTTAAGCCAACAGTGGAAGTAGAAATCGCCAAGCTGCAAGCAGGAGAAATCGGATGGATTCAAGAACAAGCTGCCGTTTCTAAAGTAGTGTCTAACCTAGTCTTAAACCCTACTCAACAGGGGAAATGCGTTACTTCTGACTCAAATCCCAATGCTAATTAAACTGTTAATGCTAGCTCCGACCTAGGTAATTTGAGTAAGTTTAGGAAAATGGAAGATGCAGCTTGCTAAACATAGAATTGTTTAAGGGAGACACAGACCTAAAATAAAATTTGATGGCGTTAAAACCCAAGGTTCATCAACTTCTTGATTCGAGATCAAACTATGACGAAATTACAGACTATTTCCAGATAGTTTATGCGGTAAATCTCCCTTAGAGGAAAGACCGACGGCAACTCATAGTCAAGGAATTAGAGGAAGCAGCAATGCCCCTCACGCCCCATAAGGTTGAGATATTTCCCGCAATCGGCCCCGACGAAGCTGGAGGTTTCCCCAGCATGGGGCGAGGGGATGCTTTTCCAGTCATGTAGCTATCTTCAAGCAGGCAAAAGACAAGGGGTTGAGCAATATTTTGATTGTAGAAGACGACCTAGAAATTTCAGCAAAGTTCAGAACAAACCAAGCTGTTATCGTCGAACAACTCTGTCAGCAAGATTGGGATTTCGTCTACTTCGGACACCCCGGAAAGGCTAAAGAAAATTCTCCTGTCGCCCTCGTGCGCTTTTCTGAGCGGGTGATGACCGCTCATTTTTACGCTGCCAATTGCAGGATTTTCGTGAGTCTCCTGCGGTTTCTGGAAGAACTGCAACACCTGCGGGACATCCCGACGGCGGCCCGATGCACCTCGACGCAGCTTATTCTACTTTCCGAGTTCAAAATCCCGATGTTGTCACCTTGATTGCTTCTCCAAACCTGCGGTAGCAAAGGAGTTCCCGTAGTGACATCTCTCCTAATCCGTGGTTGGACACTGTACCTGGGTTGAGTCCATTGGCAGGTGCAGCAATAACCAGCAAAACAAGGCTGAAGCGTTGGCTTTCTAGTTAATTGAATTCGAGTTTAAATCCTTCGCTTATATCAAATCTTTTAGCACAATCGCCCGGAAAATAATTAATACCAAATCCGGGTTTATTAGTTCCTTTATGAAGGAGGCGGTTGAAACCTTTCGACCTCAAACTATACACATAAAGTCTGCCGGAGTTTACGCGACACGACGTAGGCTGGGACAGACAAGCGAGATCCAGGGGATATTTAAGCCGGATTTGGTATCATCATTGAGCCGACTCTAGGATACTTTACGGAACAGCCCGATGTCAGCCTTAAGGGTGAGGAGGTTGGAATTGGCGGGTTTTAGTGTTTTTTGACTTTCAAAAGGCTTAATTTTTGTTAATTAACCGCTGTTGACACAGAGAAAGAAAGGAAGAGTTTAATAAAAGTTTCAATCCTTATTTTGAAGCAAAAAACATAGTTCGATCGCCCAATCAACCCATCCATACCCTCAATCCTACCCTCGCAACAACCGCACAGCCATCCCCCATACCTCCTAGGCCCCAGCTTCCATAAAACCCATCAACCAATTAGCCATCGTCGCCCTGCGAGTCTGTCTCGGCCCGAATTCCCCAATTTTATAGCCCTTAAACCCCAATTTTTCCTTCAGCAACTGCTTGTTTTCTGGAGGGGTCGATCGAGTCAATTTCACCGTCGCCGGCCTAGAATCGATAAAATCCGGCGGTTCCGGGTACTCTTGGCGCCACTCGGGTGCAACACCTGCACTGTTCCACTTGCCAGTCTCCGCATCCCAGCGGTAGCCCAGATACTGCCAAACTAATCGGTTGACAGCAGCATCGTCGATTTCTTCGTTGAGGATAGCCCAAATAGTTTCGTTATTCAGCGGTGGTAATTCAGACATATAAAAGAAGGAAGAAGTCAAGCGTGAAGAAGGAAGAACGAAGAGGGAAGATAGAAGACGTAGGGTGCGCGGCGGGTACGCACCTTACATTTGTCCCAAATATTACTTATTCAAAATTCCGTCTTTCTCGGCCATCCACAGCATCAAGTCAATCACGCGGGAAGAATAACCCCACTCGTTGTCGTACCAGGAAACAACTTTGAAAAACTTAGAATTCAGTTCAATTCCCGCACCTGCATCGAAAATGCTCGATCGCGCGTCGCCCTGAAAATCCGTCGAAACTACCGCATCTTCAGTATATCCGAGAATGCCTTTGAGTTCGCCAAGAGAGGCTTTTTTCATGGCTTCACAAATTTCTTTGTAGCTAGTTTCCTTCTCGGTTTTGAAAGTAAGGTCAACTACAGACACGTCGGGAGTTGGCACGCGCAAAGCCATTCCCGTCAATTTTCCTTTCAATTCCGGCAACACCAAAGTAACAGCTTTTGCTGCACCAGTGGAAGATGGAATAATATTTTGACCCGCACCGCGTCCTCCCCGCCAATCTTTTTGGCTGGGGCCGTCTACAGTTGGTTGAGTAGCTGTCATTGCATGAACTGTAGTCATTAAACCTTCTTCCAAGCCGAAGTTATCGTTAATAACTTTGGCAATTGGTGCTAAACAATTCGTCGTACAGCTAGCATTGGAAACAACAGTATCTTTTGCCGGGTCAAATTTGTGGTGGTTGACGCCTACTAGAAAAGTTGCCACTTTTTCCGGGTCTTTTGTCGGTGCTGAAAGTATTACTCGTTTTGCTCCCGCCGTCAAGTGTTTTGATGCGCCTTCAAAATCTGTAAACAATCCGGTAGATTCTACAACATAATCTGCGCCGGATTTACCCCACGGCAATTCGGCAGGATTTCTAATCGATGTGCAGGGGATAAAATTTCCGTCAACTACAATCCCGTCTGGTTTGCTTTCAACTTCGCCGTCGTAAATGCCGTGGGTGGAGTCGTATTTGAAAAGATAAGCCAGGTTGTCTGGCGAAACTAAGTCGTTAATGCCGACAAATTCGATGTTGGGGTTTTTGATGCCGGCACGCATAACTAGCCGTCCGATGCGACCAAATCCGTTGATGCCAACTTTTAATGCAGCCATGTTTAAACTCCTCTTGAAAATATCCCTACTCGATCGGGCGATCGCCTGTTGTGGCTTAGAATTTACCACGCTAACTGATTTTTGCAACGGATTCTTTTCTATCTCTTAAGAATTCTGAATTCTGCCCTGGTGGCGAAGGGCAATTAATCCTGAAATGACCGCCGGCTAATGGCTGATGGCTGATTGCTGATAATTCTAAAAGTGCTATAATAGACAGAAATTATTTTCAAATTAGCCTTTTTTAAAGCAGGCTAAAGTAATAATAAAAAACTTCTGCAAAAGCCAAAACGGATTGGCATTCTCGCCAGTGGTTGCTTTCGGGGTCCGAAGCCTAGGATTAAAGCCGCAGATACGCGCAAGGACACCGCACCGTGCATATTGGTGTCAACTTAACGTCAAATGTAGTATCGGTCTGCTGTTTGACGATTAGGGTTGGCTCCCCCCTGATTTTTGCCGCCTACTCCCCGGTCTCCGGGGGGGACAGAAGTCTTCTCTTTCGTCCCCCGGACGCCGGAGATGCCAGAGGGGGATCGAAACTAGACCGAAAGCGACATTTCTCAGGGGTTTGGGTCTTAAGTTGAAACCAATGAGCAAGGCCGTGTCCCTACACATATGGCGTACAATCTATATGTAGCTCTACTTTTGGGAAGTGGTACAACCACCAATCACTAATGACTAATGACTAATGACTAATGACTACCCGACGCACCTAGTAATTAGCAATTCCACCGCATCTGAAATAAAACACGACCCACCAAACTTATTGAGAACAGGTCTAATGTTTTCTGCAACTGCTGATACTTGGGCGGGTGAACAAAAAGCAAGCACATAAATGTTATCCAGCATCGTCAGTGATGAATCACGGGAAACGTGATCCCTGGTGCTTTTTCCCGCGACATCACGAATCACTGAATAACCGGGTACGCCAGCTTTGTCTAAACCGTCTAAAATCTTGCCGAGCTCCACTGAGTGGGCTATGATTTCTACTCTTTTGACTGACTCCATCATCTCACCTCCAAAACATATTGATTCCGTATAGATACAGGGGAATCCCTACAATGATATTAAATGGAAATGTCACTGCTAAGGCTGTTGAAATGTAAAGACTTGGGTTCGCTTCGGGAACAGTTAGGCGCATCGCTGCTGGTACTGCTATATAAGAAGCACTCGCGCACAATACGGCAAACAGCAAAGTGTCTCCCTGTGGCATTCCGATTAATTTCGCTATTACCAAAGCAATGACGGCGTTGACTAGGGGAATTAGGATTGCAAAGCCGATCAGAAAAATTCCTGCTTCTTGCAAATCTTTAATTCTGCTAGCGGCAACCAGCCCCATGTCTAGCAAGAAAAAAGTTAAAACTCCGTAAAACAAGTCTTGAGTAAACGGACTCATAACTTGCCAGCCGTGTTCTCCTGTAATTATGCCCATAATTAGGCTGCCAATCAGTAGAAAAACTGAACTGTTTAGGAATGCTTCTTGCAACACTTCTGGCCAAACTATTTCGCGTTTTCCTTCTTCGCCGCCGAATACACTCACAAGGATTAGCCCGACTATAATTGCAGGGGATTCCATTAATGCTAGCGCGGCTACCATGTAACCGTCAAAGTCGATCCCCTGTGCTGTGAGGAAGGAGGTTGCGGTAATAAATGTGACGGCGCTGATGGAACCGTAGGTGGCTGCGATTGCTGCGGCATTGTAAGAGTCGAGTTTGATCCTCAATATGAAAAAAGTATAAACGGGTACTAGCATTGACATGAACATCGCTGCCACAATTGTCAGGGCAACTTGCTGGTCAATTCCGCTTTTGGACAGTTCGACGCCGCCTTTAAATCCGATCGAAAACAGCAGGTACAGCGAAAACAGTTTGGGGATGGGCGCTGGAATTTCTAAATCAGATTTGAGAAAAATTGCCAGCATTCCCATGAAAAAAGCTAATATGGGTGGATTTAAGATATTTGACGCGACTAAACTCAAATCCACGATCGTTCACTCCCATTTCTTGCGTTTTTAATATTACTTCCCCAGTAATTGTGGCACGAGAATGGATCAATAGACCGATCGAACTTTGGACGCGAAAGCTCGATCGGGCTAAATACCGCCAAATACGGCAAAGGCGCCCGCGTACACACCTTACTCGTTGTAAGGCGTGCACGCGGGCACCCGCAAGCTAAGTATTTTGGTTTAACTAAGCAACTCCCAAATAAGACTCTAGGTCTTCGGAACCACCGATCAACTTGCCGTCGATAAATACTTGCGGCACAGTTGTAGCCCCAGTCATAGCCCGGAGCGATCGAGTTGTGATCTCCCGGCCCAAAACGATTTCTTCATAATCCAAGCCATTTTTACTCAGCAGTGCCTTAGCCTTAGCGCAGAAGGGACAGCCCATTTTTGTAAACAGCGAAACTAGCTTCGGCTTAGCTGCTGCGGAGTTGATGTAGTTGAGCATCGTCTCGGCATCGGACACTTTGAAAGGGTCGCCCGGTTCATCAGGCTCAATAAACATTTTTTCAACCACGCCATCTTTTACCAGCATCGAATAACGCCAAGACCGCTTCCCAAAGCCTAAATCTGTTTTGTCTACCAGCATTCCCATGCCTTCAGTAAATTCCCCGTTACCGTCGGGAATTAACGTCAGATTGTCTGATTCTTGGTTTTTTGCCCATTCGTTCATCACAAAGGTGTCGTTGACGGAAATACAAACAATTTCATCTACGCCATTTTCTTTGAAAACTTTGGCCAATTCGTTATAGCCGGGGAGGTGCGTTGACGAACAAGTGGGAGTAAAAGCTCCCGGCAGCGAGAAGACTACTACGGTTTTACCTGCAAATATATCATCCGTGGTGACATCCACCCACTGGTCGTCTTTGCGAGTGCGAAAGGTGACTTTGGGTACTTTTTGACCTTCTTTGTTCGTCAGCATGATTTTAAATTCTTGGGTACTTGGGTTAAATTCTTTTGCTTACTTTAGCGTACTCATAACGAGTATGACTTGTCAAGGCTAGGCGGGTTTTTTCTCGGGCTTGGGCGCGCGGGAGCCAAAAACCCCGGTTTCTGCACCATATCATGCCCGGTAAGTCCGGCTTCATCCGCTCGCCGAGCGAGGCAATCATGGACGTACTCCGACTCAAGAAACTCGGTTTTTTCGCGAAAATACTTCGTTGAAACCCGGAGATTCGGTAAAAAACCCCGTTTCTGACCACCCGTCCTTAAGTGCTGAAAGTAGCAAAAAGAAAGTTTATTACCAATTAAAATTTGTGCTTAAATACTCCTCTAGCTGCTGATTGTAAGGTCGAAAATAATCCCTCAACCAATCCCGAACCGATGGATCGATCGGCTGGTAAGAACCGGGATTAGCATTTTGGTATTCCGACAATTGATATTCCGGCAAATCTAAGAATTCTAAAACTTGCTTGACAGTTGTCGCCGCACCTGCATAAAAATCTTCGCTTTTCAAAATTAACAACTGTTCGGGGGGAAAGAAAGTCCGCCAGTTTTTGATAAATTCTATGTACCTACCGCGAGCTAAATAATTCCCCGGTTCCTCGCCGATGATGTATTCGGGATTTTGATTCAACCGTTCAATTTCATCGCTAATTACTCGATCGAGCGATCGCGCTTCCCAATTTAAGCCAGTCAAGCGGTAAAATTGAGAAATCGCCCGATCGACCGGATTTCGCAAAAGTACAATCAGTTTAGCCTCGGGAAACAAGCTGTAGAGCCGTTCCGGTGCTTCCCGAGAGTCAAAATAGCTCGGACTTGCTTCGCCCGTCAAAAATTGCTCTCCCGGAGGCATTGGCGGAAAATGAGCCAAATACCAATCAATCCCTCTGTCAAAGTGCCACGAGAAAAAATCCATCTCCTTTTTAATCGGAGTCAAAATTTGCGGGTGTTGAGCTAAATAAGTATACAGAGAAGTCGTCCCGCACCGCTGACAACCAATAATTATAAAGTTAGGAACTTTGACTGGTTTTAAGTTCCTATTTTGTATAACAGGCATCTTCCCTGTTCTCTTACTGATAAGAGATGCAAAACTTTGTTTGTAACTGACAGTTCGATAAAAATCAATCGCCTCGGCAATTTTACCTTGCCTCGTCAAAGCTTCCCCCAAATTCAGATAAGGCCAAAAAGCCTCCGGTTTAGCTGCAACAACTTCGCGGTACAAGTTCTCAACTTCATCTAGCTTGTTTTGCCTAACAAAAACTTCCCACAAATTGTAATAAAACCACCAAGGAAGATCGGGATTTATTTCTATTGCTTGGAAAAATGCCGCCGCCGCTTCCTCCCAATATTTTTGGTGGCTCAGAACAGCACCTAAATTGTAATAAGACCAGCAATCATCGGGTTTTTGGGCGACAGTTGCGCGAGATGAGGCTAATGCGCGATCCTCTTCTAGGGCTTCCCTAACGCACTTTTCTTGCTGCTGCAACAACTCCTCTAATTCGGCTGATATATCACCACAAATCGGCATAGATGTCAAGAGAGCTTGGTAAAAAATAATTGCGCTTTTTGGGCGATCGTACTTGGCTAAATTCTCTCCTAACTGCAAATAGAACTCCCAACTTTCCGGTGTAATTTGCAATTGAGATTGTTCTAACACTAAGTTTAAATCCGACTCTGTTTGTCCGAGAGCGTATCCCAACTTCTCGTAAATTCCCGGTAAATCTCCGTCAATTTCAACAGCTTTTAAATAAGTAACGATAGCTTCATCCCACTGTTTTAGTTTAGTTAAAGCGTCGCCTAAATTGCAAAAAGACCAAGCAAAATCCGAGTTGAGTGCAATCTCGCAGCGGTAAGCAGCAGCAGCTTCTTCCCATTGCCGAAGTTTCAGCAAAGCATCGCCCAAATTGTGATAAGACCAGGAAAAATCTGGATTTAACTCAACAGCTTTTTTGTAAGCAGCGACAGCTTCCTCCCATTTTTGAAGTTTCAGCAAAACATCGCCCAAACTGTGATAAGACCAAGAAAAATTAGGATTTAATTCAATAGCTTTTTTGTACGCAGCAACAGCCTCATCAAACCGACCGCTTTCTTGCAGGGAACTCCCCAAATTGTGGAACTCATTATCCATGAAAAACTCCTGCAAGATTCATTAACTTCTCCAGCGAGTTCAAATCCACCCGCATATCTTTATGTCCCGCATATTTCTGAGTTTGGTCATCAAACAATTCCGCAATTAAATAGTAATGTTTTAAATCACACAAATTGCTGATAGTCCAAAAGCAAATTGGAACATAAATCGGAGAAAAAATCTCAATTACTTTAGTTCCCGGACTGCAAAAAACTAGATTAGTCAATCCCGCCCCATGAGGTGCTACAACTACTTTAGCCGCCGCCAGACACGCTGCTTGTTCCGCTACCGACATCGTTTCCAGCTTGACTGTACGAAACCCAAACTTTTCTAAACAGCCGACGACATCTTTATCGTTGACAATTCGCCGATATGAGGCTTTTTCGCGGCTGATATAAATTCGTTCAGAATAATCTGTTTTTAGCGACAGCTTTTCATTTAAAAACATTCGTCTCAAATATTCGCACTTCCATTTCGAGGTTCCCGCAGCACCATCGCAAATGGATGGAACTATTAATTTATCCGCTGTAAAGTGCGGGTGGTACCGACTTTCTAAAATTTTATCTTGAGGAATTCCTAAACTATTTAAAGTTTCCTTTTCATAAGCCGAATCGCAAGCATTGAGCGCAAACTTATCAATACTATCCATCAATCCGCTCTGCTGCAAAAGATGGAACCGCGTAACCACATCAAACATCCAGTGAAAATAAGCTGCTCCTCCCCACCGAGCCGACAAAAAAGCCACATTTCCCTCGACGTGTTCCCGGGGAGGCAATTTGTCGGAAGTTATTACCAATTCAGGACAACCCGTTGAGATATCGGTAACAAGTTTATTGTCTGAAGTAATGGCGGCGGTAGTAGCAATATCAGCCCAAGCTCGTCCGTTTGGTAATACGCTAACAAAAGATTTTTTTATAGAAAAAGTTTCATCTTCCCAACATCGGCTATCGGTATCGATTGTTTGGGACTCAGATAAATTAATTTGACTTGCAGGATAGATGTCAATGCAAGTAATGCTCGGATGTGACTCTGCTGCAATTGCCAAATCGTCAGTAAATCCACAGTATTTTTTAAGGATACTTAACGGCAACATTTTATGACCTAATTTTAGGATATCGGCTTCATGCACTTCTCCTTTTTGTTCCAAAGCATAAGCTATATGATAGTAGACTCCAAACAAATCTGGTTTAATTTGGAGCGTTTGAATGAGATTAGATATTGCCGGTTCCCACTGCTGTTTGGCAATTAAACTCAAACCCAATCCTTCGTAACACCAACAAGATTTTGGCTCGAGATTTATGCCTTGCTCATAAATTGCAATCGCCCTTTCCAATTCCCCTTGATTCCGCAGTGTATCACCCAACTTTTTGTACAGCCAACTATGCTCAGATTCTAGCTCAATAGCACGACCAAAAACCACTGCTGCTTCGGTCCAATTTTCTTGGAATTCCAGAACTTCCCCCAAACTATTGTACAACCAACAATCATCGGGATTTAATTCAATAGCTTTGCGGTAAGCCGCCGCCGCGTCCTCCCACTTTTTTAGTGCAACCAAAGCCTTACCTAATCTATCGTAAGACCAACAAAAATCGGGATTCAGTTCAACTAACTTGCGGTAAGCAAGAGCAGCTTCCTCCCACTCAGAAAGCTCCATCAGCAAATCGCCTAAATTGTTGTAAGTCCAACAAAAATCTGGATTTAACTCAATAGCTTTGCGGTAAGCAGCAGCGGCGTCGCCGTGTTCTTCAATTGCCTGCAAAGTTTCCCCCAAAAAGTGGTAAGACCAACTAAAATGAGGGTTTAGTGCGATCGCCCGTTGGTAAGCGGCCCGAGCTTCCTCAAACAGTTGTTTCTCTTGCAGAGTTTTACCCAACTTGTGGTAAGTTAAGTAGTTGCCCGACTTAATTTTAATAGTTGTTTGATAGCGGGCGATCGCCTCATCCAAATAACCCGCATTTGCCGCAATATCCCCCAACTTTTCCCAACCCAAAGACAACAGAGTTTGCTCTTCGCCCAAACTTTGATTGCCGATTTTTTTGACAATCAGTTGATAGCCTTTGTGTACTACTTTTAACTGACTTCCAAACATCTCCAAAAAAACATCTATCCCAATTTTAGTATCTTGCTCCGGGCTGTCGGGAAACGTAAACTCGTAATCGTCAAAAATCATCAATCCCCCAACTTTCACCAACCTCCAAGATAAAATCGCATCTTGCAGAGCACTGGTAGGTTTGTGACAGCCGTCAATGTAAGCAACATCGTAATATTCCGACGTCAAATCCACTAACAAATCTTGAGAGTAACCTTCTAATTCAATTACCCGATCGGCTGCTCCAGTTTTAACAATATTGCCCTTGAAATGTTCTTGAAAATACAAATCAATACAAGTAATCTTTGCCGTCGGATGAGTTAAAATATTATCCAGCAGCCAGCAAGCCGACATTCCCTGAAAACTGCCGATTTCCACAACTTGAAAATCCGCAATTCCGGTAAATTCCTGCAAATGCCGTTTCCAAATAGGAATATTGTGGGTAAACCAATCTTGGGTAAATTGATAATCTTTCGCCGCACACTCAACCCAACCCCTCAATTCGCCCGCTTTTTGGTGGCAAATAATTGCTTCTTCTAATTCCCCTAATTGCGGTAAAATATTTCCTAAATCGTTGTAAGGCTGAGAATTGCTCGGGTCGAGATCAATTTGGCGACGGTAAGTGGCAATTTGTGCGTACAACTCCTGTTGTTTCGCCCGAGCCTCCTGAAGTTTTGCAACAACTTCCGCAGCATTGGGTTCAATTTGCAGTGCCATGCTATAAAATACGATCGCACCTTCAAGCTGCTTCTGTTTCGCTAAACTCTTGCCTAAATTTATATAAAACTCCGCTCCATCTAACTCAATTCCCAGCAATTTGTGGTAAATTTTCCCGCTTGCAAGTACCTCGATACCTTGACAATAAGTTTCGATTGTGCTGTCTAAACCCGATTCGCTGCGCTTCCGCAAAACATATCCCAACCTCTGATTGATTCCCGTCAAATTCGGCTCAATCTGAACCGCGTGCAGGTAAGCGCTAACAGCTTCATCCCAGGATTGTTCGCAGGTTAAAGCAATTCCCAAATTCAAATAAAACCAAGGAATATTTGGATTTATTTCAATAGCTTTGCGGTAGCAACTAATAGCTTCAGACCACAGCTTTTTGTGAGCAAAAGCGTCCCCTAAACAATTGTATGCCCAGTAGGAATTATCATTAATTTCAAGAGTCTGACGGAAACATTTAATTGCTGCATCAAACTCGCGCTTTTGCATAAAAATATTGCCCAAGCTAAGGTAAGCACGAGCATAATTAGGATTGATATCGAGGCTTTTGCGGTAACAGGCGATCGCCCGATCCAATTCTCCTCGCTCGGCCCAAGTTTTACCCAAACTGTGGTAAGATTCAAAAAAATTTGGATTGATGGCAATCGCTTGTCGGTAATTGGCGATCGCCTCATCCCACCGTTTCTCCCCGACCAGCATTTCCCCCAAATTGTGATAAGCGGTTGCCAGCTTCGGGTTTAACTTAATTGCCCGCGAATAACATTCAATAGCGCGATCGAACTTTCCCAATTCAACAAAACTATTTCCCAGAGTGACGTGCTCGTCAGCAGTTGCCCAATTCGGCTCGATATTAAAAGCTTGATACCAACAGTTTGCCGCCTCTTCTCGCTTCTCTAACTGCGTCCAAATTCTCGCCAACTGCCGATAAGCAGCAGCAAAATTAGGCGCTAGCGAAATTGCTTTTTCACAATTGGCGATCGCCTTTTCCCACTGTTTTCCTTGAGAATACAAACTGCCGAGATTAGCGTAAACTTCCGGCAAATTTGGATTGTGCTCGATCGCCCTTTCATACCACTGCTTAGCTTGCTCGATTTCACCTCGAACCTGCATCACCTTTCCCAGCGTCTGGCAAGCTGTAGACAAATTCGGTTCAATTTTCAAGGCTAACTCGCAAGCAGCAACTGCCTCATTTAACTTTCCTTCGGTTAAATAAACTTCTGCTTGCCGACTCAAATCAACCGCTGCTTTTTCCATCTTCTCAATCGAGGGCATAATTAAACTTACTCCAGACGCCAACTAACCCAAACCCACCACTTCAACCATCCTTTTCAGCGAACTCAAGTTCACCAAAATATCCTCAGTCAGGGAATTCTGATACATCAACTGTCTAATAGGATAGCATTCAAAAGCCTCCCCCGCTAAAAAGTAATGTTCCAACTGCAAATATTGACTGCTTCCCCAGTAATAATGGCTGATATAGTGAGGCGACACCAACTCAATTACTTTAGTTCCCTGGCGACAAAGAATCGTATTTGTCAAGCCGCTGCCGTGGGCTGCAACTATCACCTCGGCGTGGTAAAAATGAGCAATTTGCTCAGCCAAAGACATCGACTCCGGCAAAATAGAAACAAAGCCAAATTGCTCCAAAACCTCAACCACATCTTCCTCGTTCAAAACTCGCCGGTATCTCGCTTTGCTGCGGCTGATATAAATGCGTTTTGGATAGCTCGAACTAGGTATAATCCCCTTGAGAAACTCGCGCCTCAAAAAATCCATCGCCCACCCAGAAGGCCAGCCCAAATATCCCGCAAAAGACGGCACAATTAACTCTGTTGCTTGAATGTGAGGCAAGCGATCGCTCTCCAAGACCTTCTCTTCTGGAATGCCCAGAATTCTTAGACTTTCGCGCTGAAATTGGTGCTGACAACTATTCACCAAAAACCAATCAATCTCCGCCAAATCCCTACCGCTGAGCCGCAGCAATTCTATCCTCGGCAAAACATCAACCATCCAGTGAAAATAGACATTTCCCGACAAACCCGAAAGCACCGCCACGCTGCCGTCAATTTGCTTTAAATCGGGAAAGGATTCTAACTGAAAAACGCTGTGTTTTCTAACATCATGCTTTTCACATCCAGGCAAAAAACCAGGATAATCTCTCGACACATCAGCCAACAAATAATTGTCAGGAGTAATTACAGCGATCGCCTTGCAAATCATCCAATAATTTTCCTGCGGAACAATCCAAACTCGCCCCTTGGGGATCTGTGCCACAAAAGTCTTTGGTGACTCCACAGGTAGCGGTTGCAAGTTAGACAAACGGCAAACTCCCCAACCCAAATGCACCGGATCGAACCACTTAGAAATCCTCTGCAAACACAGCCCGCAAGTTAAACCTGTACAATCGGTATTTCCCAATTGCGGATTTTTTAGCGAAAACAGGGAATTCGGAATATCTTTTGCACAAGCTTCTGGTGCATATTTCCACACTATTTCTACATAATTGCCCGCATCCAACTTAGCATTAACCAGCCAATCCCAACTAGATAAATAAATAGCGTGAGGATGTTCTAGAGAATTGCGGTTTGGCGAGATAAAACTCTTTTGTTTCCACTCTTTATGCTCCCCATCCCCGTGCAATTGCAACTCTAAAACCTTTTGATAATAATCGATCGCCCGTTCCCAGCGCCCCTGTTTTGCCAGCAGTTTTGCCAACTCAAAATAAACCTGCGGTAAAGCAGGTTGAATCGTCAAAGCCATGCGGTAAACTGCAATTGCTGCACTAAACCGCTGTTGCTGGGCTAAGGAATTTCCCATCCGCCAGTAAATCTCTGCATTTTGTGGCTGAATTTGCAAAGCTTTTTGATAATAAGCGGCGGCCGATTCGTGTCCGCCGTACTGTGTTAAAGCATTTCCCAAGTGCAAGTAAATTTCGGCTAAATTATCGCAGATTTCAGCAACAGGCAATTCGCGCTCTGCACTTGGCAAATATCTAGCCGCACCATCTTTTTTCTTGACTTTTAAATCCCTTAAATCTGTGACCTCCGTGACATCGGTGACATCCGTAACATCCGTTATAAAATGCGTTGCCGAACTTCCCATCAATGCTGTGAGAAATCGATCGCACGCAGCGATCGCCATTGACAATTCATCATCTTCTACAGCAGCAACTCTGCGCCTTTTTCCCAAACGGCAGTAAGCCTCAACAAAATCGGGCTTCAGAGCTATCGCCCGCTTAAAATAAGCCATGGCGTCAGCAATTTGGCCCAAAACCATCAAAGAAAACCCGGCGTCTGTATAGCCCGAAATATGTTCGGGATTCAGCTCGATCGCGCGATCGAAACAAGCAACCGCCGCCGAATGCTCCCCCTGTATTTGCCAAGCCTTCCCCAGATTGTAGTGGGCCAAAACCATGCCCGGCTCCAACTCAATAGCTGTGAGGTAAGATGCGATCGCCCGATCGGGATTTTTGTTGAGCAACGCTTGACCCAAATTATTATGCAGCGTCGCCCAATCTGGCTTAATCTCGATCGCCCGTTGGTAAACCTCGATCGCCTCAGCAGCGCGATCGTCCTTGAGCAAAATCACACCCAAATTGCTGTAAGCTTCCACGTAATCCGGCTTCAGAGCAATCACCTGTCGGTAGGTATCAATTGCCGCTTCAAGCTGATTATTTTCATCTAAAACCACAGCCAGATTGTAGAAAGCAAGTAGATAATTGGCGTTAAGAGCGATCGCCTTTCGGTAACAGTTGATCGCCCCCAACAAATTACCCTGATTGTGAAAAACATTTCCCAAGTTATAATGAAGTTCCGGCCAGTCTGGTTTCAAATCCAGAGCTTGTCGGTAGTGAAAAACCGCCTCATCCAGCCAGCAATACTCGCTGTAAAGTTGACCCAAATAAGCATGAGCCAGAAAAAACTGCGGCGAAATCTCCAAAGCTTGCACAAAAGCGTCTCTTGCCGCCGTCGGATCGCCTTGAGCTTCCAGAATTTCGCCTAAAGTCGTGTAAGCCGAGGGCGAAAATGGTTGAAGTTCGATCGCCCTTTTACAAAAATCGATCGCCTCAGTTAACTTCCCCCCGTTCAAATAAACTTGGGCTTGCCGGATATATTCTTGAGTGTTCATTGATCGCCAGCAGTTGCGGTTACTTTACCGCTTCAGTAAACCCGATAAATTTTAATTTCAAAGTTTGATATTTTCAGACTATTTATATTTTATGCGATCGGGCGATCGATTAATTTCACTAATAAATCGTTAAAATTTTTACGCTTGCCGTTAACTTGACACCAATCCCCGCGTTTTACTTCCTACTTTCTTTTGCTTCTGAGCAAGCCTTATAAACCCCGTTTCTACGAGATACGGCACTTTTGCTGGTAAATGAAGTACAAAAAACTGGTTTCGCTTCGGGGCGGTGCCAAGAGCGCGGGCCCGGAGGTTTCTGAGGTCTACTCAATTAACCTGGAATTGCTGTATCTTAGGTTTTCTAGCGAAGTATTTACCAAGAAACCGGGTTTCTAACTCCGCGTGCGTAAGTTCTGTCTCTACATTAAAGCTTTCAACTTCCCTCCGCCGCAGGCAGAATGAAGTTGAAAGCTTCCAAGACTTTCATTGTGAGAACAGCCCCAGATGTTATCCGGTGCTGTCCCACAACTGCCAGTTGTTTTAGAACAGCTCGAAGTTGTTCGAGGTAATCGTCAGGCCAGTCTGCAACTGAGCAACAGTTAGCACTCCGTTGCTGCCGTTGAAGTACAACGCACCGGTTGTTGGGTCGTATACCAACTTGTTCGTCGTGCCCGATCCTGGAGTGGCTGCGTTGAAACCAGAAACGACGACAAACTCGCTCGCCTCGAAGGTGCTGCCCAAACCAGCGAACACACCGCCCTGCTTCAAGCGGATCTTATCTTCGCCTGGGGTAAAGTCGGTGATCGTGTCTATGCCGTCTAATGTATTGGTAACGCTGGAGGTCAAGAAGTAGAACGTATCGCTGCCAGCACCGCCCGTCAGCACATCACTTCCTCTGTCGCCAGAGATCAAGTCATTGCCAGAACCGCCATTGACAGTATCGTTGTCTTTACCGCCGTAGAGAGTGTCGTTGCCGTCGCCGCCGCCGACAACATCGTTGCTTTGGCCGCCAAAGCCTGTATCGCTCCCCGAGCCGCCGATTACGGTGTCGTTGCCTCTGTCGCCAGAAACCAAGTCATTGCCATCGCCACCGTCTACGAGGTCATCACCTTTACCGCCAAAGATGAAGTCATCGCCGGTACCGCCAGACACCACATCGTTGCCACTGCCTGCAAAGATGGTATCGTTGCCGTCGCCGCCGCCGACAGTGTCATTGCCGCCGCCGGATCTAATCAGGTCGTTGCCACTGCCACCAGCGATGACATCATTGCCTGCAAAAGTCTGGATCTCATCGCTGCCGGAGCTGCCGTTCAACCTGTTGTCGCCTTGGATCCCGACAACGCTAAAGCCACCGGTACTGAGACCTCCAGGTAGTGAACTTGCTGGTTGTGTTGGATTAGTTAACTGTGTCATTTACACTCCTCCTAAAAGATGAATCATTTTTCTACAATACACTTTTGTCTGCTATACAAAACCTGGCTAAGCTTATATAAGCTCCACCATTCAACTAGAAGTAGTTTCCAGATGGTCTGCTTCCTGCTTCTACCAAGGGAGTCGGCTCCTACTTGTCCACAGGCGTAAATTCGGGTGGAGCAGCACCCTATTTTTCAAATGAGTACAACTATTTTTTTTGAAGCTTTTAGCCCATGAAACCGGACATCGGTTGAGACCCTAATTGACCCGGCTGCCATAAGTTGTCATGTAATTTAAATTGTCCGTAAGGAGATCGGGATCGCGAGTGGAATTCTGTATTCCTTGAGCAGCAAATATGGGTTGTTTCCTGCTTTGGACTCTAGACTCCAGCACTCCCTCCCTCCTCTAACACCAAAATATTTCAGCTAAACGTTTGTGAGTGTACCATACCGAGCTTCGATGCGGCTAGTCATTTTTAAAACAATAGCCGGGAAATACACATAAACCATTTTTAGTGGGAGTATGCTCTCAAAATTGAGAAATCGCACCGGGCCCGCGGGCACTGTCGCTCGCCGGGAAGTTCGATCGCCCGCAATGGCGCTGGAACTCAGTTGCGATTTTTCAGTACACTGTTGTTGACAAGACTTTTGGTTTTCACCAATAGTTCCCCACAAATCAAAATTTTTTAGCTGGCCTTCAAAGCAAGCCCGCGCACCCTCGAGCCCGCATTCAATCAAAACTGCGTCCCAACACAGTCAGGGACGGACTCTTGAGGCTCATCACCTTGATGTTTCCACCGAAATCCCTCGCGCTCAACGCAGGATTTTGGCTAAAAAATCCAGTTTCTCAACCAAAATCGATCGTTTCAGCCGCCATGAGCCGCATCCATCCCGACAATCTGACAATGCAGCGCTTGTGTTCTGAAGTTGGGATGAACGGTGGGCCGGTAGAGTTGTGACGGTACTGTCAGTCCATTTTAAATTTGAGATTTGAGATTTGAGATTTACTCCACAGATGAATCTGGGAGCTTGAACTAGGATCTAAAATTTTGGGCTGATGGCGACTCCGGCCAGAAACTTGTATCCGTTTTGGGCCGGGGTCAAAGCTGAGAATAAGCAGCAGCGCATCTTGTACCAGTTTATAAACAGAATGTAACCGCAGGCCCGTCCCCCAAACCCCGTCATCAATCATTCCCCATCTAAAATTTCAAATCGAGAATCTCAAATCGTATTAATTGTCTGTTGGTTCCGGAGACAGTGTCAAACAGAAAAATATGCGATCGCCCTGCCCCGAGCCTCCGTAAGTTTTTATATAATTAGATTCGATCAATACTTCCGACAGTTGTTGAATGCCAACAGTAGAATCATGGTTCCAGGCCAATATGCTTGCACAGGACAACAATGACTGCAAACTCAAAACCTAAATTCAATTGTGCCGACTCGTCGCAAAAGCTAAACCCGGTTTCTTCGGAGATTTATCGTTACCAAACGCAAAACTCGTAGAAACCGGGTTTCTAGCTACCTATGCGTGGACAATGAAACAGTCAGAAGCATTGATTTGATAATTTACAGCCAACCTCAGAGGCTGTATGAAAAGTGGCAAAGGATACCAACTTAGGCTAATCGCCTGACCATAAGCCGAATCATGGAACCGATCGTCCTAGCTCAAGCCTCGATACCAATAGAGCAAACCAAAAGTTTGTTCAACCACCCATCTTTTTTTCAGTAAAACACAGCCTTGGGTCTTTTGCGGTCGTAAAACCACCTGAATCATCCATCCCCAGCTATCCATCACCGATTTGAAAAACGGATGGTCGCTGTCACCCCCATCGACCCAGATCAAATACAACCGTGAAACCCTTTGTCCCATCTGGTAGACCGAAAAAGAGAACCTGTTTGCTCGCTTCATGTTCAGGAACACTTGCCCCTGTCACCACCACGCGCACCACTCATTAAAGTCAGCTTGGCATTCTTGATACGCAACTTTCTGCGTCCGTATCGAGAGACAGGGGACATATCAGCTAAGCCCCAAAGGGAGCTCGTCGTTCTAAGATTAAAGGAAAAGACGAGGAATTATTACAAAAACTTGTAAAGGAGCAAAATGATATAGATCTGCGAGAACTTCAAGGCTCCCTTTTAGACCGCACAGGCCTAGAAGTTAGTGAATCTAATTTATGTCGCCAGCTCAATCGACTAAAATTAGGGCGCCACAAAAAGTTTAATAGCCAGTTAACAGCTCTCTGAAAAAGTTCAAAAGCTGCGGTATGAATGGAGGATTCGGCTAAATAGTATAGATGTAAGAAACATTGTAGTAATCGATGAGACTGGTGTACATCTAGCCGCAGGTGCGAAGGTATGGCAGATGTAAAGGAGGAGAACGAGTCTACGATCGGCGACCAGGAAATCCGGAAAAAAATATCACTTTAGTTGGGGTAATGAGTGATGAGGGTTTAATTGCCCATCTGATTTTACCGGGTGGTGTAAATACGCCTAGTTTTTGGGCTTACCTTGAGAAAATATCACTGCCACAGTTATGGGTGGGCGCAATTGAGTTATGGATAATTTATCTGTTCATCATGCCGAAGCCGTCGAAAGTTGGATAGAATCTGTCGGAGAAGAGAGTGAAATTCTTATTTCCCTACTCGCCGGATTTATTTCCCATCGAGTTGTATTGGTCAAAAATCAAAGAATTCTCCCTTATGAAGCAGCTTGAACTTCAAATGTTCTCGATCGAGCGATTACGAAAGCTATTAAGGCTATTACTGATGAAAATGCTTTGAACTGGTTTTATCACTGTGGTCTATTTTTAGAGCCAATTAGATTGTTAATTGTTGTGGTAGATTTGATGGCAAATAGCTGTAACTTAAAACATTAACTTTTCCGGCAATATTTTATGACTAATTGTTAACTTCGAGCGACTCACTAACCATTAGCAATTTCCCGGACTTTTGGTTCGGCCTTCATAGAAAAGCTCTACTATTTATTCCGATGGTGTGCTTGTAGTTGCGCTGTTGACCCGTTGGAATTGCTCTGGCTGTCGTACCTGTAGAGGTGATCGTCGCTCTCGAAAATATAATTGATGGAAGTAGCTGCATAGTATGCCAGCGCTAGCAGCGACACTAGATTAAGAATTCTATAAATTGGTTTCTCAGACACTCCGTTCATTTTTACTCCTACTTTTTATGCAAATAGCAAATCTGGATACAGTGACGGCACTTTTTTTTAGAAGTTCCCCAACATCCAGCACCTCTAAAAATTTCGCTCGCGTTATACACTCCTGATGCCCGATCGCCCAAAACAAGTCGTACCGGAGATTTGAAACAGTTTTTGTTGCCTGTTTCATATTGCATTCTCTGCCTGTGATTATCTATCTAACTGTGGTAATAGTTAGGCAATTTGGGCGAAAACAAACTTTACAATTGCCTGTTTAGAGCTGCTACAATTTGAAGATATCGAGCTGGAAAAGGTTGTAGGGCAAGGAGCATAGCTGTTTTTCAACGCCAAGCAAGGATTTTCCGAAATTCGATTAATGGTGCGCAGTGGCGGGAAGTAATAAAAATTTTTAAGTTGGTCAGCGGCAGGCTAAAATATGTCTAAAGTTATACTTTTCCAAGCAACAGGCCGTCTTACTTTGCATATTAATTTTGAGCTTGGTTGAGGTAGCTGGTAATTTTTGAGTAATAAAATGTTGCGGTCGCTGTCCGACAATTTGCGTCTGACACTTGGGCTCTGACAATTTTGACGCTCGCGGCACCATTAAATCACGATGTGACAGAAGAAAAGTAGGCGCCAGTCTATTTGAGACTTCGGGCCCAGACGTTCGGCTCGCGCGAACGTGGAGTCGCGCGAGCGTTCAACGATTTGAGATTTGAGATTTACTCCACAGATGAATCTGGGAGCTTGAACAAGAGTCTAAAATTTTGGGCGGATGGCGACTTTTGTCGGAAACTTGTATTTGTTTTGGGAATAAAAAAACAGAAGGCAGAATTTTATATGTAAAAAAAAACTGTTTTTGGAGTCAGAATTTTTATTTAAGTCTACCTTCTAGCTGGAGTTTTTTTACTATGAAACAACATGATTAACTCGCTGCGAGGATAGGTCCACCCGAATAATTTAGGACGAGATAACCGACTGTTTGTAAGCCACTTACTTGAACAATTTATCAGAATTCTTGCTCGCAGTTAGCTGTTTGTACAACAGAATTATTGCTGGTAATTTGCAAAATGGATACGGGCAGAACAACAGGCCAAACCAGAGGGCCGATGACTAAGGCTATCCAAGATATCAAGTCATTTTTAGCTGTCGCAGTATCGTTCCAAAAACTTTTGAACCAAACAAGAAAAACTATTAAGGCAATGGAAAAGTAGCTCATCATTATCATTTTTTTACCGGCCTGCCTATAGATGAGATTGAAGTATTGATAATTATTGTAACGCAGGGTGGGGATCGCCGATCGCAACTTTAGGCCGTGGGGTGTAAGCTGCAAGTGTCTAAAACCCAAAGTTTCACACATCTGGGAGTCCAGAGCCCGCGATGTCGAGCGGACGCACTCCCGCAAAAGCTGCGGCGCGGGGCGCTCAAAGTGTTGCGCTCAGGACTTTTCGAGGTTTCGTCAAACCTTGAGGCTACCACCGCAATGACAGTTTATGCGATCGAGGTCTTTGGTTCTCTGTGATTTAACAGAGGTATACTCGCAGACTTCGGTCACAAATCGAGCTAATAACAATCACACAGCTTAGTCGAGTGCAATCACCCTACTCTGTTCTCAAATGCTCGATATTAGAATAGTCGAGTTCAACGAGATTTTATGGAAGCTCTGACTTTAAAATCCGATCGCGCGATAGCTGAACTGTTCTATCAAGTCACCCATTCAGGCAATCTGACTAGCACTGAAAGCCACGGATTGCGCGAACTCGGAGAAAGCGCTCTCAGCGAAGACGCCCGAGATGCAGCCAACCGCGTGCTTCACGCCATCCGCCGCGGATGGGTCAGGATTTCCGATTAGTCCCCTCACACAGGAAGTAGAGATCGGTATTTTTACTTACTCTCCTGCCAAGCTTTGCTAAGAATAAGATTGAAGTGAGTAGGTCGCTCCATTAACCCTCTCAAAAAAAATTGTACTGCGATCGAAAAGCTCGAACCCGGTTTCTTGAACAAGCCGGGATTTGGGATTTGAAGCAGTCAGCAGTCAGTCGATTTTAGATTTTAGATTTTAGATTTTAGTTTTTAGTTTTTAGATTTTAGATTTACTCCACAGATGAATCTGGGAGCTTGAACTACGGCCTAAAATTTTGGGCAGATGGCGACTCCCGTCTCAAACTTGTATCCGTCTTTGGACGTAATTAAGTAGATACACGGACAAACCCCCACATCAAGAAACCAGGTAAATGCACGTAAAAGCGGGTTTCCAAACACCGTAAAAGCTTTACGTTGAATTAAGCCTAGCGATATACGTAGCAGTCAGTAGTAATCTATAAATAGATACATCTTAATTTATTTGTCACAGTCTCTTAACAAAAAGTAGAGATTTGGGAATTGCCAAAAGCGAGGAATCTGGACGGGGTTTGTGTTTCAATTTGCAGGGCGATCGAAGAAAAATCCGATCCCCAAGCCCCCCTGACACAAATCACTAATCAAAACCAAATCGATCACATTTACTCGCGTAGTTGAATCACATAAATAGTGGCAAAAAAAGTCAATACTATCAAAAGTGAGTTCAAACAAAAAAACCCATGATCACCCAAACATTTTTACCTCAATTTACTATTGCAGAGCTAGTCTTTCAGGTATATCACTCAGGTCTGCTGACTCCCACTCACCGACAACAGCTCAGGACAGCGCTGTTAAATGACAGTCTTACCGAAGAAGATCAAACAGCCATCAACCGCTTGCTCCACGCCGTTCGCCGGGGCTGGCTGAAAGTTGTAGATTAAATTCTCGCCCAAATATTTTTTTGCCGCTCCTCTCTACAGCAACTGTCAGTCGATTTTAGATTTTAGGCTTCCGCGTGAGGCTTCCGCGAGCGCAAGCGTCGAGTCACGCAAGCGTAGAGCCGTCGAGTCGCGCTCACTCGAACAATTTGAGATTTGAGATTTACTCCACAGATGAATCTGGAATCTTGAACAAGAGTCTAAAATTTTTGCCTTTCCACCACAGGAGTCCGGGGCTTGTCTCGATTTTTGGGCCCGGTCCGATGAACGCAGAATTAAATCCCCTTAATAAAATCAGGCATTAGCCTAAATGTAGGGTGCGCCACAAGCACCCTGCGGTTTTAATTTCTATTTTGCCAGCTTATTTAGCTGAAACAGCAGAAGCCTCACACCTACCCTTCGGGAGGTGTTGAGATGAAGGCGAGTGAGATGAGGAGTCCCACCCCAACCAAAACCGACTTTTCGACGCTCTTCGGTTGCCCAGGGGTGGGTGACGAGACGAACAAAATCCCCTGCACTGACCAAAGCTTTTTGTTATACTCTTCTTAGAGCAATTCAAGAAGCAATCTAAGTCTCGTGTTAAAAGCTGTTAAAGTCCGAATCTATCCAACAGAAGCCCAGCAAGTGCATCTTGCTAAGGCTTTCGGTTGGGTGCGTTGGGTCTGGAATCAGTCTTTACACATAATGACTTCGACCTATCAAGAAACTGGGAAGGGCGTTACAGCTATGACCATGAAGAAATCTATACCTCTATGGAAAGCTGAGTTTGAATGGTTGTCAGAGTGTTACTCGCAGTGCCTTCAACAGTCAGTTTTAAATCTCGGCGTAGCTTTTGGGAATTTCTTTGATGGTCGAGGAATGTATCCCACATTCAAAAAACGCCAAGGGAAACAATCTATTCACTACCCTCAAAATATCAAAGTCTTTGGTCCAAGTGAGATTAAGTTTCCTGGTAATTTGGGCACTGTCAAAGCCAAGGTTCATAGAGATATCAACGGGAAAGTCAAGACCGTAACTGTCAAGGGAGAACCCTGATGGTAGATACTTTGCTTCGATGCTTGTAGATGATGGTGTTGCTCTCCCAGAGTCCCGTGTTGACGGCGATGTCATTGGGATAGATATGGGTCTAACCGATTTTGCGGTTACATCGAACGGCTCTAAGTATCAACACCCTAGAGCTACCAAAAAATACGAACGAAATCTTAAACGCAAGCAGAAAAAGCTGGATCGCAAAACTGATAAAACGACTAAAAATCGAGACGACAGGCGAAGCGGGCTGTTGCCAAGGTTCATTCAATAATTAAAAGAGTCCGCGAGGATTTTCTACATAAACTATCGCGCAAGATAGTAGACGAAAACTTTCGTCATAGTAGTGGGAAATCTGGCAGTACGAAACATGGTGAAAAACCATTGCCTAGCCAAAGCAATATCTGATGCTGGCTGGGGGATGTTCTGCACTATGCTCAAGTACAAAGCAGAAATGGTGGGCAAGGTTTATCTAGAAATAGGTCGATTCTTTGCATCAACTCATATTTGCTCAAGTACGTTAAAATTACTGCCAAAGATGGGTATCTGTGCGTGAATTCGACTGTCCACACTGTGGCAAGCGGCACGATAGAGACATTAACGCCGCGATCGATATCAAAAATGAAGGCTGGCGCGTATTGACGTTGGGAACCAGCGTTATTGCTCCTGAAGGCTATGTAAGACCAAAACAGTATGGGCGCAAGTTTACTACTGTGGAGGCTATGGTTGTTGAAGGGAGAAGCCCACACTCTACCCGCTTCGGGTGAGTGTGTGGTAGTTCACTCAGAGATTTTGCCGTCAGGCATCATCGCCTCTCTCAGATTCGCTTCATTCAGATTTGTCCCGCGCAAAGAAGCTTGATGCAAGTTTGCTCCCCGGAGATTTGCCCCCTTGAGAGAAACTCCGCTCAAATCTGCTAGATGGAGATTTGCACAGCTTAAGTTAGCTCCGCTCAAATCGGCTCCCTTCAAATCCGCTTTTTCGAGATTTGCTTCCGTCAAATTTGCCCAACTCAGATTTGCTTGAGTTAGGTTAGCATGGCTGAGGTCAGCTTGTGTTAGGTTCGCGTCGGTTAAATTTGCTTTGCTGAGGTTGATGGAGCAAAGTTTTACTTCTGTCAAGTTTGCACCTTGCAAGTTAGCGTTAACTGCATAAACTTGAATCAAAATTGCCCGCTGAAGGTTTGCATCTCTCATGTCTGCACCCCTGAGACTCGCCCCCGTTAAATCGGCCCCGCTGAGCAGGACACTCCGCAAGATGGCTCCGCTGAAGTTTGCTCCCACCGCCTCGCATTCGCCAAAATTAGCAGACATGAGGTTAGCTTGGGAGAGGTTGGCTTGGGAGAGGTTGGCTTGATACAGATTGGCTCTGTAGAGGGTGAGACCCATCGCACTGGCACCCTTTAAACTAGCTTGACTCAGGTCAATATCGCGCAAATTTGTCCTTGAAATATGGGCACCGCTCAGGTCTATTTTGTGAAAAACCCGTTCTCCGGCTGCATACCGTCTGAGAAGTTCCTCTGCATCCATGTCATTTCCCCCAAAATATTTAATAATACCTTTGATATTTCAATAATATTAGGCATGAGCGACCTTTACATTTCTTGGTCTGAATACCATCGAAAAATTGAGGATTTGGCTGTAAAAATTGATAAATCTCAGTGGAAATTCGATCGAATTGTCTGTCTGGCGAGGGGAGGGCTGCGGGTTGGGGATACTCTGTCGCGGATTTTCGACAAACCTCTGGCGATTTTAGCGGCCTCGTCCTATAGTGGGGCAGAGGGAAAAGTCCGAGGTGCGATCGACTTTGCCCGCGATTTGACAATGGTGGGCGATAGTTTGGGCAGCCGCATTGTCCTGGTTGACGATTTGGTGGATTCGGGAATTAGTTTGGATCAAGGTATCGCTTGGCTGAAGAGTCGCTACGGCCAGGATATTCAGGAAATTCGGACTGCTGTACTCTGGTACAAGGCTTGTTCTGTTGCAAAGCCGGATTATTATGTAGATTATTTGGCTGACAATCCTTGGATTCACCAACCTTTTGAAATGTACGAAAAGATGAGTGCGGCTGATTTGGCGGCGAAAGTTGGGAGTTAGTCAATAAAAGACTAAAATCAGGTCAATTTTTTATAGGGTTTTGCCGATATTTTGCACTTTTTGGCCGAGTCCGTCAGGGAGGGAAACCCCTGTCTCATAGCTAAAGTCCTCTGAAAGAAAACTGAATATTTATTAAGGTTGGGCAGTCGTTTTCAACCGAATGCAAGCTATGAGACGGGGAATTAATTCCCCGGCGGGGTTGTGGGTAAGTGCAAGTCTGCTGATACAATTAGCGAACCGAAAGAATACGATCGCCCAATTCCATACTCTCTGCCAAAACTTCCTGCCGCGCCCACCGATCCGCAGCCAAAATATCGTCTAAACCAGGGGTTTCACAGTTATCGGCTTGATGTTTGTCGCAGGCCTTCTCAATCAACTTCGGAATATCCAAAAACTGAATCTTCTCCTCCAAAAACAGTGCTACCGCCTGTTCGTTTGCCGCATTCAGCACTGCAGGCATTGAACCGCCCGCACGTCCCGCCGCATAAGCCAACTGCATACAAGGATACTTTTCGTGGTCGGGTTCACGGAAAGTCAAATCCCCAGCTTTTACCAAATCCAGCCTTTCCCAATCTGTATGAATTCGCTCCGGCCAAGACAAAGCGTAAAGCAGCGGCAATCGCATATCCGGCCAGCCCAATTGCGCCAAAACCGAAGTATCTTGCAACTCAATTAACGAGTGAATTATGCTCTGGGGATGGATGACAATATCAATGTCGTCATAATCCATCCCGAACAAGTAATGAGCCTCAATTACTTCTAATCCTTTATTCATCAAAGTAGCAGAATCGATCGTAATTTTCTGCCCCATCGACCAATTCGGATGTTTCAAAGCATCGGCTACTGTTACTCCTGCTAGTTTGTCGATCGGCAAATCTCGAAAAGAACCCCCCGAAGCAGTGAGAATAATTCGCCGCAACCCTCCAGCAGGTAAGCCTTGCAGACACTGAAAAATTGCCGAATGTTCCGAGTCGGCCGGTAATAGTTTAACGCCGTATTTTTCGATTAAGGGGTTGACAACGGGGCCCCCTGCGATTAATGTTTCTTTATTGGCTAAGGCAATATCTTTGCCTGCTTTGATAGCCGCAATTGTTGGCAGCAAACCGGCACAGCCAACTATGCCACTGACGACGGCTTGAGCGTCGCCATATTTGGCAACTTCGACAACCCCTGACTCGCCAGCAAGTAAAATAGGTTGAGGGTCGAGATCTGCGATCGCCTCCTTCAATTCCAGTAATTTATCTTCGTCGCAAATCGCGACAATCTCCGGTCTAAACTGGCGAATTTGCTGGGCCAGCAACGTTACATTTTGTCCGGCGGTTAACCCGACAATCCTAAATTGCTCGGGGTATTGAGCTACAATATCCAGAGTCTGAGTGCCGATCGAGCCTGTAGAACCGAGAAGAGTTAGTGCTTTCACAATTTTTTAATGTTTTGTGGATTATTCTAATATTACGATTGCGGGGATGAAAATTATTGCTTAACTATTGCGTGGAAAGCACATTCGACGGAATCATATTTTGAGTGACCACCTATTGCCAGATTTCATGCAGAATAGGGAAGATTTTGCGGATGACCGTGAGAACATCAGTGTCTCGATCGCCGAAAATAGAGAGGAAGGTCGATCGCAGCTACCGTCGAGTTTGGTTTGGGCGATCGCTACTGCTGCGGCAATTTTCTTTTTGTGTAGCAGTTTACGGCACGCTTTATTCCAATCAACTGCTTTCGATTTGGGAATTTTTGACCAAGCAATTTACTTAATCAGCCAAAACCAAACGCCTTTTTCTTCTTTAATGGGGATTCATATTTTGGGCGATCACGCAGCGGTAATCTATTATCCGCTAGCTTGGCTGTACAAAATTTCCCCGGATGTGCATTGGCTGCTGTTGGTACAAGCAGTTGCATTATCCTTGGGCGCTTGGCCTAGCTGGAGTTTAGCGCGTTTGGCAGGTTTAAATCAAGAACAATCCCGGGCGATCGCATTGATTTATTTGCTCTATCCGGTGGTATTTAACATCAATTTATTTGATTTTCATCCGGAAGTAATCGCTTTACCCGCACTTTTGGCCGCAATTTTGGCGGCGCGTTTAAATAAAATTGTGTGGTTTTGTACCGCTATTCTGTTAGTTTTGAGTTGCAAGGGGGTTTTGTCCATAACCGTTGCTGCTGTGGGTTTATGGCTGTTTTTTTGCGAAAAAAAGCAACGGTGCGGGGCGATCGCACTTTTGCTGGGTGCAGCTTGGTTTTTGATAGCTTCCCAGAAAATTATCCCCTTCTTTAGCGGCAGCGAAGTCGCTGGAGTCGGGCGCTACAGCTATTTAGGCAAATCCGTACTAGAAATTATTATCAATCTCATATTAAAACCACAGTTAGTATTAGGAAAAATTCTTTCATTCGATACCTTCAAATATTTATTTCTTCTCACCTTACCTGTGATTTGGCTGCTATTGCCATTCTCGGGCAAACTACGGATACAATATCTAACAGCGCTAATTCCTGCCATCCCTACCCTGCTGATCAATATCCTCTCTGACTTGCCATTTCAACGCAGCTTAGCCTATCAGTATTCAGTACCTGTAATTCCCTTTTTATTTTTAGCAGCTATCGCCAAAGAAGAAACAAGGAAGAGGGCAGAAATAAGAGAAAACAAGGAAGAGGATAAAGCAAATAAGCAACAGTTTTTCACCTCAGTAAATTTGCCCAAATTTTCCTATAGCAAATTTGCCAACTTACGATTTAAAAATTTCCGATTTGCTCAACTCAGGCTAGGAATTCAATTGCCGAGAATCATGATAATTTGGTCGTTAATAATTTTCCTATTCCTGGGCGAATATAAAGATTTTTATCTGTACCTAAATAGACTAGATACCTGGCAAGCTACACGCGAAGCAGTTGCACAAGTTCAACCCCAAACCAGTATTTTAACAGATAATAGACTTGCCCCTCACTTTGCCCACCGCCCAATAGTAAAATTGCTTTCACAAATTTCGCCCCAAACAAATTTAGCTGAATTTCAATACATATTATTAAACCTGCGCCATCCCTGGCCTGATACTGAAAAACTTGGTGATACCTTAGCAAATCAACTTAAAAAATCTCCCGATTTTGACTTAACTTATCAAAAAAACAAAGTTCTGCTATTTAAACGAATCGCTGATTAAACCAATAAAATGGTAACTTTAAAATCCCTAAAATCTCATCCAGTATTTTTAATGATTGTCGTTACAACGATAGCCTTATTTACCGCCAGCAGCGCGCGGCACGCTTTGTTTCAGTCAACTGCATTCGACTTAGCAATTTTTGACCAAGCAATTTATTTAATCTCCCAAAATCAAACGCCATTTTCCTCTTTAATGGCAATAAACATTTGGGGCGATCACGCCGCTTTTATTTTCTATCCACTAGCTTTACTTTACAAAATATACCCCGATGTTCACTGGCTTTTATTAGTGCAAGCTGTTTCTTTAGCTTTAGGTGCTTGGCCGAGTTGGAGTTTGGCACGTCAAGCCGGATTAAATAATAGCATATCTTGGGCGATCGCCTGTATTTACCTCCTGTATCCATTAGTATTTAATGTCAATCTCTTCGACTTCCACCCAGAAGTAATTGCTTTACCAGCACTGCTAGCAGCAATCTTAGCGGCGAGGCTGAATAAAACCTTGTGGTTTTGTGCTGCTATTGTATTAGTTTTGATGTGCAAAGCCGTGCTATCTTTAACCGTGGCTGCGATGGGTTTGTGGCTGTTATGTTTTGACAAAAAACGCAATTGTGGGCTCATAGCTCTATTTCTAGGCGCGGGTTGGTTCCTGGTAGCTACTCAAGCAGTTATACCGTATTTTAATCAGGGAAGAGAACACGCGGGAATCGGGCGATATCAATATTTGGGAAACTCGGTTTTTGAAATTGCTATTAATTTAATAGTGAAACCAAATCTAGTTTTAGAGCGTGTGTTTTCTCTAAAGACTTTTGAATATTTAGCCTTATTGCTATTACCAGTAATTTGGTGGCTGTCCCCGCGTCATCTGTCATCTTTAATTAGTGCTGTGCCGATGTTGGCGATGAATATTCTTTCCGATATCCCCGCTCAGCGGGATTTAATTCATCAATATTCTGTGCCGATATTGCCGTTTTTGTTGGTTGCCGTAATTTCCAGTTTAGCATATAGCAATCAGCAAAAGGGAAAGACAATATTTGATAGATTGCCACTTCCTAATTATCCATTGCCTAGGGCTATTGTAATTTGGTCGTTGATTGCTTTCTTAGCTTTAGCAAAATACGGCTATTTTTGGACTATTTATTTAAATGGGCTCGACACTTGGCCAGCTACCAAAGAGGCAATTTCTCTTGTTGAAACCAAAGGCAGTGTTTTAACAAATGCTCAGATTGCTCCGCACTTAGCGCACCGCCCTGTAGTAAAATTAACTCAGACTCACGCGCCGCCTGCAAATCTCGCAGAATTTGATTATGTATTGCTGAACCTCAGATATCCTGGCTGGATGAGCGATCGAGAATTTGTTAATAACTTAGTAACTCAACTAAAAAACACCCCTCAATTTCAACTAAAATATCAGCGAGACGACATATACCTATTCACTAAAAGTCATTAGTCAACAGTCAGCAGTCAGCAGTCAACAGTCAACAGTCAACAAATTCGCGCTAATCCTCCACTTTCAAAGCCCTTCTTGCCAACTTCACATAAGTTTTCACAGTTTCATAAGGCATTTCCAAATCAGCAGCAATATCAAACAAAGATTCCCCCAATTCCCGGCGCGCCAAAATCGTCGCCCAAGTTTCAGCAATCTCAGCAGCGCGACTTCCGCCTGTACGCTTTCTGTGCGCCATAAACTTCTGTGTCAATTCATCTATTCGCGCCGCCAATAGGCTTTGTATCGACACTTCAGGTAGCGCTTCTGTCAACCATTGTGCTCGCGTTTGTCCCAATCCAAAAGTTGTTTTGTGGCCAGTGCCACAATAAGGCGCTAACCGCCCCAAAGCATAAAATAATTGTACAAAATCAGGGCGATTGTGAGCCGATCGCCCTAGCCCAAATTCCACAGCCCCAGTGAATCCCGTTACCATGCCTTTTTTGCCCGCCGCTACCTTTTGCGACTCCAATTTGTGGCGGCTAATAATTGCATTTTCATCAATCCAATTCAAAAATTCTGCTTGGTCAAAATTTACCCCCGAAAAGTTATTCCAGCGGCGCAAATAGCTGTGAAAAACATTTTCGGGAACTGGCAAAGGGAAGTGATGGCCTTTGCTACGAAAGCTTGTAGGAGTCACAAAACTAAGTGTGATGGTGGGCGAAAATGGGGGTTCTGCTGTTAATAATTGCTGGTAAGTTGTGGGAGCAAAAGCAATATCCCAAGAGCGAATTAGCAGCGGAGCATTTCGCAAATCTATCTCTTCGGGCAAATTTTGCAGCCACTGACTCAGCCACTGCACTACTGGCTTTGAAAGTCCTGTTACGTACCAGCGATAAATTCGATCGCCCAAAAGCTGAAATTCTTTGCCACCGGGGAGCAAATCACCTTCCAATCCCGAAATAGTAAAGGCTTTTTCTGACTGTTCATCGTGCAAAAGTTTCGATAAATCCGGGTCAGTTTGGTGTACTTGACCTAAAAACCAAGCGTGCAAACCTATAGCATACTGCGCGTACAGATAGCTAGCAGCGCCGGGAGTCAATTCAAACACTAATCCGACTAACTCGGTGTCAGCCGGCCAAATCAGCCCAGACGGAAGAGATTTTCGATCGCAGGTGCCGGTGCGGTTCGGAGAAGTTGCCATCAGATGCCACTAACAGGGACAGGGCTGTGCTATCTTATCCGATTTTTATCCCCTTTGGGGGATGATTGTTGAGGGCCCTCAATCGCCCAAATCTTTTGGCTGCTTCAAAAACCGGGTCTTCCGCCAGTTTCCCGCACCCTCCGGGATAGACAAGAACCCCTAAAAAACCAACAACCTAAAACTCAATCTTTGTCAAGGTTTTCCTCCTTGTAAGTAAACAGAAATATACAAGTGTTTAAAATCACATACTGCGCTACAATTGTTAAAAGCTCGTAGCATCCTCAACTTCGATCCTCAACTATGAACACAACAGAAAAATCTAAGCTTTCCAACGAAAAAACATTGGAGGCGATGAAGAATTTCTCCGAAACCTATGCCAAGCGAACGGGAACATACTTTTGTTCCGAGCCTTCCGTCACTGCTGTCGTGATAGAAGGACTAGCAAAACATAAGGATGAACTAGGTGCTCCCTTATGCCCTTGTCGCCATTACGAAGATAAAGAAGCCGAAGTAAAAGCCGCCTACTGGAACTGTCCCTGCATTCCCATGCGCGAGCGCAAAGAGTGTCACTGTATGTTATTTCTGACGCCAGATAACGATTTCGCTGGAACTAATCAGGAAATAGGAATGGATCAGATTCAAGCTGTCAGAGACACTATGTAATCGGTTAAGTAGGCGGTCGTGAAATGGCAGTAGTTTTGAAAACAGGTCGTTATTTTTCCTGTTTTTAAGACTTAGCTATTTAACAAAAATCGATCGCCGCCTACTCAAACACATATCCGCAATCGAAAATTCCCCATCTCCAATCCAATGACAGAGGAAATCCCGATCGACTTTTGGCAAGGTATCGAACAGTTTAACAGCCAAGAATTTTACGCTTGCCACGATACTTTAGAGGCATTGTGGATGGAAGCCGAGGAGCCGGAAAAAAGGTTTTATCAGGGAATATTGCAAATAGCCGTCGCGCTTTATCACTTAGGAAATCACAACTGGCGCGGTACAGTAATCTTGCTGGGAGAAGGAATAAATCGGCTCAGTTATTATCAGCCGAGTTATGCCGGAATTGCCGTTGAAGACTTGCTCGGACAAAGTGCTAAACTTTTGAGCGCTTTGCAACAAGCTGGCCCGGAAGAAGTAGCAGAATTTTTGCCGTTGTTCGCAGGTACAGAAGTTGCAGGATTGCAATTGCCGCGAATTATAAAAGTAGAACCAATTTAGATATAGAGGTATATTAGTGTATAATAGTAACAAATTTGCCGTTTAATCCTCTGGGTCACGGTATTAAGCCGATGATCAAACTGAGGAAAACCCAAAAAATTACAATGGTACCATTCATTCTAACAATATGCTTCTCAAAAAAGTTTTCATTCGCTTCTATAAATCATTCAATGACGACTTCCTAAGAAAAAATAATGACAAGGTGAAGCCTAAACCTTGGGAGCTGATAAAGGATGCTTTTTACCCATATATTGAAGTTCCCATCGAACCCAAAATTACAACAATTGTTGGCGCGAACGAATCGGGCAAATCTCACTTGTTAAGTGCCATTGAGAAGGCTTTATTTGTCAAAAATATCGAGCGCAGCGATTTCTGTCGCTATTCTCCACTTTTTACGGTTAAAAAGAACGAATTAAAATACCCTGACTTTGGTTCTGAATGGTCGGGTCTTTCTAAGTCGGAAGAGGTAAGTTTAAGAAAAATTATAGAAATTCCTGATAAATTGATGTTAGATAGATTTTTAATTTTCCTTAATAATGTTGACAATTTAACGTTATATTTGCCTGAAAAGGGAGATTACAGACCATACAAACTTGGGAAAAATCAGGTTATAGAGTTACAAAAATTACTTCCTAAACCATTTAGGATTGAGTCTAATATTGCTCTTCCATCAAGCGTTCCTATCAAAAAATTAGTTGAGTTGGCTCAAGATGATTATTCCGGGAGTAGAAAATTTGAGCTTTTAGATAGAGATCAAAGAAACAAAATAGTAGATACACTTGAAACTCTTAGTAAGAGTCCAGAATTAATTAATAAAATTAACCTTAGTGGTGCCGCACAAAACGATCAAGGACTTACATTATTTAATTCAATTATTTCAGCACTTGAGGGAGTCAATTTCAGTAATATAGAGCAAGAAAAAAGAAATAAAGAATTCCATCTAGCTTACAAATTGATTTGCAAAATTGCTGAAGTTGATACCAAGGCTTTACTTGATCTGGCTGAGGCTATTCAAAATGGAATGCAGGGTTTTGCAAATGGAATCATTGAGAAGATTAACCGCCAATTAGCCCTTAATTTAAACTTTCCCAACTATTGGGTTCAAGATCGTAATTTTTGTCTAAAAGTAGTGGCAAGAGACTATGACTTAGTTTTTACCATAACTGATAGGACAGGAACTGAATATTCCTTTGATGAAAGGAGTCAAGGATTACGATTCTTTCTTAGCTATTATATTGAATATCGATCTCATGAACCCCATCACACTAAAACTGAGGTACTGTTGATGGATGAACCAGATGCTTATCTATCAAGTCAAGCGCAACAAGATTTACTTAAAGTATTTGACCTTTTTGCAAATCCCCAACCAGGTTCACATTTAACTAAGCCAATTCAGGTAGTTTACGTGACTCACTCTCCTTTTTTAATTGATAAAAATCATACTGATCGTATTCGAGTTTTACAGAAGGGAAATGAAGATGAGGGAACACGAGTAGTTAAGGATTTTGTCAGAAACCGTTATGAACCTCTAAGGTCTTCGATAGGTACTCTTATTGGCGAATCAGTTTTTATTGGCAATTGCAATTTAATGGTAGAAGGCATTTGCGAGCAAATAATTATTGCTGGGGCTGCAAGATACCTTCGAGCTATTGGTGTATCTAGTTTAGAAATAGAAACTTTAGATCTAAACTACATAACCATTGTTAACTCAGAGGGAGCTAGCCAAATTCCCTACATGGTCTATCTAGCTTGTGGGAAACACGCTGAGCAAATAGCAGTTATCGTTTTATTGGACAGTGACAAGGCTGGAAATGATGCTAAAAAGCAATTATTAGGTAAAGGGAAACAACATAAAAAACCTTTGATTAAAGAGCAATTTATTCTTCAGCTTGGCGATCTTAAAGAAGAGTTCTCTTTGGTGGCTGATAATGCAACCCAAGAACTTGAGATAGAAGATATTATTCCCTTGCCAATCTGCATACAAGCAACGAAGCTATGTTTACAGGAATTTCTACAAGTGGGTGAAACAGAAGTTGCTTTTTTAACTGAAGATTTAATTTTAAGTAAGAGTGATAGTCTGACTATTCTTGATGCCATACAAGCAAGCATTTCCGAATCTTTTTACCAGGAGTTTGTCCTTAGTAAAGCTGGCTTTGCTAGGAATGTTATTGAAGTTGTAAATCAGTGGTCACAGAAACGAGTTAAGTTAGGTGAGGAGCAATCTAAGGCATTAGAAATTTTTGAGAATAACTTTAAAATTTTGTTTAAAAAATTGAACTTTATGCAACGTAATGCTCAACAGAAGTTGATCAAAGAAATGCTTTCACAAAAAATCGAGCGTTCAAAAAAGGATTTTATTGCACGTCATCCCATTTCTGCAAGGCGTGAGCATGGTGTTATTCTGCTTGAGGAGATCGAGGGCATTCTAGAAAGCAATAGAGCAAATGAGTCCACTAAGGAAATCGAAGCAATTCACAATGCGATCCAAAATTTGCGTCGTGACTACAAGCTTGATGTCGAAATGAATAAAGCTATCGAGGATTACACTGGATTTAAAAAGGGTTTAGAGAGAATCAAGTATGCAGGGCTTTTAGCGAGTCAAGAAGAAACTGTCGAGGCTCAAGCAGAGGAGTCAAATATTTCAGAAGAAGTGCTTGAGGATACTAAAATGGATAAGTCTCTTAAGAATGGGCATGAACAATTGATTAATGAGCAAGTATCTACTACGTCTGAGGGAGAAACTGCTGAAGTTTCCGATCGCTCTGCAAACTCTAATATGCTGAAAAAGCCTAATCCACCCAAATAGTATCGAGGTTGTGCGAAACTTCCCGATCGGGGAAACCGTCAAAAAACTTGCTTTCTCCAGCAAATCATCCAAACAGCCGGAGAAAGTGCTGCTCTCTTGCTACGATCATTGGTTGAGACTCTCGGGTCAATAAATCGACCTCACGAAAATCTTTCTGACCGTTAAGATAAAATACCTAAGTGGAAATAATGCCCTTCAGCAATTTCAAATATTTTGAGGCTCCAAGCTTATGATGCCCTCCGCTAAACTGCTCAATTCCCGAATATTCAAAGGATTATCCCTGCTGTTGCCCCTGACTCTGGCAGGCGCGATCGCCTCTCCCACTTACCCGCAAGCCGGGCCACCCCGCACTCTCAGCGTGCGATCGGACATTCAAGAAGCCGACTCCAAAACAGGCATCGTGACAGCCCGCGGCAACGTCCAAATCAACTATCCAGCCCGCCAAATACAAGCAACCGCAGCTCAAGCTCAATACTTCAGCCGCGAGCGCCGGATCATTCTCAGCGGAGATGTTTACGTTTTGCAGCAGGGCAACAGCCTGCGCGGCGAAACCATAACATACCTGATCGACGAAGGGCGGTTTATTGCCCTGCCGGACAACCCAGGACAGGTAGAATCGGTCTATCTGGTTGCCCCAGAGCAAGATGCAGCAGCCCAAAATGCAGTTGGCTCCGAACGTCCCCCAGTAAATCCTCAGCCCGCTGTTAAACCGCCCGCAAGCCCCCGAACAGCTCCCAGGTAAAAATAGCTGGTGGCAGCGAAATTTCGCATCGGTAAAAACATACTACTTGGGATAGATGCGAAATTTTCTGTTTTATAAATTTAAAAATGGAGATTGTAAAATATCAACTTGAGACTCGATCGCACAAAGCTGCAGTCTGAAATTTAGCTTGTAGACGTTGCCGGGAGCGAAAATGAAAATTGTACTCGAAAATATTCACAAATCCTACGGAAAACGCAATGTAGTTAGTCGCGTCAACCTTTCGGTAGCCCAAGGAGAAATAGTAGGACTGCTCGGCCCCAACGGTGCCGGCAAAACCACAACATTTTACATAGCAACCGGATTAGAAAAACCAAATCAAGGCACCGTTTGGCTAAATGATTTAGACATCACTAAATTGGCGATGCACCAGCGAGCACATTTGGGAATTGGCTATCTGGCTCAAGAAGCAAGCATTTTCCGGAACATGAGCGTGCGCGACAACATTTTGTTAGTCCTAGAACAAACTCAAGTGCCGCGCTGGGAATGGCGCGATCGAGTCGATTTCCTGTTGCAAGAATTTCGCTTAGAAAAAATAGCATCGAGTTTGGGAATTCAAATCTCAGGGGGAGAAAGGCGGCGGACTGAACTGGCCAGAGCATTAGCGGCAGGGCGAGACGGGCCGATGTTCCTATTTTTAGACGAACCGTTTGCAGGCGTCGATCCGATCGCCGTAGACGAAATTCAAACCATTATTGCTAAACTGCGCGATCGCAAAATCGGCATCCTCATCACCGATCACAACGTCCGAGAAACCCTCGAAATTACCGATCGAGCCTACATCATGCGAGACGGCCAAATTTTAGCCTCCGGGGCTGAAGAAGAACTCTACAGCAACCCTTTAGTGCGGCAGTATTACTTAGGCGACAGCTTCGTGCGATAGTCTATTGAATGCATTCGGCAAACGGTCGAATTTGAGATTTTAGATTTTAGATTGAGGAGCAATCTGGGACAACGCGCCACTATGAAAATAGCAATATCCAATTCTTTGAATCCCATCAACTGGCTGCCGAGAATTTCAGTAATGGACTGGTACATTACCAAAGAACTAATCGGGCCATTTCTCTTTGGCGTCGGACTCTTTACATCCGTCGCCGTCACAGTTGGAGCATTATTTGAATTAGTCCGCAGAGTAACAGAATCCGGCCTCCCCTACAGCGCCGCCATAGAAATTTTTCTCCTGCAAATTCCCTACTTCGTAGTATTGGCTTTCCCCATGTCAATGCTGCTAGCAACCTTAATGGCCTACAGCCGAATGTCCAGCGACAGCGAACTCATCGCCCTCCGCAGTTGCGGAGTTAGCGTTTACCGATTGATGCTGCCTGCAGTGATTATGAGTTTAATTGTTGCCGGCTTCACCTTTGGTTTGCAAGAGTTAGTCGTACCCGCCGCCAGCTACAGGGCTACTCTGACTTTAGACCGAGCCCTGAAGCGAGAAAAACCGATATTTCAAGATAGAAATATTATCTACACAGAATTTCGCAAACCAGAAAAAGGTGGCGACGAAACCCTGGCCCGCTTTTTTTATGCAGAACAGTTTGACGGCCAGCGAATGAAAGGTTTAACAATTATCGATCGCTCCACCCCAGGCCTCAATCAAATCGTTTCTTCAGAATCAGCTACTTGGAATCCCTCAGAAAATACCTGGGATTTTTTCAACGGAACCGCTTATATAGTTGCTCCTGACGGCTCTTACCGCAATATAGTTAGGTTTCAACACCAGCAGTTGCAACTCCCCCGCACGCCCTTAGATTTAGCTGCTAGAGCGCGGGATTTCAAGGAAATGAACATTGCCCAAGCTTTAGAGCGTTTGGATATCCTTAAAAACAGTGGCGACGAACCGCAAATTCGCAAATTACAGGTGCGAATTCAAGAAAAATATGCTTTTCCTTTCGTGTGCATGGTATTTGGTTTAGTGGGAGCCGCTTTGGGAACTCAACCGCGCCGCTCCGGCCGAGGAACGAGTTTTGGTATTAGCGTAGTTGTGATTTTTACTTACTACGTATTTTCTTTCATCACCAGTTCTATGGGCGTGAAAGCTGTTTTGACTCCAATTCTGTCGGCTTGGCTACCGATCGTGTTTGGCTTAGGAATCGGGGGATTGTTGTTGGTGCGGGCAGCCTCTAGGTAAGTGTTACCAATAACATTGGGAATGGGTAATTGGGAATGGGGAATTGGTAATATCGTTTTCGTTGGCGAACTTCCTTTATTTAAGGATTAGCAAAAGTATTGATTTCGCCGCCGCCAATGTAGCGTCCCGGGGTTAGGGAACGGGGTGTAGAAAAAGGTTGCGGTTGCATTGGCTGCCCGCCCTGATTTGTGTTTTGGGGAACAACTCCAAAGTTAGGCGGAGCCGGCAAGTTAAGCTGACTCGGTTGAGCTGGTTGAAATTCAGAATTCGCTGAATTAGGAGAGAATTGAGGGCTAATTATCTTGCTTCCCCCAATCCCACTCGGAAAGGGGGACTGTCCGACATTGGGAAGTAGAGGTATTGGCGAAGGTGTGGCGACTGGAAGTGCAGCAGGTTGAACTTCTGGTGCCAAGCCGGAACCAGATAAATTAGTTTGGTAGGGATTTTTCGGCAAAGCCACCGTTGCAGCCCCTGCATTAATTTCGGGGAGGTTCGGTACTCTGGAATTTAACCCAGCAAATGATTCAGTGACTGTAGCTGTCGGGTTTAATAATTCTTGAGATTCCTCGATCGCAGTCTTGGTCGCAGCCGGAAGTGAGGGAAGTGCTGCGGGAACATTCACAGGATTTGCTCCAGCTTGAGCTGTAGGGGTGGTTGGGAGCAAATTTGCCGAATTTGCCGCAGCCGGAGCCTGGGTCGGTCGATCGAGCAATGTAGCCGAGTCGGCAGTTTTCAGAGCCGCAGCCGCCGTTGCCGAAGTGTTAGTAACGACGTATTTTTTCATAGCTGCTTGCAGCGGACTCAAAGGAAGAGAATTTTCGTTTTCTTTGCCTGAATTAGCACCACTCGACGCCTGGGATAAAGTTGCTGTCGCTCTACCCCCAGGCTCAGGCTCGATCGTTTTTATCCCGGACATCAGTCCCCCACTGCCAAATAAACTCAAAGCTGATGTCGCGTTTGAACTTGGCAAGCTGGAATTTTGCGGGTTATTGTTTGCGGTTCCGACAGCAGGATTTGCTAAATTTGGCAAGGGCAACAATCTGCTGCTTGCCACCCGCTTGGGGGCTGAAGATGGCTGAGGAATTCCGGAACCCCGATCGCCAATTTCCTCGAATAAACCTTGGCTTTTTACTGCTGATGAATTTAACAAGTTCAGTTCAGAAGAACTAGAGCCATTTAACTGATTGACTAGCACTGGTAAGCTGTCGATTTCCGCTGCAATGGCGCTATCTTCGGCAGACAGCCCCGGCAGCGAACCTGAATTGTTTGAGGCTGCTTCTTCTTGGCCATCTATGCTCAATCTTTCTGGATTTACAGAGACCTCCCAGATAAATACCCCCCCCGCACACAGCACGGCTAGCGGAACCCAAACCGCCGGTTGCGTCCAGTGGCGCAACCGCGCTATCAGATAGCGGACAGATGTAAATCGCTTAAAACTTGACATAGTTTTGCTTCCATCCGAGCCTGCGGATTTAAAACTATTTTTCCTAGTCTACCACAGGGAGCTTGATTATTTTTGCTGTCCCGGGGTAAGTGCGATCGGGAGCATATCGGTTTTGCTTTTACTGTCCCTGTGCGATCGGATCGCTATATGTAACTTTGCTGTGCCGGACCACTCCCAAAAAACGCTTTTTACTCGGATCGCAGATGATCCCAGTGCGATCGGACTTTGGATTGAAAGTTGCCCCTTATCAATGCAACAGGTGAAAATCCCTAACGCACTGGTAGAAATATGTCTTGCTTTCCTCAAATCAAGGGGGATAAGATGATAAAATTTGATGGGACGGGGTGTCCGACCTGCCGGGCGTGTCAGCCGAGGGACCTGAAAGCAAAATGTCAAGGCAAAATTGGCAATTGCTCAGAACAACACCCAAGGAAAGAGAGAGAGGAAATTGATGAAAAAAATAGTAGAAGTATTAGCAAATCGGGAAGAATTAATAGATAGATCGCTCGGGATTGTCCTGTCAAAAATCCACGAAGCCATAGCAGAACGCGGAGTTTGTACGATCGCCGCAGCGGGCGGAAGCACACCCGAACCGCTCTACAAAGCGCTCTCGGGCCAAGACCTGCCTTGGGACAAAATTCACGTTTTCTGGGGCGACGAACGCTACGTTCCCCCAGAACACCCGGACAGCAATCAAAAAATGGCGCGCCTCGCGTGGCTCGATCGAGTAAATATCCCCACCAGCAACATCCACCCCATGCCCACAGGCGCCGGCGACCCCGCAGCCGACGCCTCGGCGCACCAAATCGAATTGCAGCAGTTCTTCAAAGTATCCGATGGCGAGTTTCCAGCTTTCGACATCATTCTATTGGGCATAGGGGACGACGCCCACACAGCCTCTCTATTTCCCGGCACAGCAGCCTTGCAAGTCCGCGACGCCCTAGTAACTGTCGGCAACAAAGACGGTCAACCCCGCATCACCTTTACAGTCCCCTTAATCAACCGCGCCCGGTGCGTCATCTTCATGGTCGCAGGAGCCAGCAAACAACCCGCCCTGGCTCAAATTTTTGCCCCCGCAGCCGACGAAATGACCTATCCAGCCAGACTCGTTCAACCAGAAGGCGAACTTTGGTGGCTGCTCGATGCGGCTGCTGGCTCCTCCCTAAAATAGCCGACAGATCCGCAAGCGTGCCAACACAGTCAGCAGTATCACCAACTCAAGAGGGCCCATCACCGCGAACGTCACGGCGTCAGCTCAGTTCCTAGTATTAGCGAAGCAATATAAGAATTGTGGCGGTTAAAGTTAAAATTTGACCATATACACCAGTAGTTTTATGAGGCTGATTTGAAAATCTGGCCGATAGCAAGGAGAAATCGATGATTGTCTGTCCCAATTGCAATCACCAGAACCCCGACGGGGCCAGCCAGTGCGAGGCTTGCTACACGCCTTTACCTGTTACCGCAAGTTGCTCGAACTGCGGTGCAGCAGTTCAGACAGATGCAGCATTTTGCGGTCAGTGTGGCTTTAACTTGCGTCCGGGTTCCATAGTTCCAGAAGTTGAGGTGAAAGTACCGTCCCCCTCGCCTGTGGGTCCGACAGTGGTATCGTCACGGGCGCCGGATTTAGCGCCAACCGAACCCCTGATGGAAATGGAACCTCTAGTTACCCTAAATAAGGGGCCGAACTTGGAAAAAATTTCCCCCAGCATTCCTACGATTCCAGATCCCCCGCCTTCGCCCTCGGTTCCTGTTACAACTGAATCGGTGGCAACACCAGTAAATACCTCTCCCCCGGTGCGAGGCCCACAGCCAGGTGTAGCTAAAACTCAACTGCAACAGCAGTCGGCGCGACTGCTACACGTTCAGACAAATACGCCGATGGAATTGCCTCACAGTCTGTCTGTGGTTCACATAGGCAAGCCAAATGACTTAGTTCCACCGGATATTGATGTTTCTGGATTTGCTAATTCTGAGATAGTTTCTCGGGTACACGCAAATCTCCGGGTGGAGGGAGATGCTTGCTACCTAGAAGATGTAGGCAGTTCCAACGGCACTTATGTCAACAATACTCCGCTGCCCCAGGGAAACCGACACAGGTTGCGACCGGGAGACCGCATATCTCTGGGCAAAGGAGACCTGGTTACGTTTTTATTTCAAATCTCTTAGATCGAGTTTGGATTGGGCGATCGAAAGTCTAAAATCTAAAATCGCATTTTGAGGGGCTCTACCAAAACTCAATGCTGCCAATGTGATTAAGCTGACCTTGCTACATCCACTCCAGTCTATACCCGTCCGCAGTTGGACCTTTGAAGACGAGCAGGTCGTCCGGCTCGGGCGATCGACCGAAAACCACGTCGTTCTTTTTAGCGCTGTGGTTTCTCGTCGCCACATCGAATTGCGGCGCAGCGGCAAAACTTGGGAACTGATCAATTTAGGTACCAACGGCACTTACCTCGATGGTAAGCCGATCGTTAAGGTTCCCGTTGTGGACGGTCTGATCGTTCACTTGGCTCGCTCGGGTCCGAAAATTCAAATCAACGTCGGCCCGCATCAGTCCTCAGCCCAGTTAGGAGTTGTTAGCGTTAAGCCAAGGGATGCTAAGGCAATTCACGATCCTTCCGGCGGCGCGCACATTACCACTATTCCTATTCCCGACCAACAAGAAGTTGGCACTTCCAGGGAAGAGGAGGAGTTAACGGAGGCAGAGAATACTCGCAATTTTGCGGAAGAAGAATATTAATTCGGGATCTTTGGACGATCGACATTTTTCACGCTAGTGGCACTCAGGAGTTTATTTATGAGTACATCACAACAGATTGTTAGGCGCAGCGAACTGCTCAACCGCCGCACGATCGACCGCTCAACGGCGGAAGAGGTCGGCAGGGTAGATCGGCTTTGGCTCGATCCTCACTCCCAGCGGGCGATCGGCTTTACTTGCAAGTCAGGACTTTTGGGCAACAAAAAACACTGGTTCGCTTGGGCGCAAGTTGATACGGTGGGCGAAAATATTTTTGTCACCATTAACCCGGAACTGCCGGAATTGCATCAGCCGGAACAAGCTGTTTGTCCGATCGGGCTGGAGGTCCTAACCGACTCCGGGAATAAGGCAGGTACGGTTGTTGACTACCTATTTGATGTGCGGACGGGTACAGTGATCCACTACCTGTTTAAATCGAGTGGCTGGCGCGGCGTTTTAGACGGGATTTACTTGCTACCGGTGGCAGCTATTTCGACGATCGGCAGCAAGCGGGCGATTGTGTCTGAAGCTGCTGTATCGGAACCCCAGCAGTACGCGGAGGGACTGCACAAAAAAGTCGGTCTCGTAGCAGAGTTTTTACACGAAGATTTCGACAGAACTCTCAAAAATGTGGCAGGCGTGAAGCGGGGCGCTCAAAGTCTGGCGGGAAAATTCCAAGATAAAGCTCTAGAAGTCAGGGATGTAGCTCAAGAAAAAGTTGCAGAGTTGAAGCGGCAAAGACATGAATCTGCCCCGCCAGAACCAGACCCGGAGCCGCCAGATTCGGATTTGAGCTGAAGTTTTGCTCTATTGACCGCCGGGAGACTAATTGCCGATCGCCTTGTGGGGGCGGCGCGCGCGAGGAAGGTCAATCTGTATTTTCGGTGTAGGAGATTGAGGGGTTCTCGTTCAGAATTGCAGTGATCCTCAAACCATTGTATTTTAAAAGTATCGCATCAATAAGGAAAATGTTAGCAACTCAAAAAGACTTATGCTGTTTGATACAACCCACAAGTATTTTATCTAGAGACCCCAGCATTAATAATTGGTTAACTTCTGTTTCCACCAACAGCGATCCGTCGATCGTTGACTGTCGCCAAATCGAGAACTCGAATCAGCGGTGCAACCACCGCGGGCCTGAGTTAAATTCTCTGGTTCGTCAGCGGGAAAAGGGTTATTTGGCAGATCGAATCGATCGGCTCACCCATCGGCGCAATCGCTCCATCCCAGACCCAATTGATCGAGCGGTTGAGACTGCTGTCAATTACTCGGAAGTTCACCAGATTAATAACATCGTGTTTGGTTGTTACCTCCGACAGCAAAAAATTGCGCCGGCGCCCCAAGCTAACGATCGAAAGTTTGTTCAAATGCCTCAAGCAGCCAAAAGCTCAACTTTTACGGCAGAGCGAAGGAATAGTGGCGCACTCACCGCGCCTTTAAAAATAAAATTTTTTGCGGTTTTATCCCAAAAAATCTATCTGGGAGCATCCCCCTTTCTGTCTGGCGGCGGAGTGTCAAAACATCAGTGATTACCTTAACTCTGTTACATCCTATCCAGTCTGTCCCGGTTCAAAGTTGGTGTTTTGAATCAGAACCGGTGGTTCGGATCGGTCGATCGAACGACAATGATGTAATTATTTACAGCGCTGTAGTTTCCCGCCACCATGTAGAGCTGTGGAATCACGGGAATGCCTGGAAAATTATTAATTTTGGTGCTAACGGCACTTATGTAGATGATAGACCGATCGCTCAGGTGTCAGTTGTGGACGGGATGACAATTCGCTTGGGCAATTCTGGACCAAAAATCAGGATTCGCGTGGGCGCAACAAATCAACCGGGCAAAATAACAAGGCCACCGCAACGCGAACTCCGCCAAAAGGACGAAGTTTCAAAAGACAGGTCAACTGCAGGGCCTCGGGGTGTGGGAATCATCGAAGACGATGAACAGGGAGGGCTCACTCAAATCGATCTTGACTGACCGGCAGCTATGTATTCCTGCAAGCCAACTCAAACAAAGCTCAAGCTACGCAATTCGATTATCTAACTAATTAATTTTTCGGTAACTGGCATGATTTTTGCCTAAATATGCCTATAAATTAATTAACAGCTTCTCTAGTAGGATCTCACCCTTCTAAAGATAAGATTTGGGGGAGATCGATCGATATTACCTCAGTTTCGTTGCTTGCCCACCGGCGGTAATCCGAGAGCAGCTGAGACATCAACCGCTGTTTGACGCTCACCAGTACGCTCTTGAGCAAAGCGTTGCCCGTTGCTTCTAAAATTGGTTTGGGCGTCAGCCAAAACGGCGGCGGTAACTCTACTTGCACTTCCAAATCCGCTTTTCCCTTCAAGTATGCTACCCCGCTGCTTTGGTGTACACAAAGCTGTCCTTTGAGATTGAGAGCAAAGCGATCGTTTATATAACCCACCCCACGAATTTCGCAGGCGACGGACTCCAAATTGATTGTGCCGTCCGACTCAGCCCACACCCTCATGTCTACTGTGGGTTGAATGCTCAGCATCATAAATTGTAACGGCCGCATTTTCAGCCGGAAACAGTCATCGGTTAGCTGCTCTGTGCGACTTTGATCGACGAGGGCGTTCACCAGTCGCCTCGGCTGGCGCAGATAATGTTGAATGGGAACCCGTTCCTCTGGTACGGCGATCTCAACGGATTGGGAAGCATTAAAGCGGGTGTACATGAGAAAATATCAAAGTATAGGATTCCTAAGCATATCTTAATAAACTATCACGTTTTTTGAGGTGATATAAGTCCCGCACTAAGTCGCGGACTCAGCAATTTCATCCGAGAAATCACCGATAAAAGCTTTCGGGACATCGGTAATTTTTCATCATACTTGCTAGCTGATGAGAGTAAAGCAAACATTTGTAACCTAAAATAGCCTCTAAATGAAAATTTCGATCGCACATCTGGGCCCTGTTGGTACAAATGCAGAAACAGCCGCTCTAGCTTATGTCAATTGGTTGAGCCAAGAAACTAACTTTGAATGCACTCTTTGTCCTTATTCCACCATTTCCCAGGCCCTAGAGGCATCGGCCTTGGGGCAGGTTGACTATTCAGTTGTGCCTGTCGAAAATTCGATCGAAGGCAGCGTGACTGTCACCCTAGATACACTGTGGCGACTCGATCAACTCCGGATTCAACACGCCTTAGTTTTGCCAATTTCCCACGCGCTGGTGTCTAATGCTAAAAATTTTAACGAGATTCAAAAAGTTTACTCTCATCCGCAAGCGCTAGCTCAATGTCAGTTATGGTTGGGGCAGTTTATTCCCTCAGCTCAATTGATTCCGGCGAATTCAACCACGGAAGCATTGCAATATCTGGAAGATACAAATGTAGCCGCGATCTCTTCGCCAAGAGCTGCTGAACTTTACAATTTGCCAGTGTTGGCTCACCCCATTAATGATTATCCCGATAATTACACTCGATTTTGGGTACTCACCACGAGTGTTAGAGAAATCGCAAACGTAGAACCAGCGGATCGCTCATCCATTAAATCCACCACAAAATCTGCTGCTAAGTTGCTCCTCAATACTTCACCGTCTAATTGCACACATACCTCACTAGCTTTTAGCGTACCAGCCAATATGCCGGGAGCACTGGTAAAACCTTTGCAAGTATTTGCCAGTCGCGGTATTAATTTAAGTCGGATTGAATCTAGACCGACTAAACGATCGCTGGGAGAATATATTTTCTTTATGGACGTTGAGGCTAACGCCTGCCAAGCATTTGTTCGATCGGCACTCGAAGAGTTAAAAAATCACACTGAAACTTTAAAAATCTTTGGTTGCTACAATGTACTGTCAGTAGTATAATTTTAAGTAAAACCTAGGAGGCTGGCGAGATGAATGGTGATGAACTTCTCAAGCGATATGCAGCCGGAGAAAGAAATTTTCATGAAACAAACTTGAAAGAGGCTTCTTTGCGAGAAGCTTTCCTAATTCATATTAATCTAGCTTGTGGAAATTTGAAAGAAATCAATTTGGCTTTTGCCAACTTAACGGGGGCAAACTTAATAGGTGCCACCCTCAAGAATGCTTGCCTGGTAATGACCACACTAAATGCGGCTAACCTAAGCCGAGCCGATCTAACTTTTGCGAGATTAACAGGAGCTGACATGATTGAGGCAAACCTGGAAAACGCCAACTTGAGCGACACCAAAATGATAGGTGTTAATTTGAGGGGAGCTTCCTTGTACGCCGCAAACCTGATGGAAGCCAACCTCATAGATGCTTGCTTGGACGATACAAACCTCGAAAAAGCCAATCTAAGTGATGCCAAACTGCGGGGAGCGAGTCTGATAAAAGCCAACTTGAGAGGCGCATTTTTGTGTGAAAGTAACCTTGAGGGCGCAGATTTGAGACAAGCTGACTTGAGCGGTGCTAATTTGAGCGGGGCATTTTTATGCGGTGCTCAGATGGCAGGAGCTAAGCTAGATGGGGCAATTTTAAGTGGGGCAATACAGTTTTGCGTCAGACAAGTCTGACATCAGGCAATATATAAGCCGAAAATCCGACAACTAAGGACTAAAAAATATATTATTGACTTGGCTGAAAGTGAAATCTATTTGCTCCTGTACCCGAGCAAAATGAAGCTGCATCTTGAGTATCTCTTTCTGGGAATTAGCTTCAGCAATCTTACTTTCCAAAGCCAGCAAGTTGCGGTTGAGAGTTTCTACTCGCACAGTTTGGTCTTCTAAGTCAATTTTTAGTTCTGCCGCCTTATCGAATTGAATCTGCTTGCTAACCAAGGCGGGGACTGAATTTTTATCCTCTTTCTGAAGAGCTAGTAAAGCTCGCTGCTGCCACTGATTGGCTTGAGATTCAGCTTGATTGTACAGCCACTGAATACGCAGTTGGGCGGAAATCGCGCTACCAACAGCCTGACGCAGTTCTTTGAGAGGTTCCTGAATTTCTAAGATTAACAGATCCCAGAGATTCATCAGTTCGCTGGTAAATTCTTCGCGCTCTACAGAGGCTACCAATGCTTCTAACAGCAACAAATTTGGTTGCATCTGCTGTGTAATTGTCTCAAATATTAACTCTGCTTCGGACAATTGCCGATCGTGATTTTTTTCTGAGACTGCACCGGAAGAGTCCTCTAATATTTTTTGAGTGCTGTCTACCTCAGCTTCTGAATCTGAACTTGAAGCTACAAAAGCCTGTAATTTTTCGCGGGCGATGGAACTGAGTCTTTTTCGCAGCAAATCGCAGGCCGCCCGCTGCACTGGCCCTGTTTCGCTTTGACAAATCTTGATGACTATTTTTAACCCTGCATCGCCGTAATTGAAGGCTTCTTTTAGCGCTGCAATCCGATGTTCGGTGACAGAACTAGACAGTCGGTGTTTCACTCCAGCTAGTCCGCCGAGCACGACACCGCCCACAGGAGGCGGCAGTTGACCGCCTCTAACTGCATCGTATGGTTTCGGTTGGTCGAGATTTTCTAACACAAGCATTTACTGCTATAAAGAACCTATCCGAACCTGTTTGAAGTTAAGGATTAAACAGATACCAGTTCCCAAAAATAATGGAACTGTAGGCAAGCCCCAAACCCTTAGCTCATCAGTCATTCCCCATCGAAAATCGACAATCGACAATCGCCAATAGTATGATTTATGTGTAATTCTTGCTTCAATGCACGCCAAACCGATTGTGCTTTTTTCTTGCGCAAATTGGCTACTTGAGCGTATCTTTAAGTACAGTCCTCGCTGCCAAGTGATTGCGAGTAGAAGTCAAAATTTCTGTTTCGCGTTCCAGCCTAGCTGCAGTATCTTGCAATTCTAAAAGAGTTTGCTGTTCTGTCGCGGCACCGTAAAGGTAGCTGGCTACCCAGTAGGACAATTCGGTGGGCAAACTGGGAATGTCTTCGGGCAGGTCGATCGGCTGATCCATCAATTTGCTGGAGAGGCGAACGACATCTCTGAGCAGTTGTTCGACATCTTTTCCCAAAGGTCTGAGGTCTTTTTGCGGCGGTTCGTCTTCAATCCATTCTACTAGACCGACTAAATAGGGTTTTTCCCGAACGGCGTCGAGCACTCGGAACCGCTGCTGCCCGAGAGTCATAATTTTCATGCGATCGTCGGGCAGGCGCTGACAGTGAATCACTTCGGCGCAACAGCCAACGGCAGAGACTTTGTTTTGGTTGGGGTCCCACATAAGTACACCGAAACGGCGATCGCCCTCCAGAATCGTATTCATCATTATTCGATAGCGAAACTCGAAGATTTGCAGCGGCAGCGGTCTACCTGGAAATAGAACCACTTCCGGCAACGGAAATAAGGGGAGTTCGCGAACTGCTACAGAGGAAGAGGATGCCATTGTCGCTCAAAAGTGACGGTACTTGCGCTTCTTTTTCTTACTTTAACTGATTTGAGTAATTCCGGCGCAAGAGCGATCGGCTTTTCCGGCGCCAACGGGATCGACTGCTCGCCATCGCCCGTGCTGGCAGCTTGACAAAGCCGTCATTTCGTCAAAATGCTAAATATACGTATTTGCTGAACTAAGTGATGCTGAAGGCGATGATAGCCACTGAAGCGAGGAGCGTTTGTGTAACCCTCCCCTCTTAATTAAAAATAATTATTTAAGTTGGCGCCGAACCATAAATTATTGCTTATTACTGACTAATAACTAATGACTAATAACTAATGACTAATGACTAATGACTCTCGAACTTTCTACCAAAAGAAGGAACAAATGCTCTTTCCTTTGTTCCTTCTTTCTGCGTTTGAGATAGGTCAATCTACAGCTTGACTTCGATATCTACGCCGGCTGGCAAATCCAATTTCATCAAAGCGTCAATTGTTTTGGCCGATGGCTGGTGAATGTCGATAATCCGGCGGTGCGTGCGGGTTTCAAAGTGTTCGCGAGAATCTTTGTCTACGTGGGGCGATCGCAGCAAGCAGTAAATCCGCCGTTTTGTCGGTAGGGGAATCGGGCCGATCGCTGTTGCTGCTGTCCGATTTGCTGTATCTACAATCTTTTCGCAGGATGCGTCTAGAATCCGGCGATCGAAAGCTTTGAGGCGGATGCGAATTTTTTGCTGTTGAATTGTTGCCATTTTTGTTTTTTGAATTTTCTAGGTTCAGTTTGTTATTTGTTGTCTGTTGTCTGTTTGCAGTTGTGTTTCGGCTAACGCCTAACTGCGGACTCATGACTAATACCTAATCACTAAATAGCAGAAAAGCCTGATTAAATTTGGTGGCTTTTCTGCTATCCAAGAGTGTTAGTTGATTCCTACTTGAGGATTTTGGAAACAACGCCGGCGCCGACGGTGCGGCCGCCTTCGCGGATAGCGAAGCGCATTCCTTGTTCGATCGCGATCGGGTGGATCAGTTCAACAGTCATTTTGATGCGGTCACCGGGCATCACCATTTCAGCTTCCGAGCCGTCGTCAGCAGTGAACTGTTTGATCGTACCAGTTACATCCGTCGTGCGGACGTAGAACTGAGGGCGGTAGCCCGAGAAAAATGGCGTGTGACGGCCACCTTCTTCCTTTTTGAGGATGTAAACTTCCGATTCAAACTGAGTATGAGGACTGATGGATTTGGGCTTGGCAATTACCATGCCTCTTTCAATATCCGCCTTTAAAATCCCCCGCAGCAGTAGACCCACGTTGTCGCCAGCTATGCCTTCCTCCAACGACTTGGTGAACATTTCCACACCAGTCACCGTAGTGCTGCGAGTGTCCTTAATGCCAATCACTTCTACTGTTTCGCCGACTTTGATGGTGCCGCGCTCAATCCGACCAGTAGCAACAGTACCCCGACCAGTAATCGAGAATACGTCTTCTACAGCCATCAAGAAAGGCTTATCAACTTCGCGCTCTGGTGTGGGGATGTAAGAATCTACTTCTTCCATCAGCTTGTAAATTTTGTCAACCCACTCATTCTCGCCCCTTACAACCTTGGGATTGGCAATCATCGCTTCGAGAGCTTTCAATCCCGAACCGGTCACGATGGGGATGTCATCGCCAGGAAAATCGTAAGAACTCAGGAGTTCCCGAACTTCCAGTTCCACCAATTCTAGTAGTTCTGCATCGTCTACCATGTCTTCTTTGTTCAAGAAGACAACCAGGCTGGGAACGCCAACTTGCTTAGCTAGCAGGATGTGTTCGCGAGTTTGAGGCATGGGGCCGTCTGCCGCTGACACTACTAGGATGCCGCCGTCCATTTGAGCAGCACCGGTGATCATGTTTTTCACATAGTCAGCGTGTCCGGGACAATCTACGTGGGCATAGTGCCGAGTTGTGGTTTCGTATTCCACGTGAGCAGTATTAATCGTAATACCCCGTGCTTTTTCTTCAGGCGCGGCGTCGATTTCGTCGTACTTCTTAGCCTTTGCTTGACCTAGTGCAGAGAGAGTCATCGTAATCGCGGCGGTCAAAGTTGTTTTGCCGTGGTCAACGTGACCGATCGTGCCGATGTTTACGTGGGGTTTATTCCGTTCAAATTTTGCGCGTGCCATTCTTGATCTGTTCCTTGTTTCTTTTAGCGATTTTAGACTTGAGATTTTAGATTCTAGATTTTGGATTCAATCCAAAATCCAAAATCTAAAATCTAAAATCCTTAGTTCCCTTTGTTCTTAGCGATAATGGCTTCTGCCACATTTCGCGGCACTTCTTCGTAATGGCTGAATTCCATTGTGAAGATGCCTCGACCTTGGGTTTTCGAGCGGATATCGGTGGCGTAACCAAACATTTCTGCTAGTGGAACTTTTACAGAAACTTTGGCAATCCCCTGATCCGTCTCTTGACCTTCGATCTGGCCCCGACGTGAGTTGAGGTCTCCGATGACGTTCCCGATGTAATCTTCGGGAACTTCAACCTCTACTTTCATCATAGGCTCTAGCAGCACTGGCGACGCCTTCATTACGGCTTCTTTGATCGCCATTGAACCGGCGATCTTAAATGCCATTTCTGAGGAGTCTACGTCGTGGAAAGACCCGTCTACCATAGTAGCTTTGAGGTCAATCACGGGATATCCTGCTACAATACCTGATTCGCAGGCTTCTTTCATCCCTTGTTCTGCAGGACCGATGTACTCTTTGGGTACAGTGCCGCCGACAATTTTGGAGACAAATTCAAAGCCGGTTCCCACTTCTGTTGGTTCTAGTTCGATCACGACGTGACCGTACTGGCCTTTACCCCCGCTTTGGCGGATAAATTTACCTTCGGCGCGGACGGCTTTGCGAATGGTTTCGCGGTAGGCTACTTGCGGCTGACCCACGTTGGCTTCTACTTTGAATTCCCGCAGCATCCTGTCTACGAGGATTTCCAGGTGCAGTTCGCCCATGCCGGCGATGACTGTCTGGTTGGTTTCTGGGTCAACGTTGACTCGGAAGGTGGGGTCTTCTTCCGAGAGCGACTGGAGGGCTTTGGAGAGCTTCTCCATGTCTTGTTTGGTTTTGGGTTCGACAGCCACGGAGATGACTGGCTCTGGAATAAACAGGGATTCCAGAATCACTGGCGCTCCTTCTTCGCAGAGGGTGTCGCCGGTGAAGGTGTCTTTCAAACCCAAGGCTGCTCCCAAGTCTCCTGCCCGCAGTTCCTCAACTTCTATCCGATCGTCGGCTTTGAGGACAATTAAGCGAGACACCCGCTCTTTTTTGTCTTTAGTGGAGTTGAGGACGTAGGTACCTTTTTTGAGGATACCCGAGTAGACGCGAACGAAGGTCAGGCGGCCGTAGGGGTCAGCCATGATTTTGAATGCCAGGGCTGACAGCGGCGCGCTGTCGTCTGCAAATCGTTCTGCTGTGTCGCCGTTGGGCAGGAGTCCTTGAATTGGGGGAACTTCCAAGGGCGACGGCAGGTAGTCGATCACTGCATCCAATAAAAGCTGAACGCCTTTGTTTTTGAACGCTGAACCGCACAACATTGGGACGATCGTACCTTCGACAGTGCCGTGACGCAGGGCCAAGCGGATTTCGTCTTCCGTTAACTCTTCGCCTTCGAGGTATTTCTCCGTGAGGGCGTCATTGGTTTCTGCTACCGACTCGATCAGCTTGGTGCGGTATTCTACGGCTAGATCCTTTACTTCATCGGGGATTTCTACTTCCTCGATATCGGTGCCGGTGTTGTTGTTGTAGATGTAGGCTTTCATTTGCACTAAATCTACAATTCCCCGGAAGTTTTCTTCACTGCCGATCGGGATTTGGATGGGTACGGCGTTCGCTCTCATTCGATCGCGAATTTGGCCGTAGACTTTGTAGAAGTTTGCCCCCATCCGATCCATTTTGTTGACGAACACGATCCTCGGTACTTTGTACCGATCGGCCTGTCGCCAAACTGTTTCGGATTGCGGCTGCACTCCCCCTACCGAGCAGAACACTGCGATCACTCCGTCGAGCACTCGCATCGAGCGTTCGACTTCGATCGTGAAGTCTACGTGTCCGGGAGTGTCGATGATGTTGATTTTGTAATCTTTCCAACTGGTGGTGATAGCAGCGGCAGTAATCGTAATTCCCCGCTCCCGCTCTTGCTCCATCCAGTCAGTCACTGCTGTTCCCTCGTGCACTTCACCCATTTTGTGAACCATGCCTGAATAGAACAGAATTCTTTCAGTTGTTGTTGTTTTGCCCGCGTCAATGTGGGCTGCGATGCCGATGTTGCGAGTTTTTTCTAGCGGGACGGTACGTGCCACAGCTACCTCCTTAATCTTGTGTTGCTGTTATAATACTATTATACTACACAGAAACCCTATTTTGCACTCCCCAGCGATTTACTACAGTCTCTGGAGCTTATAGTTACATTTTAATATTTTTTGCAACATTTGTTTACAAAAATATTAAGAATGCGACATGGAGGATTCAGAGAGTGCGTGAATTTTGAGTGCGTGAATTTTGATTTTGGGAGTTTTGAGTTTGCTTGCGCGATCGGGCAACTGCCCCAAGGGAAGCAATCTCAACACTCAAAACTTACACTTGCCAAGTTCTCGCCTCATGCTTTTATACCGCACGATCGCGCTCTTCTCCATGCCCGAGTTGGCAATTAATACCGATAGTGAGCAAAAGCCTTGTTAGCTTCGGCCATACGGTGTGTTTCTTCGCGCTTGCGAATAGCACTGCCTGTTTCGTTAGCTGCATCCATCAGTTCGTTGGCTAGCTTAGCTGCCATCGAGCGGCCCGTGCGGGCGCGGGCAAATCTGATCAGCCAGCGCAGGGCGAGCGTTGTACCGCGATCGGAACGCACTTCCATCGGCACTTGGTAGGTGGCGCCACCTACCCGGCGGGCTTTGACTTCGACCAGGGGTGTAGCGTTTTTGACTGCTTTTTCAAACAAGTCTAACGGTTCAGCCCCTGTGCGTTCTTGGATGGTTTTGAGGGCATCGTAGACGATGCTGGAGGCAACGGATTTTTTGCCGTGCTGCATGATCCGTCTCACCATCATGCTTACCAACCGGCTGTTGTAGGTTGGATCTGGCGGAACTGGACGTTTTTGAATAACTGTGCGGCGAGACATAGTTCTATGGGGGGTTTTTGATTTTGAATGATTGAGTTTGGGGTTTTGGGATCAGATCTCGATCTATGACGATCGAGCGTGAGATCGATCGGCGCGATCGGATTTATTGTTGCTTCCCAACCCCGACGGGCAAGATCCTGGTTATTTTTTCTCTTTAGGACGCTTTGCCCCGTATTTGGAACGAGCCTGCTTGCGGTCTTTCACCCCAGCGGTGTCTAATGTACCGCGAATGATGTGGTATCTAACTCCGGGCAAATCTTTTACCCGACCGCCCCGGATCATTACTACCGAGTGTTCTTGCAAGTTGTGACCGATCCCTGGGATGTAGGCTGTCACTTCAAAACCAGAGGTCAGCCGTACCCGAGCCACCTTCCGCAGCGCCGAGTTGGGTTTTTTCGGGGTGGTCGTGTACACTCTGGTGCAAACTCCGCGGCGCTGGGGGCAACTCTTGAGAGCTGGCGATTTGGTTTTTTTCTGCGTTTGTTCCCGTGCTGAACGGATGAGTTGCTGAATAGTGGGCATGAGTTACGGCATTTCTAGCTTTTTGCTGAATATAGTGATTTAGCGGCATCCGCACTGAAAGTCCCTTCCCCTCTAGGGGGGACGGGATGAATCAAAATAATTATGGGTAAGTGAGGATACCAGACTCTATATTGTACATGACTCGACTTTCTTTGGCAAGGAATTTGGCAAGGCTCTGGAACTTCTTTCCTTGCTCCCAGTTTCGACTTGCGATCTCAACGGGCGAATGATATGTGACATACTGCGATCTAAACGCAACCGTGAGGCTTGTCACAGCCGCCAGCAAAATTTATGACGATCGATATTTCGATCGAATCACCATTTTTCTGAAACGCCCATCAACTCAAGCGGGATATCGCATCACAGTCTCAGCATCACAGCCACCGGCCGAGCGACATCACATAAAGTTATCTAAAATTGCCGGACAATAAGAAATATACATTTATTTGACCGCAGATGACCCAAAGCTTATATTCCTGAATAGGGAATTTCCGAACTTTACTTGAACATTTGGAAATTCGGTAAGATTGCTCCGACTCAGTTCCAGCCTATTCAATACGCAATTAATTCTCACAGTTTAACTGAGTGTCAAAAGAATTCCCCATCCTTCTAAAAGGTGGGGATGAATTTTGACCAATAAATAAAAACGAAGCAACATTGTTTTGTTCTATTGTAATAATGTTGTATACTACTTTTGTTGCTATCAAGCATGGCGTTCTCTATAGTAAAGCTGGATAGTTCCTCAGAAGTGTGCATCGGATTCGCTCTCGATCTCAGTCCAAGATCGCCCTCTGTGTCACTGGTAGAAAAATAAGTCCAAACATACGGCAACCAAATAAACAAAGAAATAACTCTTGGGGAAGCCGAGGGTATGCCTGTGGACGGCGAGTAAGACCAAAACACAGATGACTGTGTAGAGGCATCGGCGGATGAGACGGAAAGCTCCAAAGACGAATAAGACCGTCCTTGAATTGAGTTGATGTTGGAAGCCCCAACTTCAGCGAAGCAAGTTGGGGTACTTCACGAAGTTCTGACGAGCGAAAAATAGTCAGCAGGCTGTTCTATGCAGTAAGGCCCAGATGGGTGTCAGCGATGGACTGAGTTGCTTGGGAGTTTTGAGGGCGGGCGCGAGATTGCTTCGCGACTCCCCGGGCGTAGTGGCGTCAATGAGTTTTGAGATTGCTACGCGATCGCGAACAACGCACAGGGGGTGCATGAGTTGTAAGTTAAAATCTCATCCATAAAATTAGAGGGTTCCCAAATAGATTCACCGCTCTTGAAAGGCAATATTAAGGTAAAACGACAGGATATGTTTAATTCTACAGAACTGCTGATCCAGGCTTTCATCGAACAGCTTGAGAACGGGTACAGCCGCACTTACGGAGGCTACAAATCCGACTATGCTGACATTATTGCCTGGGTGGGGGCAATGGCGTTAGAAAACATCGCCAACAGCGACGGTCTTTATCACAATGTAGAACACGCCATTTGCATTACCTTAGTCGGTCAAGAAATCTTGCGGGGAAAACACATTCGCAAGGGCGGAGTTTCCTGCGACGATTGGCTCCACTTCATCATTTCTTTGCTGTGCCAAGATATCGGATATGTCAAAGGAGTTTGCCGGCAAGACCAAAAATCAGAAGGATTGTATGCTACGGGAAAAGATGGCATGAGAATTGCACTTGCTCCCGGTGCAACAGCGGCTAGCTTAGCTCCTTACCGAGTTGACAGAGCTAAATTGTTCATTGACGAGCGCTTCGGCAACCACAAGCTAATTAATGCTGAAATAATTAAGCAGAACATAGAACAGACTCGTTTCTCGGTGCTTGACGGCAACATTGACGAGGATGCCGTTAATTACTCTAGTTTAGTTCGTGGTGCTGACTTGATAGGTCAGCTCAGCAACCCGCAATATTTGCAGAAAATAGGCGCGCTGTTTTACGAGTTGGAAGAAAGCGGTGCTACTAAACTTTTGGGCTACCGACATCCGGGCGACTTGCTGCAAAGCTACTCTAAGTTTTACTGGAGCGGCATTTATCCGCACATCAGTGAATCTCTCGGTTACTTGCAGTTGACGCAGGAAGGCAAACAGATTGTTGCTAGTTTGTACGCTAACATATTTCGGATGGAACACCAACGTTCCGATTCTGAGGTTGCTTGACGGAAGGGGAAGGGGAAGGGGAAAACGGCAAGTTTTGAAGGCGTCAGATTGCTTTTCTAAGAATTGCTTCGCTAACATTCCTTGCAACGCTATTAAGCGGAAGGGAAAGACGGCAAGTTTTGAAGGCGTCAGATTGCTTTCCTAAGAATCACTTCGCTAACATTCCTTGCAACGCTATTAACGCTATTGCCGTACCTGAGTTAAAAAGTTACCAATTACCAATTACCAATTCCCCGTTACCGAAGTGTATTTCATCCAACTCAACTAATTTCCTCCTCAATTTCCGCATGATATCTCGGACAGGACCAATTGCTCGGCAGCAAAGAAGGCCATCCCTCCCGCAGCGCTTCCAAACAAACAGCACGCACAGTTAATTGACAGTCAAGCAGTTCTACACCAGCTTTTTCAACTTGCTTTTTGCCAATTTTTAAAATCGATTCATCGCTAAATTCAAAGGTTTTGTGACACTGAATACAAACCAGATGGTGGTGGTGGTGCAATTCCCGCAAATTCAGTTCGTAATGTTTGTGTCCTTCTGCTAATTCTAGTTCACGCAGAATCCCAATCCTTGCTAATAAATGCAGGGTTCGGTAGACAGTAGATAAGCCAATTCTTTCTCCTTGATTCTGCAAAGTTTTGTATAATTCTTCCGCACTCAAATGATTTCCTTGCCGCAGACTTTGAAAGACGCTCAAAATAGTTTCTCGCTGGGGAGTCAGGCGGCAGCCTCTCTGATTGAGTTCGACTTTGAGTGAGTTAGCGCTGTATAAATTCATGTCGTAAAAAATAAAAAAGTTGAACGGGAATTTTACTGGCTTATCTGTTATTTATTCGCGCTTCATGTGCGATTATCCTAAAGTGTATTTTTCTTGATGAGCAATCTAAGTTTAGACTCCCATTGTAGCAAGGGGGAATCTGCTAGCCACCTATCCCCCTTGTTAAAAGGGGAACTGAAAAAGTGGTTGTCGGTATTTTTGCGTAATTTTTGTGAAGTTGAGAGCAATGTTGCTAATAAGCATTGGCAAAACAAATCTTAGGTTCAAAGTCCGTAAAACCGCTCGCTTCCTAAGTATAAGCAACACAGGGACGCGCTGTACATTTGAGGCGGTAGTCATAGGTAAAAAACTCGCAATCTGAACAAGGAATTTGATGCAAGCGCTTGATTTAATGGACTCCTTCTCGCAATGCTACTGACATACTCCACAAAAACAGAAACATCAAAGTGATAGAGAAACAATAGAAAAAGACAGTCATAGGGTTATTGTTTCAAGGTTGAGCGTAATCTGAAGGCGTTTGGTAGGTAAAAAACAGGAATTGCGCCCTCGATTTTCTGTGTGCAATTGGGCTGTTACAACGAGGAAAGGCTTTCAGAAACTCGGCGGATGAAAGTCTGTTTCGCAATTCCTAAGTCTCTCAGCTTACGATCGACCGATGTCAACCACACGCCGAGCCGTTAATTCACAGAACCCCGCAGAATCGCATCCATACCAGAAACATTTTCTAGCAGCAAATAGCCGAGAAAAGCTGCCGATGTGCCACCGATGACAAAACCGCCCCGGAATAAACTCCCCTCTTCGGGAGTTTTATGCCAATAGAATGACTTGTCTTTTTCCAGATTTGGGCGATCGCCAACAGCAAGGGCGATCGCCCCAGAATTAATGTCAGCGTCGCCAGCCAACCCGCCAGCGGTGTCAACCCTTTTGCCTGCAACCGTATCAACACAGCAACTAATCCTACCAGGAAATATCCGTGAGCTAAACTCACTTCCAATCCCCGGACTATCCGAGACAAACCCTTGCGGTAAATAGGCAACTTCCTCAAAAAAGTCACAGTTATGTCAGAAAAACTCACCCCTGTATGTACACTTGTAACTTCAACTTTGGCAGCAGTTCGCCCTACAAAATCCCAGACAGAAAATCAAATCCCGCCGCTTTTGTGCGCCTACGCAGCGCGTGCCAAATGTGACCGGAAAGCGCCACAATTGCTAAAACAAAGTGGCTTGTCGCCAGCCTTGTCCCCGAAGAAAAAACCGCTGCGTCGGCACCTGTCAAACCCACTGGGCCGTAAAAAACCTTTGGATAAACAGGGTGATTTACAGTCACAAAGTAGGCGGCGATGAAGCCCATTAAGGCTTCATCGCCGAGACTGTAGGATACGCAAGCTTCTCCTGACCAGATGAAGAGGCGTTTTGCCCAAGGAAAAGGTTGAGTGCGAATGTGCCAGAAGCAGGCGGCAGTGCACAGAATTCCTACCCAAAGGGGACCGCCGACAACATCTTCGAGGTTGTCAACGGCGACGAGCGAGTGTTTGCCGCCTGCACCGAACAGGTAGCCGAAAGTGACAGCGGGGTTGAGTGTGGGTTCCGAAATTACCCGCACTTGCCCGACTGTAGTATCATATAAACCACCGAAATACATAGCTTTGGCCACCAACAAGAAGGCAGCGACACCCAGCAAAACTAGGTGGATGCCCAAGATGGTGGTCATTTTGTCTGCGTGTTCCCATTTGTAGCCAAAGAAAGAAGTTCTTTCTTCCAGGGTGGCTGACCCTTTGAGGGAGTGAAAGAAGCCGCCGAAGGCGAGAAAGGCTGAGCTGATTAGCTGAATCGCGCCAACGGCGAAGTACGGATAAGTATCGACAATTTGGCCTCCCGCACTAACGCCCAAGCCGAGTCTGGCTAGGTTTGGCAACAGGATTAAGCCTTGTTCGTACATGGGCAATTCTGGGTTGAAGTGGGAAAGCTCAAATAGGATATGGGCTCCCGCCCAGAGGACGATGAGGCCGGCGTGGGCGAGGTGGCTACCGAGCAAAGGACCGTCCAGGTTTGTTAAGCCGGCGTTGCCCGCCCACCAGAGAAAGGATTCTCCTTCGGCTGGGAAGGATTTTTTGGCCTTGCTTGTCACGGCGATTTACCTCTTGAGAAAGATGTCTGTTGAGTTTTAAGCGCTTGCAGGTTATTGATATAAATAATCAACAATTTTAGAAGTTTCGTCAAGGGGTATTTGATAAAATTTTTGGCTAATTTGAGTTCAGATATGTAACTGAATAGTAAAAAACATCGTGTTCTCAAGCTTATGACTGTTTTGGGCGCTCTCTCCGAAGTTGGCTTCCCGTTAGGGAAAATAGCAACTCAAGGAATAGTTCAGAAGTTATTGATAAATAATATTATTAAGGCTAGAGTATTGTTTAAGTAGCTATTTAATCCTCTGGGAAAAAACAAGGTGGAAAAAGAAATCCGGTAATTTCCTCTGGCCAAGCTTCGAGAAAAGTGGGGTTACAGGGGGGTGGGGGATTGTTTTTTTCAGAATCAAGAGAGTTAATGCGTACTTGTTGACATATTCATAGAAACCTCGCGGTAAGTGGGAAACGAGCGCGTCTTTAGACCTGAGAGGAAAGCGACTCGTGGGATTTTAATCCCCTTCGTATTTGGCTATAATGCAGAATGCAAGTAGGAATAATCATCTACGTGTTGAACCCTCCTTAGCAAGGCGAAATCCCGGCTACTTAGTACGCCGATTGAGAGGCAACACAAAAAGAGCAAGTAATGGCAGGGTGAGAGCGTACCGTATTTGGCAAGCGTGATGAACTCGGAAAGCATATTAAAAGTAAGGGTGATTGCAGGATCGAAAGATAGTTGTTTTGAGCGTAAGGAGGTAGATTGACAATGCCTTTGAAGGTCAGATTCTGGTCTCTTCAAAAATCGAGCGTTTCTTCAGACCGCTTGAGTGTCAACTCGAACTCCAAACAACAAAGCCTGAGAGCAAATGCTTTCAGGCTTTTATAGCGGGATTTTTAACTGCTTGTTGCATCTGGCGCGCTCGCTCAAGCAGAGGATTTGGTTTCCTCGGCTACTTGCTCGTTGCTGGGCAACTCCAGGCAATAACCGGCCCCGTATACGGTTTTGATGTACCGAGGATGGCGGGGATCGGGTTCCATTTTTGTTCTCAGGTGTCTGATGTGTACGCGAATAGTTTCGATGTCGTCGTCGGGGTCGTAACCCCACACTTCTTTGAGAATTTCGCTGGGAGAGACTGTCTGACCGTGGCGCTGGAGCAAGCAGTGCAGCAACTCGAACTCTAGGTGAGTTAGTTTGACTGTCTGAACGTACCAAACAGCTTCAAACCTTTCGGGGACAAGGGTCAGCGGACCGTAATTCAGGATTTCTGAGTGTTTGGCAGCTTGGGGGATGCGGTCTGTGCGCCTCAGCAAGGCTCGCACTCGCGCCAGCATCTCTTCTAGTTCAAAGGGTTTGGTCAGATAATCGTCGGCGCCGGAGTTGAAGCCTTCTACTTTGTCTTGAGTTTGACTTAAGGCGGTCAACATCAAGACGGGAATGTCGGCTGTGCGCTCGTCGCGCCGCAACCGCTGACACACTGTGAATCCGTCTACTCTAGGCAGCATCAGGTCTAGCATGATCAGGTCGGGCAGCAGTTGTATGGCCAGTGCCTGACCTTTGATGCCGTCTTCGGCCTGGGTGACTTCGTAGCCAGCCATTTCTAGGTTGACGGCTACGAGTTCGGCGATCGCCGCGTCATCATCAATAACAAGTATGCGAGGCATCATTATTTATCTCACCGCTAACCAGATGGGGGAGGCTACAGCCTTCTGGGGGTTCCAGGTAACTTTAACAAGCAATTTTTTAATTTTAAGCTTCATTTAAGAATTATAAGGTTGATTAAGAACTTTGTGAGCTATATAAAAATTGTTGTATTAATTATAAGCTCCTTCAGTGGCTATCAGAAAGACTGTTCCCCAGAAATCTGGGCCGGGGTAGATTTTTTGTTGGCGGGCGCGACTTCTGTGGCGGCGATTGACGATGGGATTTGAGATTTTAGAGCCACCCTGCGTTTGTTTGCTGGTAGTGCGTCATCGCCCCTCTTCTCGATCGACACCTTTGCGGGCCTGACTACCAGCAACTTATGCTCTCTGCGAGTTACATAATATTTTCGACGATTGCCCACTCTACGACTTGTGATTTATAAAGTTGTTGAGGTTGAGAAAAATTTGGTTTTTTCTGAGGGTTAGCCCTTGCTTTTTTTAGCTCTTGACTGTATTATTAAATAATATAAATCTAACTATTTATTTTTAAAAAAAGTGCTATTCCCATTATTAAATAATATCATACAAATGTCAAAGAGTCCATCCCAAAACCCTAAAATTTTGGGCCGATTTTGGAAAATTAGGCAATTTTTTTGGTGCCTCAGAAGCAGTGAAAGCAGGGAAATAATCTGTAACCATAGCCGACCCAACTACTGAGAAAGAGTTGATTCTTGAGCCGAGTGAGTATTTTTTGGGGAAACAGTCGCCTGAGAGGCTAATTTTTGGAAGTAAAGACGGCCGATGGTGGCTAAGAATATTGTGTAAGCAGCCGCTTGGACGAGATAAAGCCGATCTCTGTATCCAAACAGTGTTTTGAGAATCACTCCCGGAAATTGCCGATCGGGCAAACTGGACGCTGCATTCCACACCATCGGGCCTAAGATACAAGAGTGGACTGGTGCGAGGCGATCGTAATAAAAACAAATCGCTGCATACTTGCTATCTATCTGCGGCAAAATCTCAGCGGCTCGATCGAAATGTTTCAGCGCCGATACTGCCAAGCCTGCTACGATTAACAGCAACAAAATCCCCATAAACTTGAAAAACAGGCGAATATCAATTTTTACGCCCCACTTGAACAGTAGCGCCCCAATTATTGCCGCTCCAGTCAAACCGCCCAAAGCTCCCAAAGCGGGACTCACACCTTGTTGAAACTGAGCGCTGACAAATAAAACTGTTTCAAAACCTTCGCGCAGTACCGCAATAAAAATTAAGCCAAATACGCCCCAGCCGGCATTGGTATTTTCTGTCAAAGCTGCTGTAACGGCTCCTTCAACTTCAGCTTTGAGAAAGCGCGCTTGCTGAGTCATCCAAATTAGCATCCAGCTTAGCATTGCGATCGCCACAATTCCCAGCACGCCCTCTAATAGCTGTTTAATTACCGGTGCGTAAGGCTGCTCGGATGTTGATAGTGCTGCGAGCAATCCGTTGAATATAAGACCCACAATACCGCTAGCAGCAATGCCGGCTGCGACACCTGCATAAACCCAAGAATTGAGGTGACTTTGCTCGGCTTTTTTCAAGCAAGCTAGTACAATTCCGACGACTAAGGCGGCTTCTACGCCTTCGCGCAGGGTAATTAAAAAAGTCGGTACCGCTTCACTAAAATTCATTTTTTATAATTATGAGGTATGGGGTATGGGGCATAGACATCGGGCTTTGGTCACTGGTCATTGCAAATAACAACTAACAACTAACCAATCACCAATAACCAATCAACACTTCGGACAGTTTTTGATGGCGTAACTGAGAATAAGGGTTTCAGGGCGATCCAATAGCTGGAAGCAACGCTTAGGAAGCACACTATCAGGATCGGGCGAAGTGAATATCAAGGGTGTGATGCTACGACATAAAAACGCAAGCGGGGACGGATGCACGCAGACCTCAGAAACCCGGTTTCTTCCTAGATTTCTCATGACTCGTCGCAAAATTCGTAGAAACCGGGTTTCTAGCTTTCCGATGGGCAATGAAACTGTCCGAAGTATTGACCAATCACAACTAACTAATTATTAAATCAACTATAATCCCGCAGCATTTTTTTCAGTTCTACTTGGTGCAATTCTTCTTGTCCAATCAGATTGCGGGCATATTCTTCCAAATAAACGCTGGAGTCGGTCACAACTTCAAGTAAAGATTTATACTTTTTGAGCGCTTTTTTCTCGTGATTTAAACTTTCTTCCAACAAGTCTTTTACGGCGTGTTTGTAGGTTTCTTCGATGGGAGCAATTTTCTGACTGGGATGCCCCTCTAAACCGGTGAGAATTTCTCCTGCTTGTTGGGCGTGGATTAGGGATTCCGTTGCTTGTGCTTTAAAAAACTGTACGATGGGAATCCGGTTTGGTCCTGTCACCATTAGTGCATAGTGGGTGTAGCGCACGACACCTGCTAGTTCCCATTCCATGATGGTGCATAGCAGTTCTTGGGTTTTTTTTTCGTCAAGTTCTTTCATTTGTTGTTTTAGATGTAGAATGCCTTAGAGGGCGCTGTTTATAATATCACATTTAAGTTAAAAATGAAAAGTAAGGTGCTGATGGCGCACTTTACCGGAGAGATGTTGTATGTGAGTTACTGGTTAACTTCTAAGGCTCCAGTAGGAGCAAACACTACAGTAAACTTAGCGACTGCTGCTGCACTGTTGCTGCTAGTTTCGGAAGATTTGAGCAGATGTGGCAAAGGAGTTTCTTGGGTGTAATCCTTGGCTGGTTGATTGAGGGGCTCGAAATTGCCGATCGCCCCATCTTGACTGACGCTGACCCGATCGACTAGATTTTGAGTGAAGGTAGGACTAGTTTGCCAACTTCGATCGATGCGATCGTAGACTTTCAGAGCTAACTCATCTAGTTTTAGGCGATCGGTAATTTCTGCTGTCTGATTTGTTCGATCCACCGCCTGAACTTCCTGCTAGCCTGCTGATACAGATACAGCTTGGACAGTCTTATCTGTAGGGCTACTCGCAATAGCCGTTTCAGTAGAGGTATTAGTGAAAGGTACAACCTCTGGAGACTTGTGAGGCAGCTTTTTTTTGCTGTCAAGAGCTAAATAGGAATTATTTGCAGCCGCAAGCGCACTGCTACTTGCAATAGCTGCTTGGGTCAGCCCCTTAGCAACAGCATTAGCAACAGCATTAACGGGACTTTGCCCCTCGATTGTCAAAGGCTTGACGTGAAAACCGCGAAACTTTTCTTTTTGGCTAACGCGCCACATTGCGATGGGAAAAGTCATAAAGAAAAGAGTCAAAAATCCGACGCTAACCCAAACTATTTTGTGCATATCCCTGGCTGGGATCGGCTTATTTTTAGTCTCCATTATCAAACCTCACATTACTTAAGTTAACGGCAAATAGGGAAATAGAGGAGGCCAGCACATAGCTGTGGAAGCAACCAACAAAGAAAACATCCAGAAAAATATGGTGCGGCTTTTAAGATTCTTATTTTTCCATAAAGCATGAAGAATTAACCAACGAATCGGGCAACCCACAAGCAACATAGTTTCTTTGTCTGTATAACTGCCGATATTTCCCCGCAATTCGCTATCATTTTTGCTTTTGGGAATCCAAGAACCGAGATTCCAAACAATTTTTTATGTGGCTTTAGATGTGTCTGACAAGTGGTGAGTCACCATCATTGTCAAACAACCAATTGCTGCACTAATTACTGCGGTGGAGGCCGGCTAGGTCACACTAGGTGCTGTTTCCGATCCTAGAGATTTTCAGTTTATTCTTTATATTTTTTTAATATTCTTGTTTGAGCTTGACGGTGAATACATTTTGCGTGTGAATCTGTCAACAAATATTGATAATTTTTATCAAAAAGCTTCAAGGTGCGGGTTGTCGGTAAAATATCCGAATAATTCTTCAGGATTATTTAATGTACAATTTCTGCTCCTCAAAATTCAGCCCCTGAGGCGCTAATCTATATCGAATAAGCGATCGCCCGCCGCCAATCCCCCGATCGCTCGATCGCATCAATCCCCCCAGAGGGGATGGTAAATTTTTGTAAAAAATAGTTGACTAAAGGGCTGGAAGTTCTCTCGTTTGGGATACATGAATGCACATACCTGATGGTTTTCTTTCACCGCCAGTAGCCATTGCCACCGGCATAGCAAGTGCAGCAGTAATTGCAGTTGCGCTGAATCGAACCCGCGCGAGTCTTGGACTCCGACAAGCCCCAATCATGGGCTTAACCACAGCTTTCGTGTTTGCAGCCCAGATGATCAACTTTCCCGTAGCAGGTGGCACCAGCGGGCACTTGTTGGGAGGGGCGCTGGCATCGGTTGTTTTGGGCAACCCTTGGGCGGCAACTTTAGCAATGAGCACGGTTTTTATAATTCAGAGCGTCTTGTTTGCCGACGGGGGCATCACCGCCCTGGGAGCCAATATTTTTAACATGGGGCTAGTTGGCATTTGGGTGGGCTGGTGGCTGTTGCAGCCGTTGCAGCAACTCTTGGGAGGTTCCCGAAATCGTTTGCCCCTAGCCGCGGGCCTAGCCGCGGGCCTCAGTGTCGTTGCTGCTTCTATTTCTGTTGCGATCCAACTCGCAATTTCGGGTACAGTAGCGCTCAATATCGCATTGCCAGCAATGGTAGGGGTACATATTTTAATTGGGATTGGCGAAGGGGTAATTACAGGCGGCGTTTTAACTTATCTCGTCAAAGTGCGGCCGGATTTACTGCCGGGAGAACAGCCACAATTGCAGAAATGGGTAGTGCCTGTAATCGGAGTTTTATTAATTTCGGGGGTGCTTTCGCTGTTTGCTTCAAGTTGGCCTGATGGGTTAGAAGCGGTAGCCGAAAAATACGGCTTTAAAGATAAAGAAGCTGTGGCGATCGAAAATCCTACTCCTTTAGCAGATTACACCGTTAAAGGATTAGAAGAACAGCCTATTGGTACTAGCATTGCTGGACTTTTGGGGTCTGCCTTCAGCTTCGGCGCGGCCTTTGGTATTGCTCAGTTGGTGGTAAAACCTAAAGATGTCTAAGCTCTCTATACCTTTTCGATTGCGCCTGTCTTTGATAATTGTCATCGGCATTGGTTTTATGAAGACTGGCGCTTGGGTGTGGCTGGGTATTTATGGGGCGATCGCACTTTTTTGGTCGTTTTGGCTCAGGGCTCCGGTGCGAACCCTAGCGCAACTGTTGGGAGCAGAATTGCTTTTTCTCTCCTTATTAGTGCTGCCCCAAGGTTGGGAACGCGCCAGTTTTCTGTTGCTGCGTTCTCTAATTTGCTTGCTAATTATGAACAGTTTTCTGCTAACTTTGCCACCCCACAGTTTCGGAATCGCCCTCAAAGGATTACCCCTACCAGCAGGTTTGCAAGAGATTGTACTTTTAACGGGACAATACTTAGAAATCCTGCTGGCCGAAGTCAACCGCATGAAAATATCCGCCCAACTCCGAGGCTTGTCCGGCGCCGGAGGATGGCTGCGTTACGCTAGTGCTTCCATGATCGGAGCCCTTTATTTGCGAAGTCTCGATCGGGCAGAAAGAGTACACGCAGCTATGCTAATTCGGGGATATCAAGGAAGTTTGCCCGCCGACTCAAAATCGACACCTAAAGAGCGACTCTGGCTGACAATAACAATGTTAATGGCTGCCGGATTAACCATAGCTTCTTATGGTAATTTTTAAGTGGTTATTGGTTATTGGTTGTTGTAATTTTAATGACTTCTGATACCCAATTTCTCCTAAGCTGATAGCAGTGCCATCCCTACTATAATTTGTCCTAACTTATTTGGGGAGTGGTATAGTTAGATTGGGAGTTTTTTACCGCAGATATCAGCGGATGAACACGGATGAACGCTGATGCAATCTCTGAAATGTTTATCTCTGTTTATCTGCGGTAAAAAAACATTCATATTGTTTCCTATTTATTCGGAATCAATAATTCTAGGTTACCGTCAATAGCTGCTCGGCCCTAAAAAAGAAGGATTACTTATTGACTTTGGTGGATTTTTTGTGGTATATTTTAAATAATGGGAGTGGTGGCAAAAAATAAATAAATGCCACCACTCCCATTATTTAATGGTACTTGATTAAATGCTGAGAGTCAAGGGTTTAACCCTAAAAAAAATGGCTCTTTTTTTGATTCCAATCAAGTAAAATTACGATAGCAACCCGCTGGGCATTAGCGTAGCGTCCGATCGACCTGCGAACGGATTTATTCGCGGTCGCAATTCTTCAATAATCTAAAATCTAAAATCTCAAATCGGATGACTAATCTTCAATCAGTGCCAACAATCGAAGTGCAAGACTTAGTATTCGGCTATCCGCAGCAACAACCAGTATTGGCAGGAATTTCTTTTACTTTGCAACCGGGAGAAAGAGTTGCTCTACTCGGGCTGACAGGTGCTGGTAAAAGCACTTTGCTCGAAAATTTAATCGGATTAAAAATGCCTCAATCCGGCGAGATTAGAGTGCAGGGAAAAAAGCTGGAACCGGCGACTTTATCCCAGACCCGCAGGCTGATAGGATTTTGCTTTCAAGATGCTAACGACCAGCTATTTATGCCGACTATTTTGGAGGATGTAATGTTCGGGCCGCGCAATTACGGGGTGCCGCCGGGAGTTGCGCGCGATCGAGCTTTATCGCTATTAGACGAATTCGGTTTAGTAGAATTTGCCAACCGTTCGGCCCACGAACTTTCGGGAGGTCAAAGAAGGTTAGCAGCCTTGGCAGCAATTTTAGCATTAGAGCCGACAATTTTAATCTTAGATGAGCCGACTAACGGACTCGATCCCTCGTGGCGGCGTCACTTGGCGTCAGTTTTGTCCCGATTGCCGATCGAGGTAATTTTGATCGCTTCTCACAATTTGAATTGGATTGGGAAAACGACTCAAAGGGCGTTAGTTTTGGCGGATGGTGAGATTAAACTTGACAGAAAAACTAAAGATTTGCTGGCTGATAAATCAACTCTAGAATATTACAATCTGCCGCCTGATTGGTAATCATTTATTGTTTGTAGCGAGGATTTTCTTCCTCTCTACAAACCCGATCGCGGTGATTTTACAGGATATGATATGAAAGGTAATAGACTTATTACTACATAAATCTTTGAGGTATCGGGAAACCGCAGATCCAACGCAGATAATTTCAAGATTGTTGGCGATTTTTGCAAGAGGTATCATATCTAGCTCTAATTACAGCTCGAATTTGCTAACTGCCTCATTGTACAGATGAATAGCTAAACTGCAAATAATTTGTTCATTCTGAAAATCACTTCCTAATTTCTGTTTCGCCGTTTGAACACACATTTTCATCAATTCGGATGAACTTTCGATGTGAAGTGCGATCGCCATTTGCTTTTGTTCAAACCCGACGTCGATTTCCGCCAGCCTTTCGACCGATTGATAATTCGCAGATTGCTCTAAATTTCCCGCCATTTTTTCCTGCTTTCTCCTTTGCACTTCCTCGGAAAAACCCGAAGAAATTATCCCCGCAGGCAAAGCAAAAATTCCGATGCCCAAGAATGCTAATGTTGAGCCTAAAAATCTGCCGATAGGAGTGATCGGATAAATATCGCCGTAACCTACAGTAGTTAGAGTCACAACTCCCCACCACATTGCATCTGGGATGCTCCCAAAAGATTGAGGCTGGGCTGATGATTCCACCAAATACATGAGACTAGATGCAAAAATTAATAAGATAAAAACGGCAAAAGCGGTAGCTAGTAATTCTTCTTTTTTAGCGTATAATACTGATCCTAAAGTTCGCACTGACTCAGAATACCTGCTAATTTTTATCAAGCGTAATAGGCGCAAAATGCTAATTATATAAACAAAGCTTAAGTTGGGAAATAACAACAATAAGTAAAAGGGTAAAATTGAAATCAAGTCGATCAGGCTCAGCGGTGTGAGAGCGTATTTAAGTCTTCCCCAAATGGGGTGGCTGTATTTGCTATCGACGGTACACACCCACATCCTCAAAACATATTCTAGTGTGAAGACCAAAGAGGAAATAATTTCGATATATTCAAAAACGAGTTGGTATCCTAGGGAAAAGCTCGGAGAAGTGGAAGCAATAAAAGCTGTAAGGTTTAAAAAAATTAAGGAAGTAATAATCACATCGTCGGCTAAGCTGTAGAAATTAGTGCTGTCTGAGACTTCTAAAATTTCATATAGGATTGTTTTGACTTGTTTATGCATTTGCTCCTCTCCTTGGTGATGGCAGATTAATGATTACTGCTTAGTCTAGTTTAATAAATTTAATTAAAAAAACTAAGGTTTGGAGTTAAGCTGGGAAGAACTGCCAACTATTACTGGATTTGCAGGTAAAAATCATGAAGGTAGCCGTATTTAATACCAAATCCTACGATCGCACTTTTCTGACAGCAGCCAATGTCGGCGGTCAACACGAGTTGGTTTTTTTTGAACCGCATCTGACCCTAGAAACCAGCGTTTTGGCTGCTGGATTTCCGGCCGTCTGCGCGTTCGTGAACGACTGCTTGGACGCGAAAACCCTCGGGGCGATCGCCGAAAAAGGCGTCCGCTTGCTAGCCCTGAGATCCGCCGGATTCAATCACGTGGATTTAGCAGCAGCTCGCGATTTAGGCTTAACTCTCCTCCGAGTTCCTGCTTATTCTCCCTACGCCGTCGCCGAACACGCAGTCGCTCTGATGTTGTCCCTCAACCGCAAAATCCACCGGGCCTACAACCGCGTCCGCGAAGGCAATTTCGCCCTAGACGGCTTGTTGGGTTTTGACCTCCACAGCAAAACGGTGGGAATCGTCGGGACTGGCAAAATTGGCGCAATTACTGGCCAAATTCTGCACGGATTCGGGTGTCGCCTGCTGGGATACGATGTTTTTCAAAACGTAGATTGCCTCGCCCTAGGCATGGAATACGTGGCACTCCCGGAACTGTTCGCCGCCTCTGATATTGTCAGCCTCCACTGTCCGCTGATGCCGGAAACTTACCATTTGATCGGTGCAGAGGCGATCGAGCAAATGAAACCGGGGATGATGCTGATCAATACCAGCCGCGGTCAGTTGATTGACACTAAAGCTGTTACCAAAGCACTGAAGTCTGGTAAAATTGGCTACCTCGGCTTAGATGTGTACGAACAAGAGACGGATCTGTTTTTTGAGGATTTGTCAAATCAGGTTATTCAAGACGACGTTTTTCAGCGCTTGCTGACTTTCCCGAATGTCCTGATTACCGGACATCAAGCTTTCTTCACCGAGGAAGCTTTGACAAATATCGCCGAAACCACGATCGGCAATATCACCGACTTTGAACAAGGACGCCCTTGCGCTAATCAAATCGACCTCGATCGAGTGAAAAGATGAGTCAAAAGACCGATTTGGCAACGAGGGAAATTGTTTACAATCGAGTCTTATCCTTATTTTTGCTGGCAATTTGTGAAGTTCTGCCTTTGTCTCATCAATTAGCCCCAGCAGCGCGAAAGCTGTGCTAATTGCCGGAGAATTACTGGCAGCCACTCAAAGCCTGCAATTGTACTTGACACCGGAGGAAGTATCAAATGACACAAGCTAACTTTTCTGACGAGGGACAAACAGTCACTGAAGTCGTCACAGTAGACCTGGTGCCTGACCAACCGGGGGTCATGACTACAGTGACAACCGAAGAAACACCGACGAGCCAGTTCCAAGATATTAAAGACCAAGTTCTGAAAATTTTGTCGGAACTTCCAACCTATGTCTCCAATTTTTTTGCTGACTACCAAAAGCCCCTCATAACTATTGGTTTAATTCTGGCAGGCGGTATTAGTATTAAGGTAATGCTGGGAGTTTTAGGCGCTATTAATGATGTCCCTTTGGTAGCTCCCGTTTTTGAGTTGATTGGGATGGGATATACGGGTTGGTTTGTTTACCGCTATCTGCTCAAGGCCTCCGATCGCCAAGAGTTGTTAACGGAAATTGATTCTTTAAAAGAACAAGTTGTAGGTAAAGATTCTTAAACGGATGTTGAAGGAAGAATGATATCTATTCCGGTTACACCGGAATGATGGAGAGTGGGGAGTCGGGGAATGTGGAATTATTGACCTGGACTTTATCATTCCCATGCAACCGGAAACGATATGAAGAGGGAAGAGGGAAGAAGGAAGAAGGAAGAAGAAAAAATGAATAAACAAGATTTTTCTCACTCTCCCCTCTCCCAATCTCGCACTCCTGGCTCTCCGGCTCTTTCGCTCTCCGGCTCTGGCGCTCTCAATTTGGATGGCAAACTTGTTGCAAAGTGGCGGTAAAGTCGGGGTAGGAAATGGCAGCAGCTTCTGCCCGGTGAATGTTAGTAATACCTGTGGCGTTGAGGGCTGCGATCGCCAAACTCATCGCTATTCTGTGGTCGGTGTAGCTGTCAACATCGGCGCCGGTCAAAGGAGTTCCCCCGGTAATTTCTAAACCGTCGGGTAACTCGGAAATTTTGGCTCCCATGCGGTTGAGTTCGGCAGCAGTTACGGCCAGCCGATCGCTCTCTTTGACTCGCAACTCCGCCGCATCTCGAATTATTGTAGTACCCGATGCAAAGATTGCCGCTACGGTCAAAATAGGGATTTCGTCAATCAGTCGGGGAATTAAGTCGCCAGCAATGGTGCATCCCCGCAATTGGCCGGAACTGCGAACCAAAATATCGGCTACCGGTTCCCCAGCCGCCTCTCGCTGATTTTGCAGTTCAATATCGGCCCCCATCATCTCCAAAGCTTCCAAAATGCCTGTACGAGTTGGGTTGACGCCGACATTTTCGACTACGAGCTCGGAACCCGGGACGATCGCCCCAGCAACTAGCCAAAAAGCCGCCGAACTAATATCCCCCGGTACAATCACATTCTGCCCTTGCAGTTGTGTCGGCCCAGTGACTGTCACGCTGCAAGTTTCTGGATCGACGCTCAATTGGGCTCCAAACGCTCGCAGCATCCGTTCGCTGTGATCCCGCGACAGGGCGGGTTCTGTGACTGTAGTTTCTCCGCTTGCCATCAAACCGGCGAGCAAAATGCAAGATTTAACTTGAGCCGAGGCGATCGGAGAATGGTAGTGAATCGGTTTTAACTGCTGTCCGAGTATCGCTAAAGGAGCTAAAGAATTGCTTTTTCGGCCCCAAATTTGCGCTCCCATTTGTTGCAGCGGTTTAATGACGCGCGACATCGGGCGCGATCGCAAAGAACTGTCACCCGTTACCGCAAAAAAACGCCCCGGATGAGAGGCTAAAATTCCCAACATTAGCCGCATCGTCGTGCCGGAATTACCCGCGTCCAAGACTTCCACAGGCTCCTCTAACTCGCCAATTCCGACGCCCCGGACCCTTACCCGTTCCGCGTTGAGTTCAGAAACTTTGGCTCCCAGGAGCGAGAAACATTTAGCCGTGCTGCGGGGGTCTTCTCCTAGGAGTAGTCCCTCAATAGTAGTTTCACCTTGGGCGATCGCACCTAACATCAAAGCTCGGTGAGAAATCGACTTATCGCCGGGAACTCGAATCCTCCCGACCAGCGACAAGCCCGAGGCAGGTTTTTGAATGCTTAAAGTTTGAGTTTTGTCAAGAAGCGAAGTAGTTATAATGTCAGCTTGCATTGAGATAAACTAGGATGGGATGGCGTTAGCTATCCTACCTTTTTCCCAGTCCTAAGTCAGTCGTCTTCTGGTATGCCTGCGGGTTTTTTCCCAATGTGTCCGGTTAACTCCAAGACTGATTAAACTCGCCGGGACAGTGCGCTGTCAGTTGTCAGCGACAAGAGAGAGCGGGCGCAACTGCACGGATTTTACCTTAATTTCACCTTAATTTCACAAATAGCTCGCGATCGCACTTAGGACCTCAGAAAGCCGATTTCTTCGTATATTTATCATTACTAAATGCAAAATTTTGTAGAAACCGGCTTTCTAGCCCCCATGGGGGCCCTGACAAATACTATCTGTCTATCTGCCTAGATTTCATGTTCTGCTCTCAGTTACCGACCAGATGATGGAATTTTGACAGAACAATTTTAGATTTTCGATTGCGAGTTGTAGAGTTTTCATTTTTTTAAGCAAAAGCTCCGGAATTTGGAACCCAGCCAATCTAAAATCTAAAGTCTCAAATCTCAAATCACAAACTACCCGATCCACAACAACCCCTACACTTTTATTTATGCTGACCCATCACCGCAAGCCTGTAAGTTTATCGCTGGTATCCACAGATTTACCTTTGTGGTCAGTCGTTGAAACGGCTGGTACACTTTATCAAAAAGACCGGGATCGCTTTCACTTGTTGTTGCACGAACCAGCAATAATCGATCGCCAATTTTCCGACGACTCCGACGAATCTGGCGAGCAAGTTACAATCTTACCCCCTACTACAAAACCCCGGTTGCTCTGGCTAGAAGTTTCACCCTATCGAGTCATTATGACCATGCAAGGAAATGGGAAATACAGTTACCGCCACTGCTGGGAACGAGAAATGTACGGCCTGAGCCGTTATTGGCTTCAGGGCGAATCGCTGGCGACTCCCGAACAGTTGCGACTCCGTAACTTCACTCGCAACTTGACGCTGACAGGAAAGCCGGAACCGGAACACCTGCGGTTAGAATATGAGTTGTGGTCGGACAAAGTGCAACTCGGTCGCTATATTTTGAATCTAGAAATTCATCACTAAAATTGGGGATGGGTAATTGGGAATGGGTAGATGCCCGGTGAAGGATCCGCCTTCCAAAACTCATGCACGGCGCAGCCTTCTTCGCGGATCGCGTTGAAATCTCAAAACTCAAAACTATTAGCGTTTAGGAACTGCTCTTACAATAATTAATCAGTTTGTCAGTCAAAGCGTCTTGATTTTCTGCTGCTTGATTCGCCTGCTGTCCGGCTCTGATAATATCGGCTTGAGCTGTTTGGATTTGCACTCGACCTTCTATACTTGTAGAAGCCAGATTTCCGGCCTCAAGAGTTCTGCCTATGTCGCCGAGTGCTTGACCCATTTGCTGGAAGGATTTAACCGACTGACCCTGAATTTCTTTGAGGGTTTGATCTGTCATTCGCAGAGCCTCAACTTCTTTCGCTGTTTGGTTCAAGTCCTTAGCTAAGTTCTTGGTCGTTGCAGCATCGTTGCGGTCTTTCTTAACATCAATGAGAGCGTTCCCTTTGGTGATAATTGCAGTAAATTTAGTACACTCGACAGCTCGGCTATTGCTGCAACTAATCGTCAGCGTACAGCAAGCAACAACTATCAGCAGGATGGGAATCTGTTTGCGAAAAAAGTACATGAACCCTCGGTTGCAAAAAAAAAGTAGATTCTGGGATTTTGTAGTAGAGTGCGTCAGCCGATTTTAGATTTTAGATTTTAGATTTTAGATTGACTTGCAGCAATGAATCTAGATATTCAACAAAAGTCTAAAATTTGGGAATCACCACTCAAGGTCCTGGGGGGTCTGTATCCATTTTTGGGCGGATGGGCGATTAGCCGATCGATATATCGACAGTCGAAAAACTTTCCCGGCATTTAGACACGCTCTACTAAGCTAAACTACGTACCTGTTTAGGAACTATGGTCAAAAACAGCAATAACCTAAAGAAGGGAAGCATTTGGGCATATCTTACCCTGCTTTTGCCTATTTCCTTGACGGCGGTTGCCAGTTTCGAGTCGGGAAAGATGTTTTGGGCGATCGCCACCACAGGGGGCATTGCTTGGGCTTGCAGGCTCTATCAGCAGCAGCAAAAAAATAAACTCGCTCATTTAGACTCGGTTTTCTACAAGTTGATCAAGGAAAATCAAGGGCGAGTGACGGCTTTGGATTTGGCGATGAATGCAAAACTCCCCGGAGAAAAGGTTCAAGAGTATCTCGACGAACGAGCCTCTGAGTTTGCAGCGGATTTTGAAGTGACGGAACAAGGCGGAATTTTGTATTATTTTCAAATAGCTCCCACTGTGAATCAAAGCGAAACACCTAATGCGGCAATAGCTGTTCAAGAGCTTCCCATAAATCGGGAAAAAACACAAGAGAAAAAACCAAATTTATTCCCCATTGCTCAAACCAAGACTCCTGCAAAACCCAAAATCTCTTTTACCCAGACGGAACTCTCCCGCAGGTTCAAAGTTCACGCAAGTACGATCGGCAAGTGGAAAGTTAAGCCGGAGTTTGCTCAGTGGAGCCGCGAAAAAGACCCGGAGGATCTCGCCTGGGAATATTCTACAGAAAACAAGCGATTTTATCCCAAAGATTGAGTTTCTCTGGTATTCGCCAAAATATACCAAAAAACCCGGTTTATACGACGATATGCGGTTGGTGAAGAATTCCCCAAAAAACCGGGTTTCTGAGACTTGAGCGCGTCCGGGGCTCATTATGCTGCCCGTTGACCGATCGACCTCTTTAGGTTATTTTAAGTGAAATCATGTTTTGTTGAGTTTGCCTCATAGCAAAGGGTAAATTCGATCGCCATATCTGTTTCTTTTTTCTCCTATGTCCAAAACAACCTTGCGAGTAGTCGCCCGTCTTGCTGCCTTTCCCGACAAAGTAGCAGAACTTAAATCCCTTCTGCTGAGCATTATAGAGCCAACTCGCAAAGAAAAAGGCTGCATCACATACGAACTCCTGCAAAATCAAGCCGATCCCACAGATTTTACGTTTGTTGAAGAGTGGGAAAGTGCAGCTTTGCTCGAACAACATCTCGGTTCAACTCACATTCAAGAAGCCGTGCAGAAATTAGACGGTTTGGCCGTTGGACCTCCAGATATCCGCCGCTATGAATTGCTAGCTTAATCGGGTTTTTATAGCAATTTTATTAATGTTTATGAAATAGCTTGGACCCCCCTAGCCCGCCTTAGTAAGGGGGGGACAAGAGTTCATTTTAAATTGAAGCGCAGCTAAAAAAATATGACAGTAGCAACAATAAAACAGTTATTTATTTATCCAATTAAAGGGCTGACACCGCAAGAAATGTCGGAGTTTGCTTTAACAGCAGGACACGGAATTAAGGGCGATCGAGCTTTTGCCTTAATGTTTGCAGATAGTCTGGAAGCTGCTAAGATGCCGACCCAAAATATGCCTTGGATGAGCAAAAAACATTTGGCCGTTCAAAACGATTGGCCTCTGTTAGCAGCTTTAGAATGTCATTATCAACCGGAAACGGCAGTTTTAACAGTCCAGCATGAAGGAGTTGCAGTGTTATCGGCAGAAACGAACACAGCAGCGGGGCGCGATCGCATCGGCACTTTTTTCACAGAATATCTGGCTGGAATTGAACCCACAAAAGAAGCGAGACACCCGCAGTTTGCACCTTTGCACTTAGTCGGGGACAGCAGCGGCAACACTCGTTATCCCGATCGAGAACCCGTACACATTTCTTTACTCAGTCAAGCCACATTAGACCAATTAACAGAAATCGCTGTTCAAAACATTGACGTGGGCAGATTTCGCCCCAACATTGTGCTAGAAGGTATGGCAGCTTGGTCAGAATTTGAGTTGATCGGAAAACAGTTTCAATTAGGCACGGCGCGCATAGAAGTTACAGCACGAATCGGCCGCTGCGTCAATATAGAAGTGAATCCAGAAACAGGCGATCGGGATATTTCCCTACTCAGTTTACTCCAAAAGGAATTCGGTCACGCACAAACTGGAGTTTTAGCCAAAATTATCAACAGCGGCACAGTTAAAATCGGCGATGTTTTGACTTCTTATTAATAAAAAGCAACATTAAGATTGTGAATGCTGCCTAACTTCTTCTACTGATAAACCGAGTGCTTCTGCTACTTGCTGTGTATTCAATCCCATTGCCAACAACCGAGGGATGGCATCCCGCCGTGCTTGGGCTTCTGCAATCAAAGCCTGCTCTGCTAAGGAAGCTCGTTCTGTACCTGTCAGCAGCAAATTGCCCTCGCTGTCCCACCACCGCAGCCACAGCATTGTCTGGTTTTGATAACTGCCTTGCCACAGTCCTAATTCTACGCCCATTGGCGCGATCGGATAATGAGCGCGATCGTTCGGAAGCAACTGCTGGTAAAACCCATTGTTCAGGCTGTAAACCTCCAGCCTGCCACTATTGATCTCATAGATGCCATAATACGGAATCCGCACGATCCGCTCATACACCCAAAACTTCCCAGGTCTTGGCGCCGATTCGACTTCTGAGTAGGATAGCGGCGTTGTGTCTCGCTCTTGTGAACCGTCTCCCGATGCGAACTCCAAAGCAATCATCGGAGCCATGAATTCCCGCCACAGCACGTAAGAGCGACGAAGCTGATTTCCTAGTGTTGGTAGCAAGTTCGGCACGTAGAACCAATCAGGAGCTTCCGCTCCCTTTTCAAGCGGGTCTGTTTCTCGCCAATAGATTCCACAGTCTTGCCCTATAGCATATTGCCCATCGGGATGAAGCCGTTGCAATACCGGCCCAATAGAATCCGTCAAAATAATACTCTGGGGATGCTCCTGAAAATTCTTCCCGAAAGTGCCATCTTCCTCTGGCAGTTTCGTGTGGTCGGGGAAGGGAGAGGGAAGGACAATCTTTTCGGTTGCCGGGGTCATGCTACCTCTCAAGAATTGCAGCTTACCTGAATATCTTAACTCATCCTTCTTGCCGCATCCTCACCTTATTACCAATCAACTTCAGAAAACTCGCTCCAAAATGTTGAATTTCCAAAAAATTAGCATAAGAAGGAGTTGACTTGTAAACTCTAAAAGTCCGCATAATTCCTAAAGTCGCCGCACTTTCCAGCGGGCCGATAAAGCTAGTATCCCTGTCCAAAAAATGAGACTGCTTAGCCCAGTGTGCCATCTGTTCCGCATTCAAAAAATAGCAGCCGGAATGAGGATTCAAAGCGCGCTCAAAAGCGATTGTTTGTTCCATGATTTTTCCCATTAACTGCCGCTGCTCCTCTACATTTTGAAACTGAGAAGTCGCTGAGTCTGCTAAAGCACCATCAACATATGCTTTAAAAACAGCCCCCTGAGGCGATATTTCATAGCGATTAGGTTGCAGCAAATTCGCATTTCCTGCGTGATGCGTAAACCACTTTAATTTACTAAAAAACCACGGATCGTGCAGAACTAAATCATCTTCCAAATAACAGAAATAATCGTATTTGTTAAGACAGGCTCGCAAAACTGCTTGACACTCAAACCCCAACAGCAGCGGTTCGCATTTTGTAGCATGGTGCATAAAACATCTGGGCTGCACAGCGAGTTGAGGCAACAGATGATAACCTTGAGTAGTGCAAACAACAATGTCAATTTCGTGCTGTTGAGATTGATTTGCTGGGATAGTTGCACATTCGCTAATGTCAATCATGGACTGAGATTTGCCGTACAAAGCTTGCAGCGATGTCACGGAAGCGGTTAAAGCATTTAGTCGCGGTTGCGGATCATTTCGCTGGGAAGCGTGTTTCCCGTCGCCGGTGGGATTGTAAAAGTGAGCAATAGTGAATAGAATTCGCATTGGTGTGGAGTAACAATTAAAATTTAAACGATAAAACAATAAAACAGAAAGAGCGCACAATAACGCCTATAAATCTTACCGCATTTAGTCATCAAATAACTCCGGCAGGCGATCGCGCAACTCAGCATTTAAACGTGGCAACTCGTCCCGCATTTGTAAGTACCAATCTCGGCGCTGCCGGTAGTGTCCGCACAGCAAGCGGTTGTTGCGCACCCATTCGTAAGCATTCGCGGCTATTTCCCGGCGCATAGATGTGTCAGATATCAGCGAATTTAGTTTGGTTTCAAACTCATTTTCATATCTATAAATCAATCCGGTTTCACCTTCGACAATCGAATGTTCGTACACGGTGGGATTTGCCAGCACTGCTACTCCCCGCGCTGCACATTCAATAAATTTTAAGTCGGATTTCATTTCGTTAACCGGGTTGGAAACTAGCGGCAACAGAGCGATATCACAACTGTACATGATTTCTTGATACCGTTCGTAACTGCAAAAGGGTTCAAATTCTTTTTGCTGTATTTTTAAGGCTTCAAAGAATCTGCGGTCGTGGATTACTTTAACTCGAATCTGGTGTTTGTGTGCAACTAAAACTCGATTTAGCGCTGCCATAATCGGCTGCCAATCTTTTTCGCGGTTGAGCGCACCAAAAAAGATTGTGACTGTATCTTCTGCCGGATAAATTCGCGGCGGAGGTAGATAAGCTAATTGATTGGGAAATACGGTCACATTGGGATTGTAGTGCCGCAAAATTTTTGCTAGCGGTTCTGTAGAAGTTTGAACGCAGTGACAGCCGCGATAGCTGAGGTAATTATTGTCTGCGTATTCGCGGCGGCGGGCGGGATTATCGTCAATTTCTGATACTATTAAATAGCCTTGGTGAAGCAGTTCTTTGAGTTGGGGAATATAGGCGGGATATTGCATGATTGTCCGCTGCCAGATGAAGACTTTTTCTTCTCCAGACAGGGGCGGAATTAATTCTGCTGCTTTCACGCCGGATACGGTGCGGACACCGGGAATTGTGGCGCTAAATTTGTCCGGTTCCAAAACTCGCACGCGATCGCACCCTGTAGGAGCCATAATGATAGTCTGAATCAGCAGTCTGCGCGCAGGTACGGTCGATTTGGTCGATCGCACGATATAATATTCAGCACCGGTTTCGGTAGCAAAACTGCTCGATGTTAGCTCTAAAGCCTTTACCATTGGATGCAGCAATTGCTGAAAGTGGACAAAATTTTCGGTTTTGTGTCCCTTTCCTTGAAATTCATAAACCTGCAATCCGGCTTGAGCAAATAGTGATTTAATACTTTCTAGGGTAAACCAGTGCTGCATCTTGCTGTCGGGATTTTCCCAATGTCCGCGCAGCAGATTGACAATTCGCCGCCAGTATTGAACATTGGGGATTCTGGCGAGAATTTGCCCCTCTGGATTCAGCAAAGCAGTGTACTGCTTGAGGATATCCCAAGGGTTTTTGAGGTAGGGTAGCAAGTCGCCAAAAACCAAACAATCGACGGTTCCTGGGGCGATGTCGAGACTTTCGATGGCAATTTCTTCAATATTGGCGAACGTCACCCAGTTTAGGCGATCGACTGCAATTTTAGCTTTTTCTCGATCGCATTCAATGCCAATATACTGACAATGGGGATTGATCAGCTTGTACTCTTGGCCCGTCGATCCCGTACCGCAGCCAATTTCAACAATGACTTTAGCATCCGGCGGGAGCAGCTTCAAGAGGTCGTGGTTGACGCGATCGATCACTTTCTCTAAAATTCCTGATTAGTTTATCGTAAAATAAAACAGAGCCACCCATGCCAACAGACGACCAGCCGAAGGTTAGCATTGCGATGCCAGTATACAATGGCGATCGGCACATTTGTCAAGCACGAAATTTTCTGTTGCCAACTCTTTCTCTTCCCTCTCTTCTCTTCCTCTGCGTTCTCTGCGCCCTCAGCAGTTCATTTAATCTTATTCACCGATCCTGCAAGGATTGCTATATCTTAGCAAATATTGAGCAAAATTATAATTTATTCTCAACCCCTACCCTCATTTAGCGCGATTGAGAATCTCAATTAATTTGGCTTTTTTCCCAAAAATCCACCCAACAAGTTGCTGAATACATTATAAACTATGAACTCAAATCTAGGAATTAACATCGCCGGCTACATCAGCGGCGAATTTGGCATAGGAGAAGGTGTCCGGGCCAACATCAGAGCCACAGAAGCCGCCAACATTCCCTTCAATATCAACAATTTTCCCCGCAGTCCCCACCGCAAACAAGACACCACCTATCAAAATTTTAACCAAGACAATCCCCATCCCGTAAACTTAATTCAAGTCAACGCCGATGAAGTTGCAACCTTTATCAAACATACAGGTTCCAGCTATTTTGAAAACAAATACAATATCGGCTTTTGGGCCTGGGAACTTCCCGCCTTTCCCGCTGAATGGCAGCCAGCCTTTAATCACTTTCACGAAATATGGACTTATAGCAACTATTGCGCCGAGGCAATTTCCGCAGTCTCGCCAATTCCCGTTATCAAAATCATGCCCAGTATTGCTCTCCCCGCACCTTCCCTTAACAGAGAAGCACTGAATTTACCTAAAGATAAATTTATTTTCTTGTGTGTATTCGACTTTTGCAGCCGCATCGAGCGCAAAAATCCTTTAGCGGCCATTCAAGCATTTAAACAAGCTTTTGGCGAAGATGACCGCCTATTGTTAATTCTCAAAACTTCCAACTCCGACAAAAATCTTGAACAGCAAAAATTGTTAAATTCTGCCATAGAAAATTCTTCAAATATCCAACATCTAGACGGGTATTTGTCCAAAGATGAAATTAACGGTTTGCTGTACAATTGCGACTGTTATCTATCCCTGCACCGCTGCGAAGGATTTGGCTTAACAATGGCTGAAGCCATGTTTTACGGCAAACCCGTAATTGCCACCGGCTATTCATCAAATACAGAATTTATGAATGCCGGCAACAGCTATTTAGTCAAGTATAAGTTAATCCCACTTGAGAAAGATTGCGGGCCTTACAAAAAAGGCAATGTTTGGGCAGAAGCGGATGTAGAACACGCTGCTGATTTAATGCGGTACGTCTTCAACAATTACCGGGAAGCTCAAAAAATTGGAGCGATAGCTGCTGAGGAAATTAAGACTTTACTCAACCCGCAAGTTACAGGGAATAAAATTAGAAAACGTCTCGAATATATTGCCGAGATTACCGATAACTTTCAAAGCATACCTCTGTCAGGAACAGCCAAAGCGAAGTCTGCCAAAATTAGGGCTAACTTGTCACAATCAAACCAACAAAGTCAATCAAAAGAAGAACTGCCAAACGAGCAGCCGAAGGTTAGCATCTGCATTCCGACATACAACGGAGAAGCATTTATTGGGGAAGCAATCAAAAGTGCTTTGGCCCAAACCTACGCTAACATAGAACTGATTATATCCGACGACGGCTCCACAGACCGCACAATTGCGATCGCCCAATCATTCCAATTACAAACCTCAGTCGATTTCCGCATCGTACTGCACCGCAACTACGGCTTATCACAAAACTGGAATTTCTGCATATCCCAAGCAAAAGGTCAATACATTAAATTTCTTTTTCAAGACGACTTGCTCGCACCAGAATGTATTGAGAAAATGGTCGCAGTCGCCGAACAACACCCAGAAATAGGTATGGTTTTCTCCCCGCGCGGCATCACCATAGCTGAAGATGAATCTAACCCGATTTTGCGGAGAGCTTCCCAATCAATTAAAGATTTGCATAAAAGTTGGTCGAATTTAAAATCTATTCAACCAGGAAAAGAATTACTGGCAGATACTAACTGCTTGAGCAACCCCATCAACAAAATTGGCGAACCGAGTACCGTCTTAATTGCCGCCCGAGTCTTTACCGAAATAGGATTATTTGATTCGGGATTATCTCAGTATGTAGACTTAGATATGTGGTGGCGAATCATGGGGAATTATCACATCGGATTTGTAAACGAAAAACTGTCGTCCCTGCGGATTCATCCCGAACAACAAACTTGGAAAAACTTCGCTGCTGGGGAAAATCATAAGGATGTAGTCAGATTTTACAATAAACTATTAAATAGTCCTGATTACAGCTTCCTGAATCAACAAATTAAACAGACAATTCGCCACAAATTGGCATTGAGAACCCAGCCTCGTATATCTGACTTGTCAGCACTGGTTGAGCAGTACAAAAAATCGCCCTCAAACCAGTCTTTTCTCGCGCAACTGCGGCAATACCGCCAACAGATAGCTAGAAATTGGCTGAATTTGCCAGCGGAAAAATTAGAAAGTGCTTACTCGAAAGAAACGGGAAAAGCTCATAAATTGCTACTAGATAGCGGTCTCACAAATGAAACTTTAACTGACTCCGAACAAAGTTTTGTCCAGCAGTTATCCTCACAACTTGCTGAAGGAGGGGAAATTGCCGATAAGATTCAATATCTCCTCGCAGCGATGCTGTACCGCGACGCTTATCAGTTGCCGCTTGAGTATAAAAATGCAGCGATTCCCCAGTGGTTTTTTGATGACTTTCTGAAATTCTTATTTGAGTCTCCCAGTTATTTTAAAGAAAAGTGGGAGGTTGAAAGGTACTCTGAATATTTCCAGCAGCTAATCAAGTACGTCGCTGCTAATATCGCTAGTTTTCCCGATTCTGAAGTTTGGCGTTATTTGGCAGGATTTATGGCGCAGAATGTTAGCTTCAAAGCTTTGTATTTGAGTGAGGCAAATCTGCTCGATATATTGACGCATCGAGCTGAGATATTAGAATTTTATTTGAAAAATATGGGCTGTCGAATAGACTGGAGTTATTCTCATATAGAATCTGAACAAACTAAAATTAGAGTGGGGTTTTTGCTTGATAAAATTAGTGATGAATCAGAGACTCGTGCTGCAATTCCGAGTTTTGAATATTTAGACAGGAGCAAATTTGAAATTATCGTGTACCATTTCCAGGTACAAGACGAGCGACTGGGGAAATATTGCGAAAATTGCGCTGACAAACTGGTGCAACTGTCAGAAGATTTGCCAAATCAAGTCCGAGAAATTCGATCGCACGATTTAGATATTCTGCTAATCTGCACCAATACCGCCGACACTTCGCAACCAAGCGCACTGCTGTGCCTGCACCGACTAGCGCGGGTGCAAATAGCTACGAATGCGTCAACACCCGCAACCACCGGAACCCGAAATATCGATTATTTCATTGCCGGAGATTTGACATTGCCCGCAGGTGCTGCTGCAGAGTTTCGCGAAAAATTAATTACTTTAAAAGGCTCGGGAGTTTGTTTAAGCTATACTGTAGGATCGGCACCTGCCCAAGTTGAACCGACTCGCAGAAGTTGGGGAGCCAGCGACGAATCTGTAGTGTTCATGTCCGGCGCTCAAGCTTTTACAATTATCCCAGAAGTGAGAGAAACTTGGGCAAAAATTATTGCTGCCGTACCGAATTCTATTTTAGTTTTGTATCCCTTTACTTCCCGCAATGGAAACTATCCGACGGTGCCTTTTTACAAACACATTCGATCGCTCTTTGCGGAATTTGGGATTGACAAAAAGCGCTTAGTTGTGATTAAAACGCTGCCATCTCGCGCCGATTGCATAAAATGTCTGGAATTGGCTGATATATATTTAGACTCCTATCCATACAGCGGTGTCTGCTCCTTAGCAGAAGCGCTGTTGGTCGGGTTGCCTGTAGTGGTAAGAAAAGGGCAAACCACTCGATCGCGACAATCAGCCTCCGTACTCGAAGAACTGCTACTTCCGGAACTGGTAGCAAACAGCGAGAAGTCTTATGTAGAGGTGAGTACAGCACTGGGAACCAACCCAGAACTGCGCCGGCACTACCGCGATCGAATCCAGCAAAAAATGGCGGCCAACCCTAAACATCTCGACAGTCGCGCTTGCTCGACGCAACTCGGAACACTCTTTGAAAGACTATTCCGAGAGTGAAGGAAGAAGGAAGAAAGGCAACGAAACAGTGTACGGGATTTAACGGATGGATGTTGAGGGAAGAAGGAAGATGGCAGAAGAAAGATGGCAGAAGAAAGATTTTGCCACTCGGACATTCTCCCACTCTCGCCTTATCCAGGTACCATTGTGAGGCCGGCGGGGAACCCCTCGCAAGGCAGATCGTCAAGAAATAGACAGCAATAGCGCTAGCCCTCTGACGGCCTGCTATCATCGGGGAATCGAGGGGTTAGTGGTTGTCGCTCTTTTCCTGCCACAGCTAAATTAAAAGGGGAAGTGCAAGTCAGTTGGAGATAAAAAAATGACAGGACTTTTTCAAATAGGCGATAAATTACTGCAAGCTCAGGATATGCCATCGCTCCTGAAGCGATACCAGTTGATGCCGCAATTCTTGCGGGGTGTAATAGTAGACCAAGCGATCGCATCTTTTAGTTGCAGCGACGAAGAACGCCACTCCGCCGTCGAGAACTTTCTGGCACAACACCAACTGACAGCGCCCGAAGCGAAAGAAGCTTGGCTGCGCAGCCAAAACATGACTGAAGAAGAACTTCAAGAGATGGCAGTTAGGCCCTTGCTGATCGAAAAATTTAAGCAAGCCACTTGGAGACCTAAAGTAGATAATTATTTTTTAACCCGCAAAGCCAGCCTAGACCACGTAGTCTATTCCCTGATACGCACCAAAAATCCAGCGCTGGCAAACGAACTTTACTTTCGCATCCTCGAAGGGGAACAAACCTTTGCCGAAGTGGCTCGCGACTTTTCCGAAGGGCCCGAGTCCAAGTCCGGCGGCTTGTTGGGCCCAGTACCGCTCTCGCAGCCCCACCCGGCAATCAGCAAACTTTTGTCCGTCAGCCAGCCAAATCAACTCTGGACGCCGCGTCCTCTGGCAGAATGGATGGTGATTATTCGACTAGAAAAGTTCATGCCAGCCCAGCTCGATGAATCGATGCGGCTGCACCTGATTAACGAACTCTTTGAAAGCTGGCTCGCCGAACAGATATCGCAAATAGGCCCGCTACAGCCCCTCTCTTCCGTGTCTTCAATATCATGACTTCTTCCGCTGTTTCCCTCTCCCAGATTCAGGATTTCCTAGCTAAAACACCTCCCTTTGACCGACTCTCAGAGACGGCTCTGTCAGCCTTGGTGGCTAAATGCCAACTCCTCGGCTACCGGACGGGGCAACCCCTGTTTGAACGGGAAAAAATGCCGACTCAGGTGGCAATTATCTATCAAGGCCAGGCCAGGCTGCTGGGCTTTGACCAGCGCTCTCAGCGCCACGTAAGTTTGCGCTTGGTGCAGTCGAAGGAAATTCTCGGCTGGGCTGGCTTGCTCAGGGGAGTTCCCTGCGAGACGGCGATTGCCTCTACAGATGTGATCGCGATCGTCCTACCTGCCGAAGATTTCCTGAGCGTACTGGAAAAACAGCCGACATTTGGAGAAGCCTTTCGCGAACACAGTTCCTTGAGCGAAGTATTTGAACTGTTGAGCCTGGAGTTGCAGCGCCAAGCCGACGGCACTTCCAATCTCAAGGAACTCACCCTGCAAGCTTGGCAAGACGCGACAGTTGTCAACGTACCAAACGGCAACAAAAAAACTCAAGACCTCGCCAAAGAGCTAGATGCCGATCGAGTTTGGCTCGTCAGCAGCGGCGTCTTGGGCGACTTTCCCACCGGCAGCCGCTTCATAGTGGAAAACGCAGCCAAATCGTTAAAAGTAGAAGGTCGCCTCGGCGCCCGCTTGGTCGGCTTCCGGGAACCCCCAGAACCCCAACCCGAGCCAGACCCATTAAATGGCACGGCAGAGCCTGCTGTCGATAGCCAGAATCCGGCCGGAAAATTGCTCGACATTAAGATAGCCCCAGAGCGTCCCCCAGAACCAGCAACCGACCAACCAAAGGATTCGGCGAGATACCCAGTTTTCCGCGCCAAAGGGCAGATTGAGGGCCCGCTTGCTTGCTTCCAGATGTTGAGCAAGTATTTCGGTCTAAAATTTCGTCGAGATATCATCCGCAAAGTTCTAGAAAATCAGTTAAAAACCGCGGGTTCTATCAGTATGCAAGCCTGCGGGGCGATCGCCCAAAGCATCGGCCTAACACCTCAATTAGCGCAAGTGCCAGCAGAAGCCATCAACCGCATCAAAGCCCCGGTAATGATTAAATGGCAAGATAGCTTTGCCATTATTTACAGCATCACCGAGCAAGAATTGGTGATAGCCACGCCCGAACAGGGGCTGATGCGGAAACGGATACCTCAGTTTAAAGAAATCTGGGGAGAATCAGGAGAAGTCCTGCTGCTGCAAGCTCCGCAAGTCGAACAAAAAGAGCAGTTCAGCTTCTGGTGGTTTGTGCCGGCGCTCATGGAACACAAGACAGTGTTTTTTGAGGTGTTGCTCGCTTCGTTTTTTGTACAGTTATTTGGTCTGGCCAACCCATTAATCAGCCAAGTAATTATTGATAAAGTATTAGGTCAGCGCAGCATTGACACCTTGGATATTTTGGGGGCATTTCTGTTAGGTGTTGCTCTGTTTGAAGGACTGCTCAACGGTTTGCGTACCTTTTTGTTTATAGACACCTCAAACCGTATCGATGTCAAATTGAGTGCAGAGGTCATCGACCACTTGCTCCGGCTGCCCCAGAATTACTTTGACAATAGGCGCGTGGGAGATCTGGTTTACAAATTCAGCATGATGGGCCAGATTCGGGAATTCATGACGAGTACAGCTCTGACAGTGGTTCTCGATGCGGTATTTTCGGTGGTTTACGTCGCCGTTATGATCTCTTACAGTATTCAGCTAACGTTTGTATCTTTGGCAGTGGTACCGATACTGGGGCTGATGATTATTCTAATCAATCCGCTGGTGCTGCGCCTGATCAAACAAAGAAACAACCGTTTTGCTGACTCTCAATCTTATTTAGTGGAAGTAGTCACCGGGATTCAAACTGTTAAGGCTCAAAATATTGAATTGAAATCCCGTTGGGAGTGGTCGAGCCGCTACGCAAAATACATTACAGCCAGTTTTAAAACAATTATCACGGGGACTGCGGCCGGTACGATTAGCAGCTTTTTAAACCAGGTGGGTAACTTAGCTCAGTTGTGGGTGGGAGCTTATTTGGTACTGGGAAATGAGATTACTTTGGGTCAGTTGATTGCTTTCCGAATAATTTCCGGGAACGTGACTGGTTCGCTGCTGCGTTTTGTCAGCGTGTGGCAGAGTTTCCAAGAAGTATCGATGTCGATCGATATGCTTAAGGATGTGGTCGATACGCCGACGGAAACCAGCGATGAAGACCGGAGCAATATCCCGCTGCCGGCAATTCAAGGACAGGTTACCTATGAGGAGGTTTCCTTCCGATTCCTCGAAAGCGGGCCACTGCAACTGGCGAATGTGAATTTGGACTTTCCCCCTGGCAGTTTTGTGGGAATTGTGGGGGGAAGCGGTTCCGGTAAAAGTACGGCGATGAAGCTGTTACAGCGTCTTTATCCGCCGCTGTCGGGCCGGATTTTTATTGACGGCTATGACATTGCCAAGGTGGAATTATATTCGCTGCGCAGCCAACTTGGGGTGGTGCTGCAAGATACTTTGCTGTTTAACTGCTCGGTACAGGAAAATATTGCTCTGAGCAATCCCGATGCGAGTACGGATGAGATTGTGCGAGCTGCGAAATTAGCGGTAGCTCACGATTTTATTATGGGCTTGCCTGCTGGGTACAATACGGTGGTGGGAGAGCGCGGTGCGTCGCTTTCTGGGGGTCAAAGGCAGCGTTTGGCGATCGCCCGCACAATTTTGCAAAACCCGAAACTGCTGATTTTGGACGAAGCTACAAGCGCCCTCGACTACCATTCCGAACGCCAAGTTTGCAATAACTTAGCAGAAGCTTTCGCCGGCCGCACGGTGTTTTTCATTACTCACCGCCTGACTACAATCCAAAACGCCGACATAATTATTATGATGGATCAAGGTTCTGTAGTCGAGCGGGGAACTCATAAAGAATTAATGGCTCTTAAAGGGCGTTACTACTGCCTCTTCCAACAACAAGAGTCATCGAATACCTGATATCTAACAACTCACAACTGATCGCTAACGCTTAACAACTGACAACTAACAAATGGCTATGAAATCGGTAATACTTTCTGAGCAACCAGTCATTCTCGAAAAACCAGCGATTTGGTCGCACTTGTTTTTGTGGATGATCATGCTGATGACCACTTCTGCTGTAGTTTGGGCTTATTTTGCTAGCGTAGAGCAAGCTGTCCCCGCTGTGGGCCAATTAGAGCTAAAAGATGGTGCTAGAGATATCCAAGCACCTGCTACGGGCGCTGTGGTGAGACTTCACGTTGAAAATGGCGATCGCGTGGAAAAAAACCAGCCTCTGCTCACTTTCAACCCCCTTGCACCCAGTGCCGATTTAACATCGATTCAGAAAACTAAAGAAGCTCTGGAAAAGGAAAATAAATTTTACGAAGATGTTGTGAGTGGCAAAATTCAAGGCGCTATTCCTTCTAACCTAGAATCAACAATCAAGGACAGACAGAGCCTTACGGCACAAAATCAAGTGCTGCAAGCTTTGATTGACGAGCTGTACCTCAACAGGGGAGCCAGCGGAAATTTTGATGCTGCTCAGCAAGGACTTTATGTTAATTATCGATCGGAGTTTCTGTCTCGCGTAGCCGCAGCCCAAGGGCAAGTTCAGGAGTTGGAAAAACAACAGAAGCAAGCTGAGGATGCTGAGAAAGCTGCCCGCGATCAAATGATGGTAGCACAGCAACAATTTGGTTTTGCCGAAAACCAATTAAATTATGCCAAGCAACAGTTAGATTCATCGAAAGAGCAAGTAAAATCGGCCCAGGCCCAGAAAGATTTAGCCCAAGAACAGTTAGCGAAATCCCAACAAGTATTGAAGTCGAATCAAAACATTCTAGGCAGACTCAGCCCCCTGGTGGAGGAAGGAGCCATCGCTGAACTGCAAAAAGAACGTCAAGAACAAGATGTTTTCAGAGGCCAAAGCGACGTTCTCAAACAGCTCGATCAAATCAAGCAGCGCGAAGGTGAAATCAACTCTCGCAAAGGCGAAATTAACACGCGCCTCGGTGAAATGAATACGCGCCGAGGGGAAATTAACGCCCGTCAAGGTGACATCCAAAAAATTACTGCTGAAATACAGCGTCACCAAGGAGAGCAAGCACGCATTCAGGAGTCGATCGACCGGGCCCAAGAACAGTTAAAAAACACCAAGGATGCCTGGGCGAAAGAACTTTATACCAAAATTGCTGAAAACCAGAAACAAATTGCCAGCAGCGATTCTCAGCTAAGCCGCTTCAAAGTGGAAAACCTGAAAAAGTTGTCCGAGGTGAACGCTCAGCTAGAAAAGGCTCAACAAAACCGGGATACTCAAGTGATGAAGGCTCCGGTATCGGGGGTAATCTTTGATTTGAAGCCTTCTACGAAGGAGAAAGCTGAGTTGGATATGGCGAAAGATCCGATCTGCCAATCCATTATTAATTCCGTGGTGAAACCGGGCGAACCGCGCCCGCAACGCTGCGAAGAAGCTTATTACGAAGCGCAGCAAACTGAAAAGCTACTCAAGGTTTTGGATGACGAAAATGGTTTGGAAGCAGTCGTTTACCTGGAAAACAGCAATGTGGCTCTGGTATTGGATGCTTTGAGACAGAAGCGGGAAAAATTGGAGCCGTATCACGGCAAACAATTAGACGGAGAAAAGGTTGACTGCGAACCAGGTAAAAGTTGCGTTTGTCCAGAGAAGGAAATTAACAGAGAGAAACTGGGTTTGACCAAATACCAATGCGTGCCTGTGGAAGTGAATGTAGAAGCTTTCCCGGCTATGGAGTTTGGTACTGCTGAGGGTGAAGTGATAGAGATTAGCAGCGATGCTGAGCCTCCTACTGAACTGCGGAAATACTACTCTTTCAAAACCAAAATTAAGCTCAAGAATCAGAAGTTTGTTTTGAACAAGGGCAAGGCTAATGAAGTGGAGGTTAACTTGCAGTCGGGAATGTCCGTGAGTTCTAATATCAATATCGGCAAGCGCACTGTTTTGCAGATGTTTATCAACCGATTTACTGGGAAACTGGATACGTTCAAGACTGTTAAGTAGGTTGATTCGAGGCGAATAGAATTCGGATCTTGAAATCGCTACTACACAACCTTTCGTCCCTGCAGAGGGGGACTAATTGTAACTGCTTCCCGGGCTCTGACTGGGAACCGATGTCCAGAGTCCGAGCCTCGCAAGCTTTTATGAAAATTGGAGGCTCGGACTCCCGGCGTTACCAGGCTCGGACTGGTAACGAGTAGAATTAGAGCGACCTACTTAAAAGAAAAATTGAGTGCGGCTTGGTATAAAATGGTGATGGCAATCGGTGCGATCGCACATTGATGAAAAAATTAATTTTATTTACTTTATATCTAATTCCTGTCCTCTTATTAATCGGATTTGTAGCTAATTTTAGCGTTAACGTTCCCGTTGATGACGAGTGGAGGTTAGCTAGCCTTTTTGAAAGAATAGCTCAGGGAAATGTAACTTTTAAGGATTTTTGGGCTTTGCACAGCAACCACCGCATAGTTTTTCCTAAAATAATTACTGCGGTTCTGGCTTTTGCTTCCCGATGGAATATTAATTATCAGTTGTGTCTCAGCATAGGTTTGGCGGCGATAACTTTTATCGCTATGTACAAGTTATCCTCGATGCCAGAAGTTAAGAATGTCGCGGATGATTTGTGGCATTTAGCTAATATTTTAACTTGTATTTTGCTTTGCTCTCTAGTTCAGCACGAAAACTGGCTTTGGGGATTTCAATTAGCGTGGTTTTTCGTAAATTTGTGTTTTGTAGCTGCGGTTTATGCGCTGGTTTCAAATCACAAATTATTGCCTAATATAGCAGTTTTAAATCGGATGAAATACAGTAGGGACAGGGCAGTGCCGTGTCCCTACCCGATATCTGCACTTCACTATCTTAGAATATCGATTGCGGCTTTATTCTGCTTTATTGCTAGTTTTTCGCTTGCTCAAGGCTTGCTGTCTTGGTTGGCTGCGATTCCGGCTGTGGCGGCTTTGGAGGGAAATGCAGCGCAGAAACGAAAAAGAACGATCGCATGGATGCTGCTATTTGTGGCCACTTGTGCTGTTTACTCAATTGATTATCATCCTAGTCGGAAAGCAAGTATTATTTCATTGTTGAATAAGCCGCTTGTGGTTATTGATTACTTTTTAAGTTTGCTGGGTTCGCCAATTGTTCGAGCGCCTGGAATTTCGGCATTTGTTGGATTGGTAATATTTGCAATATTTGTATTTTTTGTAGTTTATTTTGGGAAAAAGATTGTATCAAGTTCGGTAGCTTCATCTGTGAGTGCTAACTCAGAAAAGCAACCTCAAGTCCCGGCGAGTCCTTCGTCCCTCGCAATCACAGAGAGGAATGATATTGCTGAGAATTATCAGGCTTTACCTTGGCTGTCAATAGGTCTTTTTTCGGTTTTATCGGCTCTGTTTATTACCGCTGGGAGGGCAGAATTTGGGGCTATTCACGCAATCGAATCGTCGAGATATACGACTAATTCGATTTTGCTGTTAATTGCTTTGGTTCAGCTAGGGCAATTGTTTGTCCGAGGTAATTATCGAGAAACAAAAGCAACGTTAAAACGTAATTATAAATTTATTTATCGGGTAGTTGCAGGGCTGTTAATTGCTACAATTATTCTTAACTCTCAACAGGCGATCGCCCAATCTCGCTCAGCACTTCTTTACAAACAAGGCGCTCAAGATTGTTTGCAGTTAATTAACTATCTGGAAGCATCGGATTTTTTTAAGAATTCACCGGAAAGCTGTTTGAGGGTGCTGAGCAAAAAAACTTGGCTGGTGAGAGAAGGCGCTGCAATTATCGACAAAATAGGTTGGATAACGTTCGCGAAAAATGTAGAGTTTGTTTCTAATACCGAGAAAGTTTACGGCTATTTAGACAAACCTCAAATCAGCGGTGAATCCTTGACTGTTAAGCAAAATGATGCTGTCAAGGCTGCGGGTTGGGCGGTTTTGCCAGAAAATTTGCAACAGCCGAAAATTGTACTGCTATCTGTCGGCGATAAACAATCTTTTTTTGCTAACGCTTATGTCAACTCAGACAGTCCCGACATTGCTAAGAGTTTAAAATCTGAGTTATACAATAATGCAAGGTGGGCTGTTGATTTGTCTGGTAATGATTTGCCGATCGCCCAAACAGAAATTAAAGCTTGGGTGTATAATCCTGTTGACAACCAGTTTGTCCAGTTGCGCGGAGGATGAGGAGTGAAAATTTCTGTGATAATACCACCTCACAATGAGGAGGGCTGTTTGTACGGTACTGTGCGGGCGATCATCCATACTCAAACAACTCGAAGGCTTGAATCGCGAAGAGATGATAGTTAAACTAGAGGCTACTCGCGCTGAACTTCTGAGTGTTCAGATAAAAATGATAGTAAAAAAAGACAATGGAATCTCAACACTAAACAAAATCAGAGGTGTAATTAAATTTGACGCGCGCGGTTCTCTGAATAAATCAGAACTTGAAGAACTTCGTCCAGTTCTTCAACGATTTGTCCAAGATGGAACGTTTACTGAAAATTAGTTTAGGTCGCTGTACCCAAGAGGATAAAATTAAATATCGCACCCTACTCGTACCCACCAAATAAAAATCAAACACGGTCTGAATCGTCAGCAATCGCTCGAAATCGCCTGTCTGTGCCAAATAACCTACGTCGCCTCAAACCAAGGCTTAGAAGTTGTGCGCGAGATCCTCAAATCAGGATGTTCACCCTTCGTCGGTCAGTATGAAACAATAGAGTTTATTCAAGCGCCGCGCGCCTTGATTTCAACAGGTGATTTTGCTTGCTGTGGTTTGACCTTGTCTGCAGCGAACGAGATGGCGATCGCCCTCAGAGGAACCGAAAACCTAGACGATTATTTCTTGGACTTAGTGGTAAATCCTAATTCAAAAGGCATCCATTCAGGATTTGACACTTTTGTCGAGCGTTGTTGGGAACAATTGCAACAGTTTATATTGCGAGAAAATAATAGCAGAAAAGATATTTTCCTTAGTGGACACAGTTTGAGTGGCGCAGCAGCTACCCTCATTACCAAATGGCTTCAGGAATCTGGGTTGAAGCTAATTGAACCTTAGGTTTTAGAAACTTACACATTGGCGCACCGCCAGCCAAAACCACAGAATTAATCCTAGATAAGCCCTTTAATATTTGAGATAATTATATTACTACACCGTCTAAAATTCCCACCATTACCTTAATTAAATCTTCTAAATCATCAGGCACTCTAAACAAATTGACATCTTGAAAAATTGTCTGCTGAGTTGGATCTAACTTGCCAAATCGCCAGACATCTCCCATTGTCACCGCCCCGTAAAAAATATTTTTGTCGGCAACGTGGGACATAGCAATTAATTCTACAGCTAGTTGAGTAAATCCTCTAGTCATATCGTCGTTTTTGGCTGCAATAACTAGCAAGTCTTGGTTTGACTGCACTAGATAATCTAAATTTCCTTTTAACCAGCTATTAACGTTTAGAGTATACTCAAATCGCAGTTGACATTGGCAGTACCGAACGATGTCCAGCAAAACAGGCGATACTAAAGATTCTCTTCTAGCTGTTTCGCTGCTAAGACTGAGAAAAGGCAAAGTTGCTCTAATTCTTTGTTTTAGAGAGTCTATTTCTCCTAGTTCTCTAGAGGTATGCGGCAGAGATAACTCAGCTTTAATGAGCGAGTAATCAAATTCTGCTAAAATTTCGTCTGTTTCGTAAGGTAATTCAAAGTATGAACGAAAGCTATATTCTCGATATTCTTGTAATATTTTGCGATCGATCATAATGTTTGAAATCGCAATGTGTTTGTTTGTTTATTTGTTTGTATATTATATATCAATTTTTCCCTGCTGAGAAGATGAGGTATACCCGATCGGGCGATCGCCCATTTTTAACACGACTCAGCATTTATCCCCAAACTTCTGTCAAATCCAAAACAAACCCCGGCAACACATCTTCACCCGACAAAGTTGCAGGATTGTCCAGCACTTCCACTTCGTGATTTTGCCTGTAAATCTCCACTTTTCGATTTTTCCTATCTATCAACCAACCTAAAAGAACCTGGTTTTCCATGTATTCTTTCATTTTCTCTCGCAGTGGCTTCATATTGTCACTTTTAGAACGAAGTTCTACCACAAAATCAGGACTTAAGGGAAGAAAGCCTTCTTTTTGTTCTGGGGTGAGTGCGTCCCACGTTTCTTGACGCACCCAAGACGCATCAGGAGAGCGATCGGCTCCATTGGGCAGGTGAAAACCAGTAGAAGAATTAAATGCTTTACCGAGTCTAGTGCGCCGATTCCACAGCCAGAGTTGCCCTTCTATATCCAGATTCCGATATCCTGTGTCGCCTCCGGTTGGTGGGTTCACGATTAATTCTCCTGTTGCTGTGCGTTCTAATTGTAACTCCCGATTGGCGATCGCCAATTCAACGAACTGTTCGTGGGTAACGGTGAGTGTTAGTGTTAGTGGAATATTGACTGCAAGGGCAGCGGATGATTGAGTTTCTGTCATCATTTTTGTCCTCAAGATAATGCTTTTATGGCAGTTTCATCCTAATTGGGCTAAGCCAGAAATGCTGGATACTTTGTAACTTTTATGATAACACTTAAAAGTGCCATCTACAAAGTGCGATCGCGCTTTTGTCAACCAAAGCTCGATCGCATCTGGTATCATAGAAAAAAAGTTCCCCGCCCAGGCGCAAAAACATGATAACTTCTACAGTTGTTGCCCAATCAAAAATCTACTCTCTAGAAGCATGGATGCAAAGTCCACCGGATCTACAAGAGTGGGTTGATGGCGAATTATTAGAGAGAAATGGCATGACTCTCAAGCATAGCGAAGTACAGGGAAATCTTTACTTTTGTTGGAGAAACTACAAAGAATCCAGCGGACAGGGAGGAAAAGTTTATACCGATGTCCCCTGCCGCACAAACAAGCAGGGGCGCTATCCTGATGTTGCCTACCTTCCCCCGGAATTAGCAGCACAATTTGGGAATCTCAAAGTGCTGCCGCAAAGTTTTCCTTTATGTGCTGAAATTGTTTCGCCAACAGATTTGGCGGAAGATGTAATTGCTAAATCTACAGAATATTTAGAATCGGGAAGTGAGGAAGTTTGGCTGGTATATCCTGAAAACCAATGGATTATTGTAGTAACAAAACAAAGCAGAAGCATCTTTATTGCTGGGGAAGTTATTAGCACCCAAATTGTTTTACCGGGTTTTAGCATTCCAGTAGATGAATTATTAAAATGAGAGATTTCCCTACATTCTCATTTTCCGCTTCTGACGGCAAGCGTCCATATTGAAGAAGATCCTCAATTGTTTGGTTTCGATGCTTTAACAAACATTTGCCCTCCCAAAAATCGCCACAAAAAAGGCAATTTTAAGTAAACTTTTAACAGCAATGGCGAGGCGGGTCGGCCTTTCGTCGAAAACGGTAAAAATCTTGGTACCATCCGGTCAATTTCAAACCCGACAGTTTGTAAAAGCTCTTGTAGCGATAAATGCGTTATCGGTAATTGATGGTCGATAAAATCGTAGTATTCCTTGTAGGAATATTTAAAATTAGGCTGAATTACCAACAGAGAACCGCTAGGCTTGAGGGCCTCGAAGCAAAAGCAGATAATTTCTACAAGTTCCTCTTTATTGCGGAGGTGTTCAAAAAAATTTGAGATGAAAATACGATCGAACTGTTCGGTAAAAGATGTGTAAGCGTCCAAATTCAACACATCAATATTAAGCACCTTCACATCAGCATTAGCAAATAACTTTGAATCGGGATTAATGTCAATTAAACATTTTTTTTCAGCCATAATTTGATTTATAAACTCGCAGTAACCGCCACCTATATCTAAAAGCGCTGAGTCTGGAGGAACATAATTTTGTAAAAAATCGTCAATTAAAACTTTCCAGAGTGCCACTTTCGCTTGCATTTGTCGGGAATCAAATCGATTGGCGTACAACTTTTTGAGATATGTGTCAGTTTTCATAGTAAAATAGCCTTGACTGAGTATGAGTTTATCACGCGATACAGCTAACTATGAATGTTATATCTACGGAAATACCAGAAGTTCTGATCGTTGAGCCCAAAATTTTCGGAGACGATCGCGGTTTCTTTTTTGAGAGTTTCAATCACCAAGCTTTTGTCGAAAAAACAGGTGTGATGGCAGCATTTGTTCAAGACAATCATTCCAAATCCTCTAAAAATGTGTTGCGCGGTTTGCACTACCAAATGCAGCAGCCTCAAGGCAAATTGCTGCGGGTAGTGGCTGGCGAAATATTTGATGTAGCGGTGGATATTAGGCAAAGTTCGCCGACTTTCGGAAAGTGGGTGGGGTGTTTGCTGAGTGCTGAAAATAAGCAGCAACTTTGGGTGCCGGCGGGATTTGCTCACGGTTTTTTAGTGGTTTCGGAGACGGCTGAAGTTTTGTATAAAACTACAGATTATTATGCACCGGCACACGAGCGGTGTATCCTGTGGAATGACCCCGATTTGGCGATCGACTGGCCGCTAGATGGTGCCGAACCAATCTTATCAGCTAAAGACCAAGCGGGACAAACCTTCAAAAACGCTGAAGTTGTTTAACAATGAAAATTTTACTCGCAGGTGGCAGCGGACAGCTAGCTCAAGAATTGCAGTCGATTTTATTATCTTCGGGAGAGGTAATTGCGGTCGATCGCACTCGCCTCGACTTATCCCGACCCGAAAGCATCCGTCAAGCAATGGCTGAAATTCAACCGGATTTAGTCGTCAATGCGGGTGCTTACACTGCGGTAGACAAAGCGGAAAGCGAACCGGAATTAGCAAACGCAGTCAACGGTATTGCACCCGGAATTATCGCAGAAGAATGCGAAAAACTGGGAGCAAGTTTGATTCAACTTTCTACTGATTATGTATTTGACGGCAGCCAAGGTTCTGCTTATCTGGAAACAGATTATACAAACCCGCTGGGAACTTACGGAAAGTCGAAATTAGCAGGCGAGGAAGCAATTCGGAAAGCGGGAAACCGACATATTATTATTAGAACCGCGTGGGTTTACGGCAACGGCGGTAAAGGTAATTTTGTCAAAACCATGCTGAGGTTGGGAAAGGAAAGGGAAGAAATTCGAGTAGTAGCAGATCAGATCGGAAGCCCTACTTGGACTGGGGACTTAGCCGAGGGAATATCGCAAATTATTCCTCTCCTTGGACCAGAAATTTTTGGGACTTACCAGTACACTAATAGCGGTGTTTGTAGTTGGTACGATTTTGCGATCGCCATTTTTGAGGAAGCAGCAAAACTCGGCCTTCCCCTAAAAGTTCAGCGGGTAATTCCCATCACCACCTCCGAATATCCGACACCCGCAAAACGTCCGGCTTTTTCTGTCCTCTCTACGGCAAAAATATCAGCACTTCTAGGCACGCATCCTCCCCACTGGCGGCAAGGGCTCAGACAAATGCTGGCAAGAGAAGTGAAATGAAATAAGACTTACCCATAGAAAGAAACCCGGTTTCAGCGCGCCATCTTTGGTTTGACGACTAGACAGACAGGGACAAACCGGGTTTCTGCTTCAAGAGGAAAACTCAAAACGCGAGGGAGGTTTTTGCTCAGAAATCATCTGTTAGATGCAAAGTTTCTAGGCTAAACCCCCTCCTACCCATTAAAAATCTCCCCATGTCTGAATTCATGAAAATCAAGCAACAATATGTTTTAATTGCCGCATCAGTTTTCGGCATTCTAATACCAGCCTCATATATTTTGTACCTGGTATCCCAAGCGGGAGACTTGTCTAATTTTGATTATTGGTGGATGACGTGGAATTTTTATTCAGTAGACGGTTTCTCTACAAATCCTTTTAATTGGATATTTCGGGCGAACGAGCATTTTGTCTTGCTTCCGGCAATTATTTATGCCTTAAATATAGTAGTCACCCAAGGTTCAAATACTGGTTTGTGTTTAGTTGCCTGGTTCTTGGCTTGGATTCAGTGCCACGTATTAATTGCTCTGCTGCCGTTAAACTTGAGGCGTTTTCCGCTGCAATTTATCTCGCTACTCCTTTGCATTTCTATTTTTAATTTTACTCCGGCGGCGGCTCACAATTGGATGCGGGGATTCAGCGGCGTTCACTGGATAATTGCTAATTTATTTGTGATTTGTTCGATATTTTGTTTGCAATCCTATGCGACAGTTTTGTTAAATAAGAGGGAGGCTCTTTCTCCTGATATTCATTCCCAGGCAGAGCTTGGGAATGAGTTTGTAGGGGCGGTGCCCCCCTGTCCGCCGCCGCATTTACGAAATAAGTGGGTAATTGGCAGCATTGTTTTTGGCGTTTTAGGCTGTATTAGTTACAGCACTCCTTTAGCTTTGTGGCCGATATTGTGTGCTGCTGCTGTTGTGCTGCGGTTTCCTCGGCGAATAACTTCTTTGTATTTCATTGCTTCGATTTCGGTGATTGGCATTTATTTTTTAACTTATAAAACTCCATCTCATCACCCTTCTTTAACTAAAATTAATCCGCTCAAAACTCTTGAATATATTCCCACTTATCTCGGCGGAATTTTTAGCGAAAATATTATTGTTGCTTCAATTATTGGTATAATTGGTTTGATTGCAGTGACGGGTTGTGTGGGTTATTGGCTATTTGTAAAAAAGGTCGATCGCCCGGATTGGCTGCCTTGGCTATCAATCCAACTTTACACGCTGCAAACGGCGTTAATGGCTGCGGTTAGTCGATCGGGATTTGGCGTCGAACAAGCCACCGCTTCCCGCTACGCCACACTCCCAGCTTTGTTTTGGATGAGCACAATTGTGCTGACAGTATTGTGGGTGCGCGAGTTGGAGCCAACACCAAGAATTCAAGGGCGTTGGCTGACACCGCTGTTTGCAGTCGCCACAGTCGCGATTATTCTAATGTACGGGGTGGGAGGCGAAACTGCAATGGCGATCGCCCGCAGAGCAACCTATCAACCGTTAGTAGCATTATCACTGCAATTAGGCATCACCGACGTAACGCTAATTAAAGACCGCGTAGGCAATAGACCGGCCGCTTTTATAGGGTTAATAGACGCCTTAAAAACTAACAATTTAGTGCCATTTAACCGAGATATCAAAAAACACAATTTCTGTGCAGCATTAGCCACAAAAATCGCTCCAAACTTACTTTCAGCACCGAAAGACGGAGTACCAGGATATTTTGATACAATCACCAAACTTGCACCAAAAACAGCGAGAGTAACTGGCTGGGTAGGAGACCCCGAAAACAATGTAAAATGTATTGCCATTCTCAACCAAGAAAATGTCGTCCGAGGTTTTGCCATGTCAGGATTTCCGCGCCCAGATTTAGTTAACTTGTTTGGCCCTTCCTACGAATTCGCCGCTTGGAGAGGATACATTCAAACATCACCAACAGATAAATTGTTGACAGCTTATGCCTCCTTTAAAAACCGCAACGGTTGGGTAGCTTTGCGGACTTCCCAAGTTATCGATAAAAACTAAAAAACCTCTCTTTCTCCTCCTCTGCGCCCTCTGCGCCCTCTGCGGTTAATAAAAAAATCTCATTTACAACACAAATGAAATAGAATAGCCCTATGCCAAAACATCTCAGCTTCGTAATCCCCGTTCACAACGAAGAAGCCACCCTCAAAGTGCTGTTTGAAAAAATCCAACTTGTCATGTTTCAAATAGAAATTGACAGTTACGAAGTCATTTTCATAGATGACGGTAGCCGCGATTATTCGTGGCAAGAAATCACAGATTTAGCCAGCCAACATCCCCAACTCATTAAAGCGATTAAACTGCGCCGCAACTTTGGCAAATCCGCCGCACTTTCAGCAGGATTTCGCAATGCAGGAGGGGTAATTATCTTTACTCTCGATGCTGACCTTCAGGATGACCCCGCTGAAATTCCCAAGTTTTTACATCATTTAGAATCGGGATTTGATTTAGTTTCTGGTTGGCGAAAACAGCGGAACGACCCGCTTTCTAAAACTTTACCTTCCAAGCTGTTTAATGCCGTTGCGTGTTTGCTGACAGGGGTACAAATGCACGATATGAATTGCGGTTTTAAAGCTTACCGTAGGGAAGTTTTGCAGTCGATTAAATTGTACGGGGAATTGCACCGCTACATTCCAGCTTTAGCAAACAATTTAGGTTTTAAAATTGGGGAAGTAGTTGTGGAACATCATCCGCGCAAGCACGGAAAATCGAATTACGGCTGGGAACGTTATGCGCGGGGATTTCTTGATTTGTTGACGGTGTTAGCCACGACGCAGTATTTACACAAACCGGGTCATTTGTTTGGGGGTTTGGGATTGTGTTTTGGCTTGGCTGGAACTGTTTCGCTGAGTTATTTGATAGTTATTTGGTTTCTGAATTTGGCGGGGATGAATTTTGGGCCTATCGGGAATCGACCTTTGTTATTTTTTGGGATTTTGTGTACAATTCTGTCGGTGCAGTTGATTTCTTTGGGGATTTTAGCTGAGTTGATGGCGCGGAATGTGGATGCTGATTATGTGGACAAGCAAATTAGCGAAATTATTAATGATTCTGGTTTTGATGTTTAACCGCTGATTAAGGCTGATTAAGGCTGATTAACGCAGATAAATCGGATCTTGAAATTGCTTCTACACAAGCAAAGTCTGAGTCCGCCGACTAAGATAAAAGTCCTATTTGGCTTTAACAAGTTTTACCAATTACGTATTATCTAATTTTAAACAGTATCCATTTGCCTTCTTGCTCTACTATTTCTCCGTCAATATTGGGATGCCAATCACTGCGAGTCAGGATATAATCGGCATGATAGTTTTTGGCTACTTTGACTAAATCCGCACTGCTGCGTTGGATGAATAAGTCATTTCCTCCCCAAATCATTTGCGGGTTTAAGGGAACCCCTAAAACAGCTTGCATTCGATTTTGCCATTCTTTGATGCCTTTTTCGGTAAAGGGGAAGTTCTTGAAGTTGACGACAATCGCTCTTTCGGAGAAAAACTGGAAGCTGGTAACTGAAGGTGGAATTAATACGAGTGAATCGCGGCTGCTAATTTGCGAAAATCGCATAGCTAATCTGCTTAAGTCGTCACTGGAAATGGCATTGATATTAACTCTTGTTTGAAATACATTTAATATAGGTTTGGGTAGAATTCCTGCTACTCCAAAAACTAAGGTGGCGGTAGTTATTAAGGCTAATGTGTGAGCTAGAGTCTGTTTTATAGATTTAGCAAGGGATGTTTCTTGTAAAATGAATGGGAAGGCGAGGATTGAGAAAAGGACTGGGATGCTAATTATTCGATCGCCCATTATTTCCCATGAATCAGTCAGCGGATAGATCGAGCTGAAAATTACAGTTCCTATTGCTAAAATCCACAACAATATATTATATCTTTTGGGAAATACGTATTTTTTTGTCTGCCAAACTGATAATCCTAGGAAAATGATACCCCTAAAAGGCAAAGTTAGTACCACTAACAGCAACAAGCTAATAGCTATTCTTTTTTGTCGGTAAAGTATATCAATTGTCAAACAAACAGCAATAAATATGATTAATTGAGCAAAAGGGACGGTTCTAGCTAACTGTAGTTTGGCGATAAAAGCCCAAGGATAAACTTCTACAAATATGTAATTTAGAAACAGTGCAAAAATTGAGGTTCCAACAATCACATAAAAATTAACCTTGTCTTCTTTTCGCAATAATTCGGCATTTTTGATGCACAGCAAGCCACCAATTATGAAACATATAAAGTTGAACCAATTCCCAAAATCCCAATTTGACGGGAGGATGTGGTGGGGGTTTCGCACTTTGGCGTGAATGTAGACAAACTCGGCGTTGTCGATAGTGTCGGTGCTGGTAGTACCTGTTAATAACATCGGTATGTAAACGATACTTGCCATTGCTGCTAAAAGTGCGATCGCCAAAATCAATGTTTTGAAATTCCGCTGTCTTACAGATTCAATAACTAAAACGGGAAGCATCATCAATCCCGGCAACAAACCCACTAAAAATTGCAGCAAACAACCCAGTCCAAAAAATAAATATCCGGTCAGCCATTTGTGGCGCAAACTAAAGTAAATTCCCCAGATTGCGAAACCCATTGCGAAGGTACTGGGTACTGATTTGGTGGAAAATATCAGGGTGTTACCAACATCTGTAAATGAAGCAGCTATACATAAAAAAGCCATCGCTGCGGCAGGAAGTTTGGAATTAGTATAGATATTGATAATTGCGTAGCAAGCTAGGATAAAGGAACCAAAGGCTAGGAATTGATAAATAAAGTGCGCTAGGGGAATGCTGGTTCCTAAGCTGGCAAGCAAATAGATAATATAATAATAGTAGTACCTGGGATTAAATTTCACCATTTCCTGAACGTAATAATCATTTTTATACAGTTCAGAATTTAGCATAAATTGAATTGGCGGCACTTCGGGAAAATTGCCTCCAATGGGGAAAGTATAGCCAGTTGCCATCAGGGAGCCGATGATGGCAAAAGTATATAGAGATAAATTAAAATACCAGTTGGATTTTTGATGTTTCTGCATTGACGGTTCAATTTACCTACTGACAGCTAAATTGTTAATCTCCAGTTGGCATTGGTTTGTTAAATCCTGTTTGCTGCTACTCAATACCTCAAGCAGCAGATAAATGGGATTTTTGCCCTCAACTAATAGATTTAAGCCGATCGCACTTTTTTGACCATAAGCCATCTCTGCTGAGTCTACTAATTTACCTTGCTTGTCCCACAAAGTCAAGCGCAGGGCAATTTCCGGACATTGTTTGTTAGGTAAATTGAGTTTGCCGGTAACTTTCGCTTTGTCTGAAATGGAACCTAAATACAGGAAAGATGTATCGAGTTTCTTGCTGTTTTTAATTGGATGAGTTACAATATTATATAGGTTATCCGATTCTTGACTGACTGAATAATTAGCACTTGTGTAAATTGATTGATGCAAACTAATCCAATCTAACTGCGTGCCCGGTCGATCGACTATTTGCCGCTGCATCGCATCCAGAGTCCTAACTGCCGTTGCTGTATCAGTCGGCCGCACCCTCCGGTAAACGCTGACAGTCACGCCGTTTTCTAGCTTAAACTGTTCCGGTAGCAATTGGAAATCGCGGGCAATTTCCCAGTTTTGAGTAAAGGCATCGTACACAACTTTAACAACATCTTGTTCGTGCGATCGCAAAACTTGTTCGTCACTCGGTAACACCTGCTGAAAAGGTACAGCAACCACCGCATATTGTGACTGCAACAACTCCGGTAGCGGGTAAGTATCGCGCGAGTCAATTTGCGGCCTCCCGATGGTATTTAATTTCCACCAACCCTCCGGCGGGTTTAATTTTCGGTTAGCTTGTCTGAGGATGTTAGCATTAAAATTGTTAGAAGCACCCACAATATAAATCGGTTGTTCGTTAGGTGCTAATTTTCGCAGAAAGTCTACTAATTTTACAACTTCGTCGTAGTCCGATCGCACTAACGGCGGAAAATTAGCCATAAACAGTCTTGACAAATCAATTTTGAGAGGAAGTAACCCGACTGCGGCATTCACAACCAGGTACAAGCCCGCCGCGCCCAGCATGAAATACCGGACTTTTCCCTTGAGTGTCAGCCAAGTTGTCCAGAAAAATGTGGATAGTCCTAAAAGTGCGATCGGTGTAACATGAATTGTATAGTGCAAGTAGCCGTAACGCAACACTAACAGCCATTCAATCAGGGACAAAACCCCAAACAACGAAACAAAAATAGCCGCCCCCGGAACCAGGATTCGGGTGAGAATTCCCGCAGAAAAACCAATCAGTACCAGCAGCCAAGTTCCCAAACCGTAAAAATCCGCATAACGAGTTAAAATATCATTTACAGGCAAACTCCAAGCGACATACAAATTGCGGTAGTCAACCGTCAGAGCACTGCGAGTAAAATCTCCCGCTACCAACATTAAAATAGTCAAGCTAGTTGCAGCTATTAACCCTAACTTTACACCCGATTCAAACAAGCATCGGTAGAAAAACGACACTGCCAAGTCCTTGTCTTCTGAAGACGACAACGCCGTTTCCCTACGGTATATTAGTACAATAAACTCGATGAAAACCTGTAAAGTCGCGGCACCAAAAAATGCGATCGCACTATAAGCAAAATGGCGCCGCAACAGAATAGCCGCCGCCAGCAAAAACCCAATCAACGGGATTTTCCACCAAGATTTCAGCTTAACATCCTGCAAATAAACCAAAATTGCCAAGGCTACAAACACACAGCCGCCAGTATCCAGATATCCCCGCAGAGTCGGTATCCAACTCATCGGAATTAATAAACTCAGCAGCACAGTTGACCAAAACACCCGGCGGGAATAAACTGGAATTAGCTTTGCAGAAATTGCCCCCAGCAACAGGCGGAACGGCAGCACATAAATTAGGGATACGCTGAGAATGTAACTCAGGCGAGACTCGCCAAATAAGAGAATAAACGGCACTAACGGCAGAGAAATTAACAGGTTTTTTTCCTTAGATAGCGATTCTATAACTCCGCGCCATGCTTTATCTGGCGAGTCTCGAAATAAATTTGCCGTGTTGACTGTAGCGGTATTGTATCCCGCGTAATCCCACCAATAAAAAGTGTGTTCCCTAGATACATAGATTGATGTTACTGCCACTGTGACGAGAACAACTAAAAATAAGAAAAACCCATCAATCAGAAACTTACGAGGCAATTTAAAAGAAACACCATCAAATAATCCCATCAGTCTAGCAACCCTAAATAACTCCTAAACTTCCTCTTTATCTCTTGCTTCGCGCCCTAGCGCTTACGCGCGGCTTCGCCTAACGCGCCTTCGCGGTTTGTTAACTTACCTTAAAACAGTATCTTGCAAAAAACCTTCTAACTTTTCTGCATATTGCCGATTCGCGATCGCACTTGGATGAAGGTCATGAGGTAAATTATTATTGGCAGGTATTTTCAAATCAACCGAAATATCCGCCGTAGCAATTCCCTCCTGGCTTAACTCCTGCAACATCTTAGCAGAACCGCTATTGATTCCCGCCACAACTAACTTAACACCCTTAGCCTCAGCCACACGGTTAAACTCTTCAATAATTGCCTTAGAAACCTCATGGCTTCTATACAATCCCTCTTCAAATTGATTGTAATTAACCTCCAAAAAATGGCTTAATGCAGAAACCCGCATCAGGGGGAACTCGCGATATTCAAGTTTTGCCATCTTGTAGGTAAAATTATTTTCTCCATTCAGCCTAGCATCGGGCTGCAAGAGAATACCGAGTTTATTCCATGCAGCCATTTGCTTTCTTCTCGCCCTTAACAAAGTATTGCGACGGTCGTGAAATCCCGCGTAAGCAATCACCGCAATTTTTGGTTTATTTGCTTGTTTTAGTGCTTCTTTGAATTGAATCAACGAGTGCAGCGTGCCGTAGCCGTTAACGCCAAAATTAACTATTTCATGTTTGGGTAATTTCTCTTGCAGCAACCAAGCATAAGTTTCGCTGTCATTCAATGACCAACCGTAGGTAAAAGAACAGCCAAATATCCAAATCTCAGGTTTTTTCGAGGATTGATTGTAAGTATTAAGTGGATGTGTTATTCTGAGACTATTATTGAGGTGAGTTGCATTAAATGAGTAATTGCCGTTAAGTGTTACCTTAAATTTTCCCGGCAAATGTTTGTAGCCGAGTTCCGAGTCTTTGGTAAAAAAGTTACCTTTTGGTTCGACGGCAACATCAACATTTTCTATTTGCCAGGGTTTGTATCCCGCAACTCGCAAGACGATTTCTGCACTGGTAGCAGATAGAAATATTGGAAAAATTAGATAAGTTATTAACCTGAAAATAGAGCTTTTAATAAATTTTTTTTTCATAATTTATCGTGGGGGCGGGTTTATCTAAATAGTTTGTGAACATCAAATATTGTTTGTAAAACCCGCCCCCCAGGGCCATTGTAGGGGCGGGTTTCACCAACTATCTATGTCTAAAACAAACAATCTGGTAAACCCGCCCCCGCCCAACCGATGGATTAATTTCTAATAACCAGGCTCCTCCTCGTACTCAGGAGTCTTAGTCTTCTCAGGGATATTCACCCGAGGAGCCTTGTAAGGCTTCGGCGCCTCATCGTCAGCCCAAGCATCGGCCTCCACATCATCTTCGTACTCGTACTCGACCACCGGCTGCTTCGGGCGAGAACTCTCAGAGCGAGCGTACTGCGGCTTCTCCTCGTACTCCTCCTCGTAATCGTCCTCCTCGCCCCCCCAATTATCCTCTTCGTAATCCTCGTAATCGTCGATAATCGGCTCAGGCTGCACCGCGCGCATGGGCTGGCGCACCGCAGGCCGATTCCACTGCGAATCCTCATCCCAAGGAACTTCCTCTACCGCAGGCGCCGCTACCTTGCTGCGCATTTCCGGTGCAGGTATCCGCACGCCCGGGCCCAATTGATTGGCCGTAGCCACGGGTTTCGGATAATAACCTTGCTCGTCCTCTTCCCGTTCCCAAGGCGCTTGACCCAAACCGACGCGCTCGAGCAAACCCACAGTAAGCTGCCTGAGCCTTTCCTCGGAACCTTCAAACACAATCAAGCGATTCGGGCCGCTGCTGACAATTTCCTCAATCCCCAACTCGTAAGTGCTGAGAACTTGGTCGGGGATTTGGGGGATGCCCAGGGAAGCGATAATTATAGAAACTAACTTACCGTCTTCGGGGTCGAACCTAAAGCCCCGCACCCTACCCAAAAGTTCGCCGGTTTCGGTAATAACTTCGCTGTTAATCAAAATGCTGTAGACTTCAACATCAACATCATCTTCGATCGCGCTCTCATCTTCCACCAACAGCACGTCGCCGATTTCACTGACATTGCTGAGGAACATAAACCTCGGCATTCCAGCGACCGCAAATATATTATCTCGCAGACCGATCGCCACAACTTCCCGCCGATCAATGTCCACCCACAATTGACTAACCACCCCCAAGCGTTTACCTCTGTCGCGGGTGATGACTTGAGTGCCGAGAATGTCGGAGCGTTGGCAAATTTGTTCGGATGTCATTCTAAGTTTAATCCTGATTTATTAAGTACATATATCACTCATATCACTCAACACGAGCGTTAACAGAGATTCCGGGACTATAGCTTCAGTCCTATGACTTGAGTATAAGCTCCCCGTGCTTGAGTAACACCTATTGTACGCTGTGCCGATTGAATCATAGGTCGCCGCAAACTCACAACAATAAACTGGGCTTGTTCAGACTGTCGTTTTATCATTCTAGCTAATCGCTCCACATTTGCCCCATCCAGAAACATATCCACTTCATCAAAAGCGTAGAACGTAGACGGGCGGTAGCGTTGCAGCGCAAAAATAAAACTCAGCGCCGTCAACGACTTTTCGCCTCCTGACATGGAAGCCAGCCGCTGTACGGGTTTGCCCTTCGGGTGAGCAACCAAATTCAAGCCGCTGCTGAAGGGGTCTTCCTCGTCATCTAGCTGGAGATAGCCATCGCCTTCGGAAAGTTCCGCAAAGATAGTCTGAAAGTTCTCGTTAACCGCGTCGAAAGCTTCCTTAAAAGCGCGCCGCCTGAGCGTGGTAAAGTTTTCGATTCTCAACAGCAGTTCTGTGCGTTCTCCTTCTAATGTTGTCAATTTTTGACTCAATTCAAGAAGGCGTTCTTGAGTGCGGTTGTACTCTTCCAAGGCTAGCATATTCACTGGTTCTAGGGCTTGAATGCGTTTGGCGATCGCCTTTACTTCTTGCTGCAATTCCGTCAAATTGGCTTTCTCGACATTTTCAGGAATCGACGGCACGGGGTCGGGCATTTCCGCCCGCTGCGTTTCCAATAGAGTGCGGATTGCTGCTAATTGTTCCCGGCGTTCTTGCTGGGTTTCGTGGAGTTTTTGCAACTGCCATTGTAACTGCTGTTTGGCTAAATGCTTCTCTCGCAATTGAGATTCCGCCCGATCGCGATCTTCCTTCTGCACGCCCAACTTTTCCTCAATTTCCCCCAAAGCTGCCTTAGCTTCGGCAATTTGCCGATCGAGTTCTAACTGCTGCGAAACAATGCGATCGATCGCCTCCGCCCCCGCGTTTTGCTGCACTTGCCATTCCTGCAATTTCTCGCTGCCTTCCTTAATTTTCTCTTCCAAACGCCCGAATTGATTTTCCAAGTCTCCTTGGCGCTGCTGGACGTTTCTCAGAGCCAATTCTCGCTCTTGCAGTTGCGCTTCCTGAGCGCGCAAACTCGATTGCATTTGCTGCCATTCGCTGTGACTGTTCGACTCTTCCAACTGCGCCAAAGTTTGCCGGTACTGCTGCAATTGAGTTTCCTGTGCGGGCAATTCTCCTTCCAGCAACTGCAATCTCGATCGCGAATTAGTTAATTCCTGTGTGTTTTTCGCAATTTGCGATCGCACTTGTGCCTGTTGCGCTTGCAAATTCTTAATTTCTGAATCCAACTGTTCCAAGCGCAACTGATTTTCGCGTAAATTCTGTTTCGCTTCCATCAATTCTTGGCTGCGAGTTTTGACAGAAATAGACACGCGGTCGATCGCAATTTTGCACCTTTCCAAAATCCGCTCAATTTCCTCCAACCTTTCTTGCAAAGAGGCGATCGTCCGCGCTTCACTAGCAGCCTCGCTAGCATCAACCGTGCCAAAATGCAAGGTCGATCTATTAGTAGAACTTCCCCCAGTCATCGCCCCGCTACTTTCCAAAATTTCCCCGTCTAAAGTGACAATCCGGTACTGTCCCAAATAGCGGCGGGCATCGCTGAGGTTGCTAAACACAACCGTACTGCCAAAAACGTAAGCAAAAATTTCCTGATACCGCGAATCGCAATCAATTAAATTAACAGCCGCATCCACAAACCCAGCCGCGCGCCGCAAATTTTCATTCACCGAAAACCTGCCGCCTCTAATCTTATTCAAAGGCAAAAACGTCATTCTTCCCGCCCGTTTTTGTTTCAGCAACTCGATCGCAGCAGCAGCCACGCTGTCATCTTCCACCACCATATTTCCCATGCGGCCGCCCGCCGCTATTTCCAGCGCCAACTGATAGCGCGGTTCTACCCGGCCCAGTTGGGCCACCAAGCCACAAACTCCGCCAATTCCGCTTTGCGCGACAATTTTTGCAGTAAACGTTCCCGTCGCTTCTTGCAGTGCTTGAAACTGCACTTCTAGTTTGTCTAATTTGCGCTGTCTTTCCCGCTGTTCTTCCAACAAACGAGTTTGAGTTTCCTGTTGCAGTTGCAATTCTTGTTCGGCTTCGACCAAAATCTTATTCAGCGATTCTACTTGCAAAAATGCAATGCCTTTGGTTTCCACAAGGCGAGATTGCTGAGCTTTTTTCGCTTCAATTTCCTGTTCCAATACTTGCAGCGATTGGTTTTGTTCTTGAATTTGGCTTTCCAGGCGATCGGCTCTTTCTCCGATAGTAGCTTGTTCTGTACGCTGTGGTTCCAAAGTTTGTTGAATTGTTTCGATTTGGCGGTGCAGTTCCGTTTGCTGCTGTACCCAAACTTCGGCCGTCGAGGCGATCGCATTTGCAACTTCCCGATTTTCATCTAAACTTTGCTGGGCTGCGTCCCGCTGTTCCTGAAAACTCCCCTGCTGAGACTTAACATAAGATATTTCAATCTCAATTTGCTCCAAACTTTGCCGAAATTGCCGAACTTCCGACTCGGTTTGTGCTATGTTAGCCGCCATTTGCCCAGCAGTTATTTCTAAATCCTGTTTGCGGTTTTGCAGTTGTCGCCGTTCCGCTTCCTGAGTCGCAATCGTCGCTTGCAAAGCCAACAGTTCCGACTCTCCCAAAGCTTTAACGCGGGCATTCAGCGCGTCAAGTTCGGCGGTTGCTTCTTGAATTTGGGTGCTAATTGTTTGCAGTTGTTCGGTGAGAGATGCAGAAGTGCGATCGCCCGTTTCGATTTGTTCTCGCAGTTTCCATTCTTGCTGCTGCAAGTGGCGGAATTTCAGCACTATTTCCCACTGCGACTTTTCTTGAAATTCCGCCCGCAATTTTTGATATTTTTCCGCTTTTGTGCGATCGGAAGCAAGTCTATCGCGCTGAGAAATCAGCTCTTTTTCCACAATCCGGCTGCGTTCTTCCACATCCTTAACTTCATCCAACTTCTGCCTAGCTAAAGAGATTTTGCGATCGAACTGAGCCACCCCAGCCAATTCGTCAATGATTTCTCTGCGTTCCTTAGAATTCATCGAAATAATGCTGGTAACGTCTCCTTGTAGCACGACGTTATAGCCTTCGGGATAAATTCGCAAGCGGTTGAGTTGTTCGTGAAGTTGAGTCAGGGTGCAAGGTTGGCCGTTAATGTAATAAGTTGAAGTGTAAGTACCTTGGCGAGTTACCCGAAGTTTGCGCGTCACACTCCACTCATCCGATTTTCGATTTTCGATTTTCGATTTTCGATTGGTAGTGAGTAGTTGTCCGTTGTTCTCTTGATTTTCTGCGATTTCTATCTCTTCGACTTCTTCAACAGATAACTCTTCCGATTTGAGATTTTGGATTTGGGATTTTAGATTGACAGGAGATGATTGGCCGTTGTTGTCTTGAGTTTCGGGAGTTTCTATCCCTTCGGCTTTTTCAACAGATAGAGGCGATTCTGGATTGATAGGAGGTGATTGGTCGTTGTTGTCTTGAGTTTCGGCAATTTCTATCCCCTCGACCTCCTCTGAAGCAGAGGATAACTCATCTGCTGCATTTTCATCCTCATCTTCATCCTGGGCGAACCATTCCTCCCCCACATCTTCCAGCGCAAAAGTCGCAGTAACGCTAGCTTCGATCGTACCGCGCTTGTTTTGGGCGCTGTTGACCAAATCCGGCAAACGTTCGGCCCGCATTCCCTTAGAAGTCGAAAGGCCCAGACAAAACAGCAAAGCATCGAGGATATTGGACTTGCCAGAACCGTTGGGCCCGGAAACCACAGTAAAACCCGGTAGCACGGGAATGGACGTTGTGCCGCCAAAAGATTTAAAGTTAGTTAGTTCAATCCGTTTAATGTGAACCATATGCTAGGAGTAGCTTTGGCTCTAGGTTGTTGTCACAGGGTAGCACAGCCACTGGGGCGATCGACAATGTGTGAGCTTTCCGGCATTGTCGATCGAAGCGATATAGCGGTTCTCAATAAAATGAGGTACACACCGCTCGCAACTGATGCCCGCGGAGGCCTATGCCCTATGCCCTATGCCCACGGAGGCCTATGCCCTATGCCCGCGAGAGCACCTCATGTTACTGAGAAAGGCTATATCTTAGACCTTTGTCAACAACCCAGTCGGCTTTTACTTAAAAAGCTTATTGACAAAAGTACAACATCTGAGATCCGAGCGACCGCTACAAACGAACGTAAATTTTGATACAGATAACCTCATGAGACTCGATCGACATTATTTGTGCGATCGTACCTGAAAGCCTCACCCCGACTCAATGGCAGGAAATATAATCCCTAGAATTACTCATGTGCCCCCTAGACATATAAAAACTTTCCGGTAAAATCGAACCAAAATTAATAATGTATAAAGTAACGAAGCGCATTATGGAGGCCAAACCCATTACACCAGCTCAGAACTCGTCTAACCTGCCAGCTTCACCTGAAAGCGACGAACAAGTATTACAAATTTGGGGTCGGGAGCCCCTTAAAGGACAGGTCAAAATCAGCGGCGCCAAAAACTCCGCTTTAGTAGTCATGGCAGGAGCCCTGCTATGCCCAGAGGATTGCCGTCTCCGCAACGTTCCCGGTCTGGTCGATGTCGCCCGCATGGGGCAAATTCTCTCCGCTGTAGGAGTCAACTTACAGCAGAACGGAGACGTTTTAGACATCAACGCCAGCAACCTCATAGACGCTCAAGCCCCCTACGAATTAGTCAGCCAACTGCGGGCGAGCTTCTTCATCATCGGGCCACTGCTAGCGCGTTTGGGATTTGCCAAAGTGCCCTTGCCCGGTGGGTGCGCCATCGGCGCCCGACCTGTTGAACTCCACGTTCGCGGTCTGCAAGCCCTCGGCGCCGAAGTCCACATCGACCACGGCACGGTTCACGCTTACGTCAAAGGGCCGAACCGCCGCCTGAAAGGAGCCAAAATTTATTTGGACTACCCCAGCGTCGGCGCAACTGAAACTTTGATGATGGCGGCGACTCTGGCTGAAGGAGAAACCGTGATTGAAAATGCGGCTCAAGAGCCGGAAGTCGCAGATTTGGCGAATTTCTGCCGCGCTATGGGAGCAAAAATTCAAGGCGCCGGCACGAATACGATCGTCATTTCGGGAGTTCCCAAGCTGCACGCAGTAGACTATTCAATTATTCCCGATCGCATTGAAGCCGGAACATTTTTAGTAGCAGGAGCCATCACTCACTCCGAAATCACTTTGTCGCCGGTAATTCCCGAGCACCTGACCGCAGTCATTGCCAAATTGAAGACAATTGGGGCGAAAATTATTGCAGAATCCCCCGACATTTTGCGGATAGTTCCCGGTCAAACTCACTCTGCCACAGACATCGAAACTCTGCCTTACCCGGGTTTCCCAACAGATATGCAAGCTCAGTTTATGGCTTTGCTGACGCTGAGCCAAGGAGACAGCTTGATCAAAGAAACCGTGTTTGAGAATCGCTTGCGCCACGTAGCAGAGCTCAACCGCATGGGCGCCGACATTCGCCTTAAAGGCAATGTAGCCATTGTGCGCGGAGTATCCATGCTGTCGGGTGCGCCAGTAGTGGCAACAGATTTGCGGGCTTCGGCGGCCTTAGTGCTAGCGGGACTGGCAGCCGATGGTGTCACCACCATCAGCAGCTTGCAGCACTTAGACCGCGGCTATGAGCAGTTAGAGGTGAAACTACAAAAATTGGGAGCTAAGTTGCGGCGCGTCAAAGAGGGCACAGACCCGGCGACTGCTGAGGCTCCTGTCAATCCCGTGCGATCGGGTTTAAACTGTTAATTAGTCAGTTGACCGTTGACTGTTGACTGTTGACGGTTAACTGTTGACGGTTGACGGTTGGCTGTTAACTGTTGACTAATGAATAATCACTACAATGTCGAACATACCGCTCATCGGTTTGAAAGCAGACCAGTTTCGCCACCCGCTAGACTTGGAAGCCACCAGCACTCTCAAACAACTGCCCGGCCTGGATTTGATGGTGCGGCAGTTGCTGGGACAACTGGGCGAACAGTTTTTCATGCTCGAAAATCTAGCCTCCAGCGTCCAAGTCGGCGAAAATCAATTGCCCCACCTGCATCAATTGCTGGTGGATGCCTGCAAAACTCTGGATTTGGAGGTGCCGCAGCTTTATGTCCGCCAGCATCCGATGCCGAATGCTTACACCTTTGCGATGCGGGGAAAACAGCCTTTTGTGGTGATGCACACTTCTCTGATTGATTTGCTCACAGACGAGGAAGTTAAGGCAGTAATCGCTCACGAGTTGGGGCATTTGAAGTGCGAGCACGGAGTTTACCTGACTCTGGCTAATTTAATTGTGTTGGCCGCCGGTCAAATTTCGCCCGTGGGAACCGTGCTGGTGCAGGGTTTGCAGGCGCAAATGTTGGAATGGTTGCGGTGTGCCGAATTTACGTGCGATCGCGCCGCTTTGCTCGCCACCCAAGACCCAAAAGTGGTAGCATCGCTGTTGATGAAACTGGCCGGAGGTTCGCCGACTTTAGCTCCGAAACTGAATGTAGATGCGTTTTTGGCGCAGGCGCGGGCCTACGACGACCTCAGCACCACTCAACTGGGAGATATGCTCAAACAAGCTCAGACGGCTCAGTTGTCCCATCCTGTACCAGTATTGCGCGCCAGAGAGATCGATCGCTGGGCAAGTTCAAAAGATTATGAATCTCTTGTGCAAAATCGATCGGTGTGTTACGATGGTGAAACCAACAAAAAGGGCGGGTGGCGAAATTGGTAGACGCATCAGACTCAAAATCTGACACCGAAAGGTATGAGAGTTCGATTCTCTCCCCGCCCACTGCTAAAAAAGCTTAATAAATCTAGGGTTCCAGATAATAAGTCTGGAACCCTAATTTATATGGCATGGGGAATCGGGTATGGGGAATTGGTAACAACAGTCAACAGTCATTAGTCATTAGTCATTAGTCAGTCAACAGCCAACAGTCAACAGTCAACAGTCAACCGTTAACCGTCAACAGATTTTATGGGTGAAATCGCCGCTTTAGGGGCTGCATTTGTCTGGGCTCTAGCTTCCACCATCTGGCAGCGAGTGGGACAGCAAATCCCCGCAGTGGTGCTAAACTTGCTCAAAGGGGCGATCGCCCTTTTCATGCTCCTTGCCACCGTACTAATTTTAGGCACATCTTTACCAGCAATCAATCCCCATATTTTAGCAATGCTGTTCATCAGCGGCGCCCTAGGAATTGGCATCGGAGACACAGCTTTCTTTATCGTATTAAAATATTTAGGCGCGAGGCGATCGCTGCTTTTAGACACCCTATCTCCCCCTTTAACAGCTTTATTTGGCTTAATCTTTTTGCAAGAAAACTTATCGCCCATTGCTTGTACAGGCATTTTTTTAACAATCTGTGGGGTAGCTTGGGTAATTGCAGAACGAACAGCCGAAACAACCTTACCATCAAAATCTCTTTGGCAGGGATTAGCCATTAGTTTATTAGGACAAACAACCCGCGCCGCCGGAGCAGTTTTATCCCGCGCCGCCTTCACTCAAATAGATATTGATCCCCTGTGGGCAGCAGCCTTGCGTTTGAGCGGCGGCATCGCAGTCATGCTATGCTTGTTGAACCCAACAAACCTTGACACTTTCCAACAATTAAAAGCGCCAAAAATATTAGGTGCAATAATTCTAGCAGCTTTTTTAGGAACCTATCTCGGAATTTTCCTGCAACAGACTTCGCTGAAATATGCACCAGCAGGAATAGCTCAAGCACTCACTTCTACCAGTCCCCTATTTATACTGCCTTTAGCGGTGCTGGCGGGCGAAAAAGTGAGCCTTCGGGCTGTTGTGGGCGTAGTGGCTGCGATCTGCGGAATCGCCCTATTATTGGGTTTGAAGTGATTAAATGTGAGAAGAGAGATTTAAGATTTTAGATTTGATACCACTTCCCATAAAGAATGAAACTGTAGGTATGCTCCCAACCATGATAGTCATCAGTGATCCCCCAATCTAAAATCTAAAATCTAAAATCTAAAATCTAAAATCGTATGACTGATTATAAAGGCGATCGGCAAAGTCGCAATTTAGAACTTATTAACAAACAAATAAATTGGCTTCAGCAACAGCCAGACGGCATCCTATTTCAACAAAACTCCGGCGACAACTGCATAGCAGTAAAAAAAATAAACTCATGGGTACTACTGCTTTTAGCAGACAGAGAAACCTTAATCACAAATGTAGCTCAATCAATCCTAGACCTCAACAATCCACTAAATTTAATCTTTCCCTATTCCCGAGCCGTGCTGCTAGCATTAGTCTGGAAAACTCTACCACAAAAAATCTATGTAATCGGATTTGGTGGCGGCACACTCCCCAGTTTTTTTTACCACTATTTCGCTAACGCGATAGTCGAATGTACAGATATTGACCAAAAAGTAGTCGAAGTAGCTCAAAAATTTTTTGGCATTCAATTCGACGACAGACTCAAAGTAGCCATTCAAGACGGGCGCGAATATCTAGCCCAACAAACTTCCACATTAAAAAACGATATAATTATCGTGGATGCTGGTTTTGGCAGCGGCTATATGCCCTATAGGTTGGTGACACAAGAATTTTACCAACTGTGCAAAACTCGCTTGTCAAGCGCAGGTGTTCTAGTTGTCCACCTGTTCCACAAACAAGAGTTTAATGCGGCAGCGGTGAAAACAATTCAAACTGTGTTCGCACAAGTTTATATATGCAATTTAGAAACCGGCAACAGCGTTGTCATTGCGACTAATGCTCCCGATTTAGCTAAAAATGAAATTTTCTTGAAAGCCGAACTTATTCAAGATTTCCACAATTTAGAATTTTCCTTAATAGAAATGTCGCTTGAGCTAGAAAAAGTAGCCCAATTGCCGGAATGGGTAAAAAATTGGGAAACACTGCCAATTTTTACAGATGCTGAAATACCCGCAGGATATTTGGACTGATAAATATATGACTGACGTACTCGCCCACAAAAAAACCGGGTTTTTTAACAGATATTGAGGGTTTTAACCACGTATTTGGTTAAAAAACCCGGTTTCTGGCCACCCGTGCGTAAGTCCTCATACCAAATCTGAATCAGTCAATAGTTGATATTAGCGAACATCGGTCTAAAAAATACTTGACAGTGAAATGGCGTCTGTGTAATATAGAAGTAGTGCAAACAATTAAAAACATGAGACTAAAAAGTTGGGAGTCTCCCCGCAGCGAGGGCAGAAACTCCAAAGGCAAAGGCGGCTCAGCCAGGGCTCGGCAACTCAAAAAGCAACAGCAAACTCTGCGAAAACAGTTAAAAGCTCAACAGGATCGACCAAACCAGCAACAAAACCAGCAACAAAAGCATCAAGGGAAGGAAACCGATAATTCCTTCCCTTATTTTGTATCTTTCTGCTGCTCAATCCCGCTGAATGTTCGGACAAATCGTGCGAGTAATGGACTCCGGCGTGGGTTGCTCTTGCCAGCAGTTGAGAATGCCTTGCAACTCCCCCTTCAAAGTTTCTAAGGCTGCAATTTGCACGGAAATTTCCTCTACCTTCGCCGTTAGATGCTGCTTCGCTTCAGAGCAAGGCAACTCTCCCCGATCGCGAACTTGTAAAATATCCTTAATCTCCTGAAGGCTCAAACCCAGAGTCTGAGATCGTTTAATAAACGCTAACCTGTTGAATACCGTTTCGCCAAACAAGCGATAACCAGCGGACGATCGCTCCACAGCAGGAGACAGCAAGCCCATCTCCTCATAGTAACGAACAGTTTTCACCGACAAACCGCTACAGGCAGCTACGGAGCCAATTTTGTACAGTTTCTCGGCAACAGAAATATTCATAAACCAAGCACCCCAGATCGAAAGACTTTTCTTGCCCTATCTTTTACTGCATCAGATGCAGAGAGTCGATCGCCACCTCGCCGAATCGCCATTGCCCGGTAATCTTAATAAGGAGGATTTTTTTTAGACACGTTAAGCACGGGCAACTGGGGCCGAGAAGACTGAGGAGGAAGATAGTATTCGGCAGCAGGTGCGGGTTGTTCGGCTCCCGAGCGGTAAATTTGCCACCAGCGGAGAGCCATCGCCACCCCAGCGGTACCCAGCCCAAAAGCCAATAAAGAGCCACTCGCACCGATGCTGCCGATGGCTGCATCGACAACGCCCACTGTCACAACAAAGCTGGTAATTGGCTCTCTACGGTAAGCTGACCTCAAAAGTCGCGTCCACGAAGCATTCATTTGGTTTTACTCTGTTCTATATTTATTTACAATCTCTAAAACTTAGAGTTGGCGGAACGATCGGGATTTCTAGCAAGGGAGACTAGCTTCACCTAAATTCATCTTCTCACCTGTGGGGAATTGTACGGGAGCGAGGCAAAATTGCCAAGCTTGTCAAATCAAAATTCCACCCCATATACAATATCTCCAAAAGCCAGCTCTTAGATTCGGGGAACCGAGCTCTCTCGACAGAGAAGTCGCTCGGCTTGTCTGTAATTAATATTTTAATCAATTCCCGAATTTGTCGCGGTCAGCAGAAGTGACACCCGCTGCGGTTCGACTCAAAACAAAGTGTGAGGCTGACCGCGCCATTGCTAAAATTAGTTGAGACCTAACCAGGACAGCAACCCCTGCCCTGTGACATACTCGATAATTAAAGTTAAAGAAAAACCGATCATCGCGGCTCGACCGTTAAGGCGTTCCGCGTAGCTGTTGAAGCCAAACTTTGGCTGTCCCAGTTTGGGAGTGACGGTGGGTTGTAGTTGTGTCATTGCTTTGGGTACCTTGCGATCGACGCTATTCAAATGTGAAATCCAATGTTAGTTACAATTCTTAAACATTGCTACTTATATTATAAAGAGGGTTAACCGCCGTCAACCGTTCGCGAAGAGAAAAAACTGCTGCCGACTAAAGCCACTTAATTATACCCGCTCAAAATATGACTAATCAGTTAGATAACGATAAGCTTCCTGTCGCCGTACAGCGAGTAGCCTTTGCTCTTCGTACAACAGGCTGGGCTTGCTTCTGGATACAGTTAGTGCTAGGGGTGGTAGCGGCGATCATTTTGCTCTTTGCCATCCCCTTCGCCGTCCCCAGGGCTACCGCCGCTGGGGCTTCAAACAGTGCTGGCACCGGCGGCGGCGTATTTTTTGCCATTTGCGGGCTGCTCGTACTCGCTTACAGCGTATATCGCTCTTTCCGCTTCACCCGCTTGTCGAGACAACTGCGATCGCCCGCTAACGCTGTCCGCCCCAAAAAAGCAGACACCATCAAAGAGGTGCGGCTGGCACTTTGGAGCAACTTGTCAGGAATGCTGCTGACGCTGATCGGCGCAGAAGCCATCAGCGGCACGCTTTTAGCCAAATCTCTAGCTCAGCCGCAAGCCTTGTTCGGTGCCGCAGTCGATGTGGGTCGATTTATTCAGCCCCTAGACATATTTGTGGTACTCGCCAATACTCACGCCACTGTTGCCCACTTTGTCGGGATTTTCGGGGCTCTTTGGGTGATCGATCGCATTCACGAGCAATAGAAAATTGGCATCGGGAATCGGGCATCGGGCATCGGGAATCGGGCATCGGGCATCGCACACTCTCCCCCACTCGGACACTCTCCCCCACTCGGACACTCTCCCCCAACCGACATCCGGAATCACGGCCAACCTGTCGAAGAACGTACTCAGATACCTTCTAGTAAGACAAGATAAATATCATGGCACTGAAACCCGAGGCTTATTTTGGGGTGACAGATCACGCAACTATTGAAATTCCTCAAGAAAATTTTCGTTCTGTCCTCAGTCAAATAGAAGCTGAACTCCTCTGTAGCGACACCTATAGCCAGGCTCTAGCTAGCTTGCAAACAATGTTGGGATCGGCAGCCTCCGCTGCCGAAATTTTAATTAGAGCAGTTAGCAGAGAAGCCGTCAAGCTCGCATTTGACCTATTTCCCCAAGAAAACAAAATGGAACTGCAACTAGCCGGAGAGAGTTGGGCTACTGTAAGTCCCGCCATTGGGACGGACAAAGAATTTAGAGAATTGGAACCACCAGTACCTGTTCCTGTTTTCTATTGGCGCAGCGCTAGTGTGGAAGCGCCCCCCAAAACCGAATCCGACACTGAAAATTCCGATCAAGACAGTAACACTTCTGAAGACAGCAAGCAGGTGCCCCAAGACGAAAATAAAATCGAGTCGGCTGCACCGGAAACTGTCACCGTCCCCGGAAAATCCTTCCCAGGGTTCGGTTTTCCCAAGAAGCCGAAAAAACTCACCAAGGAAGAAGAAGCAGCAAAAGCAGTTCAACAGCGAGAAGAGTGCCTGCAGGAGTTGGGTAGAGAATTGCGCAAGGGACGGCAAATTCGCTCCCTATCCCTCCAACAACTCCACAGTCAAACTCTCGTGCCGCTGCACCACATTGAAGCGATCGAAAATGGGGAAATCGAGAAACTACCCCAAGATATTTACGTGAGAGGTTTTATCCGCAGGCTCGGCGACGCCTTGGGACTAGACGGTAGCGCGATGGCGAATGCTTTGCCCAAACCTGCTGAGAGCCCAATTTCGAGTATGTATTTGTCTGTTTCCGATTCCGGGTCAGCCGAAGGCTTTCAAATGCGTCCGATGCATTTGTACATCGGCTACACCGCTTTGATGGCTGGGGCTGTAGGGGGTTTGGGTTGGCTGTCGCAGCAACCCCTGATGCCAGGAGCACAGGCAGTACCTCAAACGCAGGTGACGCCGCCAGGGTCAGTTGCACCGGTTCAGAAAAGCCAAGAAAAAGCACCTCAACCGGGTTTGAAGAAGTCTAGCAATCACGGGGGAGTGATTGTGGGGGCTGACATGGCGCCGCCGGAGGTGATATTTGGTTAGTGTGTGTCGGGCGATCGATCGCCCGACAATACTCTGAGCCTAGATTCCGTCTCAGAAACCCGGATTCCTTGCTTAACCTGCATATAAATACTTGCTTGAATACTTGACATCCTCCCCCACCTCAAAGGTAGGAAAATTCCCAAACATCACTATTTGGGTTTCTGCTTCATAGCAACTGCCGCTGAAGAAAGAAAGAGATTTGGTCTTACGTTCGCTCCACAGACCCTCCACGGTGTATCCCACCGCAAAAAAAAGGAAACAAAGCAATGCTTATTCAGTTAACGTCTTTCAGGGATGTTTGCCACCCCTGACGCTTATCCTGGTGTGCCAATTTTCCTTCGCCGCTGCGACTCTCGCAGGCTTTGGTGTTAGGCTTGATGTCTCCATTGTCCAGGTGGGCCGGCGACCACAACTATTGTACCGTGCATTAAAAAGCCGTCTTAGAAAGACGGGGTTTCAGCCCTCCGCTTCGCTCGACCCATTTTCTTGATGAGTTGTGGAGAGCGATCGCGATTTAAATTTTAGTTCAATCTCCCACTTTCATCCATCTGTGGAGCCAAATCTCAAATCTCAAATCTCAAATCGTCCAGCCTGGCACCCAAAGTGAATTTTAAACTGCCTCAGGAAACTCGATATGTGCGATAAACTATCTATTTGACCACTGCTAAAATAGGTTTCCGATAAGATGAGTTCCCCAGCCACTGCTGCTTTCTCCGATCTCGATCCGGTATCTACTCAGCCCCCAACAGTCACGAGTTTGGCGGCACCAGACAGTGCTTTGGTAACGGCGGCTCCACTGCCACAAAAATCTTGGACAATAGAAGATAGTGAGAAACTCTACCGAATTCAAGGTTGGGGCGAACCGTATTTTTCGATCAATGCAGCCGGTCACGTTACAGTCTCTCCCAAGGGCGATCGCGGCGGTTCCCTCGACTTATGCGAACTGGTAGAATCCCTCAAACAACGAAATTTGGCTTTGCCCCTGCTGATTCGATTTTCTGATATTTTGGAAGATAGGATCGAGCGCTTAAATTCGTGTTTTGCTAGAGCGATCGCTCGCTACAATTACAAAAATGTCTATCGCGGTGTCTTTCCAGTCAAATGCAACCAGCACCGACAATTAATTCAAGATTTGGTGCGATTCGGTCAACCCCATCACTTCGGATTGGAAGCCGGCTCGAAACCGGAATTAATGATAGCTTTGGCGACTTTAAAAACCCCAGGCGCTTTGTTAATTTGTAACGGTTACAAAGACCGGGAATACATCGAAACTGCTATTTTGGCGCAGCGGCTAGGGCAAACTTCCGTAATTGTACTGGAGCAAATTGAGGAAGTAGAACTCGCAATCAGCGCGAGCATTGAATTAGGAATTAAACCGATTTTGGGAGTGCGAGCAAAACTCACTACCAAAGGCGTTGGCCGCTGGGGAGGCTCCACGGGCGATCGGGCAAAATTTGGCTTGACAATTCCTGAAATTATCCGCGCAGTCGGCGAACTAGAAAAAGCTGGAATGCTCGATTGTTTGCAGTTACTGCACTTCCACATCGGCTCTCAAATTTCCTCAATTAGCGTCATCAAAGACGCCATTCGAGAAGCCAGCCACATTTATGTAGAATTAGCTAAATTGGGAGCTAATATGAACTACTTGGACGTAGGCGGCGGACTCGGCGTTGACTACGACGGCTCTAAAACAAACTTCCACGCTTCCAAAAACTACAATATGCAAAACTACGCTAACGACGTAGTAGCGGGAGTGAAAGATGCCTGCGACGAGCGGAAAATCCAGGTACCAATTATCATTAGCGAAAGCGGGCGGGCGATCGCTTCTCACCAATCAGTGTTAGTTTTTGACGTCCTCGGTACTAGCGATGTCCCCAGAGAAGTACCAGAACCAATAGACGAAAACGCACACCAAATTCCGCGCAATCTCTACGAAATTTACCAATCTATCAGTCCAGAAAATTACCAAGAAGTTTATCACGATGCTATCCAATTCAAGGAAGAAGCAGTCAGTTTATTTAACTTAGGCTATTTGGGAATTGCAGAACGGGCGAAAACCGAACAGTTGTACTGGGCTTGCTGCAATAAAATACAGGGGATCGCGCGGCAAAAAGAATATGTATCGGAGGATTTGGAAGATTTAGAAAAGGTGATGGCGTCCATTTATTACATCAACTTATCTGTTTTCCAGTCAGTACCGGATAGTTGGGCAATTAAGCAATTGTTCCCAATTATGCCAATTAACAGACTCGACGAAGAACCAACTGAGCGCGGTATTTTAGCCGATCTCACCTGCGACAGCGACGGCAAAATCGACCAATTTATTGATTTGCGAGATGTGAAGTCGGTTTTGGAACTCCATACTCTCAAACCTGGAGAACCTTACTATTTGGCGCTATTTTTGGGAGGTGCTTATCAAGAAATTATGGGCAACCTTCACAACTTATTCGGCGATGCAAATGCAGTTCACATTCAGCTAACACCTTCTGGCTATCATATCGAACACGTTGTGAAAGGAGACACTATGAAAGAAGTCCTCAGCTACGTACAGTACGATGCAGAAAGTTTGGTTGAAAGCATCCGCCGTCAGACAGAAGCAGCTTTGCAGCAAAATAAAATTACTCTTTCCGAGTCCCAACTTTTGCTGCAAAATTATGAGCGGAGTCTCAGCCAATATACTTATCTTCAGTCTTAAAATGTAGGGTGCCACCTAAGCACCTTACCAGAATTGAAAGGTGAGATAATAACTGTAAAAGTAGGGTGCGCACTGCGCACCTTACCTTGAGTAATTACCAATTAGGAATTACCAATTATGCACCATTACCGAGAATTTCAGATATCGCGCGCCGCTCTTCTCCGTGTTGAGTCGGTAAAACTTGGCGAGCGTCAGTAATTAGCCAATCGAGAGCCGCCGCTTGCAAATCGATCGCAGCCCCGGTTTTATCAACGCAGTAGCGCCCGAACACCAGTTTGTCAACCAACCGCACATCGGAACCCAAACGGGAATACTCAAAAATCACGCTGTTTTCCACAGTCGCGCCACTGCAAAGCCAACAATTTGGGCCGATCATTGTCGGGCCGACAATTTTTGCTCCATCTTCAATGAGCGTCATCCCGCCAATGTAAACAGGCCCAGTAATATCAACCTTCTCCCAGTTGACAGCTACATTCAAACCAGCGTAAATGCCGGGGCGCACTTGAATTCCCGGAATCGAAACATTTTTAACTTGTCCGAGCAGCACGCTCTGAATAGCCCGCCAATAGTCAGGAACTTTGCCGATATCCACCCACTCAAAGTCCATGCTAATCCCGTAAAAAGGCGCGCCTTCTGCTACTAGGGCGGGGAATAACTGCGAACCGATATCGTACTCCTGGCCCGAAGGGATGTATTTGAATATTTCGGGTTCAAAAATATAAATACCAGTGTTAATGTCGGTACTCAGAGCTTCCTCTACAGAAGGTTTTTCTTGGAAAGCTTGAATTTTGCCAGAATCGTCTGTTACCACCACTCCGTAACTGGGAACCTCCTCGCGGGGAACCGATTTCATCACAATAGTAGCAATCGCCCCTTTTTCCCGATGCCACTTCACAGCAGCAGTCAAGTCTAAGTCAATCAAAGCGTCGCCGCACAGCACCACGAAAGTATCGTCAAAAAACGGCGAGAAGTCCTGAATCCGTTTCATGCCACCAGCCGAACCGAGAGCCTCTCCAATCATTTCTCCCTCCTCAATTCGCCCTTCAAAAGAATAGGCAATTTGTACCCCAAACTTTTGACCGTCGCGGAAGTAGTTTTCAATCACGTCTGCCAGGTGGGAAACATTGACCATAATCTGGTCAAATCCGTGCTGGCGGAGCAATTCAACCAAAAACTCCATCACTGGCTTTTGCAGGATGGGAATCATCGGTTTGGGTATTGTCTGAGTAATGGGACGGACGCGAGTGCCTTTACCGGCCGCCAGAATCATCGCTTTCATTATTAACTTCCTCAACCCTGTGTTAATTGATATCAGCTCAACAATTAGATGCTAGCGGTTGCGATCGAATCGATCCATCGCGGCAAAATCCTGACCTGTTTATAGGCCACATCGTACCAGGCTATCAATCATTTATTCCTAATTTACCTAGATTTAAGGAACCAGAAATCAGAAATAATATCAAGTCCGGGTGAATGCACGTACAATTGCCGTCGGAGCGGGTTCGCCGGGATAGCTCTCAAGAGTTCGAGAGACTGGTAAACCCGCCTCGAAACCCGATCTGATGCCGCTCCAAGCTCAAAGCGCCCGGATTTTGAGGTCTTGGTAAAACTCCTCTTGAAGCAACTCTACTTTAGACTGAGCCGACAGCAGCAACAGCGCCCAAAAAATGCCCACGCGGTCATAATTTGACAAGTGAGCTTCCCCAGTCGATACCGGGAGTTCTGGGTTGATAGGAGAGTGCAAATCGTTATGATGCCAGAGTTCTAGCAATTTGTCCAAGTCGAGCCAACCCTCGTCTATTTCCGGGTTTCGCTGAGCCAGAAACCGTTCGAGTTCGCTAGCAGTTTCTACGAGATTTTCTTGGTGAGCTAGCTCAAAGATAGCTTGGGCTGCTTGCGATCGCATTTTTGAGGTAGGGCGGCGCCGGGGGGTAACTGTCTGCTCCATTGCTGCTTTCATGAGCTGCAACTGCTCGATCAGTTCTGGGAGGGTCACCGGGCGTTTTTGCGGTAGTTGAGCTACACCGCGACGGCGCAATTGCCGCTCCAAATGCTGAGGCAAGTGTCGCCCTCCTGAGTGCTCTGCGTCTTCGAGTGCCGCTTCGTCGGCCGAGTCGGGATTCGCCGGGGATTCTGAGAGGACGATACTTTCTGCTTTGAGCAACACCAGCATTGAAGCGTACAAAAACGCTTGGCCGGAGTGGGATAAATCGGAGAAATCCTTACTCGGATCGGCATCGCAGGCGTTCGTAAGCTTGCTCAAACATCGATCGAACACTTCAATTACCTTAACGTCCCAAGGATCGATTTCTCCCCGTTCTGCTAGGTCAATTAAAATTGCGATCCCCTCGGAAATCGTTTCTAAACCATTTTGGTCTCGGGAAACGGCCATTCAATTTTTGATTTTTGATTTTTGATTTTTGATTTTAGATGTTGCCTCTGAGAAAACCAGAGAGCATATCAAGTTAATTGGTGGTCATTGAAGCCGCTTTGACCTCAGTCGCTGCTGTTTCTAAACTTGTGGTTTCTGCACCTTCTAACAAAGGTTGTTTGGCTTCTACTTCTGCTTTATAGCGTTCGATATCTTGTTCTAATTCCTGAATCCGCTGCTCTTTTTCGCGAACTTGGCGGATCTGTTGGCGCGAGGCGAGGGTTCGCTGCATTCTCGACCACAGACTGAACAGCCAGGCTAGAATTGCTCCCAATCCGGTCGCTACAATTAGTTCTACGCACAGCGGAGCTTTAACTTGGACGCCGTTGATAACTTGAATCGCGGTCGGCTGTGTATTTTCGATGCTGAAAAATACTAGAGCCAAGCAAATCAGAAAGATGAAGAAGAAATTTAGCGCTCGCATTTTCTCTGTTCCTAATTCTCAATTCAGGTTAAGCAAATTCTTAGCCCTTTGTCAACTGTTTTTTGGCATATCCTGCCCGTTTTTTTGATAAGATCAAATCTGGTCAATTAACCATAATATCGGGCGATGGGCGGGTTTATTGGAACTCTGAGAGTTGATTGAAGAGATTGGTTAACCCGCCCCTGCAGGACCTATGCTCTTTAGGTTTGACCGATGTTTTGGGGTTTCTTGCCGATGCCCAGTGCTGGCAATATTTGATATTTCAAAGCAATGCCCGCCGCCACAAATAAGGCAATAATCAGCGCCCCAATTCCTACGGGACTGGGAATCCAGAATATCGCCTCCAAATAGTTAATTTCCCCGGGTTTGAGCTTCCAAACTAACTGTTTTCCCTGCTGATAGCTTTCGGGAACGAGCGCACCGGCGACTGTTTCAATACTTTTTGCGCCCCAAGGCGTGTTCAAGCTAAAGTCTAGCTCCAAAAGTCCCCCCGGACTCAGCAGCAGACTGCCGTTAGAAGAAAGCAGAGAAAGAGAGCGCAAATCCAATTCCAAACTCAACCGATTTCGCAGCACCAATAACAAATTATTCTGCTTGACATTCAGGTGAGATTCAAACTTCGGCAAATCGGTTTCTAGGGGACTTGCAACCCGAGATTTTGCGATTTGTGCGATCGGATTGTAAAATTGGTTGAACTTGTCTTGCAACTCGGCTCCATTATTGAAAGGAATCGTCACGAGAACTTCTGTCTGGGAAAGCCGTTTAGTTTTTCCGTCCAGCAACCTCACCCTGCGTTCTACGCTTTTCAACCATTCTGCAACTGTTTCGCTGCTGAAGCTCGTCAACCTTTCCCCTAGTTTAATGTGCTGCACGATTTCGCCGCGAGTTTGACTTTCAAAGTTGACCCCGACATCGTACTGAACGCATCCAGTCACTAGAGTTAAAAGGCAAAAAACCAAAGGTAAAAGAAAGAAAAAATTCTTTTTCTTCTTCCCAGTTCCATCCTTGACATTTTGCTCTTTCATGATATATTTTTCCCTATTTTTACCTATTTGCATGAATTAGCAAAGTGTTGAATTGCCGACACTGTTTCTATGTTTGTTCTGCACGTTTTAACTGGTTCCTAGGCTCTGCCTGGGAACCCATGTCCAGAGGCTTTGCCTCGCAAGCTTTCATCCAAATTCGAGGCAGAGCCTCACGATCTGTATTACTAGGCAGAGCCTGGTAACGAGTAAAACCGCACTGAACTTATTGCCTGGAAGCTACACCCAAATGTTGAAACAGCATACTCGGCAAATATGCCGCACCGCCTACCCATTCGGTTTCGCTGCTCAAATCTGCCAAATTTTTAAAGGCTTCAAAAATGCTGCCTGCCACCATTGTATTCTTGACGCGGCCGACAATTTTGCCTTTTTCTACTTTATAGCCTAAGTCCAAATTGACAGAAAATTCGCCAGCTAACTGATTGGACTGACCGGCTCCTAAAACCTGCTCTACTATTAGACCTTCGTCCATGCTAGCAATCAAGTCTTGAGTGGCGGTATTTCCTGGGGAAATGCAAAAGTTAGTCAAATCAGGGCCTGGGCGAGACAATCCGCCGCGAAAACCGTTGCCGGTTGATTGTACACCGGCGCGAGCGGCCCACCTGCGATCCCAATAAAATCCGGTGACAGTACCTTTGTCTATCAAGATTTTGCGGGTGGTGGGGGTACCTTCGTCGTCAAATGGACAAGCAGAAGGGCCTAAAGCGGGGTCTTCAAAAAAGGTAAAGCGTTTGTCAAATAAGGTTTCGCCGATTTTGTCGGCTAGGGGAGAGGCTTTTTGAACTACTGTTTGACCTGAAAGGATGGTATCAAACAAGCTGCCTAGGGTGCTAGCGGCAGCTCTGGGGGTAAATAATACTGGGTAGGAACCGCTGGTGATGGTGGCTGAATGTTCGGCGAGGCGGTATTTTTCGAGGAGTGATTGGAGGATGGTGTTGGTGTCTAGGGGACGATCGCGCGCTACGTCGTAACTGTATGCTTGCATAAAGTCTTCTCCCTGTACCAAATTTCCCGCGATCGAGCCACTGACTATTTGGCTGCTTCTTTCGGCATACAGGTCTTGCGTGGTGGCAATTTTCACTCTGCCGCTGCGGACGTGAAAGCCGACATCTACCATAATATCGGGATTGTAGGCGTGAACTTGTTCGATCAGGTTTTTGCCGTTTTCGACTAATTCTTGAGTTGTGGGCGGAGTGTAGGTGGTTTCCGGGCCTTTTAAGTGGAAGTTGGAGGCGAGTTCAAATTCTGCAGGGTCGCCGATTTCGGCTGTTTGAATCGCTGCATCTACTAAATCGTCTATCCGCGTTAAATCTGTGGAACTAGCAAAACCGATTTTGCCTTGGTAAATCAGCCGGAGTGCTACGCCTTGCAGTGCTTTGGTTTGCAGGGATTTGAGGCGATTGTTTTCAAATTCGATGGGGGTGTCTTGACTCGACAGGTAGTATACTTCAGCGGCATCGGCGCGCTGAGAGGCCAATTTCAAAATCTGGTCTACGGTTGAATCGCTCACAATAATCGCCTTTCTGGTTTGGTCTTTTTTTTATTTTAGCAATTATCGCTATTCAACTTCTGACTCCTGCCTGATGCTCGATAATTAATCCGTGTATCCGTGTCAAAATCAGTGTCGTTCCTTACTTCTTCCTTCTCCTATAATTGTAATTCACACTGTTTAAAAACATAGTTAACGGCTGCAAACAGTCGCTCTAAGTCCTGAATTGTATAGAAAAATTTATTTTGAGTAAACATTTCTAATTTCAGCTTGCCAAACTGCCACATTGCCCCATTAGAAACAATACCAAAGATAGTTTGTTCGGGTTCATTGTTAAGTCGCTGCACGGCGATCATTTCTGCCAAACACTGCCCCCATCCTTCATCAAATGCGCTCTCTTTCTTGGCTTCAACTAATATGAAATAGGGCTTGTCAAAAACTACTGTGCCGAGGGGTGAGCGCTTCGCCAATATATAATCTGGAATGCCGGACAGATTCTCATTATAGACTAAGGTTTGGTGACTCCAGAGGAGAAAATTACTTCGATAATTTTTCCAAACTTCTTTTAATACAGGATAAATGATATTTTCACAAATGGCGGTTTCCGAGTTATCAAATACTCCGTCATTGAAAATCAATTCTAATTCATTCCGAAAAACGTCGCTGACTGCAAATTCTGTTTCGACAATGAAATTATCCCGTAGGTAATTTATTTGGAATTCTTTGGCGACGGCGCTGATACTTTTATAATTGCTAAAAGGCATTGCTTAACTTCTCTCGGTAGGGGTAAGGTGCGCCGAGGCGCACCCTAGAGATAGAGTTTGTGCAAATGAAAAAATGATTAATAACTAAGAAATAAGCCGCCTAAAATTAGCCCTATCGCAATTAACGCCACCCAAATAAACCTATTATCTTTGGTATTAACCTGACTCAAATCTACGGGTTCTGGTACGGCGGGCATGGGTTTAGCGTACTTGATATCAGCGTTTGGATTGGCTTGAAAACTGATTGATTGATTTTCATCTAAAGCTGCCAAATCAGGGATTTTCACCATCCATTCAGGAGGGATAGTGAGTTTGGGAGCTTCGAGAATGAACAGCAAGCGCTTTGCTTGCTGGCGGGTTTCTTGGCGGGGATGGCGGGTGAGCTTGCGGCAAAGCTCGATCGCCTTTTCTGTATTGCCAGAGGCTTCGTAGGCTGTCACTAGCCACATCTGCACCTCACCGCCCAACCGGGAATTTCGATCGACTAAACCGGTAGCTGTTTCTAAACTCTGCACAGCTTGAGCATACCGGCCACTCTCAAAAGCTACTTGCCCAGCTTGGTACTCAGTTTGAACTATTTCTAACTTTTCTGAAGTCACGAGCACCCACCCAATTCACAAATATTACTTCCCAAATTCCTCAAACACTAGAATTCGCTGTTCTGTTGCGACATACCCGACTCGTTGTCGCGTTTGGAACCCAGCAAGTCTAAATGGTCTACCTTAATTACCGGCTTCGAGCGATTTGAACCGGTATTGCGGTCTTGCCAGCGATCGAACTTCAAAGAGCCTGTTACGCCAATTAGAGAGCCTTTGCGAACGTAGTCAGCAGCAATCTGCGCTGTTTTGCCCCAGATTTCCAGATTGAACCAGTCTGGTTGATCGCTGTTCTTAGTTCTGCGGTTCACTGCCAGCGTCAAACTACACTTAACTGTACCCGACTCAAAATACTTCACGTCCGGGTCGCCGCCGACGCGGCCTACTAAAGTCACAACATTAAGACTCATAAACTTTTTTGGGAATGTGGTCGATCGGTGATGTAGTTAAACAGTCAACACGCGCACTAGCCTCCAAACTGAAATTGGAACAGCGCTTGTGAAAGCTTCATCCTGATTTTACACCCACTTACCAGAACATATTGATGGTGGATGATTGGCGAGTCTGCGCTCAACCTGAGCTCGACAATGTACATTTCTGACTAGACTCAGGATGAAAAACGTAATAGAATCCACCTCGGTTACACTTTTGTAACAACATTATTGCACACAATAGTATTTTAGTTTTGGGGGGGGGTACGAATCAGTGGGTCTTCTCAATCGATTTTCGTTATCTAGAGATATGGGTATCGACCTCGGTACTGCTAACACGCTCGTTTATGTATCCGGCAAAGGTATTGTTCTGCAGGAACCTTCTGTAGTGGCGATCGACCAAGATTTAAAAATACCGCTGGCTGTTGGAGAAGAAGCTAAAAAAATGCTCGGGCGCACTCCAGGGAACGTCATAGCGCTGCGCCCGCTTCGCGATGGGGTAATCGCAGACTTCGATACAGCCGAACTGATGCTCAAGACTTTTATCCGCAGGGTTCACGAAGGCCGAAGCTTAGTTTCGCCGCGGATAATTATTGGCATCCCCAGCGGTGTCACCGGAGTCGAGAGGCGTGCTGTCATTGAGGCGGCGACTCAGGCCGGTGCTAGAGAAGTGCGGTTAATTGATGAACCCATCGCTGCGGCGATCGGAGCTGGACTGCCTGTTGCTGAGGCGACTGGCAATATGATTATAGATATCGGCGGAGGTACGACGGAAGTTGCGGTTTTGAGTTTGCAAGGTACGGTGATCAGTGAGTCTGTGCGGGTAGCCGGCGACGAACTCAATGAGGCGATCGTCCAATACATGAAAAAAGTTCACAATTTGGTCATCGGCGAACGCACTGCTGAAGAAATTAAGATTCAGGTGGGTTCTGCATATCCAACTCCAGAGGATGACGACGTAATCATGGAAGTGCGGGGCTTGCACTTACTGTCGGGTCTGCCGCGAACTGTTACGATCAAAGGCCCAGAAATTCGCGAAAGTATGTCGGAACCGCTTTCAGTAATTGTGGAAGCTGTCAAGCGTACTTTGGAACGCACCCCCCCGGAATTAGCAGCAGATATTATTGACAGGGGAATTATGCTGGCTGGTGGTGGCGCGCTGATGAAAGGTTTAGATACTCTGATCAGTCACGAAACAGGAATTGTCACTCACGTGGCGGCAGATCCGCTGTGCTGCGTGGTTTTGGGAACTGGTAGGGTATTGGAAAACAAACAGTTGGAACGGGTTTTCAGCGGGCAGTCGTCGCGCAATATGTAGTTAACTAATTTGGGATTTTGGATTTAGAAATAGGGCTGCCATCTCAAATCTAAAATCCTGACATAACAATTTTAGAATACTGAAATTATGCTAAAAAATACATTCCGCAAGTGGTGGGATCTCCGACTGCAAATTGCTCTTTTAGGTTTAGCTGTAACGGCCGCTTGGGGAGTTCGACAAACACAAGGTGCTGCACTGTTTGAAGTTTACAATTTGGTGACTCGTCCGTTTCAATCCAACGGCTCGGGGCAAGAGCAGCTCATCTCGGCGCGCACTCAAGAATTGCAAGCGCAGCTATTAGAATTAGAAACTCAAAATCAGAAGCTAAAAGAGCTTTTAGGTTACGTTTCGGCTAAGAAACCTGCAGGGATTGTAGCTCCTATTGTCGGCCGCAGTGCCGGCCACTGGTGGCAGCAAGTAACCTTGGGGCGCGGCAGTAACGATGGTATCAAAACAGATTTTACTGTGATGGGTCCCGGCGGTTTGGTAGGCCGGGTTGTCAGCGTTACTCCTAATACTAGCTTGGTGCTGTTAGTCAGCGACGCTACGAGTCAATTGGGTGTGGGAATTACGCGCACTCGCCACATGGGTTTTATGCGCGGGAAAGGCGGAAATCAGGCTGTGATGGAGTTTTTTGATAATGTTCCCAATGTCAAGCCTGGGGATGTGGTTTCAACTTCTTCTTTCAGTCAGTTGTTCCCTCCTGGTTTGCCGGTGGGAAAAGTGGTTTCGGTGGATATGAATAAAGCTCCGGCTCCAGAAGCTGTTATTGAGTTCTCTGCACCGATGAATTCTCTGGAGTGGGCGGTGGTTTACCCCCACTCTAAGCAAGCTGAATCAAAGGATTTGCAGAGTCAATCTTCTGCACCATCTGGGGGAGTAGAGCAGCAATGAAAGCTTTATCTCGGATGTCTTCGCGATCGCGCCAATTTCTCAACTTCGGCGTTACATTTGTTTCTGTGATGCTGTGCATACTGATATTGCCCACTCGGCTGCCGGGAATGGAATTGCTGGGAATTGGGCCCAACTGGCTGTTAATTTGGTTGGTTGCTTGGAGTATTAAGCGGAAACGTACAGTTTGGGGAGCCGCTAGCATGGGCTTGGTTTTGGGGTTTCTTCAGGATGCGTTGACTGCTCCTCATCCCACCCACGCTGTGAGTCTAGTTGTTGTAGGAGTCTTAACAGTTGTTTTGCAGAAAACCTGGTCGATTCCGGCAGATATTGTTGAGAGAGATCCGATTCCGATCGCGTTAATTGTGTTTGGGATGGCGGTGGTAGCGGAAACGGTGATGGGGCTGCAATTTTTTGCTATGGGCGATCGGGCTTTACTGGAAGTTTGGAGCTATCACCAGCGAGTGGCTTTGTGTTCTGCTATTCTTAGCAGTCTTTGGGCTCCGGTGATTTATTTTCCCCTCAATCGCTTGTGGGAAATGACCAGGAATTTAGAAAAGTCTTAGTCAGTCATTAGTTAACAGTTGACTGTTAACTGTTGACTGATGACTCTTAACTTTAGTCATTCTAGTATTACTTGTTGGCCAGAACCTAATAAGTGATGAACGGCAATAATCAAGTCGCTGAGAATTAAATTAGGCTGATGCTGTTGCAGTTGATAGCGGCTGCGAATTCCGCAGGTAACGGCAATTGTAGGTATTCCCAATGCTTTTCCTGCGAGGATGTCTGCTTCTGTATCTCCGATCATCCAAGCCGAACCCAGCGATGACTCAAATTCTTCTGCAACTTCAGCCAATAATTCAGTTTTTAAGGCTGTATAGTTGTGATAGGCGGCATCCGGCATCTGAGTTCCGCTAATGCAGGTAAAGAGTCTGGCTAAACCGTAATTTTGCAACAGTTGAACGGCTTGATTTCTCGGCCGCAGGGTGACTAAAATCAGGCGCACGCCGCGGGAGTGCAGAAGTGCGATCGCCCATTGCACTCCCGGCTGGATGCGATCTAAGTGCAACAAGTCTGGCTGATTGACAATCCGACTCACGCATCCGAGAAAAACGTGAATTTCTTCTCCCGACAAGCCGGAAATTTTGGCTATTTCAGCATCGGGCACTCGGTTTTGTTTCATTTGCCAAAACTGCTGTTTGCTGAGGATTTGGAGGTTGAGGTTGATTCCCCTAGCAAGATAAGCTGCTTGAGCGTCGGCTAATCCCTGTTGATAGGTGGCGTAGTAGCGATCGGACACATCGACTATGGGCCCGTCTAAATCGCAAAATACTGTCATCCGGGGGGAGGAGTCAGCCTCTAATGGTAGCTTGTAATGAAGGTTTTCGGAGTCTTGGGCGACAGCAGTTAACATAAAACGTTAAGTAAATCAAGGGAGTTATACATTTCTTCACTTTAGCAAGAATACTATAAGTTATAATACAAAATTTCAAATGAAATTATTAAAAAAACCTATTAAAATTTTGAGGATTGGGCTCAATAAGGGCGATCGATCCAGCCTGTGCGTCGATAACTTCCAGGGAAAAAGTGATTTTTGTGGCTGTTGATATGTGCTTTAGCCATTAAAGTTTAGAATTAAGTTTTTAGTCTTTTGTAATTTACCCATGCTCAAACAAAGCGATTTTGTTAGGAATTCGGACACTAATCGAGTAGAGGTGCTGTCCGAAGCGCTGCCTTACATTCAACACTTTACTGGTCGCACCATTGTGGTCAAATATGGCGGTGCGGCGATGAAAGATAGCACTCTCAAAGACAAGGTGGTTCGGGATATTGTGCTGCTAGCTTGCGTGGGGATGCGTCCGGTTGTGGTTCACGGCGGCGGCCCGGAAATTAATATTTGGCTGGAAAAATTGGGAATTGAGCCGCAATTCAAGGATGGTTTGAGAGTGACTGATGCGGCGACGATGGAAGTTGTAGAAATGGTTTTGGTGGGGAAGGTAAATAAGGAAATTGTTTCCTTAATTAACCAAGCTGGCGGCAAAGCAGTGGGATTGTGCGGCAAGGATGCCAATCTGATTCAAGCTCGTCCGGACGGCCGGGAGGGAATTGGGTTTGTTGGTGAAGTCAGCGGCGTGAAAATCCAGATTTTGGAGTCTTTGGTGAACAGCGGTTATATTCCGGTGGTGTCGAGCGTGGCGGCGGATGAAAAAGGTCAATCTTACAACATTAATGCTGACACGGTGGCTGGGGAAATTGCGGCTGGTTTGGGAGCAGAAAAGTTGATTTTGATGACTGATACTGCGGGAATTTTGGAGGATTATCACAAGCCAGAGAGTCTGATTGCTAAGTTGGATATTCAGGAAGCGAGAGAGTTGGTTGAGTCGGGAGTTGTGTCTGGGGGGATGATTCCGAAGGTTAATTGTTGTGTGCGGAGTTTGGCTCAGGGTGTTAAGGGTGCTCACATTATTGACGGTCGAATTCCTCATGCTTTGCTGCAAGAAATATTTACGGATGCGGGGATTGGGTCGATGATTGTGGCTTCTGAGTTTAGCAGCGCGAACTTAAGGCCTAAGTAAGGCGTAAATCCTAGGGTGGGGAGGGCGGGTGCGTGAAAGGGGTAAACTCGCTGCGATCGCGTATATCCTAACTCAACCTGCCCCTACCAACCTTTAGAAGGTACTTCTGGGAAATTACTTCAACTAATTCTAACCGTTGGTGGATTTCAGCTTTTGTTAAACTATGCTCAAACACTTTAGACTTTTGGATTCTGTTGCGATTCTCAAGCCGATTTCAAATACGCGATTAGGGCTAGTGAGACCAGAATACGCATCTATTTCTAGTTTGCCAGTTGGACTTGTGGGAACTATTGTTGAAGTGTATGATACGGGAAAGGAATGTCAGTATTTAGCGGAGTTTGCTGATAGTCAAGGGATTGAATAGGCTATGGCTATGTTGAAAACCGATGAAATTTTAGTTCTGCAATATGAACTTGCATTTGCTTAGTAATGTGAGGAGAATAGAAGTTAGATAAGGGCGATCGCACTTTGGGAAGGAAAGGGCGAGATCCTTTTAGTTTGGTACTTAAATCGTGCCATCATTTAACGTGCAGTTTCAGCTTGAATTTCTCGAATAATAGTTGATATTTCTTCGGCTGACTCCAGGTGTCTAGCCAAAACTTGAGCAGTTTTGTCCAGCAAGCGTTCTGAAAAGACTTTAGCTAAGTCTTCTCGTAAGCCTTGCCCTATATAAAACTTAAGCAATGCTTCTACAGACATATCTCGATTTGCTGCTATTTTTTCAAGTGATGCTAAAGTATCTATTGGAATGTTTAGCGAGACTATTTCCGCTGTACGAGGTCGCAATTGCAATTTTATTTCTTCTTCAGAATTGTTCATATAATTTCCTTTCAGTGCGGGTTGCAGGACGGGAAGAAATGATGCGTATTCGCAAGCTGCGTTCTACATAAACAACCAGTAATAGGCGTTGAGTGCGGGAGTAACCCAGGATAAAGTTACGCTGTTCGTCATTAGCCGTTGCATCTCCCTCCTGATAGAATGGATCGAAGAAAACTTCTGCGGCTTCTTCAAAGCTAACGCCATGCTTTTCTAGGTTAATCTGGAATTTGTTTGTGTCCCATTCAAACTCAACGCCTTGCAGTCTGTACACACTATCCATGCTTCGATATTAACATTATTTAAATAAAAGCGATCGCACTTGGGGAAGGAAAGGGCGATCGCGCTTTGAAAAAGCAACAATTGCGCTACGCCCAAGACATTATCAGACTGCTTTGAGGTATTGCGTTACACGCTTCCAATCGATGTCATGGTTGTCAGTCAGTATTTTAAATAAATGACGCGGGATGCCGGCTGCAATCAAAACTTCCAAATCGCGATCGAGCTTTGAGAAGTCTTCATAGATACCCACAAACTGACTTACGCAAGCTAAAGATGAATCTTTCGGGTCATTGACTCCCGTGTATCCGATTTAGGCTTCCTCCAATTTTTATATTCTCACGATCGTACACCTATTCGGCTGATATGTTATAATGTTAACAATTTGAATATGTGCGCGAGTGAATAAAAAAAGGGCGATCGCTTTTGGGATAGGTGGATGAAAAGGATCGATCGCAATGCAGGGAGTCGGAATGGGAAACGGGCGATCGCACTTTCGGAAAAAGCGAACTGGCAATATTTCTCACCAGCAAGTGATGCTAGAATTAGGTTTAATTGAGCCATTTATCGCGAATCAAAGCAAAATTTAGATGACGTAGAAAAGGTAATAATTTGTCCCAAATGATACTTGTTAATTCTACTGACCTTACATCTTGGGCGGATCGCCTTGAGCCCCGCAGCCAACTGCCGCGCTTAATTCGACGATTAATTTATGCGACTGCATCCGATAATATTCAACTGTCTAGCTTTGCAGCCGATGAAGGCATACAACTAAGCGGTTGGGACGGGATAGTTAAGGCGAATGCAGCCCATATGTTTGTACCTGCAAACGTTTCTGTCTGGGAGATGGGCGTTAATAAAGATGTTAAGACCAAGGCTGATAAGGATTACCAGAAGCGCTCGAAAGACCCTTTAGGGCTAACTCCTGGTGATACGACATTCGTTTTCGTTACGCTGCGCCGTTGGGACGGTAAAGAAAAGTGGATTGAAGCGCGAAATAAAGAAGGGATTTGGCGTGAGGTGCGAGCTTATGATGCAGAGGATCTAGCTCAATGGTTGGAAGAGGCTCCAGCGGTGCATCTGTGGTTGTCAGTGTTGCTTGGAAAGCATCCTCAGAGTGCATTGTCACTAGATAATTTCTGGATAGATTGGGCTGGAGCAACTAACCCACCATTGAAGGCAAGCTTAGTAATTGGAGGTCGTGAAGCCGCACGCGATTGTATTCTAGCTTGGTTTCGCGGGACTCCTAACGTGCTTACGATGCAAGGTGATTCCTCTGAAGAAGTAGTTGCTTTCTTATCTGCTGTTGCTCAAACATTAAGTCCTGAAGAAAAGGTTGCAATTTTATCTCGTGCTGTGGTTGTGGACGATATCGCTGCATGGCGTAGCCTTATTTTGTCATCTGACCCACTTTTCTTAATACCTCGATTTGACCAACCGGAAATATTTCGGGCAATACAGAATGGTCATCATGTCTTCGTTCCGCTGGGGCGTGTAGGAGCAACGGGTCCATTTTCCCTACCCCGCTTGATTCGAGATGCAGCCAAGCAAGCGCTTGATGAAATGGGGCACAGCGGTAAACGGGCAGAGGATCTGGCAACGCTTGCCCGACGCAGCTTATCTGCGTTGCGCCGCAAACTGGCGATCGCCCCAGGCGTACAAGTTCCAGCTTGGGCGCAACCAAATGAAGCACGAAATCTAATTGCACCGCTGCTGGCGGGCACATGGAAAGATTCCTCTGAGGGCGATCGCTCAGCGTTATCTGATTTAGCAGGAATACCATACGAACAATTTCAGCATCATGCGGTTTCCTCGGTCAACGCGCCCGATCCACCCCTTCTACGAGTCGGCGATGTTTGGATGATTGCTGCAAGGGAAGATGCTTGGCGATTGATTGCACGTTACCTTGCGGCTGATGACCTCGAACGCTTCGAGGAGGTTGCGCTGAAAGTTTTAAGCGAACTCGATCCGGCATTTGAACTTCCACCCGAAATGCGTTTTGCTGCAAGCATCTATGGTAAAACTCTTACTCGTTCAGGACTATTGCGTGAGGGAATAGCTGAAACGCTGGCAATGATGGCGTCGCTCAGTCCAGAAGTGAGCTTTGCTGCTAGTAAGACTGGCGAAGAAGTTGCCGGAACAATAGTTTGGAGATTACTGGAAAGGGCAAGGGGAAACGCGGATCTTTGGGCATCATTAGCCTATCTATTGCCTCTTCTTGCTGAGGCAGCACCAAAGGTCCTTCTAGACGCAGTAGAGGCAGGGCTTGCTGGAGAAAATCCTGTTCTAGTCAATCTATTTCAAGATCAAACGGTAAATGTTGCTTGGAGCAGTTCTTCTCCGCATACCGGACTGCTTTGGGCATTAGAAACCTTGGCTTGGAACCCTGCTTATCTGGGAAAAGCGGCCTTGTTTCTGGCACATTTGGCACGACTCGATCCGGGTGGACGGCTACTCAATCGACCAGCACTCTGTCTGCCGGATATTTTTATTTGCTCGCATCCAAACACGACTGCACCGCTGCAAAGTCGTCTGGCTGTTCTTGATACAATTGGCAAACGTGAACCTGAGATAGCTTGGCATTTGCTAATGGCACTTTTGCCAAACCACCATAGCGCGGTCTCTCCTACTCATGGCACGAAATGGCGCGATTGGGTTCCAGATCCTCGCATAGAAGTCACCTGTCAAGAATACATTGACGCGACGAACACAATTTTGGAAAGTCTTCTATCTAAGGCAGGGGCAAACGTTGAACGCTGGTGCAGTCTCATTGTTTCCATCAGCAACCTAAAGTCAGAGCAGCAAGAAGTATTGCTTCAACGCTTAGAAGACCTCGATCTACAATGCTTTACCGCAAGCGAGCAATCCCAACTACAAAGTTGCCTGAGAGAAGAAATTTTACTTCACCGTGATTTTCCTGATGCACAATGGGCAATCCCTACTAGCCGTGTCGAGCGATTAGAGAACATCTACGATCCCCTTGAGTCAGCAGATTGCGTCACCCGCTCTGTTTGGCTTTTTAAGCACGAGGTGGAATTACCAGGAATGCGCGATATTTCATGGCAAGAAGAAGACGAGATCGTCTGGAGACACCGTACAGAAGCTTTGCGGGAGATTTTAAACACCCATGATTGGAGTGGTGTATTGAGGCTGGCAGAGCAGGTGAAACAACCAGATATAGTTGGTTCTACACTTGCTCGATCGAATTTGCTATCAATTGATTTGAACGTATTTCTCCATCAGAACCTGGCATCTTTAGAGCAATGGCGCAACCAGATGGCAAGGGGATTTGTATCAGAGTGTGCTGTTAGGGACGGCGAAAGGTGGATTGCAGATTGTCTGACGGCTGCTTTGAATTCTTGGACGGCGGAGCAGTATGGCGAATTTTTCCTTTGTCTTGCCTTCAACTCAACGCTTCTGAAGCATCTTGATGCTGCTGGAGAAGAAACTCAGCGCTACTTTTGGAGCCGAGTCCAGCACGTCAACCTTTTAGAAGTGGTCGATACTGATCCAGCGCTCGCCTTTCTCCTTAAATTTGACCGTCCTCATGTTGCTGTAAATGCGATCAAAAGGGCGCTCTCTCAGAATCCCAACTCGATCGCGCCTGAGCGAATTGCTGAAGTACTTGAAGCTGCGATTTTAACTGCTCCTGAACCTGGCTTTCATGTGTCTGGATTTGCCTATAAATCGGCCGAGTTACTGAATCGCTTAGAGGCGATGAATTTATCGCGCGATCGACTTGCCAAATTGGAATGGCTATATTTCCGAATTCACGAACATTATCGCAGTCCTCATATTCTCCACAAGGAGATGTCATGCAATCCAGAGTTTTTTATTGAGGTACTCCAATGTGTTTACCTTCCTAAAAATGAGCTTCAACCAGAGGAATCTGAAAACAAGATTGCCCTTGCAAGATTGGCTTGGGAACTTCTGGAGTCATGGAAACAAATGCCTGGACAACAGAAAGACGGTACGGTTGATTTTGAAGCTCTTCGAGGATGGGTGCTGCTGGTTTGCGAGCTTGCGGCTGCGTGCGATCGCAGTGAGTTTGCTGACATCCATATTGGTCATGCGCTGGCCTTCTCGCCAATCGATTCCGATGGAACTTGGCCCCATCAAAATGTACGAGACTTAATTGAAGAATTGGCTAACTCAGATATTGAAAATGCTTGGCAAACACAAATCTTCAATAATCGTGTACTGACTCCTGATTCAATCACTGCTGGCGGCCAATCCGAACGCATACTTGCCGAAAGGTATGAGTCCTACGCAAAACAAATGTACGATAGGTGGCCTCGAACGGCAGGGGTCATGCACACCTTGGCAGAAGACTATCGCAATCAAGCACTACACCAGGATCAACGGGCAGAACTCACTCAGGATTTCTGGCGCTAAAGGAACTCCGCGCCATCTTCTTACTTAAAAAACCCACTGCTAAAATGATTTTCAAATCAATACATCAAAATGCTGTCCTATGCCCTCACCCTTTCCCGGAATGGACTCCTACTTAGAACACCCCGATTTCTGGCAGGAAACCCATCATTGGTTTATTGTAGCGATCGCTGATAGTATCATGCCTCAAATTCGCTCCAAATATGAGATCGCAATTAAACAACGCATCTATTTCTGCTCGCCGATTTTTTGTCAGCGAGTTAGAACGCTCAAGATATTTCGAGTTGCCCAAGAAAGATTTAGATTAAATACCCAAAAATATGAGCAAGTAATTTTAACGATTTGTGGAATAGTAAGATTGCGAATAGGAGCGCTAATATTACCATTAGGAAAAGCTGAGAGTGTCCGATTAAATTTAACACAGCTCACTAAACATTTGGGTCTAATCATCAACAATAAATATCTCAAATTCTTGTTTGATAGTACACACTATCTAATTTAGGAGGATTACATTTACGTCCTAGAGCTTAACTACACAGAGGCTTTGATTGTTTTCGGAGATGTCTAGTTAATATAGGTTTTAAAGAAAGTACAGTATCAATTTATATTAACATCAGATTAGAATTTCGTTCAACTTCAGAAACTACGATAACAGAAGACTGGGATAAAAAAGATTAGATGTGCGATCGCCCCTATAGTAACTAATCTAACTAAAGGGCGATCGCCCCTCCACAGAGAGGCAAAAAAGCTAATCATCTTATAGCTGATAGTTTGAGAAGGAATTTTTTGATAAAATATCAAAATTAAAACAGTCTCACCCGCTCCGAGTTTACCTAAAACAATCAAATTAGTCAAATTTATGTCTCGATTAAGAATCAGAGCGAAAAATAAAGCTTTGGGCTTTGTCCTTGGTTTATTAATTTTTGTCATTTTCATTCCCGGATGTTGGGCTTTAACAACTAATATTGCTCCCACAGCACCACAGCAAGCGGGCAACAAAGTAGTTGTGCGTGCAGATGTACAAAATACGTCAAATTCTCACTCTTCTTTAGGAGTTGGGCTTAATGGTATTGCTGACTACTCAACACAATTACCCTTTTTAGATGCTTTCAAATCTTCTAGACAATGGATAACTCAATGCGTCAGCGGACAACCAAACTGTAAAGGTGAATGGGATACAGAAGAGTATAATCTTTTAAACCTTGATGAAAATGGGTGGGTAAAGTCTCTCCCATCTCCTGAAGATGCTCCTAAATATACTAGGGTAAGTACCCTATTACTTAGGGAAATCCCCAATCGCTATCCTTCAGGGCAATATATTGTTACTTATGAGGGTGAAGGTGCGATCGAATATAACTATGATAGCAAAAAAGATGAGGCTGCGTCGAAACCCGGGAGGGATATCATTAATGTGGATGCCACACAAGGCGGAGGCATAATGATTACAATTACTGCTACCGATCCCAAGAAAACAGGGAACTATATCCGCAATATTAAAGTGGTTCGCTCCCAAGATGAACAGCTTTATCAAAGTGATGAAATATTTAATCCGCTGTTTATAGAAAAGATAAAAAAATTTAGAGTCTTGCGTTTTATGGACTGGATGGGGACAAATGGTTCTGAACAAAAAGAATGGTCAAACCGACCTAAACCAGACAGTGTATCCTATGCTTACAGAGGAAATGTTCCCATAGAAGTTATGGTGAATTTAGCTAATAAACTCCAAGAAGAACCCTGGTTTAATATGCCGCATCAGGCTACGGATGAATATATGACTAACTTTGCTAAAATGGTAAAAGATAGTTTAGATCCAAAGCTGAAAGTTTATGTAGAGTATTCTAATGAGGTTTGGAATTGGTCATTTCCACAATCGCATTATGCTGGGGAACAAGGTAAAGCGAGGTGGGGAGATAAAGGCGATGCTTTTATGCAATGGCACGGAATGCGTACTGCTCAAATGTGCGATATCTGGAAAGGGGTTTTTGGGGATCAAAAGAATCGAGTTGTCTGCGTATTAGGAACTCAAAGAGCTTGGAGAGAGTTAGGAAATTATGCTTTAGAGTGTTCCTATTGGGTAGCTGAGGGCAATAAACCTTGTTATCAACACGGCATTGATGCCTATGCTATAGCTGGATATTTTAGCGGAAACTTGGGCGGCAAAGAAAGTGTCAGTACAGTAGAGTCTTGGTTGAATGACGCAGATGGCGGGTTTGGCAAAGCTTTTAAGCAATTAAGAGAGGGCGGGTTACTTCCTGGCTTCAAAGATAGTTTGCCCGATGCAGATAATGACTTTAGGTATTACTTAGATGTGGCTCAAAAAAAAGGTCTCAAGTTATTTGCTTACGAGGGCGGTCAACATATTGTAGGTATTGAAGGAGTTGAGAATAACGAAAAACTGACCAAGTTTTTTATGGAATTAAATAGGCGCCCAGAAATGTATGATATCTACACCCAATTACTGAATAGTTGGAAACAAGCTGGAGGCAGTCTTTTTATGCACTTTGTGGATGTGAGTTCATTTAGTAAGTGGGGAAGTTGGGGGGCTTTGGAATATGTGGAACAAAAGGGTTCGCCTAAGTATGATGCTTTGATGGATTTTATTGATAAGAATCCTTGCTGGTGGGATGGGTGTGCTGTTGAGGGATGATGAGGCATTGGGTGGAATCAAGAATCCTTCGACGCTTCCTCAAAATCTTCACCATCCGCCGCCAAACCAGAACCCTCGCTACTCCTCAACCTGGGCGATTCCCCATTATTCGTACCGGCACCGTAACCCCCAGAATACCTGTCCTCCAAACCCGCATCCCTCAGCGAAAGCGCACTTCTTTGACTCGGCGACAATCTATCTGTCGATCGGCGATTTGTCCCAGAAATCGGTGGCTTCCGAGTTAAAGTTTTCCAAGCAGCCTTAATCCCGGTAACCACGCTGCGAGTTGTAACCTGCACGTTTTGCGCCTGCTTTTTCGCGCTACCAATACTTCGATCGACCTGTTTGACAACCTCCCCCGCACTTTGCACCCCATCGCTAACATCATCCGTCAACTCGCTAATTTCCAGCCCCGTCAACCGAATCGCCTCCAAAGTCGGCGGAAACTCGCGAGAAAGCGTATCAGCGAGCTTTTCCACGCTGCGGGCCGCCCGGGCCAGCGCTTGCACCGCAGGTATTAAAGTCACTAAAACAGCAGTCAGGCTAACTGCTACTAGCAAAATCGAAAGTCCTAGCCAAAATATGGGATCGCTCACTTGAATCTAAGATTTGGGGTTGAGGATTTCATGTCATTTAGCGGAGGGGAGGGCGCGACGGGGGACTCACTTCAGCTTCCGTTTCCGCCAGTGTTTGGCGTTCCCGCTGAGTCGCTTCCAAACCGGCGGCTATCGCCTCTTTGAGTCTAATCAAAGTTTCGTCCCAATTTCGCATTGCACTTTCAGAAAGTCGATCGGCCTGCAACTGCACGCTAGTCGATAAATCCTCCGCCAACTCCGGCAAAGCATCGGCCGATTTTTTCAATATCTGCCGCGTCTCCTTGCCCGTTCGCGGTGCCATCAGCAACCCAGTCACGGCCCCGATCGCAGAACCCACAAGCAAACCGCCAATAAATAATCCTGAACGTTTAGTTGACATTTTTATAACTTCTCTCCATAGACCAATTTTAGGCACGTTTGCCCGATCGCTGCCCTTGGCAAAGGTAGAAATCTTGTTGAAAATTCTAGGGAGTCAGCAGGGGCAGCAGTTTTAGGATAGCTTACCTCAAAGGTCGATCGCGCCGGAGCCAAAGCGTCCGGCCCAAACCCAGCAATCCCAAAAGTTGCTGAACCTGTTGCAGTTGCAATTCCAGTTGTTGATAGCGCAGTCGCAGTTGGCGGGTACCTTGCTGCCTTTTAGCAAGGAAATCCGGCGAGTTGCTCAGAACATTGCTGCTGCTGCGTTCCATTGCTGCGATCCGCCTTTCAAAACCTGCGATCGCCCGCCGGATTTTCCCCACCTTCGCAGCTATATAAAAGCAGACCACAGATATTAGTAGATTGATAATTACAACAACAGCCAGCATTTATTACCTGTTTTTAAACTACTAACATATTCGACTTTTTATGGCGGGCTATAAGCCAGCTCCACCAGATATTTTGTAGGGAAACAACAATGTTTTGTCCCGATTTATTGTGTAGGGACAAAACATTCTTGTGTCCTAAACTATAGCGGTTCTCAATAAAATGAGGTACACACCGCTCGCAACTGATGCCCTATGCCTTATGCCCTATGCCCGCCAGAGTACCTCATGTTACTGAGAAAGCTATATGTGTCCCTCTCCCTAAAGCGCGTAAAGTTTTAAGCCTGAGACATAGCAGGCAAACAAACCTTAGTACCGCCCAAACCGCAATAACCGTTCGGGTTTTTAGCAAGATACTGCTGGTGATAGCTTTCTGCGTAATAAAACTCAGGAGCTTCAATAATTTCAGTAGTAATCTTGCCGTAACCGGCCGCCGTCAGAGCCTGCTGGTAAGCATCGCGCGAAGCTTCAGCTAGCTGCATTTGGCTGGCTGAATACGTGTAAATTCCCGATCGGTACTGAGTACCCGAATCATTGCCCTGACGCATTCCTTGAGTAGGATTGTGACTTTCCCAAAAAACTTTTAGCAGCGTTTCGTAACTAATTACTTTCGGATCGAACACAACCAGAACTACTTCATTGTGTCCCGTCATCCCGCTGCAAACTTCGTTGTAAGTAGGATTCGGAGTAATCCCGGCCGCGTAGCCAACAGCAGTCGAAAAAACTCCATTTTGCTGCCAAAATTTGCGTTCTGCTCCCCAAAAACAGCCCAAGCCAAACAAGGCAGTCTCCATGCCGTTTGGAAAGGGAGGTTTGAGCGGATTGCCGTTAACAAAGTGAGTTGTCGGTACCGACATCGACTCTGCCCGTCCCGGCAATGCCTCTTGGGGAGAGGGCAGGCTCGACTTTTTGCCAAATCCAAATAGCACCATAAGTTTGTGAGGGGGATCTCTGAGAAACGTCTTTACCTTACTTAATAATATCAGATGTACACTGAAAATAGTGGCCCTCTTGAAGGTAGAAGGTAAAAGGCAGAAGGCAGATTGTTTTTACGAAGGCTTTTTGGTGATACTGCTCACAGCAAACGCAGTTTTAAATCACATTAGGCAGTGCTATATGTCACCCAACCATCGCTAAAATATTACATATTGTTGAGGTATAAATCACGCGGATTTTAGGCTAAACAGCCGATAATTAAAGATATGGTGTTGTAGCAGTTATTCAGTACCAGTTATTGGGAGTGTGTAGAAATGGCAGCTAACCCTTGCAGTCAACCTTTAAAATCTAATCCGTTTATTACTTACCGCGACCCGATTACAGGCAAGTGGATTGTGGAAAATCCGAATTTGCCCCAAGCAGCAGAACAACCACAGCTAGCAGCTTGAGTTCTCATATTAATTTTTGACCTAAAAATTAACCATTCTTTCAAACTTCAGGACTTACGCAAAAAGTTATTGGACGCGCTACTTATATTCGTAAGGTGCTTACGTTGCACCTACGTAAGCACCTTACTTTGAAACATTTCTCATCTCTTTTTGCAGTTCCAAATACCGATAGAGATATTCCGCAATTATTCCGTGCAAAAACAAGTCGCGTGCCGCATTAAACGGACTGTTGGGCGCTAGCGGATGGCGATTGACAATTACATGATTCCAGTCGCAATTCCCGGTAATCTCGCTGACGTACACTCCGAAGTTTTCATCTAACTGAAGCGACATCACTGCTCGAGCAAATTCGTCGCTCGTCAAACACAGAGAATAAAAGACTTTAAACAATTCGATCGCCGATTCTAAATCCAGAATGTTTAGCCATCTGCGTTTTTCAAAATCTATGGCAACTTTTACTGGTTGAATGCTATCATAACTTATTCCCCGTTTTTTGACGACTTGCAACCAGCTAGGATTTGTCACCATTGCCTGGTTGTAATCCCAGACAAAGTTATAGAGAATTAAGTCGTGTTCGAGAAACGCATTCTCAGCTAAATCGCTAACAGTGCGCGGATAAAGCTTTGACTTTTCTATCTGGGTGTCGGGGCCGTTGTCAATCAAGAAGTTGATAATGTTGGAGCCGATGCAGATGTGTCGGACAATTAAATAACAAGCTTCTGGGGAGACAAAGTTATTTAGAAAAAATGCAGCCGATTTGTGCATTAAAGTGTAAGCGCGGAATTGAAATGGCAACAGGCGCTTTGTTGTCATAATTACCGCTAGCAACAAGTTAGCAATTACTTTGATCGGGATGAGTAAATAATTGCGAGTCCAGTTTTGCAAATCCCGGATCATGTACGCTTTTGCCACTAAATCGACGGGAATGGATCGATCGCAAAACAACACATCCCAAACATTCGGATCTCGGCGGTTGTAGGGTTTGGTAGCGTAAGGGATTTTTCCCTCATCTGGGAGATTTTCGGTATCTTGTTTTTGCAGCTTTTGCATTAGCGAATTTCCTCCAATTGCAGCAAATATAAACGAGCAGTGACGCGAGCGGTTTTGAGAATGCGACGGGCAATATCATCTGTCATCCATTCGGCATTAATCAAATTTTCCAGTTTGGCTAAATGCGACTCGTCATTAGCTCCGTGATAAGCTAAAAATGATACTTGTTCTGATTGCAAACCGAGAGTTTCTTGAATGTGTTTTGCCCACTTTCCCGCCAACTGATTGCCCAATCCTTCGATAATAAACATACTGCCAATTAAATCGACCGGATTGTCCCGCGATGCTTGGTGGAAGATAAAAGCTGATAGTGCTTCGCTGCCAATATTCTTATCATATTCCACAATTTTCGATAAATCGCCGCCCACAGAAACATAATTTTGTTCTAGCATTTGATAGTCGCGGTGTTCGTCTTGAGCATGACCGATAAAAGTCGATCGCAGGCGAAAGTCACTCATGTTAGAAGCAGCGCGAGCAATCCAGCGAGCGCCCTCTACAACTTGTGGCCGGAGATTGCACAGCAAAGCTTGATAATCTTCTATTGTAAACTCTCCCCGGTACAATTTGCGGACAATAGGAACGGAACGAATTTCGCGCTCAAACTTCAGCCAAATCCATGCTAACTCCCGCAACAAATAAGCTTGCGGAGAGTTGGGGTGTGCCGGTTTCACACTTTCGAGAGGCGAAGCTTCGGGAACCTCCTGAAAGTTAGAAATTTGAGAACTCATAGGCTTATGGGTATTTTCCACAGCAGTTAACATAATATATGCCGTTGTAAAGCGGCCGCTTTCCGGCACGAAACAAAAGATTTTCTGTCCAGGCTGCAACTTGCCCGAATTGAACAATTCCTCTAACATTAAATAAATCGAGGCACAACCTGTATTTCCCCGACTGTATAAGTTGGTAAACCATTTTTCTTCAGGAATCATGCAGCCTGCTTGTGCCAGAAGTTCTACAATTTGTCCCCGGAAAAAGTGAGACGAATAGTGGCACAGCAGCCAGTCGATTTCCTGCGGACAAACTCTCCCGGCTTTAATCAACCGCAGCCAACCTTCAACACCTAATTTCATTACATTGTCCAGCAAGCGAATATTTTGCCGCAAGTCAAAAGCTCCCGCTGTGGCTGCATCGAGGTAGGAGGAATAATCCAACCAGCTTTTAGTTGATGTTTCGTTTGCTAATCCTGAATACATACAAACAGGATAGGCGTTGGCGTGGGAAATTAGCTCAATCCATTCTATTTTTAAACTAATTCCCCTGGAGTTAGGATGGTTTTGGAGCAACAATGCTCCGGCACCGTCGGAGAGCATCCAGCGTAGAAATTCTGTATCGAAAGGCAGGGATTTTCCCGCTTGCACCGAAGTCTCTGCTTCAAATTTGGTGTTTTTGAACAGGCGCGAGGGAAATTCGGAAGCGACGGCAATTGCTGTTTGTTTTTTGCCGAGTTCGATTTGAGAGGCGGCGTAATTTAAAGCACTAACTCCGGCACAGCAAACTCCTTGAGTGGACACTATTTCTAGGGGAGATAATTCGGAAAGTTCCCCGTGTACTGTGCTGGCAAATCCCGGTACTAATAAGTCTGGTAAAGTGGTAGCGCAGGCCAGTAAGTCGATCGCCCCTGGTTCCAGATTTGACTGAGAAATCGCGTCACGGACGGCAAACGCTGCCATTTGGCTGTTAGAATATAGTGTTTGCTGCTGTTTGTCGATCGCGTAGTAGCGCTGTTGAATGCCGTTGCTGTTGAGAATTCGCTGCCTGACTCTCGAAGGGCGCGAGGCAATTTTGCCAAGATACTCTTCCATGTCATCATTATTAATCGCTTCTCCCGGCAAAAATTTTCCCATCCGATTGATATAAGCATTGTACATGGCGTAAACCTCTAAAGTTGCTAATTTACTCGGGTTCGTTGGTTTCTTAAATCAAGCCAGAAAATATCTAAAATTGATGGTGCTTTGTGAAGCAGTGAACTTGCAAGGAGGAACCAGCTATCTTGTAGAGTCGCCGGAAATCAGGCAAGTTGAGCAACAGCGGCAACAAGTAAGCGGAAGCAGGGTGAAGTTTATTGTAATTGAGCCAATATGTAACTAGAGTTCCTTCGCTGCTTCTCGACTCAAATGGATATTGCAAAACTAGATACTTGGTATTCTCCATCTCAACGCCGCACCGCTGTTTCGCTGTTGATGAAACGAGTAGGCGTAACCCGCACTAGGGCTGAATGCTTTATCAGGCTGTGGATTTACTTATTGGTGAAACAGCTTCAGGAAAGCCAGCCCGGTTTCCAACCACCGCTGGCGAAACTGGAATTGCCAGCAACAGAAGTGCAGTGCACTCACCGGGAAGCCGCCGAACTATTTTACTGCGATTCCGATCGCGGGAGCTATCGCGCCGCCGGAATGATGTTAGATAAATTAGCAGCACTCGGATTGATCGCAAAACACTTTGATGGTAACGCTACGGCAATTGAAATTAAACCTGTTTCAGAAATTTTAGATGTCGCGCAGCCGGACAATCCAGTAAAACTAAAATTAGATGATTTCAACCCTCGGTGCGACGCGATTCCCGTTGCCAATTTATTAGCCACAAATTACAACTGGATGAACCGCAACACTAACGCCGTTCCCTACAAAATTGCTAAAATCCTCCGGCTTTTGGCTAGTCAATACTCAAAAGGAATGCGAGTTTTGCGCCGCTGCGATAATCTAAATCCAGTCGGGTTTTACTTACTTTATCCCACCGCTAGCGAATCAGAAGTAAATTTTTTTAACGCTCCTAGCAAAAGCCTTCATTTAAGTTCACTTTCCGATACCGATCCTTTCAATATGGCGCTACCAGGAGATAAAAATTGCCAGTCAGTATTTATCCGCAGTTGGATGATAGATCCGCAGTATTTGTTAGAATACCGGATTGCTTTCCTCGAAGACACACAGAAAGTTTTAGTTGAAATGCAAACAGATTTTCCCAATCTTTGTGACTTGCACACGCTGATAATTCACCCCCTGTACGAAAAACAGGCCCTGGCTTTGGGATTTCATAAGACTAGCAGCGATAGTCAGTCATCTGTTTATTGGATCTATCTAGCATTGGATAGATTTTTGGCGCGGGATATCAAGGAAACATTGGTAAACTGTAAGTAATATCAATTCCGGTTGCACCGTCCCTGATTGTTGAGTGTTGAGTGTTGAGTGTTGACTGCCACCAACTCTGGACACCGCACCGTGCGGTTTCCCTACCCCAAAATAATCAATTTTCCTGGATAAAAGATGTAACTATCGCTCGATTAATTTACGGGAAACGGCACGGCGCCGTGTCCTGAATGTCGGTAATATCAATTCCGATGCCACCGGATTTTATCTAATATCAAATCTCATTTTGTAGTAAGGGCTTTAGTCCTAATTAACTGGTTCGTAGTAAGAACTTTAGTCCTAATTTATCCTGCGATGAAGACTGAAGTTCTCACTACGAAATTGTTTACAAAACCTCGCGACCTAAATATGGTTGTAAGGCTTCCGGCACTTTTACAGTCCCGTCCTGCTGCTGGTAATTCTCCAAAATTGCCGCCATTGTCCGGCCTATAGCTAAACCGGAACCGTTAAGGGCGTGAACGAATTGAGTGCCTTTTTTTCCCGTTTCTTTAAAGCGAATATTTGCCCGCCGCGCCTGAAAATCTGCGACGTTGGAACAACTGGAAATCTCGCGGTATTTGCCAGCAGATGGCAGCCACACCTCTAAATCGTAGGTTTTGGCTGCCGCGAAACCCAAGTCGCCTGTACATAGTGCGATCGCCCGATAAGGCAATTTCAGCGCCTGCAAAACTCCCTCAGCATCCTGCACTAACTTTTCGTGCTCTGCCTCGGAGGTACTCGGATGCACGAGTTTTACCAATTCAACTTTATTAAATTGGTGCAATCGAATTAATCCCCTGGTATCTTTGCCGTAACTGCCAGCTTCGCGCCGAAAACAAGGAGTATAAGAACAGTGATAAATTGGCAACTGTTCTGCTGTCAAAACTTCACCTCTGTACAAATTGACAACCGGAACTTCGGAAGTAGGAATCAGCCACAAATCGTCTTGGTCGCACTTGAAACTTTCTTCAGCAAATTTTGGCAGTTGACCCGTAGCAGTGAGGGATTCGGTGTTAACTAAAAATGGGGGAATGACTTCTACATAACCGGCTTTTGTGTGGCGGTCGAGCATGAATTGAATTATCGCTCTTTCCAGGGCTGCACCAGCTCCCATTAAGGTGACAAAGCGGGTTCCAGCGATTTTTACTGCGCGTTCAAAGTTGAGAATTCCTAACTTTTCGCCGATTTCCCAGTGTGGCAAAATCCCCGTATTTTGGGGTATGTATTCGTCTCCCCAGCGCCGGATTTCGACATTTTCATCTTCATTTTTGCCGATCGGCGTTGACTGGCCCGGCAAGTTTGGCAGCGGCAGCAATAAAGCTTCTATTTGAGCTTTTAGGTCTTTTTCCTTTGCTTGCAGTTCGTTCGACTCGGTGCCGACTTCGTTACCTTCTGCTTGCAAAGTTTGAATTTCGGGAGATTCGAGGGGTAAACCCGATTTTCTTTTTTGGCCGATGAGTTTGGCGATTTCGTTGCTGCGGGCTTGCAGTTGCGATCGCTTGCCTTCCAACTCCCGCTGCTGTCTGTCTAGTTGCAAAATCGGCTCGATTTCATAGTTACCTCCGCGCAGGTTGAGGCTTTCTTGCACGGCTTGCGGGTTTTCTCGGATTAATTTTAGGTCTAGCACAGATTTATTCTAAATCTTAAATTTTAGATCGGCTAGGACAAAACCAGATTATATAAAACCTTTTTCAATCATTTCTACCTTAAATCATAACTTATTCTGATTGAAACTTGCCATTGGGTGTTACCCATGAAGGGTTACACCCCCCAAAGCTATGCTATACTGGCAAATATTAGTAGATGCACCCTGATAATTTTTTACCCCAGCCAGCGATGGCTGGGGTTTTTTGTTGTGGCATGGAATTGAAGTCCTGGACGCACTATCAGTCTAAAAAACCCGGTTTCTCGCGATAGTCGTCTCAAATGAGGCAATTACGTTAAAAAACTGGGTTTTTGCGTCTAGGACTAGCTTAGTAAGTCCTAAAATGTCTTTCCGGTTAGAAGTTAAAGCCTGTGCGGAGCAACCAAACCCATTGAGTATCGTTGCGGCTGTCATTCTCAGGATTAACAAGGATCCAAACGCCTGGGGTGATGGAAATGTTGTCGTTGACCTGAAAGCGATAGAAGGCTTCAATGTGATAGGAAGTATCTCGCTCGCGGCGCACATTACTGCTCGTCACGCGACCCGGCAAACCCACCAAAATCCCGGGTAGGTTGCCTTCACCTCCAACATCTGGGAAACTTATCCCGATCGCTCCATACACAATCTCAGCGCGATCGCCGCCGTCAACATTTAGCACAACCAAGCCACCTCTACCATCAGAAAGGCTGCTAACACCGGAATTTTCTGCATTGGCGCGAGTATAAACGACCCAACCGTGAACTTGGAAGCGGGGAGCAACGCGGTAGAATCCTTGTACGCCTACAGAATCGCTGGATGTAGCAATATTGTTCCCAAACGGTTGCGCAGCCAGAAAACTGCCCGTACCGCCTGTGATATCGGCTTTACCGCTTGGTGCAAAGGTACGAGAATAGGCTACGCCAATGGCTCCGCGATCGCGCCGGTAGGCAACCTGAACCAAAGCGTTGTACGAACCGTTGAATAAACCGTTGCTTGACTGCGAGAGATTGGGATTTCCTGCTATATAGCCTACAGTCAGGGTGAGGTTTTTGACGATCGTCCAGTTGACAGCAGCACCGCCACCTCCCCGGCGGTAGAGGGGATTGTATTGCCCGAACTTCGAGGGAATTCCCTCACTATCGGTAGCGATCGTGGGAGGAGTCAGCAAATCCGTAATATCGGGATACCCAAGACCTGTGGGACCGACGGTCAGCGCCAGATTAGAGGTCAGCGGCGTTACATATAATACGTGAGGGACGGTGATTGTGTTATCGACATTGCCATCAAAGTTCAAGGCCGTCATATTTGTACCCGTCTCTTCGGCAAGGCTGCCCAAGTTGCCGAATTCCAAACGGGTTCTCAGCATATCGCGACCGGTGAAGCTGGTTTCCAAATTTAATCGCCCCCGGTTGGCAACAATAGTGTTGGTGCGATCGCGCGAGTCCCCAACACGGTTGCCGGAGGTATCTGTTACCACCACGATAATTTCCGCATTCAGCTTAGTTGTGGTCGAGAACTGATTCGCTTCTAGTTGTGCTGTGCGTGCATCGAGAGCATCGACTCGACCCCGCAACACCGATAATTCTGTTGCAAATTCTGCTTGCAGTTTTTGGACGATCGCTAAATCTTCCCCAGTAATCAGGTTGGTTGTTCCGGCGGCAATTAGTTCGCTGACTCGATCGAGACAGCTATTCAATCCTGCTGCAAATTCGTACCGGGTCATCGCACGGTTTCCTCTGTAGGTGCCGTCGGGATAACCGACAATGCAGCCGTAGCGTTCTACTAGAGATTGCAGCGCCTGAAACGCCCAGTCAGTGGGTTTTACATCCGAGAGTTGAGAGACAGAATTCACCTGCGCGAAGGGTTTTTCTGCCAAGGTATTTAACGGTTCAGGAGCAACTAATCTATCAATTTGGGAAGCAAAAATTGGGGATGATGTTAGTAGAAATACACCAGGTGTTCCCAGTATAAAAGCAGTGATCGGGTAAAAAAAATGCTGGATGTGCATAGGACAAAGCTCCACATAAGGAACCGATGGCCAGAATGAGCAATACAGCCACCTTCTAGACTGTTAGGACGTTGTTAATAGCTACAACCCTTGGTATTATTGCCTTTGCCTTTTTCATTCTTCCTTCCCCCCAAGGGGGGCAGGGGACTTCTTCCTTCTTCCTTCTTCCTTCTTCCTTCTTCCTTCTTCCTTCTTCCTTCTT
>JAUBOM010000369.1:0-1433 GCA_036700245.1 Microcoleus vaginatus BM001213989
GAAATGCCTCAGATTCAAGCAATGCTGGAGGTAGCCAAGCAGTGGAAAGCAGCACATTGGTTGCGTCCTTTGATACCCTGTTTAACTCCCCCTCGCAGGGGATTGCTACGTACCCTCACAGGTCACAGCAACTCGGTAAATGCAGTCGCCGTAACTGCTGATGGCAAGCGGGCAATTTCTGGTTCAACAGACAAAACCCTCAAAGTATGGGATTTAACAACTGGAAAGGAAGAATTTACTCTCAAAGGTCACAGCTACTCAGTATATGCAGTAGCCGTCACCCCCGATGGCAAGCGGGCAATTTCTGGTTCAACAGACAAAACCATCAAAGTCTGGGATTTAACAACTGGAAAGGAAGAGTTTACTCTCAAAGGTCACAGCTACTCAGTATATGCAGTAGCCGTCACGGAGGATGGCAAGCGGGTGATTTCTGGTTCATTTGACAACACCCTCAAAGTCTGGGATTTAACAACTCGAAAGGAACAGTTTACTCTCGAAGGTCACAGCTACTCAGTAAATACAGTAGCCGTCACCCCCGATGGCAAGCGAGCAATTTCTGGTTCAACAGACAAAACCATCAAAGTCTGGGATTTAACAACTGGAAACGAACTATTTACTCTCAAAGGTCACAGCTACTCAGTATATGCAGTAGCCGTCACCCCCGATGGCAAGCGGGCAATTTCTGGTTCTTTGGACAAAACCCTCAAAGTCTGGGATTTAACAACTCGAAAGGAACAGTTTACTCTCAAAGGTCACAGCAACTCAGTATATGCAGTAGCCGTCACCCCCGATGGCAAGCGGGCAATTTCTGGTTCTTTCGACAAAACCCTCAAAGTCTGGGATTTAACCACTGGAAAAGAACATTTTACTCTCGAAGGTCACAGCAACTCAGCAAATGCAGTCGCTGTCACGGAGGATGGCAAGCGGGCAATTTCTGGTTCTACAGACAAAACCCTCAAAGTCTGGGATTTAACAACTCGAAAGGAACAGTTTACTCTCAAAGGTCACAGCTACTCAGTATATGCAGTTGGCGTCACTGCTGATGGGAAACAGGCGATTTCTGGTTCGTGGGACAAAACGCTCAAAGTCTGGGATTTAACAACTCGAAAGGAACATTTTACTCTCGAAGGTCACAGCAACTCAGTAAATGCAGTCGCCGTCACGGAGGATGGGAAACGGGCGATTTCTGGTTCGTGGGAAAAAAACATCAAAGTCTGGGATTTAACAACTCGAAAGGAAGAATTTACTCTCGAAGGTCACAGCAACTCAGTAAATGCAGTAGCCGTCACGGAGGATGGCAAGCTGACAATTTCTGGTTCTGATGACAACACCCTCAAAGTTTGGGATTTAACAACTAGAAAGGAAGAATTTACTCTCCAAGGTCACAGCAACTCAGTAAATGCAGTAGCCGTCACGGAGGATGGCAAGCTGGC
>JAUBOM010000197.1:0-9217 GCA_036700245.1 Microcoleus vaginatus BM001213989
CTCGGATAGTTAATCGTTTGGTGTCGAGCGCGATCTCCCCGGCTCTGCCGGCACCGACGGTTCCGGTAACGATCCTGCTTTCGCGATCGGCGAGATCTGGCGGCTCTAGTGCTGCACCACTATCGAGAATCCGTCGCCGAAAGTTTTCAAATCCTATTCCCTGGAGTTCTATATTCTCGGCGGTTCGGATCTCGATCGGGCCTCCGGCTCCGCTGCCGCTAGTGCCGGAGCCGACAAAGGCTCGATCTAAAAGGCTAAATCGTGCTGCTTCGATCTTGATGCCGCGGCCGTCAATGCTTCCGATCGTATCGGATACTAGGCTCGATCGATCGCGCAAAATCACATTTCCGGACCGCAGTGCGATCGCGCCCCCACCAGACCCGCTCGCTGTCACCGCCGATAAACCTGATAATTCTATGTTGCCAAAATTCGCAACATTTGTATAGTCTAAACCTAATCCTAGGGGCGTTATCTTGAAGCTTACCAAACCCGGACTCGCCACACTTCCTAATTGAATGTTCCCACTAAAAGCACTGGCAAAACCATTATTAAAGATTACATCTCCTCCTACCACTGCTAAGGTTTGACCTGGAGGCACTGCTAAACCTACGGGGATTGTTGTGCCTTCAATTACTTCGGTGACACTCGAAGAGTTGATTATTGCACCGGGATTCTTTCTAAACCTTAAACCCACTGGAATATTAATCGCTAACAATGGTACTGTTTGCGGGTTGGCGCTGCTAAATTCAAAGCCATTATTAAAGACAACACCCGATGCACTGGAACCGACAAATGAACCGCGCAAATCTAACCGCGCATTCGGCCCGAAGACAATCCCTTTTGGGTTAATTAAAAACAAGTTACTGTTTCCCAAAACTCCCAGATTTCCTAAAATATTAGAAGGGTTGCCACCCGTAACCCGGGTAAAGATGTTAGCAATTCCGCTGGGATTTTCAAAATATGCTCCCCGCCCTTCACTGATGTTGAATTCGCCGAAACTGTGAAAGAGGTTAACGCCGCGAATTGCGCCGCCAGTGATTCTATCTGAGGGTAAGTTGTTGACAGTATCGGGAACTGTGCGCGAACTTTCCGCGCCCAAGCTATTATCCGGGATAACTTGAGCGATGGCGGGGAAAGGAAACAGCAGTAAGAATGCAAAACATAAGGCCGCAGATTGGCGGGGCATTTTTTAAGTTTGTTAATTTAGTATTAGGAAAATAGCCAGGGGTTAGCTACAACCTGAAGAGTACCTATTGAGGTACGCAAACACCCGTCGATTTCGGACTGCGAATAGATGCACCTACACCTGGATTATACACTACCAGCGTTACTTGTCCTCGATCGTCCATTACCCAACCTTGAGCGGGAATAATTTCTGTTGTCGGAATTTCTATAGATGCTCTTTGGTCTTCAACTTGCTGACTTCCACCTACCGCTGGTTCCACCCACGGCAACCGTTCTTCTGGGCTGCTGAGAACATTGTTAGGACTCGGCGGCAATCCCCCCCGCCCAGTCACAGTAAACTCGTTCTCGGCCCCTTGGATGCAGGGATTTGCAGCAATTAACGCAGCCGGATTCACCACATTTTGTGGCAGTTCCACTAAACCTTGAGCGGGATTCACCCCAGAAGAACTAAATGTTACAGTACCTTGCAAAGCCGGGCCGCTACTTTGGGAAATAGCCGCAATATCGCTGGTAGGAACTAGAGAAGTAGGACTTACTTCCAGAGCACCAAATTGAGCATCTGTTAATCCCAAAGTACCTCGAACCTGTTCGCGAGTTTCTGCTGTAAACCCGAAAACATTGGGGACATTAATATTAACCCGACCACCCTGGGCCGATCGCGCATTAGCAGTAATATCGCTATTTTCCTTGGGGAGAGTAGCCAGGATATCGCTTTTAATGTTGATATTGCCACCATCAGAAATACTTGCATCAGTTGTAATTGTGCTGCCTCGGCGCAACTGGACATCCCGGGCTTCGAGGTTAATATTTGCTCCTGCACCGGACGCCGTTCTACCGTCAATGATGCTTTGGTTGTCAAGGGAAATTGAGTCTGCTTTCACGTTAATGTTACCAGCCCGTGCCGAACCCAATGCTTGCAGATTGAGTGTTCCTCCATTGCGAAGAATCAATTGCCCGACATTCAGATTCAAGGAACCTCCGTTAGCCGTAGCATTGGGATTTCTAACGCGAGAGGCAATCCCAACGGAAGTCTGAATTTGACTGTTAAATTCACCTTGACCGCCATTCCCAATCACCTCTACACGCCCCGCATTTATCGTGATGCTTCCGGCATCTCCTTTGCCTAAAGATGAAGTAGAAATAACTCCCCCACCCCGGAGAGTCAGTAGGGGTGTAGAAATGTTGATACTTCCTCCGCGATTAGCTGCGTTGGCATCAGCGGAAATGAAACTGGCATTCCGACTCCCGTTCGCCAAAACTCCAGAAATACCCTCTATTGTTACTGACTCACTGCCCCTAACTGTCAAATTACCTCCGCGCCCGCCCGTTGTATTCAACGGTTGGTTGCCCACAATCGAGCCGCTAGATAGACCAATTCCGCCTCCTTCAGAGATAATCAACCGCTTGGTGTCGATATTAATGTCCCCGGCTTGCCCATTTACACCAGCGGCACTTGAGGCGATTAAGGTTGCTGCGGGACTTCCAGCGGGAGTTCGCAGCACTTCTACTGATTCAGAAGCTTTAATATTGATATTCCCCGACGATCCTCGATCGCGGGTGGTGCTGATTAGAAAAGCACCATCACTCACGGTTAAACGTTCTCCCTCAAAGCTGATATTTCCTCCCGCACCCTTACTCCCGGTCACTGTGCCGCTGTTGATCACCGAACCTACCTGATCGAAGTTTCTAACACGGAGGGTAATATTTCCGGCATTGCCAGCACCGAATGTGGTGCTAGCCACTGCTGTTCCATTGTGCATTAGCAATCGTCCCGTGTCGATCGTGATGTTGCCGGCATTTCCTATGCCAGTAGTGCCAGAGATCAGAAGCATTCGTGGGTCCAAAGGGTTGAACGAGCCAGATACCAAATACGTAACACCAAACGCTCTATAGGTCTCTAATCCAAGGCCGATCGTTTCTACTGAGTCGGTAGCGCGGATGTTGATAGCGCCTCCGGCACCACTTCCTAGGGTCAGTGTGGAGATTTGCGTTCCACCTTGGGCCCGAAACTGTTGAGCGTTAATATCGAGATCCCTGCCATCGATATTTCCCAAAGTCAGTGCATAAATTCGCCCATTGTTGAGGTTGACATTTCCACCTCGAATATCGACTTTCCCGCCACCTAGTCCACTGGTATTGATCTGTGAACCGTTGGTTATTTGAATATTACCAAAGTTGAAAATCTTGTCATAGTTTAAACTTAACCCAAATGGCGTTGCCCCCAATCCAACCATCCCCGGACTAGCGACGCTACCCAGCAAAATTTGTCCGGTAGATGCGGTGAGACTTCCCTGATTTAATTCAATATCTCCCCCCACTAGGGCGAGAGTTTGTCCGGGCGCAACTGCTAAGCCCGTGTTATTAAAAATCTGCGGGATTCCTGGGGGTAATCGCGGTATTGTTAATGCTGGTGCTGCTGAAGCATTAATGATTTTTCCAGGATTTTGTCGAAAGTTTAAACCGATAGGTATATTGAGATTTAACAGCGGTATTGATTGGGGATTGCTGCTGCTGAATTGATAGCTATTATCGAAAACTACGCTATCAGCAGAACTTGCTAAAAATGAACCGCGCAAATCTAACCGCGCCTGAGGTCCGAAGACAATTCCTTTGGGATTAAGTAAGAATAAGTTAGCATTTCCTTGGACTCCCAACACACCTAAAATATTAGAAGGATTGCCCCCTGTAACGCGGGTAAAAATATTTGCAATCCCGTTAGGATTTACAAAATATGCTCCTCTGCCTTCACCCACGTTAAATTGTCGTAAACTGTGAAATAAATTTACTCCCCGAGTTGCACCGCCTTCTATTCTGTCCGATGGTAAGTTATTAATCGTGTCGGCAACTGTGCGCGAACTTTCCGCGCCCAAGCTATTATCGGGGATAATTTGAGCGATCGCGGGAAAAGGAAACAACAGTAAGAATGCAAAACATAGGGCCGCAGATTGGCGGGGCATTTTTTAAGTTTTGTTAGTTTAGTTGTAGGAAAATAGCCAGTGTCAAAGCGTAAATAGCTCTTCACAACAGCGCTTATAACAATACTTTATTCCAAACCATGATACTATTGCAATGCGTATTGTATGCTAATTAACCCTCTTTTGTCACTTCTTTTGTCACTTCTTTTGTCACTTCTGGGAGATCAAAAGGCTTTTGCCTTGCGCTGTTTGGATTTTAGCCATACGAAATAAATTTTGGGCATGATAGCACGACCATAGCCAGGCGTTAGCTAAAACTGAAGAGTACCTATTGAGCTACGCAAACACCCGTCGATTTCGGACGGCGAATAGATGTACTACCACCTGAATCATACACTACAAGCGTTACTTGTCCTCGATCGTCCATTACCCAACCTTGAGCGGGAATAATTTCTGTTGTCGGAATTTCTATAGATGCTCTTTGGTCTTCAACTTGCTGACTTCCACCTACCGCTGGTTCCACCCACGGCAACCGTTCTTCTGGGCTGCTGAGAACATTGTTAGGACTCGGCGGCAATCCCCCCCGCCCAGTCACAGTAAACTCGTTCTCGGCCCCTTGGATGCAGGGATTTGCAGCAATTAACGCAGCCGGATTCACCACATTTTGCGGCAGTTCCACTAAACCTTGAGCGGGATTCACCCCAGAAGAACTAAATGTTACCGCCCCTTGCAAAGCCGCGCCGCCACTTTGGGAAATCGCGGCGATGTCGCTGCTGTTAAGCCGAGATGTAGGACTTACTTGCAACGCTGCAAATTGGGCGTCACTGAGCCCCAACCTGCTTCTGACTTGTTCGCGACTCGCTGCTGTAAAACCGAAGACATTGGGGACATTGATATTCACCCGGCCGCCGCCTGCTGTGCGGGCGTTGGCTGTGATGTCGCTGTTTTCTTGCGGGAGGGCGACAAGAATATCACTGTTGATGTTGATATTGCCGCCGTCAGAAGTACCTGCATCAGTGGTAATTCGGCTGTTGCGGCGCAATTGGATATCTCGCGCTTGCAGGTTAATATTTGCTCCTGTACCCGATACAGTTGTGCCGTCAATACTACCTTTGGTATCAAGAGCGATCGAATTTGCGGCAATATTGATATTACCAGCGCGTCCGGTTCCCGTAGCCTGCACTGTCACGGTAGCTGCATCTCTGACAATTAATCGATCGGCATTTAGATTCAACGAACCGGCATTTGCCCTAGCATTGGGATTAGTACCAAATGTCTTGCCCACCGAAGCATCAATTGTACTGACAAATAGACCATTATTTCCGCTACCGCTGACCTCGATGCGATCGGCATTAACAGTAATATTTCCCCCATCTCCCACCCCCCAAGAACTCGTAGAAACTATCCCCCCATCCCGCACGGTTAGGCTTGGCGTATCAATGCGAATATCTCCACCCCGACTAGAGCTCAAAGTTCCAGAAGTCAGCGCACTAGCATTCTGAATTCCGCTGGTCAAAAGTTGAGAAATACCTGAAATTTCTACTGATTCAGTAGCCCTAACTGTTAAATTTCCAGCAGGTCCCCCTTGCTGAGAAAACAAAAACCTGCCAATTAACACACCCGTTCCTAATGTAAACGCAGAACCCCCAGAGAGAGTCAACCGCTTGGTATCGACGTTAATATTCCCCGCCCTTCCGTTTGAGCCGATACTCAGGGTGCTAATTCCGGTTGACACAACTGTTCTCGGGCCGCTGTTAGACAATTCTACTGATTCAGCAGCTTTAATGTTGATATTCCCCGACGGGCCGCTGCTGTAGCTCGTTGTACCCAGAAGAGAACCGTCGCGCATTATTAATCTAGCGACATCAACACTAATGCTTCCTCCCGCACCGCTACTTTCTTTAGCTGTCCCGTTGTTAATTCCAGAACCCACCATCTCAAAAGTATTGGCGCGAATCATTAAATTTCCGCCCCTTCCACCGCCAAAAGTGATGCCGCTACCTACTACCCCATTGTTGAAGAGCAGGCGTCCGGTGTCGATCGTAATATTCCCCCCTGAACCAGCACCAGCACTAGCATTAAACAGCATAATTAGCGGCTCAAACGGGTCTATAGTTCCCGACACCAAATATTTAATTACAAGCTGTTGATAACCTTCAACTCCCAGCCCGCTCATTTCTACTGAATCAGCAGCGCGGAAGTTGATATTGCCTCCTGCACCCTCTCCTAGAGTCAGGGTAGAAAATTGCGCTCCGTTTTGCACTCGCAACTGTTGGGCGGCGATATCGATACCTCTACCATCAATATTTCCCAGTGTCAGCGCATAAATTCGCGCACCGCTGAGGGTGACATTTCCACCTTTTAACTCTACTCTGCCACCACCTGTACCGCTGGTGTTGATAAGTGTTCCATCGGATATTTGAATATTGCCAAAGTTCTGAATATTGTCATAATTTAAAGTTAAATTCCCCTGGCCAGCAACAGCAGGAGTTAGTGCAAAATTAACTAAACCGGGACTGGCTGTGCTACCGAGTAAAATTTGTCCGCTACTGGCGGTTAAATTGCCGCCTTGGAGTTGGATGTCGCCGCCAATGAGTGCTAAAGTTTGACCGTTGTCTACTGCTAAACCAACTCGATCGCTAATCGGAATTGGCACAGCAGAGGCTGGGAGGTTTACCTTTCCTAAAGCCGTCGATTGATTGACAATTGCACCCGGATTCTCCCGAAATCTTAAACCAGCGGGAATATTAACGGTTAACAGCGGGGATGTTTGCAGGTTTGTGCTGCTGAATTCTACGCCGTTATTAAACACAATACTGTCAGCGGTTGAACCGATAAATGAACCGCGCACATCTAACCTCGCATTCGGTCCGAATATAATTCCTTTCGGGTTAAGTAAGAATAAGTTGCCGTTGCCTAAAACTCCCAGAGTTCCTAAAATATTTGAGGATTTCCCCCCAGTAACGCGGGTGAAGATGTTGGTAATTCCGCTGGGATTTTCAAAATATGCTCCCCGCCCTTCACTGATGTTAAATTCGCGCAAGCTGTGAAAAAGGTTAACGCCGCGAATTGCGCCGCCAGTGATTCTATCTGAGGGTAAGTTGTTGATAGTATTGGGAACTGTGCGCGAACTTTCCGGACCCAAGCTACTGTCTGGGATAATTTGGGCGATCGCACCTGCGGAAAAAAGACACAAATAACCACTCAAAAGTAAAAGGTAAACCCCGACTGAAATCGAGCGATTTTCTGTTGATTCAAGTACAGATATCGGGTAGGATAACGGCCGGGCCAAGCCGTGACGATTTAAGAGCCAAACCCCTAATAAATGTCGCTTGTAGTCGAGTCTAGCTCCCCCTAAATCAAGAGGAATTCGGGGGAGTTTGAGAAGATTTCTTGTCCCCCCCTTGTTCAGCGGGGTTAGGGGCGAGCGAGACTTCGATACAAACAACAGAGACGGTCGGTTAGACGTTAAGTTTTCACACCTTGGCACGGCCTTGTCCCTACTGTATTTCAGATAATTGAAAACTGGTGTATAGTATTTGTCTCGCTCTTTTAGTTCCTTAATTTTGCCGAGCCAGAGGTAGAGATCGTGGAAAACCATAATTAACCTTTTATTAGCGGACAAAAGCGACCAATTTAAAAGCATTTGCTATTTTCGGGTCATAGGGGCTGACAAACCGATAAAGGATTCCTGGTGCGATCGTCCAATTGACCCGCAACGTCATTCGCCACAAGCATAACTTCTCCTCGAGCATTCACCACCCAACCGCGAGCCGGAACAACTTCCCGATCCGGGATTTCCCCGAATTCCCTCGAAGCTCGATCCGTTACATCCCGTACCTTGTCCGTTGCCGAACTTCCTGTCTCTTCCACCCACCTCCACTGCGATGCAGTGCTGCTGAGGGTATCATGAGGATTTGGTGGCACTCCTCCTTTCCCAGTGACGGTAAATGCGCTCTCGGTCCCTTTCGTGCAGGGATTTGCGACAATTAAAGCAGCCGGATTGACAATTTTTTGTGGCAGTTCCACTAAACCTTGAGCGGGATTGACGCCCGAAGCACTAAATGTAACAGTACCTTGCAAAGCCGGGCCGCTACTTTGGGAAATAGCGGCGATGTCGCTGGTGGGAAGCAGAGATGTAGGAGGTACTTCCAAAGCTGCAAATTCATCGTCACTGATCCCCAACCTGCTTTTGACCTGTTCGCGGCTGGCTGCTGCAAAGCCCAAGATATTCGGGACATTGACATTAACGCGGCCGCCCGCAGCGCTCTTGGCGTTGGCCGTGATGTCGCTATTGTTTTGCCCCACTAGGATATCGCTGTTGAGGGTGATGTTGCCGCCCTCGGCACCACCCGAATCGGTGGTAATTCGGCTGTTGTTGCGCAATTGGATGTCTCGCGCGAGCAAGTTAATATTAGCCCCGGTAGCCGATAGACTCCTGCCGTCAATGGTGGCTTGGGTGTTGAGGGCGATCGAATCAGCGACAACATTGATGCTGCCAGCGGCCCCCGTTCCCAAACTCTCGACGCTAACCGCTGCGCCCTCTCGGATACTCAACCGGCCCGTCGTAATGCTCAAGCTTCCCGCCGCACCAGATGGAGCTTCCACCCCGAAAATATTCTGGAGGAGCAAATCTCCCGAAGCTGTGGCGAGGAAGCTGGGAAAGCCCTCTGTGCGACCGCCGGCTATTTCCACGGATTCGGAGGCCGTGACAGTGACATTTCCCCCTTGTCCCGCACCCAGAGTTCCGGCTACGACAGATCCTCCGTCTAGCACGCTCAACCGTCTGGTATTCAACGTCACATCCCCGCCTTTGCCGCTCCCAAGCGTTCCTGCAAGGATCACACTTGGGAAAAGAACTTCACCTGCTATTGGCTCTGCTGCGGTGCCGGTCACTTCCACCGAGTCTGAGGCGTTGATGGTGATGTTTCCGCCGGGTCCCCCCTCCGGAATCACCCCTTGTTTTGTGTTCAGCCCGCTCGGAGCAGAGATGCTACCCCCTGCTTCTACGCGCAGGGAGCGGGTGTTAATTTCGATGTTTCCTGCCCTTCCCGTGCCGCCAACACTGTTAGTGGCTAGACCAGTATTCAGGGGGCTATCCGCTCGGTCTCTGGCTA
>JAUBOM010000370.1:0-1429 GCA_036700245.1 Microcoleus vaginatus BM001213989
ACTGTTTCTAAAAGTAAATTAATGTATTTCTCTGTAGCTTTTCGGTAATTACCCTCCATCCTATTATCTTTAAAACTGTCTAAATTTTCAGGATTACCATGAACGCTCCAATAGGCAATTTTTCTGAGAGGAAATCCAATTAGTTCAGCAGTTTTAGCTTGTGTATTTCCGTTATTTAGTAATAAAAATCTTAACGCTCTTTGTCGAATATCTGGATGCTCATGGTCTTTTAATGCTTGTTACAGAGTTTTTTTTGTTTCAAAACTGAGAAAGTTTTTAGTAGGCATTGACTTTCTCTGAAAATTATCATATTGTACCATACAATATGCGTTTTAGATGCTGAACAGCTTACTCTAAAAACTCAATTGGTAATTAATCAAGAGACAAGAGAAATTATTTGCACTGCTTTTGGACCAAAGCATTGCCACGATTTTAACTTGTTTAAAAAAAGTCAAACTAATTCTCACCCACAAACAAATAGCTTACAAGATAGTGGCTATCAAGGGATAAAGGATTATCACACCAATAGTTATATCCCTAGAAAGAAACCCAAAAATGGGAAACTTTCTTTTCTAGAAAAAGACTACAATCGAGTTTTAGCGCAGGAGCGAATTGTTATTGAACACGTTAATCGAAGTCTCAAAATTTTTAAAATATTGTCGAGTCGTTATCGGAATCGCCGTCGCCGTTATGGAATAGTGCAACTTACAGGAGGACTCAGGCATGAACGTGTCTTTGACACCAGAGCTAGAGCAGTATGTCCAAGAGAAAGTCTCAAGCGGATTATATTATTCTGCCAGCGAAGTTATCCGCGAAGGGTTGCGCCTGCTGAGAGAACGAGAGCAATTTCAGCAAACTCGCTTACAAGAATTGCGACCCGACATTCATACAGGGTTAGTTAGCGGTGAGGCAACTCCCCTGGATATGCCAGCAATCAAGGCAAAAGCGCGGCAGCGTCGTCGGCCGAGACAACCTCAGTAATGAATGTCTATCTTCGATCGTCGTGAAATACCCACGCGCCGAATACGAAAAAGTTGATATTTGGGAATACATCGCCTTCTGGACAGTCTCGATCAAGCTGACGAATTTTTAAATCGCGTTAAGGGCAAACTGCAATCTAAAATCTAAAATTTATTGACCATTAACAACAAAAATGAGCCCAAAAGATAAATTTGCTGCATGATAACTCCGAACATTCTCCAATACGAATCTAAAATCTGGGCAACGGCTGATATGCTGCGAGGCTGTGGCATCAAAGAGTCGGAATGGCCATCCTACATGATGCCGTTTTTTGCCCTGATGATGATTGAAAGCCGTTGGGTCAGGATGTTTGATCAACTGAAGGCAGAAATTGGTGAAGAGGCGTTAGAAGATCAGGGCGAACGCATCTAAACTTTATGTTAACATAATCTGGTATATTGGAGAAGAA
>JAUBOM010000198.1:0-9170 GCA_036700245.1 Microcoleus vaginatus BM001213989
CTTCTTCCTTCTTCCTTCTTCCTTCTTCCTTCTTCCTTCTTCCTTCTTCCTTCTGAAGTATGAATCTGATTTATCCGGGTCGCCAAAAGCAACTTGAAACATTAATTCAAAAATTGGGACTGCAGAAGGATGCTTCGATAAAATGGCATCTCCTGGATTTAGCTTTGACTCATGCGAGCGCGTCAGCTAAAGCAAATTACGAGCAACTAGAGTTTGTCGGGGATGCCGTTGTGCGGCTGGCGGCGTCGGAATTGTTGTTTGAGATTTATCCCGACTGTACAGTGGGGGAATTTGCTGCTATTCGATCGATCTTGGTGAGCGATCGCATTCTTGCTAAAATCGCTGAAAGTTACGGGTTCGATCGATATTTAATTGTTTCCACCAGCGCCGCCTCGGACAAAACAGGCGCTGAGCCCCGGCTGGCCGATGCTTTGGAAGCGGTACTGGCTGCGCTTTATTTGAGTACCCAGACCTTAGAATTAATTCGCCCTTGGCTAGATTCTCACTTTCAACGCCTAGCCGCGGAAATCCGCAGCGATCCAGCCCGCCAAAACTACAAAGCTGCTCTCCAAGAGTTGACTCAAGGGAAATACAAAACTTTGCCCAAATATAGCGTGCAAGAAACCGGGACAGTACAGGGCGGAGAGGATCGTTTTACCGCAGAAGTTCTTATTCAGGGAAAGTTGGTAGCAGATGGAAAAGGTCGATCGATCAAAGCGGCCGAACAAGCAGCGGCTCAGGCAGCTTTCAATAAATTAGTTGGTAATTGATAATTGTATAGTTGCTGATTACTCCTTGGGAACTTGCATTTTTTAGTGTAAAAAAGCACTAAAAAATTACGCCTATGCTATAATTGCTGTGCGATTTTTGAAATTATAATCAATGAAAATCGGAATAGCTGTATTGGGTGCGGGCCGCTGGGGAGTTAACCTAATTCGCAACTTTCTCAACCATCCCAACAGTCAAGTTTTAGCGGTCGTAGACCCGAATCGAGATTCATTGGTGGCCGTCCAAAAACAGTTTAATCTAGATGCCTCGGTGATTCTAGCTACCGATTGGTCTCAAGTGCAAGCATTGCCGGGACTCGAAGCTGTGGCGATCGCCACTCCAGCTTCCACACACTACACCCTCGCAGCAGCAGCCCTGCAACAAGGCTACCACGTCTTAGCAGAAAAACCCCTCGCCCTCAACCTCACTGAAGCAATAGAACTCTGTCAATTAGCCGAAAAACAGCAGCGGCAACTCTTTGTTGACCACACTTATCTATTTCATCCAGCAGTCGATCGAGGTCAAAGAATTATTAAACAGCATCAACTCGGAAAATTGCGCTACGGTTACGCCCAGCGCACCCATTTTGAACCGGTGCGGCAGGACGTTGATGCCCTTTGGGACTTGGCCGTTCACGATATCGCTATTTTCAATACTTGGCTGGAACAAACGCCAATTCTAGTAAGGGCGATCGGCACTGTATTTCCGAAGGAAAAAGTCCGATGGAAGTCGTCCGATGTCCCTCGAAAGAAGGAAGAAGGAATAAATAAAGAAGCAGCAACAGAAATAGAAAATCAATTTGCTCCTTCACTGCAGACTGTTAATCCTGCAGAAGGACTAGCAGATTTAGTTTTGGTAACGCTCACCTATCCCGACGGGTTTCAAGCATTTATTCACCTGTGCTGGCTAAATGCCGACAAACAACGGCGCTTAACAGTTGTGGGCAGTTTGGGAACCTTGATTTTTGATGAAATGTCCCCAGAAACTCCCCTGATTGTGCAGCGCGGCACTTCAGATTGCGGGCGCCAAGAGAATAGCTCTTTTGAAAGAGCGATCGCACCGCAGCCTCATAGCCTCAGACAGCGCGAAGTCTTGAATTTAGAATCGGCAGAACCGCTGCAGCGAGTGTGCGATCGCTTCCTCAACTGCGTGCAAACTAATACCCCCTGTCCTACCTCTTCCGGCTCTGCCTCCGTCGAATTAATCCGGATTCTGAGCACTTTGAGCAAATCCCTCGAACTCGGCGGACAGCCCCTAATACCATTTTAGATTTTAGGTTTTAGATTTTAGATTGAGAAAATCACTCATCAACTTCTGACATTTCCATTTTCCGTTACCAAGTCCTGGCTGTCAAAATAAAAACTTGACTGGTGATAGACAGGCAAAGAAATCATCACCGCAGTACCTTGATTCTCACCTGCGCTGTCCAGGGTAACGCTTCCGCTCATAGATTCCATTATCCTTAGGGAGAGAGCCAAGCCCAGACCGTTACCGCCAACACTCTTAGTTGTAGAACCATCAACCATCACAAAAGGTTGAAACAATTTCTGCTGCTGCTCGGGATCGATACCAATTCCCGTATCTTTAATTGTCACCACCACCCAATCCCTTTGACCGCCCTGGCCAGTCGTACTTTCCGCACTGCCGTTTAAACTAGCAGATTTCTTCCTCGATTCTAGCCGCACAGATATACTAATGCTGCCAGACTTTGTAAACTTAACGGCATTGCTCAAAACGTGCACAAACACCTTTTTTAGCTTCTCCGGATCGGCACGAACAATAATCGGGTCAGGTTTAAGCCAACTTAACTTCAAACCTTTTTCCTCGATTTTAGGTGCTTGCAACTTAATCGCGTCTTGAAGTACCTGGGTAATATCAACTACTTTTAAGTTTATGGCGAAAATGCCGGCTTCTATTTTAGCAATATCCAAAATATCATTAATAATATTTAGCAATTCCATTGACGAGTCGTGGGCCTCGTGCAAATATTCCATTTCTTCATCTCGGTCATCGCATAAGTCGTCCCGCACAAATTGAATGGAATTAATAATCCTGTTGAGCGGCGTTCTCAATTCGTGAGAAATATTGCCCATGAATTCATCTTTTAACTGATTGGCAACTTGCGCTTCCTTGGTTGCGACTTGCGCTTCCTTGGTTGCGACTTGCGCTTCCTTGGTTTTGACTTCCAATTCTTTTGCCCTGGATCTGAGGCTCTGCACCATGCTGTTTAGTGCTTCTGATAGTTGATTGAATTCCCTAATTTGGAAATTTTGCGGCACGGCCTGCGGCTCTTCCGTATCTACTTTCAGCGCGTAGTCTCTCAGTTTTTCCAAAGGACGCGCCAAGTCGCGAGACAGATATAAAGTCGCGATGATACTAGCAGCAACCAAACCGACAATTAAATTAAATAAAACTTGCTGAATTTCTTCCAAACCTGACAGAGCGTAATCTAAACGAGAGACAGCTAAAATAATCCACTTGCTGTTCTCTTGTTTAGTTGAAGGACTCGGGATAGCAGCGTATCCTGCTAGCAACTCTACACCATTTCTTTCAAAGGAAAATAGGTGGAGAAAAGCTTGTCCGCCGGCGATCGCCCTTCTGACAATACTTTTTAGTCGAGCGGCATCTGCCTCGGCGTTGATATTCCCGCCCACGCGGTTGATATTCGGGTGCGCCAAAATCGTCCCATCTTGGTCGATCGCCACCGTATAGCCGGCTAGAGACCCCTTGGGAGCGCTGGTTTGCACAGGCAGGGCCGACTGCAAACTCAAAGCATAACTCAACTCTCGGCTGTTGCCCTGACCAATGTAAACAGGAGCGCTCAACACCAAACTCGCTTGGCTATCGCTGCCTTCTTTACCTGCATCTGGAAAATCCTCAGCAGCCAAAGCCACATTTTGGTCGTTTGCTTTCCCCTGTCGCTGATGAGGCAACGACAGACTGATGTAAACGCTCTTGTCATCCAGCAGCATTTGCTGCTGTACAGGCGGCCAAAAGTTTGCGGGCAGCGACTGAATCGGCTGCTGCCCGCAAGTGCTTGCTATCACTTGATTTGTCTGTAAATTCGTCAATTGCAAGCAATCAACCTGCGCTGGCAACCGCTGCCCTAATTGCACGATAAACTTTTGATAATCCTTCGGATCTACAGACTGCAACATCGAGCTTTCCGAAGCGCCGATCAGATTCGACTTCAGCGATTTCGCCCACTGTTCAATAGTTTCTGCTTTTCTGACCGCACTTTCTGTCAAGTTTTGACGAGCAGTTTCCAGAAGCGTCGAGCGTGCCTTGCGATAGGTAACATACTCCCCCACCAGTAGAACAGGTACGCTTAGCAATAAAATCCGCGACAGTAAAATACGGCGAAAGGAGGATTGACCTAACTTAACCATAAGAAATATCTAAATTAAGGTGCAACACCCAACAGCGACTATTAAAGTGAAATAAACCAGACCGAAAGCGTGAATCTGTCTAGGGTGCTCTGCAGACGGGACAACACAGCTTCAGAACAAGATTTAAACACAATTATAGAAGCCACTGTAGTAATCTCGATTCTAAGTGCGTGGGCTTAAAGATGCTCAGCAATTGGTGCCGGCAAATGCCTGTGATTTCGGTCACACTTCCATCCTCAATTCTCGGAGCGACTTGCACCCGATCGCCCAAGAGCCAATTTTTCAAGCTGCAAAAAAGCCTCGGGTGGACATACCGCAGTTGCTTGAAGCTAGAATCGCATAGATGCACTCGATCGAAGTTAAGAGGCAAAAAGTTCGGTCTCCCGCTAGTGTACGGAGAGAATTCTTGCTCGAGCGGACTTTTTCTTTCCGAATGCCTTCTTGAGATGGGCCAGAGATAGCCGATGGAATGGGCGATTCGAGATTTTACACCCTCTGAAAGATTTCTTTTGAGCATCCCATTGATTCGGTGACAACAATACTTCACCTATCAAACACAAAGAATGAGATGAGCCAGCAGCAGATCGACTCTGACCACCCTAAGGTGGCGAACATTGGCCCAAACAGTGCACCCACAATCCGTAAATTGGCGGTCTCGGCAATAATCTCCATAGCTTAATCGATGAAAAAAAACTTTAGCAATTATACGTATTATTACACAAACAACCGTCCCAGATATCATCACGCTTATTTGGTATCTCCCCTTTTAGAAATGGTGGCGACACTTCAGGAGGCCAGCCAGACAAAACTCCGAGTTTTGGATCTCGGCTGCGGCAATGGCAGCCTCAGTCACGTCATCGCCGAGCAAGGCTGCGAAGTTGTCGGCGTTGACACTTCTGCATCCGGAATTGCCATCTCCCGTCAAAGTTTCCACGAGTGTCAGTTTATCCAAGCAGATATTGACGACATCCCCGATACCGAGATGCTGCACTCATTTGATGTTGTCTTAGCTATTGAAGTAATCGAACACTTGCTTTCTCCTAAAGAACTAGCAAAAACTGCCAAAAAATGCCTCAAGCCGGGAGGAAAACTAATTATTTCCACACCCTATCACAGGTATTTAAAAAACTTAGCCTTAGCTGTTTGTGGCCAACTCGATAAACATTTTACCGTACTTTGGGATAACGGTCACATTAAATTTTTTCAGTAGAGACGCTGACCAAGTTATTAACATCTCAAGAATACACCGACATAAAATTTAAATTTGCTGGTCGGTGTCCCTATCTTTGGAAATCAATGTTATGCTGTAGTACGTTCTCGCCAGAAGCGGAAAAATAATGAGTTTTTAGTTTTGAGTTTTCAGCCAATTCATTTTTCTGGATAGACAACCCGCCCTCATAAAAAGTAAAAGATAAGTTTCATGGTAAAAAAAGTAAAATGACTGTTGGCGTTTGGATATTAGGCGATCAACTTTGGCAGAACCAAGCTGCTCTCAACCGCACAGATGATAAATCTTCCCTACCCGTAATTTTAATTCAATCTTGGCAGCACGTTCAACAGCGTCCCTACCACCGACAAAAATTAGTATTAATTTGGTCGGCTATGCGACACTTCGCTGAAGAATTGCGCGGCGGGGGCTGCCAAGTAACTTACACAACATCGGGGGACTTTGAAGCACCTCTCAAAGCTTGGGTACAAGCTCATAATATCACCGAAGTGCGGGTGATGGCTCCGAACGATCGACCTTTTTTACATATCGTTCCAAACTTGCAACTCCCCTGCAAAACAACCCTCATTCCCCTGGGGGGGTGACAAAGATAGCTAAAAGCTTGACCGCATCTGGGTTGCAGCCCTTATCCCCCGTCGATAAAAGCAGCGTTTATTTGGGGTTAAAGTCATTAATTGTTCAACAAGAGCGGCGTAGTTGTCCAGGTATGTAACCCATTGTTGACTATCACTTGCCACAGCCAAAACTACTACGTCTGTTATACTTTCTATTTGACTCTTTAGGGCAAACAATATACTGTTTAGCTGCTTTTCTTTTGAGAATTGTACCTTGTATTACAGCACTACTATAGGCGAGTGCTATTAAGAGAATCAATGCCAGGAGTCGCTGGCTTTTTAAGCCAGTCCCCTCTAAATAATAGCCGCCGCTTTTATAATCTCGGAACATTTCTTCAATCCCCATCCGTTTCTGGTAGGTGGCGATCGCCTCAGACAAAGAGCCTAAATTCGTCAGGATAAACCAGCCTTCTTTAACCGACACTTCAGGGGGCGACAAGCGCCCCCGAGCCTTTACAGACAAATGTTTTCGTGCGATAGACCCGCCGCAAAAAAATCGGCTAATTGACAAAATAATCTCAAGAGCTAAAAATTACCCAGTTGTGATAAAAAAGAAGGGTCTCGCTAATACCACAAGACCCAAATCAATAATATGTTACCATCATTCTATCAATCTATACTCAAAAAATATCTAACCCCAGCACAATTACTTACCATTCAGATGTTGGTGTGGTTGTTACAGACCCAAGAAGAAGTCAGGATAGAACGATTAGCTGCGACCCTTCAATTGCCGATATTGCAAAGTAGCAGTCGCCGCCACATACAACGATTTTTACAGATTAAAGCACTCAGAATACTTATAGTATGGTTTCCGATTGTCAAGGAGGTAATAGCCCGTCAGTTCAAAGCCGGGAGTCAATTAGTCATTGCATTAGATAGAACCCAATGAAAAGAGTATAATGTGTTAATGGTAAGCGCGCTCGTTCAAAAAAGGGCTTTTCGCATATTCTGGACGCTGCTAGATAAACATGGGGCTTCTAATTTGGTCGAACAACAACAAGTATTGCGTCAGTAATTCGCTTGTTAAAAATATATAAATTAGTAATTATTGGCTCCGCGAGAATTTCACAGTATAGAGCTCGCACAATGGTTGCACCACCAGCGTTTGAGTTCTGTTCTCCGTCAAAAAAGCAGTACTACTTTCCGAGAAAAAAGACAGCCATTTCAATCGCTAAGCAGCATTCCGGTTCAACCAGGAATTCATCTGTTTTATCCGAGAGTAGGATTCACTCAAAAAAAGGGTTTTCTAGGTTTAACCTAGTTGCTTCTTGGAAACGCAAATATCGAGGCAAACAAGAAGGCCCACCGTGGTATCTATTAACTAATCTCCCAGACTTGAAAACTGCGCTCGGAGTTTACGGTCAACGTTACGGAATCGAAGCAATGTTTAAAGATTTTAAAACCAATACTCCGGGCAGTTTTTAAAGAGGGATGCGATGACTTCGGCAAGCTTCGCTAACGCAATAAAGCACAGAAGCGAAAAAAGTGAGTGCAATCTGAACCCAAAATAAACAGAAAAAAAGGCACTCTTTTCGGTTAAGCTATAAAATCACACACGCTTAACCGATTGCCTTATGAATATTATGGAATCCATCTTAGAACAAATGCCAGGGATTAGTCAACCCCAAAAGAAGTTTTTAATCACTTTATTCTCAACTATTTTGCTGGTCTATGGTAAGGTCAACTTCACGAATCTCAGTCGTTATAGTTATTTGAGCGAAAAAACCTACCGTCGTCACTTTCTCAAAAGCTTTAACTTTCCACAATTCAATCAATATTTCCTCGAATTTGCTTTAAATCATGAACACACAGTCATTGCCGTTATTGATTGTTCTTTTTTTTAAAAAAAGTGGCAAAAAAACTGACGGGAAGGGTTATTTTTATAATGGTGTAGCTAGCAAATCGGAATAGGGGTTGGAAATTTCTGTGATTTCTATTGTCGAAATTGAGAGTCGTTTATCTTATAGCTTAAGCGTATAGCAAACTCCATCACGCCCTCAAATAAAGCCCGTGAAAAGACTGCCACCAAATCCGAAGAATTGCTGGTCTAAAAAAAGTTGAAAAAAACCGGACTCTCAAAGTTCAAAGCCTGACATCACAAGAGTTGATGACTATGCACAACATTTGAAGAATACTCATTATTTCTTCCCAAGTTCTGTACGTTATTTGGTGGCTGATGGCTATTACTACCGCTCTAAATTCTGGGAGGCTGTGCGGGAGTTGAATTTAAACTTTATTGGCAAGCTAAGAGTTGATGCTAACTTACGCTATCTCTATACAGGTGAACAAAAAAAACTGGGAGCATCTCGCAAATATGATGGTAAATTTAACTCTAGTGATTTGAGTCGTCTTAATTTTGTTAAAAACCTAAAACCGGGAATTTCATTATATACATTGGTTGTGTGGAGGTGTTGTTTAAATTGCCAAATTAGTTTGGCGTGTATTTCCGAGGTTTAAGCCAACGGAACCATCAAAAATGCTTGATTATTTAGCACGGATATTCACTTACCGCCTGAGCAAATTGTTGAATATTATCAGGCTCGTTTTCAGAGCGAATTTGTTTTTCGTGATGCCAAGCAATTTACGGGATTGTCTGATTGTCAAGCTCGTCATTTACCACGGCTTGATTTTCATTTTAATGCCAGTCTTATTGCCTTAAATTTAGCCAAACATCAACTCTCTAGTTGTCATTCATCTGCTAAGTCGTTTGTGTTTTCAATGGCTTCTTATAAACGGCTGGAATTCAATAAGCAATTACTTTCTACCTTTATTGACAAGTTAGATTTAGACCCGGATTTGATTTTAAATCATCCTAATCTTCCTTCAGTCTTGTCTTATGGTACTCTGGCTGCTTAAAAACTGTCCGGAGTATTGAAAGACAAAAAGGTGAAACTATTTCGGGTGACTGTTTCTGCCAACAGAACGGAATATGTAGCTACCAATGATTTAACCCAGTCTTCCATAGATGAAGTGATACCAAATCCGGGTTAGTTACCCCCGTTATGATGGCGTTCAATCGCTAGGGGCGGTCAATCGCCCTCTATGTGTTTATGGCAAGCGATCGAATGCTGTGTGGGCGATCGAACACTCTACGGGCGATCGAACACTCTACGGGCGATCGACTCATGAAAACTGGTAGCAAAAAGAACTACAATCGTCTTCATGAGTTAA
>JAUBOM010000199.1:0-9162 GCA_036700245.1 Microcoleus vaginatus BM001213989
TGTTAAATACCCTTTTGACCCTTTATGTCCTAGTTTGATTCCGGCGATGCCTTTGCTTCTAAATTGCTTTTTCTAATAACCAATAAAAAAATTACTTACACCTAAAATCTTGCTAATTTCATGGTAGATATTACCTGAGAGCGCCATCCTGACAGCTATTGCTCGTTTGAGTTCTCTGGCATCGATATCGCTTTTAATGAAAGATTCTAATTGAGCTATTTCTTTTTCCCTATCTTTTTGTGGCAGTTGTAAGTTATTCATTTTTTTATGGTCACAATCAAGTATTGCATATAATTGTATCATAGTCTTGATAATGATTTAGGATTGCTATAGCGCATCTGTGCAACCTGAATCCTATGTATGAGGAATTAATGGGGTTGCGTTTTCCATCGCTCTTATTTTTGGCTGACCCCGCCCAAAAACGGATACAAGTTTCCAACAGCAGTCGTCAGCAACCCAAAATTTTCGACATTAGTTCAAGCTCCCAGATTTATCTGTGGAGTTAATTTAAAATCTAAAATCGACTGAGGTATGTGGGGAAGATGTAACACCCTACTGCTGATTGAGGGGTGTCATACCTCGATCGCCCATTGATATCAATTATTTACGGGGTGGGTCGCTCTGGTAGTTGCGATATCGCTAATTTAAGGCATAATCGTTGATAATATCAGTGGATACATCTATATAGGAGCGGGCATCCATCGTGGCGGTCAAGCCAAAAATAACATCAAACGGTAGCAACAAAAACAATAATTATAAAAATAATTTAATAATATACTTTTGCTCAGGGAAATGAATATGTTTAACGCAACAGAACTGCTGATTAACGCTTGTGTAAATCTGCTGATTGAAGGCTACCGCCACACTTACGGGGGGTGCAAATCTGACTATGGCGAGATTATTGCTTGGGCGGCGAGCATGGCTTTAGAAAATATTGCTAATAGCGATGCTCTTTACCACAATGTCGAACACACTATTTTAGTGACCTTGGTGGGACAAGAAATTCTGCGTGGGAAGCACATCCGCGAAGGCGGTGTTTCCTGCGAAGATTGGCTGCATTTCCACATTGCTATGCTATGTCACGATATCGGGTATGTTAAAGGTGTTTGCCGGCAAGATAGAAAAGATTTGGGGCTTTATGCGACGGGAATAGGCGACATGAAATTAACGCTGCCTCCGGGGGGGACTGATGCTAGTTTGACGCCTTATCATGTCGATCGGGGAAAAATGTTTATTGACGAGCGTTTTGGCGGTCACAAACTGATTGATGCTGAGCTGGTTAAGCGTAATATTGAGTTGACTCGTTTCCCGGTTCCTGCGGATGAAGATTATCAAGATACTGTGAATTATCCGGGTTTAGTTCGCGCTGCTGATTTAATTGGTCAGTTGAGCGATCCGCGATATTTACAAAAGATTGCGGCGCTGTTTTACGAGTTTGAGGAGACTGGGCAGAATCGGATTTTGGGCTATCAGAACCCGGGGGATTTGCGGAAGGGTTATCCAAAGTTTTATTGGAATGTGGTTTATCGGTATGTGAAGGATGCGATCGGCTATTTGCAACTGACGCAGCAGGGGAAACAAGTTGTTGCTAATCTGAGCGCCAATGTTTTCCGGGTGGAGCATTCTGAGGTGCGAGAGTCTGCGGTGGCTGTAGTTAGCTAGGGTTTGGGTAGATGTCGAGCGATCGCACGTGACGGATCAGATTATGCCCCCCTGGATCGACCATAATATAATTTGCTTGTAGTGAGGACTTCAGTCCTCATAAAACTCGCTCGGACTGAAGTCCTCATTACAAACCTATAGACGATTCAGCAATCCTGTTGATATTGCAGCGCTAAATCTTCGATGAGTTCCATCATTGCGCGAACCATAGGCATTTTAGTGAGAATTTCGATCCAATACCACTGTCCGTTAGGATTGAGTTCGATAAAGTAGAGGGTGTCATCCTCGTTGCGGATGATATTGAAGGCACCCAAATTTAAACCTAACTCGTCAAGCATTTGATAAAATTTGTTGAGGTAGTCGATCGGCAATTTGTCGAGAACGTGAACGAGTTTATCCGGTTCGGTGACGCGCCAATCACAAGTCACTTCTGCATCGTTGGTATGTTTGGCATCAATCCGGCCGACAAAATCATGCTTACTGATTAATCTAAAGCGATACTCCGCTTTCTTTTGAATTCGTTTTTGAATAAAAACAGGTGCTAATCTAATACTGTCTCGAAATGCTAAGAGTGTGTCTGCATCAATCATAATCATGTAATCGGCTCACTGAATGTCTGCATATCGTAGGAAGAGTCGCCTGAGTTTTTGCGGAGAAAGCAGCGGGCGAAAATGGATGCTATCCAACGCTTGCAAGCAGTAGGACTGAGCTATGAGCAAATCGCGAAATGCTTGGATATGACGCTAGAAGAGATTCGACAAGCCGATTTGACAGAATAGAACATAGAGCAAAGGCTAATGGCTGATGGATTCCCCGGCTCAAGCTTGGATAGAGCATCGGATATCCAGTTTTGGCAACTGGCCCACCCCGGAGAGTTGCAGAACAAACGATATAGCTGCCAATCCCAACATATCCAACCGATTTTCCCACTGGGTTAAAATAATAGGTAAGTCATTTTAAAAGAGATTGACCATGACATTCATTAACCCCAAAACCGATTTTGCATTCAAAAAAATATTCGGCTCCAACGAAAGCAAACCAATTTTAATCAGCTTTCTCAATGCCATGATTTATGATGGCAACCCCACCATCGCCGACCTAGAAATTATCGATCCGTATTTAGCATCGAGAGTTCCGTATCTCAAAGACTCTTACCTGGATGTCAAAGCCAGGCTTGCAGGAGGCGCAACTGTAATTATCGAAATGCAAGTTTTAAATGTAGCATCTTTTGCGAAACGGGTGGTTTACAATGCTGCGAAAACTTACTCTACTCAACTGATTCGCGGTCAAGGTTACTTTAAGTTAAAACCTGTAATTGCTTTGACAATTACTGATTTTGAAATGTTTGACAATGACCAAGAAGTAATTTCTCACTTTGTGTTTAAGGAGAAAAAGCGTTTATTTGATTATGTCGATCCAGAGATTGAACTGATCTTTATCGAATTGCCAAAATTCAATAAACAACTGGATGATTTAGAAACTTTGACTGACAAGTGGATTTATTTTATGAAAAATGCTCCCACCTTGGAAATAGTGCCGTCAACAATGGAAACAGTCTCGGAAATACAGCAAGCCTTTGCGATTGCCAATGAAACTAATTTGAATCCAGAGGAGTTGGCAGATTTAGAAGAACGCGAAATGTTTATTCTGGATCAGCAGGGTGTCTTGCTGAAGGGAATTGAAAAAGGAATCGCACAAGGCAGAGAACAAGGCATCGCAGAAGGGCGAGAAGAAGGTAGAGAAGAAGGTAGAGAAGAAGGACTCGCCCTAGGAATGAGAGAAAAGGCTCTAGAAATTGCTAGGCAACTTATTAATGTCCTTGACAATCAAACCATTAGTCAAACTACTGGCTTGAGTGTTGAAGATATCCAAAACTTGCGGGAGGAATGAAAGGAAGGGAAAAAGTGCGATCGCACAATTAGTGCACCTTTTCTCGTTACCAGGCTGAGCCTGGTGGCGCAGGTTTTTGAGGCTGTGGCTCTTTGATTGAGAATTACGCTAAATATTAACTCTCATCCACTTAATTCTCAAGGATGAGTCTGCCCTCTCTCTAAAGGAAGATTTCATTAAACGAGTAAATTCCGTATGATGCTGTAAAAGCCAGTCAGAGGGGAAAGCTATCTCGGACTTTAGCTCTGAATAACTGACTAATCTTAACTATATCAAAAAATACATCTCATGACACCAGTCACTCCCAATCAAACTTCCTCTCAATACGAAGTTAGCGAACCCGAAGAAAAAATTGACTCTCTGGTAGAAGAAGTTAAGCCAGAAAGCGAGATCGATTTAGAATTCCTCTACACCAGAGACATTGAATTCCGCCAAGAAACCATTTATTTCCTTGTAGTCGATCGCTTTTACGACGGCGACCCCGAAAATAGCGAAGGTCCAAACCCTGAACTTTACGATCCAGAAGCCAAAGATTGGGGCAAATATTGGGGCGGTGACTTGCAGGGAGTTATCGACAAACTTGACTACTTAAAAGATATGGGTGTTACCGCAGTTTGGCTGACTCCACTGTTCGAGCAAGTAGAAGCATTATTTATCGAACAAGCAGCGATTCACGGCTACTGGATTAAAGATTTCAAGCGACTAAATCCCCGCTTTATTGCCAAAGGCGACAATCCTTCTATCAACCAAACACAAGAAAGTAAAGATACCGTATTTGACAAATTAGTATACGAGTTGCACCAGCGAAACATGAAACTCGTGCTCGATATTGTCTGCAATCACAGCAACCCAGATTTTAGCGGCAAAAAAGGGGAACTCTACGACGACGGCGTAAAAATAGCTGACTTTAACGACGATAAAGATAATTGGTATCACCACTACGGCGAAGTCAAAAACTGGGAAGATGAATGGCAAGTCCAAAACTGCGAACTGTCTGGTTTAGCAACTTTCAACGAAAACAATATTGCATACCGCAATTACATTAAGTCAGCAATTAAACAATGGCTGGACAGAGGCGTTGATGCTTTGCGGGTTGATACAGTCAAGCATATGCCTATTTGGTTTTGGCAGGAATTTAATGCTGACATTTTAACACACAGACCTGATGTTTTCATTTTTGGCGAATGGATTTACAGCGACCCTAGAAACGAGCGTTCTGTGGAATTTGTCAACGAGTCAGGGATGACTATTTTAGATTTTGGTCTGTGCGTGGCAATTCGAGAAGTATTGGGAAAGGGTGCTGAAGCGGGATTTAGCTTAGTCCAAGATGTACTGGATCTGGATTACCACTACTACGGGGCGACGGAGTTAATTACTTTTATTGACAACCACGATATGCCGAGGTTTCAGTCGTTGAATCCCGATCCAGAAATGCTGCGGTTAGCGATAGGTTTAATTATGACGACTCGCGGCATTCCATGTATTTATTACGGCACTGAACAGTATCTGCATGATGATACAGAAGGGGGAAATGACCCTTACAACCGCCCGATGATGGAAAAGTGGGATACTGATTCGCCGATTTACCGAGATGTGCGGTTGCTGTCTGGATTGCGGCGGCTGAATCCAGCTATTTCGATGGGGAGTCAGTGGCAAAAATATCTAACTCCTGATGTTTATTGTTACGTGCGCCGCTATCGCGATTCTGTGGTGTTTGTAGCGATGAATCGTGGCAATTCTGTTACTCTTGAAGAGGTTGATACTGAGCTGCCTGATGGAGAGCATACGGAGGTTTTATCGCGCCGCAAGTTTGAAGTTAAAGATGGGAAGCTGTACAATTTAGAGCTGGGTTCGCGGGAAATAATGATTTTTAGCCGCGTCGGAGAGCGAGTTAAGGCAAAAACTATCGTGCGGGCGCAGCTTAACAACGTTAAAACTCAGCCTGGTGAAAAAATTGTGGTGATTGGGGATTGTCCGGAACTGGGGAATTGGGATATTGGTAAGGGTTTCCCGTTGGAGTATATCAATACTAATACTTGGTTTGGGGAAATTCCTTTTAATGAAAGTGCGGGGAAGTTGATTTCTTATAAGTATGCGCTGCTACGGGAAGGACAGTCGCCACTACGAGAAAATCTGGTGTGTCGCCGCTGGGTTTTAGTTTCGGAAGGGACTGTGAAATGGCGAGATAAGTGGGCGAGTGGACGGGAGTCTTAATAGTTTGATTTGTGAGTTTTGAGTGAGACTGTCCTGCATAAACCGGGTTTGATGTACGAAAATACTTCCTTAAGGCTTTCGATTATGTTTTAAAAACTCGGTTTATGTAGTAGGTGCGTAACTGCTGTGAGATTTAATTGGTAACTGCAACTGATAACTCATTACTTTGTAAATATGACTTAGGTAACAAATATTTGGGCTTTTTATGTATAGCAGTAAGGTGTGCATTGTGCACGATCCGGACGTGATTTATAGTGCGCGGCCCGGCGCACCCTCCTGACGTGAGTTATGGTGGGCGGCCCGGTGTGCCCTACAGTTTTATTAAAGCGATCGCAGCTTCTGGGCTAAAACATCGACATAAGGTTCGCTGCTGTGCTGGTTCACAACCATTTCGTACCCCGGCTGCGCTTGAGATTCAGCTTCTTGAGGATTTTTTAGCAAATGGACGATCGATCGCCTCGCGCAAACCTGCTGCATCAGGCACATCTACCACTTTGGCAATTTCCGGGGGCGCTAAATAATCGACGATACCTTGAGTCCGAGTAATGACGACCGATCGCTTGCAGGCCATTGCTTCCAACAAACCCTGCACTCCCGCAGCATATTTATTGTCCGCCAAACAAACTGCAATTACGTCTGCATCGCGGTAAAGCTGCACTAAATCGGGCCATTCGTAGAATTTGCGGGACATATTTTCTGGCATAGTATCGGGGAAAGCTTGCGATAAAGCTTTGGCATCTTTAGAAAAACCGCTAATTTTTACGTCAACCTCTAAGTCAGCAGTTGCTGCTAGGAGTCGGTAGTCGCGCTTTTCTAATCCGACGCTAACAACTGTTTGCCACTTTTTCTCGCCAGCAACGGGGCCGGGTGTGAAAAACTGGGTGTCTGTCTGGTCTAGAAGCACTAAGATGGGCGATTCAGGTATAGCTAAATAGCTGCGGAGGAAGTCAGTTTGAGGGCTGGCGTTGGCCATGAACACGTCAAATTTGTCGGCTAAACCAAATAGTTTCAGGGCGACGCGGCCGCGCAGCCGATCGATATTGTGGAATGTACAAAAATTTTAGGGCGATTCCCTACGGGATAGCTACGCTTCACGGACGATTCACCGCACACCGCCACCACTGGAATCCCAATTTCCTCGCTGGTACAAAATATCACGTCGCCGCTGCTGACTTACTCGGACAACTTGCGGGCGGCGGCCTAATGTTCGGGTTTAGAATAAATTTCCCTCGCAGCTTGTCGCTCAAGGATATCGCTTCGCCATCCGGGGCGCGGACGGTGGCATTTAAGCGGTCTCTGAGGGCCTGCAGGACGTGGCGGGGGCATTTGCCGAGTTGGGCGTCGCGGTCAATTCCATCTAGGTCTATTTTGCGGCTTAAGACCAAATGGTATTTCAAAGTATTCTCTTTATAGTCTTATTGGCCCTGGCACCAATTATCTAACCTCAGAAGATTCTATCCTCTGCTGTTGACAGTGCTAGTGCGATCGGTCAGTCGATTTTAGATTTTAGATTTTAGATTTTAGATTTGACCCTACAGATGAATCTGGGGGGTTCTGGCTAATGTCTAAATTTTTGTGAGTTCCACCAATCCTGTCTGGGGCTTGTATCGCAACGGCGCTGGTCGATTTGAGATTTGAGATTTGAGATTTGAGATTTGACCGAAAGCATCCAGGATACAAGCCCCCGGATTCATTCCTTCGCAGACTCAGGACCCAGAAATAAAAGACGTGTATCCGAGAAACAAGCCCCCGAATTTATCCGTGGGGTCAATGCTTCAATCTAAAATCTAAAATCTCAAATCTCAAATCGATTGACTCTACAGATGAATCTGGGGGGTTCTGGCTAATGTCTAAATTTTTGTGAGTTCCACCAATCCTGTCTGGGGCTTGTATCCCAACGGCGCTGATGGTTAGGGAACCGGGTTTCTCGACACCGGCGCGCAAATCCTCTACTAGTCAAAAACAGTGACACGCGCCGATCGATTCAAAGGACTTAAGCTTTTATGCTGAAGTTAGCTGAAGCATTTATTTTTAACCTCATGTATATTTCTCCAGATCAAGACCAAAAAATTCGCTACACCCTGCGCCAGAGCGGTCAAGAAGCTTACAAGCTCGCAGCCCAACCTTTTGAAGTTTCCGAGAAAGGGCCCAACGACTACGTGACGAGTATCGATCGCTACTTAGACCGACAACTATCGGCAGCATTTAGCGCTTTGTTTCCTGAAGACGGCAGGATCACGGAGGAAAATCCCGCCTCCAGAGCAGCTTACGGGGCTAATTACCAGCGCCTCTGGTGCATCGATCCCCTCGACGGGACTGAAGAATTTATTCGGGGAAAACTGCACTACGCTTCGATGGTGGGGCTGCTGCTTGAGGGGGAACCGATGGCCGGCTGGATCTACGCCCCGGCTTTTGACCAAATGTATTTTGGCGGCAAAGATTGGGGATTGTTCCAAACTGTGGGAGGGATGGCGCCGCAGCCGATCGCGCTGTGCAAACCCCCGGCCCCGACAGCGGACAATTGTAAAATAATTCTCGGAGACAAAGACCAGAAAAACTACGCCCGGGCGATCGCCCAAAGCATCCCCGGAGCCGAATTTTACTCGCTCGGCAGCTTTGGCTTAAAAGTGATCGAAGTCATTCTCGGTCGAGCCGGTTTGTACCTGTATCTCAACGGCAGAGTTAAAGTGTGGGATACCGCCGGCCCTCTGGCTCTAGCAAAAGCAGCCGGATTGGTTTGTTGCGACTTGCAAGGTCAACCGCTGAGGTGGACTAAAGATGCGATCGAGCCGGAGACTCTGGCCCACACACAGTCAATCGCGATCGGCTGGCCAGACTACATAGAACCTCTGTTGGGGAAAGTTCAACAGGCAGTGGCAGGCTTGTAAACCTGTTTAAGATTTTAAAGAATCTATCAATTTTACATGAAGCGCGCCTCTGCACCCTTATCATCAATTAAAGGAGCAACGGATTGTTTGTGTTCCCAAACATCGATCGTTCCCTAGCTGTTGGGTATCGCCTAATCATATTTCCCACCTCCGCGAGTTTGCGTCAGGAACCTCAGCCTAAAGGCGTGAGGCTTGGAAGAGTAATCTGACAAGCCATTCTGACGGGCCTTGCGTCTTAACTGACTACGTTTTTTGAGTCACGACACTCCTTGAATGCGAAGCCAGTTTTGGGCTCTGTCGCTGAAGGTTAAACAGCCCTAAGGTCACTGGGGCAGTGCTTTGGGCCCAACAAGCTCAGTAAACCTTGGCGAGGTACAGACGACCTGGCAGGTCGTCTCTTCTACCCCTCTCATGGAGGCTCGAAAGAGCAAAACACTATGCGTACAGGGCTGGGAAGTTTGAGGCGGTAATTGTCCCGCTGAAAGTGCAACACAAAAGCACACCGAGC
>JAUBOM010000200.1:0-9066 GCA_036700245.1 Microcoleus vaginatus BM001213989
AGTTAGGTAACTCTGAAAGTGAAAAAGAATCACTTAAACAAGAAGTGCAGGAATTGCGATCGCAACTTGAGACAGAGCGCGCCTCACGGGAGGAAATTGAAACCGAACTTTCCGAGAAGGAGCAAAATTCTGTTCCGGTCGCCAGAATTTCCGAGAAATTAACACCCGACGCGGCCACAATTCTCAGCCAGCTCCGAGCCAAACGTAAAAAATCTCCGGTGTCACTTGCCGACATTGAGGCAATTTTAGAGATTATGGAGGAGTCCTGAGACGACACATCCCAGGGATTTTGGGCATAAACCCCGGTTAATTCCGGGGCTTTCCTCGGCAAAATCTTAACAATTGCAGGTTGACAAAATCGCCAGAAACCTGCGATCGTAAGTAATTAAGGAAGATTTGATGCGCGACTGACCAGCGTTGACTCCGCTAGCCAAGTCACGGCTTCCCCAAATCGTTTACTGGCAACGTTTGGAGCTTAAAAATTATGACATTTACAAACGATTGTCCTTGCGGACGATCGCAAATCTTTACGGCGTTTGAAGAAATGGCATTAGAAGAAATGGCATTGAGTGCTAGCCATTTATTACCCGATCAAAAAAAGGTAGTTTACTTTGTGACAGCCATGCAAGGGGAAAGCAAAAAAATTATCTACATCGGGTTTACGCCGAACTTAAGGAGAAAATTCAAAGACCACAAGAGAAAAATGGAATTTGAGTTTTTAGATAGGATGGGATATCAAATCAATATCTCTTGGATGGTATTGCCTGAGGGGACGCGGGAAAAACAAGGACAAGTAATTCAAGGGCATTATGTACGTGCTTTTGAACCAAAGCTCAACATCCCCAAAAATACTTTGGCTGCCGTTCAAGTTGAAGAATCGAAGAAACTCATTGAAAATTTGGAGCAATGCCAATATGACTCCCTGAAAAAACAAGTTGAAAATTGGGAGCAAAGTGGAGATGACAAAGATACGATAATCAAGAAAATATGGGAGGCAGGTAGAGAACGTCCAATGGTGAATATTTGATTTTGCCACTGACTGCCGATCGAAAGTTTGACACTACTGGGTATATGTGTACCCCTAGGGTCGTTCTTTTGCACTACCACCTGCAGAACGCACTCAAATATTTGTCCTGCGGTTGGTTCAGCTAGTTGATTCCCTAAGCGAACGTTCAGAACCGATGCTCTAAAATTAACTAGCTGAACCAGAATTGAACGCTTCCAAGAACGGGGAATCAGAACGCGCTGAACGGCTCTTGGAAGCCATATATACCAACGACTTACTTCATAGCGCTTCCCCGAACGAGCATCCCTGATTACCCTATGTATTTAGAAGTTTGTAAGTTAAGGGAAGTGGGGAAGTCAACCACCTGGATTGTTGAGAATATCCTCAGAATGGGCGGGCATAAATTTTCGGAGGGCAAGGTGAAATTATCAACTCTTCTCAATCAATTTGAGGAAGAAGAAAAATAGAATTAGAAACAAGTGCTAATAAGACTTACACCTACTTTGAGTTACGTTACAAAAGGGGTGTTTTAGTACACATACAAAAATATAAAGAGACAAGCAAGGATGAAGCATTCTAGAAAGAAAAAACAAGGTGTGGGTGGTCGCCCCTACAAATGGGCTTCAGGCAAAACAAAAACTGTTCGGGTGCCGATCGCTTTTCTAAAGGAGGTATTCGCACTCATCAATGAACTGGATCGACGCGAGCAGCAACGCCAAGTCTGGAAATCCTCCCAGCCATTTATCAAGGTGGGGCATCTCAACCCCCAGAAATAAACATTTGATATTTTTGGATGTTCCCCCCCCTTCTTCAGCCAGCGGAGGGGGGAGGCTCAGTCAAGGGGGGAAAGAGAAATTCGTAACGAGCTTAGCTTTCAGGCGAGTGGGGGGTCAGGGAAGAAAAAAACAAGCTCAGAATCGCCTGAAAGCTTAGCGAGTAGAATTTATCAAACCCTTGACGGAGTACCCCTCCGCGGAAAATAAGAAGGGGAACATCCAAATGCGATCGGGCAAGCTTTAGAATTAGCTTTAATTTCCAAAAAAAATGGCCGCTGTTTGGGCGGGCCACAAATTAATAAAACTTGATTTCAGTCTATCAGCGCACGTGTTGCGGCGCAAACCTATCCGACAACCCGCCCAAAAAAAGCGGTCATACATCCTGATTAGGACGCGGTATGACCTTACAAAGAAATTTCCACAGTCAAGTATATAGTCCCGCCGATCTTGTCTATCAAGACTGCGTGGTCAAATCTGGTGTTGACCCTGATGTTTGCCACCTCAACTTTGACCCTGCGAGCGGAACCGCTGCATATGAGCAAAATTACGGCGACAGTGACAAGACCACCAACAGCGGTGGCAGTATAGAAGCGGCTCGGAATCTTGCCCGGTGTACCGGAAGTGCGGGATATTTCCTTGGCAACAACTTTTACCTGCTATCCGATCTCGCCGGAAACACAAAAGCGGCCAGGTACGGGATTATCAAATCAAAAGGAATTTACCGACCGGAGGGCCCTCCTGCGTATGGCTGGATATGTAACAACCGCTTTCGGCAATTAGGCGGGGCGCCGATCGCTCTCGACCTGAAAAAAAGTACAGGCGTGTGGGAGCCTCGCAGGTATCACCAGCCAAACGGCAAGCCCTTAGAAATATTTTTTCCTCGCGTTACCGTTCGTGTTTGGAAATTAGTAGCCGAAAAAGCTGGCTTATCAATGCCAGAATTCCCGGTAATCGGGCTGAAAGGGGAAGCGCTTCAATTTTGGGAATGGGTAGAAAATACCAATTGTCCTGTAATCCTGACAGAGGGGGAGAAAAAAGCAGCGGCGCTAATTAGTCGGGGGTACGCGGCGATCGGACTGCCCGGTATTAACTCCGGCTACAGAGTTACAGAGAAGGGGGACTGGATAACGAAGCCCGACGGCACACAATATCAGAGAGCGACGGCGTGGGAATTGGATCTAGCACTTCAACCGCTTGACACAGCGGGTCGGGTGATCACAATCATTTTTGACTATCGCGCCGGGGATTATTCCGAGAGTCCAGAATTTAAAGCAGCCAGCACGACAGCCAAACTTTTCAAGAATGCGCGAGCAAAAATTGGCGAGTTGCCCGGCCCTTTGAAAGGTGTTGATGATTTCCTGGTTGCCGGAGGTGAAATTGACGGGGTTATAGCTGATGCGAAAAACTACCGCAAGCTAGCAATCCAGAACCAATGGCGACGCAATCGACAATACACTCCCGATCGCATAATCAACTCCCGATACTTTCACGCACTCGCACCCGCCGTCGGCACAATCATGGCTATCAAAAGTGGTTTGGCGACTGGGAAAACTCAATGGTTGAAAGATGTTATCGCTAGTAACCCAGACGGCAAAATTATCGTGTTAGGGAGTCGAAACGGTCTACTACTACAAACAGCCGAAAAATGTGGGTTTTACCATCTCAACGTCCACAACGGGTATCAGATGTTTAAAAACCCGGACGCCAGACTCTGCTTGTGTTTTGACTCTTTGCTCAAGCTTCCTCCTAAAATTTTCGAGGGAGCGATAATTATCCTAGATGAGGCAGAAAGCGTTCTCAGGCATTTGTTGATGAGTCCTACTTTGAGGCGAGATCGGGAAGCAATTAAAGAGCAGTTTGCGATTGCTTGCCGCGATGCCGATCGAATTATTCTACTCGATGGCCATCTTACCGATTACACAGTCAATCTTGTCGCAAAACTTGCAGGCAACAAGACAGTCACTAAGCATCTGAACGAGTTTAAGGGAAATTGCCCCAAAGTCAGCGTTTACGAGACTGAAAAAGCAACCCCAACGGCAGCAGAAAAACAAGCCTTTATCAACCTCATAGCAAATTCAGGCTGTCCGGTAATTGCCACCGATTGCTCTGTTGCTGAAGCTGAAGCCCTTGCTATGACACTCACAGAAAGGTACGGTGAGGGACTGCTAATTTGTTCAAAAAACTCCAACGAACCCGCTCAGACAGCCTTTCAGACTAATCCTGATGACTGGGTTGACCAGCACAACCCAGGTTGGCTTATGTATACCCCAACACTTGAGAACGGTCTGGATATAAGCAAATGCACACGCTTTACTGAGGTGTTTGGGTTGTTTTGTGGGCTTTTAGGAGTTAATTCTCTAATTCAAATGCTGCGACGGGTGAGACATCCGCTCAGGCAAATTTCTGTTCTCTGTCCTCGTTTTGGGCTTTCCGACAATTCAGATCGCACGAATCATTACGCGAACCAAATCAAGCTTCAAATAGAAACCACTCTGCGTATTGAAAGCCTACTGTTGGGACCCGAAGAACATCAAGAAGCCATCAAAGCCGATTTGGACAGGCAATTTGCAGACCCACTTTTTTGGGCTCGTTGCCATTTTGAATCGCAGGAAAACTTAGAGAAATCTGAGTTAAGGGAATTTTTAGTGGAAGCTTTGACAGACGGCGGGTATTCCGTCGATCGCCCGTCGCTTGGCAGTGACGACTCGGGGAGCCACTTTGAAAACAAGCTTATTTGTAAAGAAAAAGAGGCACAGGAAATATTTGAGGCGGCTGATATATCTCCAGAAGAGGCGCAGGATATCGCACGCAGCAATAAGGCAACCTGGATCGAAAGATGCCAGGCAGAAAAATGCCGCCTTAAATCTCTGCTTCCGGGAATTGAGGACACCCCGCTCTGGAAATGGAAATTTGTACACCGAATACGATTCGATGACCGAGCGCTCCTAAGCCAGTTGGAGAATTCTTGGCTGTTCCACCATCTAGACGATGCGGAATATTTGCAGAAAGCTAAATGGGAATCAGGAAAGCTCGAAAGCTTTGCACCTGATCACAGTTCGCGCTGGCTGAAACTTAAGGTACTTAGCAAACTCAACATTATGCAGTTTTTAGATCCCGATCGCGTTTGGACTAACGATTCACCGGAAGTACAAAAATTTTTAAAGGACGGAAAGCGCAAGGACGTTTTACAAATACTGGGGAATCCGGGCAAGAACGGCATCAAGTACATTAACCGACTGCTGCGACTGATCGGCGTCTCGCTAGTATGTCGGCAAACCAGGGGGGAAGATAAAAAACAGGTTTACACCTATCGCTATCAGACAGAGCCAGAGTTGCGGTTGACCAAAAAGGGGCCCGTCAGAATATGTTCCTTGCCTGACAACTGGAGCGAGTTATCAGAGCTGACGGTACTCAGGATGAGCCAGAAAGTGGAAGCTAAAAAGGCTAGTACAAAATCGGCTGAAAATACCGCTCCATCTGCATTAGAGGCTGTCATAGATGGTGCTGATTTAATTAATATTCAATCCGAACCATCTATGACAGAAACTACCCCAGAAAATCCAAGAGCGGCGAGCGCGTCAGGTGTTATTTTCCACGCTGCGACAGAGGCAGAGGCAGAACCTCCGATCGCAAACCGCACAGGCTGGGTTAGCCGCTTGGGTCAGTGGGTGGCGGCCAAGGTAATTGGCTGGTGTGAAGAGGGGACGCGCTACCGTATTCTGTATGAGACAAAAAGCGGGGAATGGAGCGAAATGCTAGCTTTCCCTAGCCAAATTAGATGGGGACAAACATTCTCAGATCAAGTCTAATAGGTATAAAGTCTTACCCAACCCTAGCACTTTTAAGCCCAGGCTCAGGATATGTTGAATCTACTTTGGTAGCGCTCAGAACAACTACAGGATTGCTTTAGACAAGGAATCGCACCTTTACAAGGAAACTACTGTTACCGTGCCTCATGCTCAAAAATTCCCACTTTTGATGAGCCTTTAGCTCGCTGTGTCCGACTAAAAGATAACTCCTTGCCATTTTTGAGCCACCCTCGGCAGTTTTAGCCCTGGGCAATTTAACTAGCGGCTGAGCTAAGCTAATCGTAAGAGCTGCTCAGGCAGAGATACCCCGAGCTTGCGAGGGGTGGTGTGTCTGGGGAGATTCTAGGGTGTCTATGAGCTTATTATTGACAAATCCTGCCTAATCCTATATCACGCACGCGCGCAGTCCTTTTAAGAATAAAGCAACAACTCTCACACTCCTGTTTTTTAGGTACTACCCTGTAAAGACTTTGGCGTTTTGTATCAACATTTGATACAAATAAAAATCGTCTTCTAATGCCTGACTTCCAGTAAAAATGCCTACCTTACCTGACCACCACGTCTAATTAATTAAAAATTTGGCAATCATACCTCATCATTTATTTTGCAATGCTGACAAATACAAGCGCTTGCTTGTGGCTAGAAGACGGTGTTTACCTATTGTTCAACATTACTATTCTTCTGGGTATCCTAAATATTTTAGGTATGCAGAGCGGATGTTGAATTGTTCCCCTGAACTTAATTTGCGTATTTCTACCAAAATTAGTTTAGAAGGAGTTGAAGGAAAAGTTTCAATAGAGAATGCTCAATGGTGCCATGTTAGGCAATGTGCAATGTGTCAGCTTGCCAAAGCTAGTAAGCAACGTGCTATTTTATTTAAGGCTTTTGCTAAGTTAGATTTGACCCAAAAAAGTTATGCTTTTTTAACTTTAACTCATCGTAATAGACCTTTAAATGAGCTTCGGGATTCTCTCTCTGAAATGAGCCGGGCTTGGAATAATTTGTCTAGGCGTCGCACATTTCCGGTTACTGGGTTTCTTAGGTCTATGGAAGTAACAATGCAGAAGCAGCGGATGCCAGAAGATAATAAGAAAAATACTGGTCTTCCTGTCCGAGCGCCTGACGGTCAGCTTATGGCTCATCCTCATTTCCATATTTTATTAGAGATGGAGCCTGGTTATTTTGACAATATGAAAAAGACAGAGTGGTGGGTTAAAGAATGGCAGTCAGCTTTAGGTTGTGATTATGGCCCTACAGTTTATATTAAAAAAATTCGTCCTGGCAGTGATGGAGATTTTAACAAAGCTATTTTAGAAGTTGTAAAATATACAGTTAAACCTGATGATTTCGGTAACGGTGAACATTCTGCAGAATGGCTTTATGGGATTACAGAGCAATTACATGGTTTGCGGTCTTTAGCCGTTGGTGGTTCTATTGCTAAACTTTGTAGCCAAAAAACTTTAAACAAAATTCAGGATACTGGTAATGATGATAATGAGGAGTTTCAGTCGGGGCGTTTGCTTAAGTTGACTTGGGATGATGCAGCTAATATTTGGAAGGTTAGAGACTGCTAGATAATTAAATATGTAACCGCTTGTATTAATAGCGGTAAGACACCATTACCACAAGATGAAGCGACAACGGTTATAAGCCCTAGACTGGGAAATACATCTATCCCAATCTAGAGCTTGTAACCACTGTAGCCAGTTCAGGATACTGTCTTTTTAGAAGACTTTCGTTTGAGTATGGCTCCATATCCTAATGCTGCCACTGCACCAAGCATAGTTAGGTAGGGTATTACAGTAAAAAACTAAAAAATGATTAGCTTTTCTTCCTTTCAGAGTATTTTCTTTTTAATAAAGCCCCATATCCTAATGCTGTAGCAGTACCAAACATAGTTACGGGTTCAGGTACGCTATGGCTCGCCTTCACCTCAAGATTCCATCTATCTATGTCGCTGGTACGAGTTACGTTATTAGTAAGATATGCAGTTAAAGTACCCCGAGCATTATCTACATGACCACGTGTCCCAGAATGAAACTCAGAATCGGAATCTCGAACAATTTTTGGGTTTGGGACACCATTTTGAGTTATACTATTTAAGCCAAGATCAAGCCTCAGCACTTTACCTTTACCATTCTCTCCTGGATGAGGAGCTGTTAGGTGCTGAATTAGCACAATTATTGACAAGTTATCGTGCGTCCATGGGTATCCCTGAGTTTCATTTATAGTAAAATCAGCTCTCCAATTCTTTCCTATAAATGGTGCAAGAGGAGATAGCCCACCTTTAAACTCATTTTGTATTACAGTAAGTGAGAGTTCCTCCTTGGTGTCAGTACGAGGCTGGGCAATATAAGCAGCTAAAACACGTGTAGAGGATAAAATCACTCCTCCAACAACAGAAATATATATTGCAGGTTTTAGCCAAGCCAAAGAGTAAATTTTGCTTTTTATTAGTCTCATACATTTGTCCTTCAGATTTTGAAAGTTAATTATGTAAAACGAAACGAACTGCAAAGAAATTTCATCAGATTATAGGATATTTGTAGATCATACTTCTGTTTTTTTTGCTGATAACTTATCTTGCAGTATAGTGTGATCTAAAACCACCAACTAAATATCTATCTGGATAGGTATTTTGAAGGTAAAGAACTGTTACAGTAACTTTCTTGTTAGAATGTGATTTCTTATCTATAGCAATCCTGTAGTAATTCTCAATGCTGCCAAAGCGGATGGTTAGCATTTCCACAATTTCTTGAGCCTGGGCTTAGAATTACTATAGCTAGGTAGGATAGACAATCGAGGCTATGCCCCGAAAACTATATTGTTGAGGCTGATTTTTGTTACAAGATGCTTGATGCACCGACTGGGAAATGGAAGTATTCTGACGTAGTTGTATCGGTTGTAGGGGTGTAGATGCGGATAGTTGGGTATGCTTGCCTAGCTCCCTGGCACGGCAGCAACCACAAAAAATAGATAGGTATGTTACTCTCAAAAGTATGTTATCCTGGTATTGTACTTGAGAGGTAACATACTATGGCTACAGATAAGAAACATATCGCAGTCTATCTTGACCCCGCTGTAGAGCAAGCGCTAATTGCTTTTTGTGAGCAAAAGGGGCTGATATCTAAAAAGGGCTTTATGTATTCGGCTGGGGTGAATGCTGCACTTGCAGAGTTTTTCGACATAGCAGACACTGAGGCTGGTAACATACCTCCCAACATTGGTAACATACCCGCTGATGCAAGTAACACACTAAATTATTTTGGTAACATACCTGCTGCCTCTGCTAGCAACATACCTGTTAGTAACATACCTGCTAGTAATATACCTACTGGTGATAACATACCTCCCAACATTGGTAACATACTAACTAAGAGCGTGATAACATACCTGTTAGATCTGCTAGTAACATACCAATCGAATCTAGTAACATACCACTTAAAAGCCTTGTGATGGAGGTACTGCCGGGAAA
>JAUBOM010000201.1:0-8677 GCA_036700245.1 Microcoleus vaginatus BM001213989
ATGCCCTATGCCCTATGCCCGCCAGAGCACCTCATGTTACTGAGAAAGGCTATATAACAGTTTAATAAGTTCCCAAATCTCGTAAAGATTTCTACGGCAAATTGTCGCACCAACTTTTAGAAGAGTTGCAAGGCTTTATTTATCATACAGAAAATATTAGGGAATGGAAGAGAGCACAGGCGGTTAAGCTCAGATTAAAATTATTTAGTTATCGACAAATCGAAAAACGATTACAAGTTTCAACAAGTTTTATTGCACAAACTGACAAAAAATTCGACTAAACGAATCGCACCGCACTATATATATTATCCCTCGATAAGTCCTGTAAATGTACGATCGCCCCCCTGTTTCAGCGCCCCGCGTCCTGTTACACTGAAATCCTGCGGTTGTGTGCGATCGGTGCGATCGACCCTGCGGAAAAAAAACTAAAATTCTGTAGCCTGCGATACATTTATTTGGTTAATGATTGTTTAAACTCTCCAAGTGTAGATTGTGTACTCTCCATAATTCTTCAAAACCCCTAAACGAGTGCGTTGTTTGCTGGACTGCGATTTATCGATCGTCGAACCGTTAAAAACCATAAGTAGTTTTGACCTGAATTCATCGGAATTGATTCGCACAAAATTTTTGAGCTGACCAGGGTGAAGATTAGCTACTAAATAATCTGTGCAGCGCAGGCATCTATCATGTTGACTCAAATTAGTACAGGCTCTTGTCATCTATTTTATTGCTGCTAATAACCGAAATCCAACCGCATCTCACACTGGATTGTCAAGATTGGTGGACCGCGAAGTGATTGAGCCTCGCTCCACCAATCTTGTAGAGCCTGCCAAAAAAGGCATTCTCCCAAAAGTTAGCTTTGACAAAAAATCTTGGGTAAATCCCAAATATTCGTCAATCGTTAAACTTTTGCTAACATCTATTTTTTCTCAACTACTCGTCCTGCAATCCCCATAAAAATAACCATGAGTGGAAACCAATCGCGCGTTCAAGCAATTTCTCAAATCGTCAACCGCAAACAGATGCCTGCCCAGCCTCCCAAGCGGCTAGAAGATATGTGGGCAACAGACGTTTTTAGTCTGAGCAAGATGCAAGAAAGTCTGCCCAAAAGTATTTTCAAATCAGTAAAAAACACCGTTCAAACCGGCCAAAAACTCGATGATTCCGTAGCGGATGTAGTTGCAGCAGCAATGAAAGATTGGGCTATTTCCAAAGGAGCCCTGTACTACGCCCACGTATTTTACCCGCTAACCAACAGCACCGCCGAAAAACACGACGCTTTCATCTCAGTGCAAGGCGACGGTTCCGTCATCTCAGAATTTGCAGGCAAAGTTCTAGTACAAGGCGAACCCGATGGCTCCTCATTCCCCAACGGCGGCATTCGCTCCACCGCCGCCGCTCGCGGATACACAGCCTGGGATGTCACCAGCCCTGCTTATGTCATGGAAACAGACAACGGCATGACCTTGTGCATTCCCACTGTTTTCATATCCTGGACAGGTGAAGCCTTAGACAAAAAAACGCCGCTTTTGCGTTCCATTGCCGCAATGAACAAAGCAGCAACCCGAGTATTAAAGCTATTAGGAAATACCGACGTTGCTCCCGTCAATTCCAGTTGCGGTTCCGAACAAGAATACTTCCTGGTAGATGCTAATTTCACCACCAGTCGCCCCGATTTACTGCTAGCAGGTCGCACCCTTTTCGGCAAACCTCCTGCCAAAGGTCAGCAATTTGACGACCACTATTTTGGAGCGATTCCAGAGCGCGTTCAAGTCTTCATGCAAGAAGTAGAAGAAAGAATGTACCGGCTGGGAATTCCTGCCAAAACCCGCCACAACGAAGTAGCTCCCGGTCAGTTTGAAATTGCACCAGTTTTTGAAGCAGCAAACGTCGCCAGCGACCACCAACAATTAACCATGACAATTCTTCGCAACACTGCGAAGAAACACGGTTTTATGTGTTTGCTGCACGAGAAGCCTTTCGCCGGCATTAACGGTTCCGGCAAACACGTCAACTGGTCGGTCGGGAATGCCACCCAAGGAAACTTATTAGACCCCGGCGATACACCGCACTCGAACATACAATTTCTAGTATTCTGCGGCGCTGTGATCCGCGGAGTTCACAAATACGGCCCGCTGTTGCGCGCCGTAGTTGCGACTGCCAGCAACGACCACCGATTGGGGGCAAATGAGGCTCCGCCAGCAATTATCTCTGTCTATTTGGGTTCGCAATTAGAAGAAATCTTCGGGCAAATTAGCCGGGGAGAAGTTAAGGACTCTAAATGTCGGGGGATTATGAACTTAGGTGTAGAAACACTGCCTACTTTCATGAAAGATGCTGGAGACAGAAACCGGACTTCGCCCTTTGCCTTTACTGGAAACCGATTTGAATTCCGTGCAGTAGGTTCCGGTCAGTCTGTTTCCGGGCCGCTGGTGGCGATGAATACAATTCTTGCAGATTCTTTGGACTGGATTGCTAACAAATTAGAAAGCGATTTGGCTAACGGAACTGAACTGAATGCTGCTATCCAAACACTTCTGAAAGAAGTGATGGACGAGCACGGTGCGGTTGTATTTGGCGGCAACGGCTATTCGGAAGAATGGCACAAAATGGCCGTTGAGGAACGGGGTTTAGCTAACTTGCGGACTACGGCAGATGCTTTGCCCGTGTTGAAGGAAGGATACATTGAAGACTTGTTTGAAAAGACAGGTGTTCTGACTCCCGTGGAATTGGAAAGCCGTTACGATGTTTATGCAGAGCAGTATTTGCTGGCAATTGAAGTCGAAGCAAAACTGGTAATAAGCATGGCAAAAACCATTATTTACCCCGCTGCGGTGAGGTATTTAGCTGAACTTTCCGGCACGATTTCTAAGTTGAAAGAGATTGGCATTGAACTCGAAAAGGAAAGTGCCGAAAAAGTAGCGGTGCTGGTTAAGTCGATGATGGATACTGCGAGCAAGTTGAGCGCTGCTTTGAGCAAGCACGATTTTGCTTCGACAGAAGACCATATGCAGTATGCTTCGCAAACCATTCGTCCTTTGATGGATGAGGTTCGCAAGTATGCGGATGCTCTGGAAGGTGAAGTGGCTGATGATTTGTGGCCGCTGCCTACTTATCAAGAAATGCTGTTTGTTAAGTAATCGCAAACCTGGTTAATTTCCGGTGATATTTGTAGGGACACGGCACTGCCGTGTCCTTTTACGTCATACTTAATAAAGGAGGGAGAAGAGTGTTATCTTTCTCCCCCTTAAAAAGGTGAGAATTGTATTTTAGCCAGCCCTAAAGCCCCAATCATATCAACTCCGCTAGCATCGTAATTGTCAAATCAAATCAACAGTCATTAGTCATTAGTCATTAGTCATTAGTCATTAGTCATCAGTCAACAGTCAACAGTCAACAATCAACAGTCATCAGTCAACAGTCAACAGTCAACAATAATTCCGGTGCAACCGGAATTGATATCAAGCACATTTCAGCGCTCCGGGCAAACAGGCAAAGCTGGCCTTGAGCGCCGCGGAACTTGAGCCGTTGGATTGTACGCTAGAAGCGTTACTTGCCCTTGAGCATTCATTTCCCAACCTTGAGCTGGGGTAACTTCTCTTGGCGAAGACTCAGGAAGAAACGCATCGCCAATGCCACCCGCCGGCAATCTATCCGTTAAATCCGGCACCGTTTCCGCTGTCGAACTGCTGCCCAATGCCGGTTCCACCCAGTTAAACTGGCTAGAATCGCTGCTGAGGGCATCATGAGGATTCGCAGGTACTCCTCCTTTACCAGTAATTCTAAACTCGTTTCCTGCCCCTTCTGTGCAGGGATTAGCAGCAATTAAAGTGCTTGGATCGACAACATTTTGGGGCAATTCTACCAATCCTTGAGCCGGATTTACCCCCGAACTGCTAAAGGTTACCGCCCCTTGTAAAGCCGGGCCTGCCTGTTGAGAAATAGCAGCGATATCGCTAGTGGGAATTAAAGAAGTTGGATTGACTCGTAAGGCAGCAAATTCAGCATCAGTCAATCGTAAACTGTTTCTAGCTCGATCGCGATTAACGGCAGTCAAACCCAAGATATTCGGTACATTCACCGTCACTTGTCCGCCCCTAGCTGTGCGAGCATTAGCTGTAATATCGCTGTTTTCTCGCGGTAGAGCCACCAAAATATCGCTATTAATTCTAATATTTCCACCATCAGAACTACCTGCATCGGTGGTAATTCTGCTGCCGCGCCGCAACTGGATGTCTCGCGATTGGAGGTTAATATTTGCTCCAGTACCGGATACAGTTGTACCGTCAATGCTGGCTTTGTTATCCAGGGCGATCGAGTTGGCGACAACATTAATATTACCAGCCCTTCCCGTTCCCAAAGCATCAACACTCACCGTTGCGCCATCCCGGACAATCAATCGATTTACATTGAGAGTTAGCGAGCCGGCATTCCCCGTAGCCTTTGTATTGACAACAGTGTACCCCTTACCACTCGAAGCCTCAATTCTACTCCTGAAGCCACCGTTACTCGCAATGCCTTGCACTTCTATGCGATCGGCATTAATTGTAATATCTCCCGCATCTGCTGAACTCAAAGAAGCAGCAGAAATACTCCCCCCATTCCGCACAGCTAGCATCGGTGTAGAGAGGTGGATATCTCCACCTCTAGAAGAGGTTGTGGTTTGAGTACCCAGAGAACTCGGTGCGTAACCCCCATTCCCCAAAGCTCCAGACACGCCGGTCACTTCTATAGACTCGGAAGCTCTGACATTTAAAGTTCCTCCAGGCCCCCCACTCGTAGAAAACACGTTTTCACCAATAATCGCACCGGTCGATAAAGTAATTACAGCTCCATCAGAAACAGTCAGCCGCTTAGTGTCGATGGTAATATCCCCAGCTTTCCCATTCCCATCAAAAGAGTTTGTGCCGAGTACAGTTTGCGCCGTACTTCCAGGAAGACTCCCCGACAATTCCACAGATTCCTGCATTTTAATCGTGATATTCCCGGATGGTCTAGAGCTGCGGCTGATGCTGACGAGATTGGAGCCATCACGCAAGATTAACCGTTGGGCTTCCAGATTTATACTGCCGCCAGAGTTGCTACTTTCCTTAGTTGTTCCGCTGCTGAGTACGGAACTGATGAGCTCAACGGTGCGAGCACGGATATTCAGATTTCCGCCATTTCCAGCACCCAGGGTGGCGGTACCGCCCACTACCCCATCGCGCAGCAGCAGCCGGAGGGTGTCAATGTTAATGTTTCCGGCGGCTCCGCGGCCAACTGTACCAGCGTTGAGAACAATTTGCGGGTCAAAGGGGTCGATCGTTCCAGATGTCAGATATTGGCTGTAAAACCGCTGATAGCCTTCAATTCCGAGTCCGATCATTTCTACTGAGTCAGTAGCGCGGAGGTTGATATCGCTCCCCGTACCATCTCCCAGTGTAGGGGTGTATATTTGGGACCCTCTATCTACTCGCAAGTTTTGGGCGTTGATGTCAATCCCTCTACCATCAAGGTTTCCCAGCGTCAGTCCATAAATTCCCGAACTGCTGATGGTGACGTTTGAGCCTCTGATGTCAATTTTTCCACCTCCTAATCCGCTGGTATTGATCGAGGCACCATTCATTTCAATACTGCCGAAGTTCTGAATATTGCGGTAGTTTATATTCACACCTAAAGCTGTTGGTTCAAATTGCACTTTTCCTGGACTTTTGACGCTACCAAGTAATATTTGTCCGCTAGAGGCTGTTAAATTTCCTCCTCGCAGTTGAATGTCTCCACCAATTAAGGCTAAAGTTTGACCGGGATCTACTGCTAAACCAAGTTTGTTAGAAACAGGAATTTCAACGGGCAGTGGTGGTAAGGTTGGTGTGAAGCCAATTGCTTGGGAAGAGTTGACAATTGTGCCGGGATTGTCTCGAAAGCTTAAACCTACAGGAATATTAATCGCTAATAAGGGCACCGTGCTAGGGTTGGCGCTGCTAAATTCAAACCCGTTGTTAAAAACAATACTATCAGCAGTTGAAGCTAAAAATGAACCGCGTAAATCTAATCTAGCATTAGAACCGAAGACAATCCCTTGCGGATTTAGTAAAAATAAGTTGGCATTTCCTTGTACTCCTAATGTTCCTAAAATATTGGAAGGTCTGCCACCAGTAACGCGGGTGAAAATGTTAGCAATCCCGTTAGGATTGGCAAAATATGCTCCTCTACCTTCACCTACATTGAATTCGCGGAAACTGTGAAACAGATTAACACCGCGAGCTGCACCACCTTCAATGCGGTCAGATGGTAAGTTATTAATTGTGTCGAAAACTGTACGGGAATTTTCATTGCCCAGGGTGCGATCGGGGAGGATTTGAGCAATGGTGGCAGTGGGAAATAACAAGCATAAAGCAAAAAATAGGACAGAAGATAGGTGCGGCATAGTTCAAATCTCATTCTTGTTAATTGCACAAGCCCGAAGGAAACAGTAAGACTAAATCCTGGTGAGCCACCCCTTTTATTATTCGGCGGTTAAAACCGCTGTCTAGAGTAAAACTTTCGTCGGCCGACGCCGACTTAAGAGATAAAGGGGGTATTGAAGCCGGACTTGCTATTATCAGATAAAATCTTGAGGAGCGATAAAAAAAATATATATATGATGACTATAATATCCTGAATAAAAAACGTCAATGACCCACGCCCAAACTTACCGAAATTGACAGCCCTTATGGCTGATATTACTATCTATGGGTTATTTGGGGACTCATGTTCGGTCATCTGGGAGATAGAGACCGAGGGAGACATTAATGTTTTAATTCAGAATTACAGAGGGTTTTAGTCTTAAGTTGACACAAATGGGCAGTGTCCAAATCCCCGCAGGCTTTAAGAAGTCGGGGATTTAACATAAGATTAGATCGATTTACTTAAAGCTACATAAATGACAGTCCCGCGTCTGGAACAATTTAGAGGTGATTAAACTCGCTGGCAATTGTTATCAGTTGAAAGTCAAGTTGTAGCCGCTTCTAACAACTTAGGGCTTATTATTACGGATAAAAAAAATGGACGATCGACCTTTGTTTCTAAATCAGTCGATCGCCCAGAGTCAAATTGCTTCAATCAAACGATTTTCTCGCTAGAAAGTTCCCCGCTAGCAGGAGGCTCTACCGTATCCCCAAAGGCAATCCGCAGGAAAGGCGGAGCCAAAAAAGTCGTCAGAATCACCATGATAATAATCGAGACTTCTAACGGTTTATCCAAAACCCCGCTCGCGGAACCGATGCCGGCAAACACTAAGCCGACTTCGCCCCGAGGAATCATCCCCACTCCGATCGCCAATCGATTGATTCCCGGCAGACCAAACACCGCCCAACCAGTCACCAGCTTGCCCAAAATAGCAACCACAATCAAAAATACGGCAATCAAAAGTCCCGCCCGATTATCCGGCACCGCTGGGTTCAAAACTCCCAAATCGGCCCTGGCTCCCACGGTCACAAAAAAGATGGGTACAATCATATCGGCGATGGGTTTCACCAATTCATCCAACTCATTGCGCGCATCGCTTTCATCCAAAACCAAGCCCGCAGCAAAGGCACCCAAAATCGCTTCGAGATGAATTGCATTGGCCAGAAACGCCATGAACAAGGCAAAAATAAAGGCGGGAATCACAATATTGCCGCGAGTTTTGAGCTTCTCCACCACCGCAGTGAAGCTTTTGTTAAAGATGCCACCCAACAGAATCGAACCCAGTAGAAAGACACTTGCACTGACAATCAAATAAATGACATTAACAACGTCAATCTCACCGGTTTTCGCTAAACTGGCGACAACAGCCAAGACAATAATTCCCAGCACATCATCAATCACCGCCGCACCGACAATGATTTGACCTTCTTTAGATTTCAGCCGTCCTAATTCCGACAAAACTTTCGACGTAATTCCGATGCTAGTTGCCGTCAAAGCAGCCCCCGCAAAAATCGCCGGAATCGCCGCCGTGTGGAAAATGATCATCAAGCCCGCAGTACCGGCGGCAAAGGGAACTGCCACGCCGACACAAGCGACAACGACGGCTTGAACCCCCACTTCTTTTAGTTGTCTGAGATCCGACTCCAAACCAATTTCAAACAGCAGAACAATCACGCCTAATTCAGCCAGCACAGAAATGACTTCACTCTGCGATTCAAAGACACTGGTGAGGGCGGCAGGAGACAGATGATTAATCGATTGCAGAACTGTCATAATCCCTGAGTTGGATGCTGACAGCCCGCTTTCGGGAAAAACGACCAGGTGTAAAGCAGATACGCCAACAATTACCCCTGCTACAAGTTCACCCAGAACCGGCGGAAAATCAAATTTTATAGCAGCTTCCGCGCCTAATTTACTGCCGAGGTAAATCACTACTAAAGTGAGCAAAACTCCGCTGAGGACGATCGGCGCATTTTCTGCCTCGACTGTTGCTAACAAAGGTATGGGAGCAACTAGGGATGCCATCCCAGAACTTAAAGCTGTAATTGTATGGTTCAAAAACATGGTTGCGATGATGGTAAGAAATACGATTCTACGGTGACTGTTGACTGTTGACTGTTGACTGTAAGTCGGAAAATTGATAACTGTTACATATTGGGTAGCCAGTTAACTCGACATGACGATCGAGCAAAACTCGAAGAACCCAAATCTGGCGGTACATCCTGCCACCGCCCTTGTCCGACTGCTTGAA
>JAUBOM010000202.1:0-8657 GCA_036700245.1 Microcoleus vaginatus BM001213989
TTTTTGAATACGGTTTTGTTTTATCATCTTGATCCTTTCCTTCAGGGCACTACCCGTGCTTCTAGCACGGCTTTACATTTTTGTTCCTAGACCTTTTTGTCACCCTCCCAGCCCCCACAGAACACAGAAAAATGAGACAAAATGTGATATTTTAGTAGTTAAAACGGAATTTCTTCCTCTTCATCTTCCACAGTCTTCGCCGTCATCCGCCAACTGGTAATATACTCAATTTGCACATCAATTTTGTTAATTGCTTCCCTTAACCGCTTTTGGATGTATTGAGTCAGCGTCACCATAAAATCTAACTCAACTCCCACAGATAGCGCAAGTTTTGCCAGCTTGGCAAAATCTACCTTCAAAATCGAGGAACTGGATAACTTAAAATGGGGAGTATTTTCCTTATTTTGCACCAACATTGCTTTTTTAATGCGCTCTTTCAGATGCTCAGCTTCTGAATCCAGTAACTTCCATTCAGGCAAAATTTCTTGGTACCTTTTCCCCAATGCTGTTAAATCCTCACTCTCCGGTTCCGGCGCAATTTTCTTAGTAGATTTTCGCCGTTGCTGTAGGTTGGAATTCAACCGCCAACTAGCAATCTCCTCAACTTCCAAAGATGGATCGGTGATGAGTTTGCCTAACTGTTTTTGAATTTCTTTCGTCAGCGTTACCGGAAAATTCAACTCAATTCCCTCAGTTTGCGTCAGTCTGGCCAGGGTGAGAAAATCTACTTTCATCGTTATCGAACTGGAAAGCTCAAAATAAGAACTGTCTTTGAGCTTTTGGGCCAGCATCCCTGCTTTAATGCGTTCTTTCACTTCAGCGAGTTCTGAATCTAGCGGCTTCCAGTGAGATTCTATTTCCTGATATTTTTCGCCCAATGCTGTTAAGTTTTCCGTTGCGGGTTCGGGGTAACATTGGGCTAGAATTTCTAGTAGGCGGCGATGCACTCCAGCTAAATAAACCGCGTCCATCTTGGCATATTCTAGCTGCTTATGGGTCAGGGGACGCTTTGCCCAATCGCCGCTTTGTTCTGTTTTATCTACATAAGTAATGCCGCAAAGTGTTTCTATTAAAGTTTTGAGTTGTCGATTAGGTAAGGGCAGAATGTAAGCTGGAATCTTTCTCGCCATTTTTAATGTGCAAGTGACATTTTGAGCGTCGTCATTGCCTAGAAATCTGATGTCATAGCTGGCGTTGTGCAAGACTTTTTCAATATTTGGATTGACCATGATTTGGTTGATAAAATCTTTGGTCAATTCAGGTTGATCCAAGACATCTAGTAGAAAAGTGGCATCTCCCGTGGAATCTGTGGAGTCAGCTAACACCTGAATCAGAGATAATCTGGGGTTGGATTTATAGTCAGCGATTTCTGTATCCACCCACAGGATTTTAGCTTGGGAAAATTTAGCTATGAGTGCTTTGATGTCGTTTGCTGCTGTTAAATAAGGCATTTTTACAGACTTTTGCTATTAATTTTCTGACTCTATTATGCTATGGCAATTATCGGATCGATTGTCAACGATTCAAGCGCCGGACATGGCTGAGCCTTAGTCCTGGACACACGCAGACCTCAGAAACCCGGTTTCTTACTCGTACCCAGCCTCTGCCTGGGTACGCATATCAGGAGGCTCTACCTCCAGTTTTCCTGGCCACAAGCGCAACCGAGTTTCTAGCCTCCAGTTAAAAAAAGAATGCAGTCGTGAGCACTATTGAGGATTCCCGCGAACTTCCTCTAAAAACCAGTTGCCTACTTCTGTATTTTCTGTCTGGCGACTGCGGCGCAAACCTTCCTCTAATAAAGCAACTTTTAGCCCCGGCAAAACTTGAGATTCCGTCAGCCGTTCGCTTCCCCGGTTAGCAATTATTTTGAAAGCAATAACTTGCGCTTTTTGTACGTCTACTACCCAATATTCAGACACTCCTAATTCTTCATTTACTCGTACCCAGGCTCTGCCTGGGGACGCAGATCAGGAGGCTCTGCCTCCAATTTTGCTGGTCACAAGTGCAATCGAGGCTCGGACTCTAGACCTCGGTTCCCAGACAGAGCCTGGAAGCCAGTTAGATTTAAGCAGTAAAGTGCGCCGCAGCGCACCCTACAAAGCATTAACGGCGTTGCTGATTTACGGTATGAAAGGCTAAAAATGCAAGTCATATAAACCAGTATCCACAAAGCTTCTGGATTTTCAACTTATTTTCTTCATACCCGGATTAAGCAACGCCGCATTAACCTATGACTATTCTGCCACTTCCTCAGATTCCGATTCTTCGGCTGATTCTTCACCAGCAGGCGGCACTAAAGCCACAGCTACGATCGAATCATCCTCGTCCAACCGCTGCACCCGCACACCCGTTGCTGTGCGCGATTGAGTAGAAATTGCACTCACAGCCTGACGGATAATAATACCTCGGTTGGTAATGATCATCAACTCATCATCTTCGTTGACAATTCGCAGCGCAGCTACCTGATCCTTACCTTTTTTCGACTTAAATTTAGTAGCCGTCAATCCCTTGCCCGCCCGTCTTTGTAGGCGGAATTGAGAAACTGGAACCCGCTTGCCGTAGCCGTTGGTTGTGATTACCAACACCGAAGGAACTTCGCTGCTAACTGTGGGAATTTCTTCGGCATCTTCGCCTTCAATTTCCTCGGCTTGCAGTTCTAATTCTTCATCTTCCAATTCCGCATCTTCTGTTTCCAGATCAGCAATTTCTGCTCCTTCAAATTCCGCGTCTTCCGTTTCTAATAGAGCGATTTCTGCCCCTTCAAATTCCGCGTCTTCAGTTTCCAATTCAGCTATTTCGGCAACAATTGAACTCGGCAATATGTCCATGCTGATCAACTCATCGCCCGATCGCAATTTCATTGATTTTACACCCCGCGTCGCGCGGCCGACTGGGCGCAACTGTTCGTGATTGGTGCGGAAATGAATTGCCATGCCTTGGCGCGTACCGATGATGATGCTGTCGCCAACTTTTGCTCTCCGCACCCAGCGCAGTTGGTCGCCTTCTTCTAGAGAAATGGCGATTAATCCATTAGTGCGGATGTTGCCAAAAGCTGAAAGGGCGGTTTTTTTGATGTAGCCGCCGCGAGTCAACATTACCAAGTATTCTTCGCTGGTGAATTCTGTGACTGACACCATAGAAGTGATTTTTTCTTCTATAGGAATCGGCAGCAGTTGCACCACGGGAGTGCCGCGGGCAGTGCGGGAACAGATGGGAATTTGATAAGCTTTGACAGAGTAAACTACGCCCTTGTCGCTGAAGAACAAAACGCTGTCATGATCGCAGCAGGAAAGGAAATGTTCTACTCCGTCGTCTTCTTTCATTTTCGCGCCTGCTTTGCCGCGAGTAGCGCGACTTTGGGCCTCGAAAGTGCTGACAGGCATCCGCTTGATGTAGCCTTGCTCGGTGATCAGAATAATTGCTTGTTCGTTAGCAATTAAATCTCTTTCATCGATTTCTCCTTCGGCGTGTTCGATGACGCTGCGTCTAGGAGTAGCGATTTTGGTTTGGATTTCGACTGCTTCAAATTCGGCGATTTCTAAGATGCGTTCCCGCCGCGCTAAGATATCTTCCAAATCGGAGATTTTAGCTCGCAATTCTTCGTGCTCTTGCTGAATTTTTTGTGCTTCTAATGCTGTCAAACGCCTGAGCTGCATTTGCAGAATTGCGTCGGATTGCTGTTCCGAAAGACCGTAATTATCCATCAATTCCTGTTTGGCTGCTGCGGAGTCGGCAGCGGCGCGAATTAGGTGAATAATTGCATCTAAGTTATCTAGGGCAATTAATAAGCCTTGCAGAAGGTGGTCGCGTTCTTCTGCTTTGCGGAGTTCATATTGAGTCCGGCGAGTAATTGTCTCAATGCGGAAGTCTAGGAAGACATTGAGGAATTGGGAGAGCGTAAGTAGTTGGGGTTCCCCGTTTACTAGCGCTAACATATTGGCTCCAAAGTTGGCTTGGAGGGGTGTTTGTTTGTAGAGGTTGTTGAGGACGACGCGGGGATAGGCGTCGCGCTTGAGTTCGATCACGATGCGCATTCCGTCTCTATCGCTTTCGTCGCGAATGTCGGAAATTCCATCTAATCTTTTGTCGTTGACAAGTTCGGCAATTTTCTCAATTAGCGCTGCCTTGTTTGTTTGGTAAGGCAATTCGGTGATAATAATTGCTTCTTTGTCGGGGCGACCGGGATGTTCGATGGTTTCAATGCCGGCGACTCCGCGCATTGTAATCGAACCGCGCCCGGTGGTGTAAGCATCGCGAATGCCGCCTCTGCCCAGAATTTGCCCTCCGGTGGGAAAGTCCGGACCGGGGATGTACTGCATCAATTCCAGGTCGGTAATTGCTGGATTGTGGATTAGTGCTATTAAACCGTCAATTATTTCGCCTAAATTGTGTGGCGGAATGTTGGTTGCCATCCCTACAGCAATCCCCGAGGAACCGTTGAGCAAAATTTGGGGAATGCGTGCCGGGAGTACGAGGGGTTCTTGCTGGGAACCGTCGAAGTTGTCGCCGAAATCAACTGTTTCCGAGTCGATGTCGCGCAGCATGGAGTCGCTAGTGAGAGCTGTCAGGCGACACTCGGTGTAACGCATCGCAGCGGGCGGGTCGTTGTCAACGGAGCCGAAGTTGCCGTGGCCGTTGATCAGGCGTTCCCGCATGGAGAAATCCTGAGCCATCCGCACCAGGGCGTCGTAAACCGCTGTATCTCCGTGCGGGTGATACTTGCCCAGCACCTCCCCCACTACGCGGGCGCATTTGCGGAAAGGTCTATCGGGAGTCAAGCCCAATTCGTTCATGGCGTAGAGAATGCGTCGGTGAACGGGCTTGAGACCGTCCCTGGCATCTGGTAGCGCCCGACCGACAATTACGCTCATGGCGTATTCCAAGTACGATCGGGACATCTCATTACCCAGATCCGTCGGGATTATCCGCGACTCAGAGGTGCTCATAGGTTGAAAAACTCCGTTAAAAATTTAAATTTGACCGCTATAAATCTCAAAAATGCGATAAAATCGGTTTGGATTCAGTAGAGCTGCCAAATATTGCAAATTACTCCTGAAATTATATCACAATTGGCCTTTGACTTCATGGGAAAGTTGCCTGAAAAATTAAGGGGCGAAACAAGGACAATTGATAATTTGTCAGTTCGTGATTTGGTCAGGGGTTGGCAAAAGCTAGAAAGGGTTTTTTAGGCGGTCGGCTTTCATGCTTTTGTGAGTTTTTTTGAAGGCTATCTAAAAAAATAAAATGGTGGCCCGATCGAAATTAGAATTTCACAAAGCCTTATGCCTTCTTAAAGCAAACTAAAAATCTAAAATCTAAAATCTAAAATCTAAAATCACCCGATGCTACCTGTCATCTACTCCGACGATTTCTTGCTGCACAAGACTGGAATGCTTCACCCAGAGCGACCAGAACGTTTAACGGCGATCGTCAACGCTCTGAAAGCTGCTCCCTGGGCGACTCAAATTGAGTGGCAACTGCCCACCCCAGTGGCGCAGCGCGAACAAGCACTGTTCTCGGCTCTCAAAAAAGTTCACGCGCAAAGATACATCAAAGAAGTCGAACATTTGGCTCATCGGGGAGGCGGCTACCTCGACGGTGATACGCCGATTTCTGCTGAAAGTTACGACGTAGCGCTGCTAGCGGCGAGTGCTTGGCTCGATGGGGTCGATCGAGTGCTGGCTGCGGGGGAACCGGCTTTTGTGCTGGCGAGACCGCCGGGACACCACGCCGAAAAAGCCCGCGCGATGGGTTTTTGCTTGTTTTCCAATGCTGCCATCGCAGCGAACTACGCCCTGGAACAGCCGGGAATTAACCGCGTCGCCGTCCTCGACTGGGACGTGCACCACGGCAACGGCACTCAATCTGTGGTGGAAAACAGCCGGCAAATTGCCTACTGTTCCCTGCACCAATCTCCGTGCTATCCGGGAACGGGAGATGCCGGCGAGCACGGGGGCTACGGCAACGTGCTGAACATTCCCCTGTATCCGGGCGGCGGCATAGCTGAATACCTGAGCGCCTTTGAATCTCTTGTCGTGCCTTTTTTGTCAAAATTTGAACCGGATTTGTTGATTGTCAGCGCCGGTTACGACGCTACTGCGTCGGATCCGCTGGCGAGCATGACTCTGGCTCCGTCAGATTACGGTACTTTCACGGGATACTGCCTGCAAATCACCCGCCGCATCGCCTTTGGTTTGGAGGGGGGTTACGCGCTCAAAGAGTTGGCCGAGTCGGTTGTGGCGACTATTGACCGATGCCTCAATTAGGTGGAAAATTAGCTATGGGGAAAATGAGGTTGAGAAGCCATGAGGACGGGATTGAGAACTTTTGAGGGCGATAAGCGAAGCTATCATTTGGCGATCGCCCTTGATGACTTTTTTCCTTCGGGCCGATGGCTTCTTCACCCTTGACTTCTTCACCCTTGACTTCTTCCTTCTGAGTTCCGTGACAAACATCACAAATTTAAAAGATCCGGGTCACTTACCATCTAAGTCTCGGTCACAGATTTGTAGCGCAAAAATCACACTGTGTCAATGTTTTCGATCGCCTTTGGAGTCGCTCCCAGAGCTCATAATAGGATTATTAAAGTCAGGGTGTAAAAATTTTATATGTCTCAATCAACTAGGAGGTTTATCATGTCGCTCTCCCAAATGACACTCGAAGAGTTATTTGGTCAGATCATGTTCTCCAGCGTCGTGACTCGCCACGACCGGAGCCAGCTCAGATCTGCACTCTTAGAAAGAACGCTGAATGAAGATGAGTATGCCATCATCAACCGACTTCTGTACAACGTGCGCCGCGGTTGGGTAAAAATTATCGATTAAAGAGGCGGCCGTCAACTTCCTTTAGGGGGAGTTAATACGATTTTCGATTTTCGATTAAATCGATTAAAGAATTGGTAATGACTGATAACTATCGAGGTTTAGAGCAGGCGACTACACTTACATTTTTTGGCGAACTGGTTGAAAGTAGAAATGGCCACTTCAGGAAGTTTTCTGTGTTTAATACTTGCATCGAAAGTTTGAGGTGTTGGAGAGCGGTGTGAGTTATCAAAATCGCGCTACACATCAGCCTATAGGTAGAGATTATTATAAAATAACAGGTTTCGGGTGCATCTCTACTTGTTGAAAAATTGTGAGTTTTGAGTTGTTAACCCAGAGGTTAAAATTAACTCAAAACTCATAATTGTTTGGAGGTGAGATGTGAGATTTGAGATAGGGAAAGACTGATGGCGATAGGGGTTGGGAGCCGTTAGAAAGTTGATATTTTATAAACGGGTATTAAAAATCAAAACTATAAGCAGTTTCCGGTTGAGGAGGATGGTGCGATCGTTACAAGCATAGCGAGTCGCATTGGTCGATCGACCATTCGGGCAATTTGAGCTCGGAAGTGTCAAAATATTAACAACCAGTTCATCCCCAAAATATATGGCTCCCGCCGTTTTAATTGAAAATCTTCAGAAACGCTACGGCACTGTAGAAGCCGTTAAAGATGTTTCCTTCAAGGTAGAACCGGGGGAAATATTTGGTTTGCTAGGCCCCAACGGTGCAGGCAAAACCACAACCCTGCGGGTACTTTGTACTTTGAGTGCGCCCGATAGCGGACGAATTGAAGTGTCTGGCATTTCTGCTGTCAGTCAGCCGAGAATTGCCCGACAAAAACTCGGCTACGTCGCCCAAGAAGTGGCTCTCGATAAGGTGCTGACGGGGCGGGAACTCCTGCAACTGCAAGCAGCGCTTTACCATTTGCCGCGCAATACGATTAAAGGGCGGATTGACAAAATGGTGAAACTCCTCGGTTTGGAGGAGTGGGAAAATAAAAAGACGGGCACTTATTCCGGCGGTATCCGCAAACGCCTCGACTTAGCTGCTGGGTTGCTTCACCAGCCGGATGTTTTGGTGTTAGACGAACCGACTGTCGGGCTCGATATTGAAAGCCGGGTGGTAGTGTGGGATTTCCTGCGCCGGTTGCGGGAGGAAGGTACGACGGTTTTGATTACGAGTCACTATCTGGAAGAAGTTGACGCTTTGGCCGATCGCGTGGCGATTATTGACAAGGGTACGGTGATTGCACAGGGCACGCCGGAGGAGTTGAAAAATCGGGTTGGGGGCGATCGGGTGACTCTGCGGATTCGGGAGTTTTCGCCGATGGAAGAAGCCGAAAAAGCTAAAAATTTGATGCAATCTTTGCCTTTTGTGCAGGAAGTAATTGTCAATACGGCTCAAGGAAATTCTCTCAATTTAGTAGTAACACCGCAAAGCGATGCGCTGGTGACTATTCAGCAAGCTTTAAAAGATGCGGGATTGCCTACTTTTGGGATTGCTCAATCTCGGCCGAGTTTGGATGATGTGTATTTGGCTGCGACTGGTAAGACGCTGTTGGATGCGGAGTTAGCTGCTGCTAGCAACCGCGATTTGAAGGCGGAGCAAAAACAGGCGATGCGATCGTAGTTTGAGGGAAGAGGTAAGAAGGAAGAAGGAAGAAGGAAGAGAAAGCCTTCTTCTCTTTTTTAGATCGTTCAGCGGTTGGAAACCGCGTCTACACAAACGAAGTCTGCCTTCGCAGACTAAGAGATAAACGGAGATATTTAAGAAATTAGGAGACGGCAGTGCCGTGTCCCTACAATATTATTTTGGGGTAGGGACACGGCATTGCCG
>JAUBOM010000203.1:0-8573 GCA_036700245.1 Microcoleus vaginatus BM001213989
TCCCCTTACTAAGGGGAGGGAGTAAGAAATTCACAAATGATTTAGGATTGCTATAGAATTCGCTACTACACAAACCAAGCCCGTTTTTGTGGGCTAAAGAATAAAGAATCAAGATTAACTGGCGATTTGTCCCAATAGCTTTTCAGCACTATTCACGCTTTCCATATCGTAAAGTTCCCGGTTGTAATAAACAATTTGTGCTACCAACCTTTGATGATATTGCTGAGCTTTTGCCAACATAGAACCCTGGGAACGCCGATAATTGACAACTACTTCTCTTGTCCCCAAAAAGGGAATATTGTGCTTGTGGCAGTTAACCCAAAACTCCCAATCTTCGTAGCCTTCCTTCATCTCAACTTTGTACCCGCTGACCAAATCCAAAATAGATTTGTGATAGAGTGAAGACGGGTGAATCATGTTAGATTGCTTGATATTTTCGGGAGAATACAACTCGTAACTGGGTACTATGCGATTTTCCGTGCCAAACATTTGATAAGAACCAAATGCTACGCAAGGTACATTCGATTTTAAACATATTTCTAAAAGGTCAGTCAAAGCGTTTTTAGGTAGGATATCATCCGCATCCAAAGGCATAATGTATTCACCATTTGCTGCTGCTATGCCAGCATTTCTAGCACTTGAAAGCCCTTGATTTGTTTGTTCTACAAGCCTAATTTGATATTGGGAATTTGCTACTATTAAATTTTTGGCAACTGTGCTGGTAGTATCTAAGCTGCCGTCATTGACAATGATAATTTCCCAATTTTTGTAAGTTTGGTTAATCACGCTAGTTACTGCTTCCAGCAAAAAATGAGATTGATTGTAGCAGGGAATAATCACAGATACCAAAGGTCGATCTGCCAATTGTGGCGATGCTGAAACTTGTTTGACACTTTCTGATTGTAAATTATGTGCCGAATTTCTAGCAGCTTGCAAGCTGTAAAAATAAATCTTGGGATGAACGATTGCTAATTGATTCAGATCGGTATTTTGATATTCATTTACTAACCTCGGATATCCCGGCAAGTATTCTTGTTTAACAAAAATCAAGATATTTTGAGCGTACCAAGGCTCTACTTTGTCATTGTTCCATATTTTTTTTCTCAAGCAGTCAATAACTGCATAGCCGTTTTTCTGAAAGTAATAAACCCAATACTGTGGCCACTGTTCGTTAACGTGTTCGACGCCTCCTTGAAATGGTATCGCAGCAGAAAACAGAATCATCGGTGCTAGTTGAGTGAGAGAATTAACAAAGTTTTCGGCACAGGTAGCCGGCAAATGTTCGGCAACTTCCAGAGAAATCGCTAAGTCAAATTTTCTGTTTATTTGCAGCGGTTGCTTTAAATCGGCGGATTGGAACTGATTTAAAGGAATTTGTAAAAGAGTGCGATCGACATAATCGCCGTCTATTCCCAAACAATCAGCAATTCCCAACTTCTGAAACGCAGCTAACCAACTTCCCGTACCGCAGCCCACATCTACCACACTTTTAGGTAAAATTGGTTGCAGCAAGTCTAACAGCAGGGGAATAATTTCTCTAGCAGAACTGCGAGTTCCTTCTCCGATTAATTGGTAAAAATCTCTTGTATAAGATGACTGTAGGTTTTGATTGGGTGGGCTGGCTGTTTGAGAATTAATTGTCTCTAAACTGCTAATATTGTAACCGTGCAAATGTGCTGGCAACTGCCAGGAAATATTGGGGTCGGGTTGATGTTTTACTGGCTCGATATTGCCCCGCCAAGCAGCCCCCATAATTTGCATTGTTTGATATACTACTGTTTGCCATCCCCTTTGCTTCAAGTAATCTAAACCTTGAGCAACAGCGGGAGCCGCTAAATCGTGGAATAAAATTATCGCATCTTCTTCAGCCAATTTTTCACAGGCAATGGCATCATTTAACGGGCCTTCATTTTCGTGTTCCCCGTCAATAAAAATTAACGACCATTTGCGGTTAAATTCATTGGCTAATTCCTCTACTCTCTGAGGGCTATAACCGGGTACTAGCTTCACGGAAGTTTGAACGCCAGACGCATTTAGAGCACCTTGAATTGAATGGATTACGCTTTGTCTGATATCTTCTCTTTCTAACAGCGGATCGACAACATCTAACTCAACTCCTGCCAGGGCTAAGTGACAGGCAGACCACCCTAGCCAGCAGCCTATTTCTAATGCTTTTTTACCTTTAAATTGCAGGGCTGTATTGTAAAGAATATGTGCTTCGTCGCGGCTGAGAAATCCGACTGAGTTAGCACGGCGATCGACATACCAATTGTGCTTGATTTCCCGGCGCAAATAAGGCCACGAACAAGTCTGAGTGTCGCCAACTATCATGTTGGGAAAGTACGCATCTGGGAGAATAACTTTCAATCCGGGCGAGACGTAATCTCCGGCGGGCAGCAAAGTATTGTTTGTGATTTCCGATAAGGGCGGCAATGTCATTTTTTCTGGTGTTAAATTAGGAGTGTTTGGCTTTTTTATCGGTTGGTAGCGGAGACTAATTTCTATTTGATTTCCGTCCGTTGTTGCTAATTTTACCAAGTCGTGTTTGTGGCCAGTTATGTGCAGAATGCCGATCGCCTCCTGTGGCAAATACGGCTCCACAAAACAGGCTTGGTGCTTGTCCCAAACGGGCAAACCAAAGTTGCAACTCCAGTTGCACCTAGCCGGCAGCATCTCTGTTTTGTCAAACATTTCCGTGCCGTAAACTAACCGATTTAAAGCTATTTGATCGGTCATTAAAGAAACGTGCTGCTGCAATCCCTGTTCCAGATATTCTGCCCATATTTCCCAATGAGGAGCGTCTTTTTGCAGCGCGAAAATACCTGCATTTATGGTTGGATAGCTGTGTAACTGTTGGGCTACTTCTTCGCCAAAAGCTGCCTGATAATCGCGGTAAACAAATTGCCAGTACCAAGGCAGTTTGCCGTAAGCTAAATAATAACCCCGGTCGAGTTCTGGAACAACTGCTAAACCGCGTTTAGCCGCGCCTTTAACTAACAGTTCAACAGCTTGCCAATCTTGCACCCAAGCATCGGCATCTATCCAAAGGTAGATGTCAAAATTGGGAAAATATCGACGGAGAAACGGACGCGCTAAAAGTCCTTTGAGATAGTGAGGGGCTTCATTTTTGCCCGGAAAGTCAAAGTCCCAATCGGGCTTTTGAATGATATTAACTTGTGTTTTTAACCACTGCAACTGTTCGGGAGTGCAGCCGAGATCGAAAAAGCCGATCGCCACATTTTCGCCCTCGGGTTTTTCCCGCACCGATAAAATAGTACCTCGCACCAATTCAAAGTAATTTGCATCGGCGGCTGTGATGATGATAATCTGCATAAATAGCTTTTCTTATACAATAAACTGCTGAGTATACAGTAGGGTGCGCCTCGGCGCGTCTTACTATAGTGTAGGATGCGTTTCAGCGCCTCTTACTATAGGCTAGCAATATTCATAAAAATATACTATCGAGGAGGAATTATGAAAAACCAAAAAGGGAAAGTTTATTTAGTCGGTGCGGGGCCGGGAGATTGTAACTTGATGACAGTGCGATCGCACAAACTCCTATCCCAAGCCGAAGTCTTAATCTACGACGCTCTAATCGACATCCCGCAACTCGAATTAATCCCAGCAACTTGTCGGAAAATAGAAGTCGGCAAACGTGGCGGCAAACCTTCCACCCAGCAGCAAGAAATTAACCGTTTGCTGGTAGAACATTGCAAGTTAGGCCAACAAGTCGTGCGGCTAAAAAGCGGCGATCCGTTTATTTTTGGTCGCTCCAGTTCCGAAATTCAAGCATTGATCGCAGCGGCCTGCGAGTTTGAAGTAATACCCGGAATTTCTTCCGCCCTATCCGCACCTTTACTAGCTGGAATTCCCCTCACAGATCCGGTGATGAGCCGCTGTTTTGCAGTTATGAGCGCCCACGAACCGGATGCTCTTGAATGGGAAGCTTTAGTGCAGATAGAAACTTTGGTAATATTGATGGGAGGGCGAAATCTGAGCGAGATCGTCTGGCAATTGCAAAAGCACGGACGATCGCCCGAAACTCCGATCGCCATTATCCGAGATTGCGGCCGCCCCGAACAGCAAATTTGGCTGGGCACTCTCTCCAACATTGTACAGCAAACAGCAGGTCAATCTCTATCGCCTTGCGTAATCGTAATTGGGGAAGTAGTCAGATTGCGCGAATATTTAATCCAGCCAGAAAGCACAAATATGATCGATACATCAGTCACCACTAATAACAGCCAATTGCCGCTAGCAGGAAAAACCATTTTAGTCACGCGATCGGTTTCTCAGTCTGCTGAATTTAGCGATCGACTCCAGCAACAAGGAGCTCGCGTTATCGAAATGCCGGCCTTAGTAATTGGGCCGCCGTCCACTTGGGAACCATTAGACAGTGCGATCGCACAATTGTCAAGCTTTCACTGGTTAATTCTCACTTCCCACAACGCTGTAGACTGCTTTTTTCAACGATTACAAGCAAAAGGCAAAGACGCCCGGAGTTTGTTTGGTATTAAAATCGCAGTTGTCGGTAAAAAAACAGCAGAAAGTTTGCGATCGCACTCTCTACAACCAGACTTTATTCCCCCCAACTTTATCGCCGATTCCCTAGTCGAGAACTTCCCCGACAACTTGCAAAACTGCAAAATCCTATTTCCGAGAGTAGAAAGTGGCGGCAGAGAAGTTTTAGTTAAAGAATTTACCGCCCAAGGAGCGCAAGTAATAGAAGTGCCAGCTTACCAATCTTGCTGTCCCGAAACTATCGATCCGATCGCCCTATCCGCACTCCAAAATCAAGCCGTAAATATCATAACTTTTGCCAGTTCAAAAACCGTGCATAACTTTTGCAATCTCATAGAACAAAGCCCGCATTTTTCCGGATATCAAGATTGGTTGAAAAGCGTTTGCATCGCATCCATCGGACCGGAAACTTCCAAAAGCTGTCATAATTTATTGGGTAAGTTAGATGTGGAAGCCAAAGAATACACGTTAGACGGGTTGACTGAGGCGATCGTTGAATGGGTTACAGAATATCAAAATTTGTAAGTGCGATCGAACAGCAGTTAATTATCTAATCTGTAGGTGGTAAAAGGGCTATAATACCAATTTAAAAAAATTCCGGGTAAGGACACGGCACTGCCGTGTCCCTACAGATGCTCGCGTACAATCTCTCGGTTGCAAAACTTTTATGAATTAGGATAAAGTAGTTGTAAAATAACTAGCAGGAAAGAGACATGACCGCAAAAGACCAACTTCTTCAAGAACTCGACCAAGTGCCAGAACCCTTGCTGCTGAAAGTGCTTGAATTTGTCCGTTCCTTAAAGACTGAAGAAGAACAACAAAAACTAGAAGCCAAAGCATGGCAGGCTTATCTAGATTCAGAACGCGAAAGAAAGGAGGTTTACCGTCGCCTTGCCAACTCCTAATTTTGTCAGCAAAAGTATGGTTTTAAGTATCCACGCCAGACAGATAGAGAGATTTGGCGGCACTCCAGGCGTCAGAGACGAAGGCTTGTTGGAGTCGGCTTTGGCTCAGCCACAAGCAACTTTTGGTGGTAAATTTTTGCATCCAACAATTAGCGAACAAGCGGCCGCCTATCTCTATCACATAGCGATGAATCATCCCTTTATTGACGGCAATAAACGAACGGCTTTTGCGGTGATGGATACCTTTTTGCGTTTGAATGGCTGCGCTCTGAATTTGACGGACGATGGAGTATATGATTTAGTCATGCGAGTCGCACGGGGAACGATGACTAAGGAAGAATTAAGCAGGGAGTTCCAGTCATGTATTGTTTAGTTTTAATAAGTAAGTTGGGCAGCCTGCATGGAGATTAATTAAGGTACGCAGTGCGCCCCCTACAGGGAAATAGGGAATCGCGGAACAAAAAAGCGAGTAAAATTATCACTAAAGAACAAAGCTGAGATCCTTTGCGTCAAATCACCAATAAAACTAAAAACAAAAAAAGTACCAAGGATCGATCGCCCTTTCTCCCGCAAATCCCGCTACCCAACTACAAATTAGCAATAGCCATGAATATAAATTTTTCTCGTTACGACACCTTAACCACCCTGCTAGCAGGAACTACCGCAGCCTTAACCATAGTCATCAGCCAACCGGCGATCGCCAAAACCCCCCAAGAAGTCGCCAGCATTGCCGGACCGCTGACAGTACAAATTAACAGTTCCCTCGGAGACGGTTCTGGCGTAATTATTGCCAAAAACGGCAAAACTTACACAGTTTTAACAGTCAATCACGTCGTAGAAAAAGCAGACGTGAAATACACCGTTCGCACGTCTAAAGGCAAAAACTATCAAGCAACCTCCGTCACCCGTTTGCAAACCGCCGAAACTGACCCAGATTTAGCCGTAGTCAAATTTGAAAGCCCCGAAGAATATCCAGTCGCGACGATCGCAGATTCCGACTTAGCCGTCATCGGCACTCAAATCTTCGTTTACGGCTATCCCGCTACCGGCGGACTTTTCGGCGCCGAACGAGAACCCGAACTCTCTCCCGGACTCGTTACCAGCCGCCCGCGCAACCGCCCAGAAGGTTACACTTTGCGGTATCAAGCCGTAACTTGGAGTGGTATGAGTGGCGGCCCAGTTTTTGACTCCGAAGCCCGAGTCATCGGTTTACACGGACAAGGGGAATTCGGTTTTGCTCAAACCAGTTCCGGCGAAGTCGCCCCGATTAAAACCGGATTTAATGCAGCAGTTCCAATCAATACATTTATCGCGAAGCTGGTGGCGGCGGGAATAAATAAATCCGAGTTGAAAGTAGACAATACTCCCCCAACCAGCGGCTCGATATCCACAGCCAATCCGCAAGACGCCCAAGCTTATTATTTTCGAGGACTTTCGCTGTTAGATCAAGGAGATGCTTGGGAGGCGATCGCGGATTTCAACAGATCGCTCGCTTTCAAGCCCAAATATACCCCTGAATTGTATTTTAATATCGGTAATGCCCGCACTTTCCTCACCGCCGGCTTGCCCCAACAGGAACCCACACGCGGTTCCAATGCTATTCAAGCATACACGCTGGCGATCGAAGCCAATCCCGGTTTTGCCGACGCTTACTACAACCGAGCTTTAGCTTACCTGGACAACAAAGACCAACCGAAAGCAATTGCCGACTTTCAAAAAGCAGCAGAACTTTACAAGCAAGGCGGCAGAACGAGTGCCTATCAAGACGCGCTCAGCAGAATCAAACAATTGCAGTAGAATGAGAAGTTAATAATTAAGAATTAAAAATGGGATTACTCATTTTTAATTCTTAATCAAGTTCATAAAAACAGCAGGTAAATAACAATGACTGCTATCACCTTAAACCTCAATTCCATTATAAAACTAACTTCAGAACAGTTTTATCAACTGTGCGAAGAAAACCCGGACTTGAAACTTGAACGGAACGCCAACGGAGAATTAATTGTCATGCCGCCAACCGGAGGAGAAACGGGAAAAAGCAACTCAACAGCGAATGCTCAAATCTGGACGTGGAACGATCGAACTGAACTCGGAGAAGTGTTTGATTCTTCCACAGGGTTTACTCTGCCCAATAAAGCCGATCGATCTCCCGATGCTTCTTGGGTAGAAAAATCCCGCTGGTCAGCTTTGACGCCCGAACAAAGAGAAAAATTCATCCCGCTTTGTCCCGATTTTGTCCTTGAATTAGTCTCGCCCAGCGACAGCTTGAAAAAGACTCAGGAAAAAATGCAAGAATATATGGAAAATGGCTGTCCCTTGGGTTGGCTGATTAACCACAAAAAACGGGAATTTGAAATTTATCGCCCCGGTCAAGATGTGGAAGTTTTACAATCTCCTCTCACTCTTTCTGGGGAAAATGTTTTGCCGGGATTTGTTCTCAATTTGCAAAAAATTTGGAATTAGCAGAATTTAATTTTGACTTATATCATCTTCGGTAAAATAAGCGTTACCAGTTCGTAGTGAGGAATGCAAGTCCGAGCGAATTGCGTCAGACTCTCCGTCCTCGCTACGAACCAATTTTGTTATTATCGCTAGACGGGACATCATATTACCGGGAAATTTGATAAAATTATAAGTACCCATAAAATTAACAGGCTAGAATTATGGTTCAAACAATTCAAGCTAAAAATGTCACATTAGAAGAATTAAAAACACTTTTTGACCTTCAACTTGTCACAGACGACCAATTTTTCCGAGAATGGCAAGATGAGTTACCAGAAATTACCGACTTTCAAAAACGACAGCTAGATCAGATTAAAGCGGGTTACTTCAACTTGTTAGAGTATCCGCCGAGGTTGGAAAAAACCATTAGTTTGTCGATCGTCTCTCCGCTGTTATTTGCAGGCGAATTTTATCTGCATCCTTTCTACATTAAACCAGAAAAATCCGTCGAAATTTCCGAAGAAGATGAAGGGGTTATCATCAAAGGCAGCCTTGATACTTTAGTTTTAAAAGAGCAGTTGTGGCTGATGGTAATAGAATCGAAACGAGTTTCGTTTTCGATCGAAGCGGGGTTGGCGCAAATCTTAGCTTATAGCCTTTATCAGAAAGATGAGGTATCATGTTACTGACACTCACTCGTGAGGG
>JAUBOM010000204.1:0-8492 GCA_036700245.1 Microcoleus vaginatus BM001213989
CTGTGATTTTTATATGAGGACGACCAGACATTGTAATTCTCTCCTTTACTTTTTACGCAAGTCTATCACATCTTTAAAAAAATGGTATTACCTGTTAATCTTGCACTTTTTTCTCGCGCGCTCGAAAACCGAGACCACGCAATATGCGAGCGATTATTCAGCAAACCCTAGATAAGTTTGATTGCTTACTCCGTGCGCTCGAGGGTGTCCTACGGCTTGCGTCCGGCACCGATGATAGCGGTTGCTATACTGTCCCAGAAGTGACAAAAGAGGGTTCAATCAACCGAATTTGATAAAAAATCGCGATCGGAAACAATATCCTCCACGTCGCGCAATACCCGGAAGGCATACCCGCCTAAGCCAAGTATGAACATACAGAGTCCGCAGCTAGCGTAAAGCAGCGCGATACCTGCCCCTGTCCCAGTCCCGAATAGCCAGCCAAAAACAGGCGCAAGACTGCCTTTTGGCATCATCGCCGGCTCAAAAACACGATCGACCAATGGGCCTGCAATTAAGTAACCAAAAGTTGAAGCAACCAGTAAGCTTACAGAACGAGTGGCAAAAACCCGCCCTTGCACCTCCGGTTTAACCTTAACAAGCCAGATAACGTCAGCAGAACTGCCTAGCAGCGGGAAATTGAGAGACGAACAAAACTGAGCTCCTGTCCAAACTAAAGGTGTTACTCCTAAACCAAACACAGTTTTACTCAAGCCCGCACCTGCCATACCAAGCAAAAAGCCGTGTATCCGGCGCTTAGGGCCGCCCCAAGCACTCACAGCTAACGCCCCAACAATACCGCCCAAGCCGGCCGCCGAGACTGCCAGACCCAATATTCTGGCATCGTTACCAGTACGTGCCAAAATCATCGGCGATCGCAGTGTAGCGCTCAAATCGTGAACTAGCCAGAACAGCGATGTTAATACTAACAGCGCCAGCAAACTTGGGTGCGTGGCAATGTAGCGGAAACCAAAACCGATTTCCTGTTGGATGTTTGTGAAACTAAAAGGGGGCGTTTCTGTGAGGGTGGGTTGCGGAATGTGTGCGAGCAGTAATGTGCCGATCGCGATCGCAAAAGTAGCGATATCGACAATTAAAATCCCTCTCAGACCCATTACATAGTAGAAAGTACCAGCCAGCGCCGGGGCCACAATTTTAGAGCTGTAAATTGCTAGAGAACCCATACTGCTAGCGCGACTATACTGCGATTCTGGCACTATCATTGATATCGATGCTTTGTAGGCAAGCTCTTGAAGTTGCTGAAAAATACCGTTGACAGCTACAGCCAGATATAAATGCCAGACTTGCAGATTTCCCCCTAGATAAAGCAGTAAGATAGTAATAGTTAATAGACCAGCCACCGTGTCACCAACTGCCATCAATAATTTACGATTCCAGCGATCTATAATTAGCCCCATAAAGGGAGCCGTTAATAATTGTGGCATTTGTGCAAATAAACCAAATAAAGCTAATGCTGTTGCCTGACCCGTGAGTTCCCATACCCAAATAGTGAAAGCGAAGCCGGTCATGCTAGAGCCAATTAGAGAAACTGTTTGACCGCTCCAGATCAGCAGGAAAGTTCGGAGGCTATTTGAACGATTTTTTAGGAACATTATTTTTTAGTTATATTGAGGCAAATAATTTTGGTGCTTGGTAATTGGTAATTAATGAAAAAAGTGTTCCACTTCTGATGCTTTGTTTCACTTTGTTTCACAGAGCCACTATTTATTCGGTATAAAAATAGTGGCTCTGTGAACTGAAATATGACTTACGCAGGTCTAGTGTAGAAACTGGGGCTTTTCATAGATTTTTAGTTTAGAGACTAACAATTTTTTTAAGAAACCCGGTTTCTTTGCGTAAGTCATGGGAAATTTATACTTTTCACTTTAATCCTCAGGAACTCTTCTCAAAACCAAGGCCATTCTGCAATCGGATAAAATTTTTGAGGTTCAGGTACGATCGCGGTAATTTGTCGGCTTGCTTCCCGTCGCTGAGCTAATCTCCACTGTCGCCTGCGCCAGAGTACGAGACCACTGATTGATAGCAATGTCGGCGTCAATCCGATGAAAACGTAGAGGATGCGTGTTGGCAACCCGCCGAAAGCACCGATATGTACCGGGAACAACAAATTTATAATCTGGGATGCGACAGGTGCTGTAAAACCATTTTCTATCCGTAAAACTTGACCGCTGTACCGATCGAGATAGACGTTGCTGCTACCGTTCGGGTGGATGTCTCCGACCAATTTTTTACGCACTACGAATGTCCCCTGCCGTTTGCTGGGAAAGGTAATGTAAATGGTTTTTCCTGGTAACGCCAAGTCCGCTTTCTGTAAAATAATATCTGCTGTAACTGGTGGCGCGTTTGGCACAATACTTGATGTTAATTCGGGGAGTTTTGGCGTGCTGACGAGCGAGTAAATCACGCCCTTAAACTGGGTGTGAAAAATCATGGCTGTGCCAGTGGAGGCGATCGCAATCAGAAAGACACAAGATAAAATACCCCCGACTTTGTGAAGATCGTAGTTGATTAGCTGAGGCGCAGAACGCCACCGGATTGCGAAGCCGACCACCAGCTTTTTCCAACCAGGCCACAAAATGATTCCAGTTACGCTCAGCAGCAGCAACAGCAGTCCGCAGATACCAACAAATGTTTCGCCGGCTTTGCCTCCCAGAAGGCTGACATGGAAGTTATAAAGGAAACTCATAACAGTCCGGCCCCACTGCTGGAAACCCAGAAATTCTCCCGTATAAGGGTTGAGATAGACGTAGGCAAAATCGCCGCTGTTTAACAGTATTCTTGCTGTATAGACACTATCTAACGTGCGAGGTAGCTCAAGGAAATTAAGCTGCCAATCGGGATAAGCTGAGCGGATTGTATCGATCGTAAACTGTACAGATACTCGATCGCCCTGCGGGATAACTTGGAACATCTGGGGATTGAGAAAAACGTTGATTTCTTTCCAGAAAACCAATGAACTGCCAGTTAAGCTGACGATCGCCAACAGCATTCCCACCATCACACCTACATAGCGGTGCAAAACTAATGCGATCGGGCGCAATTTCATAAGTACCTCACGGTGCATAATTGATACTTTGAACGGCTCGATCCGACCCAGAAAACACCTCCCGTTTTGCTAAATGAGATTCAATTTCTGTGCGCGATCGCCAAACCGGTCGTAAACGTTGACTTGCCAATAGCTGCAACTGATCGCCACCTTGCGGTGAACCAAGCATCGTCGAGTTGCCGTAGCTGGTGAGTACCATTGCCCGTACTGGATTGGAAAACTCGACCGCCGCCACGTAACTATCGCCTTCAACAGCTCGAAACCGATTATCTTGGGTGGGAGCAAAACTGAGTTCCCGAAAAATACCCAAGTTGTTAGGCCCTCCACTTGCCGGCAAATCCGCAGCGCCGTAGCGCAACCGGAAAATATCTCCCCAAGGTACGTCCAGCGCTCCATAAGCAGCTTCAACCTTGGTGGCAGCAGCAGCAAGGGCCCCCGCAGCAGCAGCGGGATTTGCCAAACCGTCCGGCGTAGTCATTGGCAAGTCTTCATTCCAAGGAATCGCAAACGAGATAGGGGAACCCATCTCTTGAACCCAAGCAGCAAAAAGTACCGCGCCGCGACTATCCGCATCCGCCTTGCGATCCCAGACAGCCAGCACGTCAGCGGCACGGCGGGCTAATTTATTGTCCTGCTGCTGGGTAGCCGCGATCAGATCGTCAAGCAAGCGATCGGCTAATTCCATATGCGTTGAGTGCTTGTACTCAATCATTTCTTCAAACGAGATTTTTTCATCTGACATCAGCATCCTGGCAGAACTCTGAGCTCGAAAAGACATCGGGCCGCGAGAGGACATATAGGGTGGGTAATCATCGGGATCGATCGCCTGCGGAAATGTTGTTGTCCAAGGTGGATCGTTCGCATTTTGCAACCAGCCGCTAGGGGGATCGATCGCGCGCGGCAAATCTTGATAGGGATGAATTTTCGTCCACAACGTACTTGATGTGTCGCCAGGGATCGTGCCCTGCCAGTATTTAAAGTCTCCGCTGGACCGTTTTGGAACTTGACCGTTGAACAAGTGCATAATGTGTCCGTCTCGATCTGCGTACAGCACCGTGAACATGGGAATCTGCAAGGGTGCGATCGCCGCCTCAAATTGAGGTAAATTGTGCGATCGCGCCATATTCCACCACTGCTCGAGTGCTAAGGGTCGATCGAGGCCAACAACGCGCAGCGCCACAGCCTTACCCTCTTTCTGGGCAACAACCGGTCCGTAAATAGAACTTCGCACCGTCAAGGGTTCCGAGCGCCGAGAACCGCCATCCTGCTTGACTTCAACGATTTGCTCTTCTGTTTCAAAGGCTTGGATTTTACCGTCTAAGCGGTAGCCACCATCTGCCAGCGTCAGTTCGTAGGCATCCCAGCCATCATGTCGGTTCACCGTGTGAGTCCAGCCGAGGGAGTCATTAAAGGCAATTGTCAGTACCGGGATGCCAACCAACGAGGCCCCATAAGCATTGATGCCCGGTGCTGTTAGCTGTGATTCAAACCAGAGAAATAAGTCTGACCAGGGGAGGTGTGGATTAGCCAACAGCATCGCATTGCCATTGGCAGAATGGGAAGGTGCGATCGCCCAGCCATTAGATCCGAGAACACTATCATTAATATCGTTGTCAGTTGCACCGGAATTATATAGAGGACAAAGCAGTGCTGTGTGTCTACCGCGATTAATTGTAGGGACACCGCACTGGCCTGTCTTGGCTGTGGGTAATATTGATTCCGATGCTAACAGATTTGATATAACGCCCTTCACTTGCTGAGGATTAACCACAAACGTGAAGTTCAGCACCCGCTGAGTGTGAGCCAGCAAGTCTACCCCATCAATTGGCAGCACGGCTTTAAGTTCATTGTCGATCGCATCGCCATGTTCTTCGGCATAACTATTAATTCCAGCAGCAAAAGCATCGAGATAGCTGCGAAAAGTTGGATTTTGGGCATCGTACCAAGAGCGAGCGCGAATAGGAATTCCCATAGTTCGTACCCACTGATCTGATTCTAAATATTTTTCTCCCCAGTATTCTGCTGCTCTTCCTCTCGCCTGTCCGTAGAGGCGCAAAATCAGGTTGCCGTGACTTTGCATCTGTGCCCAACCAAAAGCTCGGAAAAGGCTTTTAGTATCTTTGGCATAAACATGAGGAATTCCATAAGTGTCCCAGAGAATTTCAGCACGAGTCGGAGCCGTGGCAAAACTATATTGGCCTGCGAACAAGACAAGGATCAGGCTAAGAATAAACGGTAAAAGTAGGAACGACCTACGTTTAATAAAAAAAGCTGATTTAGAAATATTGGAAAACATTTTTTCCTGCCCATTTTTGAAAAAAGTGAAACTCAAAAATTCAGCATACTATTGGCAAATAAAATCTTGCGCCGACTGTCGGTAAAAGCCTGTCTGCCGTGCAAAAATCTTGAATTGTCAATCATTACTAAATCACCCGGTCGCCACGAGATTGCAACCGTCAGTCTATCCATAACTTCCTTAATTTCATCAATGGCTGCATCGGGAATGGGGGAATCATCTTCAAAAATTACTTTTTTAGTCCTTTGTTCGTTGACAATACCGTTAGCAAAAGAGTCCTCATTCCCATACTTTGTTTTAACGACAGCAGAACAAACATAAGCTAAAGTCACAGACTGGTCATCATTGATTGCGTATTTGACACCTTCAAAACTATTCAGCGCTTTTTCGACATCAGCTAGCGTAGCATTTTCTCCTAAAAAATGCTTCCAGTTGGCAACAGGTATATTGTGAATAAACTTGTTTTTTTTAGTCAAAAATAACTGCTTTGATTCTTGACTTAATTCTGACCAGACTTGTACGCCGTCCCAAAATAAAGTTTCGCCACCATCGGCGGCCGGCACATCACAACAAAACCATACAGCATCGGGTCGTAAAGGAGTAGTAGCGCCTTCAGCATGGGGAGCGATATATCCCATTCCTTCGTCTACAAGATGAATGGCTCCGTCGCTTGAATCTGTCCGAATTTTAACATCATCGCGAACGAATTTAGAGCTAAATTGTTCGGCAAATTTTTTAAACTGTTGCTGGTGAACGGCAAACCCTCGAAAAAGAATTAGACCGCATGATTTAAACAGTTCCCTAATTTCTGTTATTGAAAGTTGAAAAATATCTGAGCCTGTGTCGCCACTCTCAATAATTTTTCCTGTATTGCTTCCTAGTGATTTCATTTGAGTTAAGGCATTTTTTCTGAAATTTACTTTCAGTTACTTTAAGGTATTTTTGCAATACCAAAGAAACCTGTTTTTTACTGAATCTTTGTGAGCTGGTGCGTGTTTTCGCAATACTAAACAAACCGGGTTTTTTACTAATTTTGCACGTCCAAAGACGTATTTTGTTTTCTCAAACCCGGTGTCTAGACTCCAATTACCAATTGAGAACGTAGCGGAGACTAAGGGCGCGACCTCTAGCTGCGAATCTTTCGGAATTATCAAAACCGCCGGCACGTTGAAGCTGGACTGGAAAATATTGGGTGTCCAACAAGTTTTCGATGCCAATATTTAACGTCCCTGGTCCAACCTTAACACTGCTGATATAGTCCACCACTAAGTAGTTATCTATACCTACAGGGTCAACTCCTTTATCAAAAGCCCGATCGCGATTCCCGATATAAACCAGTTGCAGTCGGTTGCGCCATCCAGGTGTAGTTTTGTGTTGAATATAAGTCGTCAGCTTCAGCGGTGAGATAATGCTGCTATTGAGGGGCAAATAGTCTCCATCTTGATTGGCATCATTTTCACCTTCTTGCCAAGTTGCAGTGCCGCCGAGTTGCCATCCCCCTCCCGGTCGCCAGTCGAGAGTTCCTTCAACCCCATAGATTCGTTGCGGAGCTCGATTAATCCCTATGGGAAAACCGCGATCGTCTAATACAAAACTTTCACCCAATTCGGAGGTATTGTAAAAACCCGAAATAGACGCATTTACTTGTTCCCAGTTGCCGCGCACTCCAATTTCGTAGTTGTCAACTCTTACCGCTTCTAATTGTTGAAAATCGCCCCCAATCGAAAACCCTGCTGGCGGACGGCGCAGGAGATTTCCAAAATCTGGTATGCTAAAACCTTGAGCAAAGTTACCAAACACATTAAATGTGTCTGTGATTTTATAGACAGCACCGGCATTAAACACGGTGTTATTAAAGTTCAACTCTCCACCTTCAATTGCTGCATTTCCTGGGAAGGTGGTGTAGTCGTCAACACTGAAACCGACCCGCTGGTGGCGCAATCCGCCAGTGACTAAAAAGTTATCGCTAATATCCCATTGGAACTGAGCAAACAACCCTAGCTGGTTGAGATCGTAACGCGGTATTTCAACGCGCTCGTCAATTTTACGGTAAACTCGGCCGCCGCTTTCGTCGAAAGTCGCAGGATCGAAAATATCCTGCACGACTGTGTTGTACTCGGTGTTGTAATCAACTCCCCACACTAATTTAGCTACTGTAAATACAGGAGTTTCAATCTGCAAGCGACCGCCCCAATTTTGATTTTCTACTTGTCCAAACGTGATATTTTCAAAAAAAGCCTCTCGAAAATCTCCTGGAAAGAAATTTAGAGTGCTGTACCGATAGTAAGCTTGAGCCTGAACGCTGCTGCCAAAAACTCGATCGTTGGTGTAGGTGAAGTTAAGGAGAGTAGTTTGATCTTTTGGGGGGGTAGAGTCAACAAATTCCAGTTCTCCTACTCTCAAGGCGCGGGCTTTTTCTGTCCCGGCCGGGCGGGTATTGACGCTCAAATCGTTGATATATTCGTTATCAACTTGGGTAGAACTGTAGCGGTTGAATGTTAGTTGCAAGCGCTGTTGAGAATCTAGGTTTACTCCTGCCTTAGCTAATATATTGTAGGTATTGCTTTGATCTAAGGGGCGATCGTTAAAAATGCGATCGCCTTCAGCATCATAAAAAGTGCCGATGCTTTCTCGCGAGAAAGAAAAGACGTAGTTGTAAGCGCCCACTGTACCCGATAGGGAATGCGCGATGTAGTTGCCAAAACTGTCGCTTTCTAGGAAGCGTTGGCCGCCGCCAGCAGCAGTCAGGCCTACTTCTGACTGTTGAGACAGCGGGTTTTCGCTCGGCATGAGGGTAATGATGTTGATTGTCCCGCCTGTGGCTTGACTTCCGTAGATAGCATTGGGACCGCGAACAACCTCTATTCGCTCGACCGCATTGGGAGCAATGGTTTGCAGCCCTCGAGGTTGAGTATTTGTGGTCAGGGGTACGCCGTCAATTAAGATGGAAACACTGCGACCTCGCAAGTTTTGCCCAAATTGATTTCTCGATTGAGTTGAAGCCCCTAAGCCTGGAACCTCCCTACCCACAATATCTTGCAGGCTTCGCGACACGGGTGTTTGCTGCTCAACCTCAGCACGGGTAACTACTGTCACCGATCGCGGTATATTTTGTATAACTTCTGCGGTGCG